>JAUNLN010000011.1 GCA_030532245.1 Actinomycetaceae bacterium
CTTCGGGGGAGCCCGAATCGACCAGTTGGTACAGGCCCGCAGCGCCGTCGCATTCATTTATGAGGCCAAGGCTCGCCCCGCGCTTGCAGATTGCGGCAGCCGAGGCTACCCGCTCGAGCGAAACCGGGTTGCCGTCCCAGTCTGGGACCAAGATTTGCCCCATCTCGCCCGCCCAACCCGAAACGGCAACTGGTGCACCGTTTAGGATCAAAACGCTTGCTATGCCGGTGCCAATGGCAACGTAGTAGAAGTTGTCGAGGCCAACTCCCCAGTGCGCCTCTGCTAGAGCGCCGGTTCGCACGTCGTGCCCAAAAGCCACGGGCCGCCCGGTTGCGTTACTCAGCGCTTCCCGGGCTGGAAAATCTTTCCAGCCCAGGTTCGCGCTGAACACCGCAAGGCCGCGGGATTCATCCACGATGCCCGGTACATCGAATCCAACGGTCTGGGTGACCTGCGAGGCTTGGATAGGGCCGTTGGCGCCCAGAGCCTCGCCGTTTGCGATCATGCGGTCATAATCGGAGATGATTTGTGCGCTACGCGCGATTAACTCGTCGGGATTTGGGGGAGTCGGGTGCTGCCCCGTTTGCCATACGAGACCGTCTTCACTGACGATGCCGGTCTTGATGGTGGTTCCTCCAACGTCTAATGCGATTGCGTAGCGCACGGTGTGTTTACTCCTCGTCCAGGATCACAGAACGCGTCAGGTGACGCGGCTTGTCGGGGTTGAGCCCCTTAGCCTCAGCGCGGGCAACTGCCAAACGCTGTGCAACAACCAAGTCTGCCATCGGATCCAGCTCGGAGGTGTGAACTTCTGCGCCCGTGGCATCAATCTGGTCGATGAGGCCGTTTGGAGCCTCGCCGAAGATCCAAACGAGGCGGCCGGGCTCCGCGATCGAGATGGGGCCGTGACGGTACTCCATTGCGGGGTAGGTCTCGGTCCAAGACTGGCTTGCTTCACGTAGCTTCAAGCCCGCCTCGTTAGCAAGGCCGATAGTCCAGCCGGTGCCAAGGAAGGTGATCTGGGTGGCGTCAATCCAAGATTGCGGAATCTCTACCTCAAGAGCCTTTTTAGCGTCTTCAACAGCCTTGTCGACGTCGTCGCCGAGCGTTGCACGGAAGTAGGCGAGTGCGGAGGTTGCGAAGCGGGTCTGTACAACCGACTCTTCGTCCGCGAAATCGAGGACGACTTCGAAGTCCGCGTACGGTGCTGCGGGGCCACCGGCAACTGCGGTTACGAGCACTGCGGGGCGTCCGGCCTCGTACAGTACCTTCATTACGTCGATGATCTCAGACGTGGTGCCCGAGCGGGACAGGCATACGACTCGATCGTATTCGCGGTCCATCGGGAACTCGGTTGCGGTGAACGCGTCGGAGATGCCTTCGCCACCAACTTCGCGCATCCTCGTGTAGGCCTGCGCGATGAACCAAGAGGTTCCACAGCCGATTACTGCGAGTGAGTCTTCATCGCTTGCGAGCGGGCCGGTCTTCTTTGCGACCTCTGCAGCTTTAGCCCAAACATCGGGCTGCGATGCGATCTCAGAGCTGGTTTTGCTCATTTCGTTTACCTTCCTCCATTGGTCTGGCTGAACGTCGTAGATCAAGAGGGCTGAACTGCCGTACTTGATGAATCTTGATTACAAGTACACTATATCAATCATTTTCAATCGTGGTAGTGTATTTTGGTAATGAGTCCTCAATCAAAGACGAACAAAGAGGTGTAACATGATTGAAATTGAATCAACCTTGCCCCTTCGTGGTGCTTGTTAAGAGGACTCATGAACCGCCAAGAACGTCTTTCTCGTCTCGCTGATCTCATTGTCGAGCGTGGGTCATTGCGCGTAGAAGAGGCTGTCGAGGAACTAAAGGTATCCCCGGCAACTGTTCGTCGTGACCTGGATATGCTCGCCGAGCAGCAACTAATCGTCCGAACTCGCGGTGGTGCTAGCGCCAACGCTCAGTCGGGGGAACTGCCCCTGCGCTACCGCGCGGTTACTCAACCGGAGCAAAAGGCCGCGATCGCCCAGGCGGCAACAAGGCTGATTAAGCCCGGTGAGGTAATTGGCTTCAACGGTGGTACAACCACGACATTGGCCGCGTATGAGGTAGGTGTGCGAGTTAGTGGGGATGATTCCTTTGCTGACGACGGCATCACGCTTGTTACGAACGCGATCAACATTGCCAATGACTTGGTTGTGCGCCCCCGTGTTCGCGTAGTGGTAACAGGTGGCGTGGTTCGCGCACGGTCCTACGAGTTGATTGGGCCGCTATCCGACCTGCTGCTGCCGAGCATTAGTGTAGACACGCTGTTTCTTGGCGTTAATGGTATTGACTTCTCCACGGGTATTTATGCAAACCATGAGGGTGAGGCGGCAGTCAATGCTGCGCTCGTTGCCTCGGCGAATAAGGTAGTCGTGCTGGCTGATTCAACCAAGCTTGGAACCACCGCTTTTGCTCGTATTTCACCGATTTCTGCCGTCTCGACAGTAATCACCGATGGGGATGCAAACCCGGCTCACGTGCGTCAACTGGAGGCACAGGGCATTGAAGTCATTAAAGCAACTAACTCCACCATTTAGCATCACCGTCTAGGAGTATCAATGGCCACTAAAGGTCGGGTAACCCTCCCTATTGAAGTTGGTATCGACGATCAAGTTCGAGAGCTTATGGAGCGCCTTGGCGCCGACGCCGTCCGTAACTCGGATGGCACTGAACTTCCGCAGCTCGTGCACGAACTATCCGCAAAGGTTTATTCGACCTATTTCCCGGCGCGTGGCGACCAGGGGTGGGCCGTTGCGAATCCGGACACGGTAACGAACCTGTTTTTGCAGTCTGCTAGGAAGCCCGCCCTTGAAGGCGAGCTGACGATTGACGTTATGGAAGGCTACCTGGCTGAGCAGATTGAGCCCGAAACTAACGTGGATCTGGAAAAGTATTGGGAGGTTTTTGACCGCACGACGGGGGAGAGGCACGAAAACTGGGAACTCGTTGATGGCTCCCGCGTTCGGGTCGTGAACGCCGAGGTCGGTCACGTTTATTCGGTTAACTTCCTGGCTCGCCAGATCTGGGATGCCACCCAGATGTACAACTACATTACGAATAACTGGGATGAGGATCCGACCCGCCACAAGGAGCGCCCGTACAACGTGGTGCTACCAAAGGTGTGGAAGCGTGTGACCGAGCAGCTCGGTAGCTGGCTGTCTGAGCACGACGAGGTTGATGTCGTTCGCTTTACGACATTCTTCTACCACTTCACTCTCGTGTTCAACGAGCATCGCAAGGAGAAGTTCGTCGACTGGTTTGGCTACTCTGCGTCGGTTTCGGTACCCGCGCTGGAGGCGTTTGCCAAGGAGTACGGCTACGAGCTTCGCCCGGAAGATTTTGTGGACGAGGGCTACTACAACTCGGTGTTCCGCCAGCCGAGCAAACAGTTCAAAGACTGGATTGCTTTCCAGCACAAGTTTGTAACGGGGCGCGTGCGTGAACTAACCGACGCGGTCCACGCCGCCGGCAAGGAAGCCATGATGTTCCTTGGCGATAACTGGATTGGTGTTGAACCGTATGGTCCTCACTTTAAAGACGCGAACCTGGATGCGGTCGTTGGGTCCGTAGGCAATGCGGCTACGTGTCGCCTCATCGCTGATATTCCGCACGTTAAGTACACTGAAGGCCGTTTCTTGCCCTACTTCTTCCCCGATGTTTTCAACGAGGAGGGCGATCCCGTCGGTGAGGCGAATACTTCCTGGCTTTCAGCGCGCCGCGCGATCGTGCGTTCCCCGCTGGATCGCATTGGCTACGGAGGCTACCTATCCCTTGCGATTAAGTTCCCCGAGTTTGTTGATCGCATTGAGGAGATTTGCCAAGAGTTCCGCGACATCTATAGCGCTGCAGGCGGCAAGCGCCCGCAGGTTGCAACTCCGCGTGTAGGTATCGTCAACGCTTGGGGCAAGTTGCGCACGTGGCAGACGCACATGGTTGCGCACGCTTTGCCATACGAGCAGACGAATGCCTACGTCGGTGTAATCGAGGCGCTCGCCGGCCAGGCGTTCGACGTCCAGTTCATATCCTTCGACGACATCCTTGAGGGAGCCCTAGACGATCTGGATGTGTTGATCAACGTGGGTGAGGCGGGAACTGCTTTCTCTGGTGGAGATGTTTGGCTAGACCCGCAGCTGCAGGTTGCTGTACGCAAGTTCGTTGCGGGCGGCGGCGGAATCATCGGCGTGGGCGAGCCCTGCTCGGTTTCGGCGAACGGTGCATACAACCAGTTGAGCGATATATTTGGAATTGATCAAGAACAGTCATGGTCGCTCTCAACTGATCGCTATCCGATCAATGCTTCAAAGCACTTCATTTTGGGATCCGACGAGTCTCTCAACGTGGATTTGAGCGGTGGTTCCAGGTTCTGGGTGCCGGTGAGCGACGACGTGCGCGTGCTTAAATCAACCGGAACATCTGTCGAACTAGCGGTCAAGCAATACGGGGCTGGTCGCGCCGTCTACATCAGCGGCCTTGCGTACTCCCAAGACAACAACAAAATGCTCGAACGTTCCATATTCTGGGCATCTTCAAGGGAAAACGAGTACGAAAATGCCACTCACTGCGACGATCCGAGAGTCGAAATTGCAACCTACGACTCGGGTGCAATCTTCGCCTACAACTCGTCGTTTGACACGGTAGAGGCAACGATTTTGAACTGCAATGGTGAGGAAAAGCAGGTGACTCTCGAGCCTCTTGGCAGCATCTGGCTCTAACCACTCTTTTTGACGGTGCGGTGTCCCCAACGGGATACCGCACCGTTATTGAATTGTAATAAATCACTAAACGAAGGGGTGGAAACTATCGAAAGTGCGCGCTAAGCTATAGAAGTAATCAGAATTAATCATTCTGAACTCGAAGGAGAGGTTTTACTCATGGCACGCACAACCGGCTACAAGAAAGTTGCCGCACTGTTCGCAGCTGTTTCTGTCGCATCGATGGGACTAGTTGCATGCTCCTCGGGTGGCGAAGCCCCCGCACCCGAATCTGATGGCGGCGCAGAGGCGCCGGCAGAAGCCATTACTATCCAGTACCTGCACCGCCTGCCTGACGGTGAGGGCATGGTTCCGGTTTCCGACATTGTTGCTCGTTGGAACGCGGAGAACCCTGAGATCCAGGTGGAGGCCGTGAAGTTCGACGGCGCATCTGCTGAGATGATCAAGAAGCTTGAGACCGACGTCAAGGCTAACAATGCTCCGTGCTTGGCTCAGATCGGTTACGGCGAGGTTCCGGAGATGTTCTCGAAGGGCCTAGTTGAGGATGTTGCGGCTGAGGCAGAGAAGTACAAGGCAAACTACTCGGGTGCTTACGGCCAGATGCAGGTTGGCGACGCGGTTGTTGGTCTGCCCCAGGATACTGGCCCGCTCGTATACTTCTACGACGAGGCTGCGTTCAACGAGCTTGGTATCGAGGTTCCGACCACTGTTGATGAGCTGAAGGCTGCTGCTAAGACGGCGGCTGAGCAGGGCAAGTACATTCTCGACTTCGAGCCGGACGAGACTGCTTACCAGCTGTCCGCACTAGCTGCAGCTGCTGGCGACACCTGGTACTCCGCAGAGAATGATGCGTGGAAGGTAACCACCGCCGGTGATGGCGCAAAGGTTGTTGCAGACTTCTGGCAGGAAATGATTGATTCCGGTGCGGCTCTTACCCACGAGCGTTGGGGCGACGCATACGCGAACGCTCTAGCCTCCGGTGAGCTCGTTGGTAACATTGGCCCGGCTTGGGAAGCTGGCTTCATGCTTGACGGTGTTGTTCCCGAGGGCGAGGAAGGCACTTGGAAGGTTGCTCTTCTGCCCGTGTTCGGTAGCGAGCCGATGACCGGCCCGGACGGTGGCTCCGGCGTTGCAGTGATGAAGGGTTGCGAGTACCCGGCAGAGGCAATGAAGTTCAACGACTGGTTCAACACTCAGACTGAGGATCTTGCTACGCAGGGTCTTGTAGTTGCAGCTTTGGGCGAGGTCTCCACACCTGAGAAGGTAAAGACGCAGTTCGGTGGCCAGGACGTATTCGCAGAGCTTGCAAAGGCTAACGAGACCCTCAACCCGAACTTCGGTTACATCCCCGGCTTCTCCGCTGTTGGCGCGAAGATGAACGAGGTTGCAGGTAACGTTGTTGCTGGTAACGGCAAGATCATGGACATCTTCACCGCAGCGCAGGAAGAGTCCATTAACACCCTGAAGAGCCTGAATCTTCCGGTTGCTGAGTAAAAGCAACTGAGTTAGATCACTAGGTAACTACGATGGGGGCATCCACCGCAGGGAGGGTGCCCCCATCATTCACAAATCCCTGCATCCGATCCGTAACCTCGAAACGATAGGTGAATCGTGTCTTCTGCAAATCCTGCTACCGTCGTAGCGTCGCAGGGCGGGAAGCCGGCAAAACGACGCAAGAGAAATAGGACAAGAGAACTACACGACGCGCGCACTGGCTGGGCCTTTATGGCTCCCTTCACCGCGGCGTTCATCCTAGTTTTTCTCATCCCAATCTTTCTTTCTCTCTACTCGTCATTCTTTAAAGAGGTCTCCGAGGGCGGCGGTCTCTATGGTGGCGGCGCAGTAAGTAAACAGTTCGTCGGATTTGAAAACTACGCGTACGTCGTCCAGTCCGGCGCATTCTGGAGGGGCATTTTGCGCGTGCTCGGTTACACCGCAGTGCAAGTCCCGATAATGATTTTCTTGGCACTCGTGCTCGCTCTCGTGTTGGATTCCTATCTGACGCGCCACGTCACTGCCTACCGGCTCGGTTACTTCCTCCCGTTCGCAATCCCCGGCATTGTTGCAGCAATGATCTGGCTGTACCTGTACACCCCGGAGATTTCACCAATCGTGCAAACACTGCAAGGTTGGGGGCTAGACGTCGATTTCATGGGCCGCTACACGATTTTGGCTTCGATGGCGAACATGACGACGTGGACGTACACGGGTTACAACATGCTGATCTTCTTGGCAGCCTTGCAGGCTATCCCGCACGAGTTGGAAGAAGCTGCTCGAATCGATGGTGCAACGGGATTCCAGATCGTCACCAAGGTGAAGGTTCCCATGGTTCGCGGAGCTGCTCTACTGGCTGTGCTCCTGTCGATCGTCGGCACGATTCAGCTGTTTAACGAGCCGACGGTTATGGCTACTGCAAACGCCTGGATGGGTAAGGATTACACGCCAATGATGATGGCGTACAACTCGATGATGGGTACGATTTCGCCTTCTGGTGACGGGCCCGCATCTGCAGTCTCAATCGTGATGGCGCTGATCGCCGGCATTTTGGCTGTTCTGTACGCTCTCGTCGATCGGAGGTTGAGCAAGTAATGGCGATTCGAACGAAGAAACTTCCTGACGGCCGCGAGTACACGCCGTCTCTCGAGGGCCAGCCGATGCGCTCTATCGCCCCTTCGGCCGCGGCAAGGTGGATTACGACCGGCGTGCTACTGCTCGCACTTGTCTACTTCCTCTTCCCGGTCTACTGGGTGATCGTTGCCTCCACTAAAACGAACTTCCAGCTCGCATCCACGAACGGGTTCCTATTCGACGAAATGAACCTGGATGCGAACTACGCGTCACTCATGTCGTGGACGAAGGGCATGTTCTGGCGGTGGGTTGGAAACTCGCTGCTGTACTCGACGGTTGCGGGCGTTGTTGGCACCCTGATTTCCGTCATGGCGGGCTACGCGATGGCTAAGTTCAAGTTCCCCGGTAAGGGTGTCGCGATGGGCGTCATCATGTCGGGCCTGCTCTTGCCGATCGCACTGCTCACGATCCCGATGTACCTGATGTTCTACAAGATCGGTCTTACGAATACGATGTGGGCGATCATCATCCCGTCGTGCGTGTCGCCGTTCGGCGTGTTCCTGGGCCGCGTTTACGCCCAAACTTCGGTGCCGATTGAACTGATTGAGGCTGCCCGCATCGATGGAGCAGGGGAGGCGCGCATCTTCTTCACAATGGTGCTACGACTGCTCGCTCCGGCGATGGTGACGATCTTCCTATTCATCTTCGTGATGACGTGGAACAACTTCCTACTCCCGTTGATGATGGTTTCCTCGGACACGATCAAACCGGTAACACTTGGCCTCTACGGCATGATGAGTTACTTCTCACCAGACAAGGGTGCGGTCATGCTTGGCGCTCTGCTCGGCGTCATTCCGCTAATCATTCTGTTCCTCGGCTTGCAGAAGTACTGGCAGTCAGGTCTCGCAGCAGGTGCTGTGAAGGGATAAACCGATAACCAGACACTGCGGTTGCAGGGCTTAGAAGAAAAAGATTTGGTGTTCGCAGGTGCGGGCACCAAATCTTTTTGCTCTCCCTCCGTGCGGCTTACTCGTGCTCGCGCGCGAAGGCCCATTTAAATCGAGGAGGAGCCTTCACAGCTGCGCGCCCAGCTGCGGCGACATCTTGCCGACCCCTAGTTTTGTTCCAGGAGGATTGGGCGCGTCGTTCCCGCCCACCTCGCCGCCTCTGCCCGGTTTAGGTAGCGAGGAGGTATCGCCAGACGCCTGATGAGGCGCTGGAACTCTTTCCAGTGCTTCGAGATGTCAATCTCGCCGCCGGTAACGTCTACGCTGGCCGGCGTGGCAGGGGCGACCTCGGCATTGTCTTTGGCGACTTCGTCATTGCCGGACGATTCGGGCTTGTACGCCACGATCACAACGTTGCCTCGCCTGGATCCAGAAAGGATCGCGCCTTCACTCACAACGCTTACGTGCTCGAAGGCGTCAAGGGCTGCGGCAACGTCGGCTCTGGCATCGTCACCCTTGCCGTGCACGATGTTCACGAGCAGTAGCCCGCCAGGCTTCAACACGTCGTATGCCTTGCGGTAGAACTCGAGAGAACGCAGCGGTCGCGGTGTTTGCGCTCCTGCGAAAACGTCGCGAACAATAACTTTGAAACGCTCACTTCGCATTGCGCTGAGCTGTTCCCACGCCTCACCCACGCGGATCTTCAGGTGGGGAGCGCGAGGTAGCGAAAACAGCTCGCGCATGGCCGTGGCAAGCTCACCGTTTAGCTCAACAACGGTCTGGGTGCTGCCGCGATGCAGGTGGTGCCAGGCGAGTGGGAGTGCGCAGGCGGCCCCTCCAAGGTGTAGTGCGAGTAGTTCCTCACCGGGCATGAACGCTTCGATGGCGGCGGTCATTTGCTGCATGTATTCAAACTCGAGGTCCGTCGGATCGAGTAGGTTTATACAAGAGGACTCGTAGGAGTCTAGGTACACGGTTGCAAGCTGCTGGTCGATACCAATTTCGACTTGCACCCCACCTGCTGTGAAGGTCAGACCGTCACGTAGGGTAAAGGCTTTCTCAGTTTTTGAGGCGCCACGTTTTTTCGCCATGACCTAGACGTTACAGCATTTGAGGGAGGGACATGTCCAAGGCTCCACGCTCACGCGCCGCGAAGCGCGATTGGGGAAGCAACGATGAGGGGTGCAACGTGTTGCACGTGGACATGGACTCATTCTTTGCACTCGTTGAGGCAAACGAAGACCCGAGTTTGAGGGGCAAGCCCTTGATCGTAGGAGGCATGGGGCGCGGCGTCGTTACGAGTGCAACCTACGACGTGCGTGCGCTTGGCGTGCATGCGGGCATGCCTATGTCTCAGGCGCGAAGGCGCGCGCCTCACGCGATCGTCGTGTCGAGCCGCAAAGGAATTTATTCGGTGTATTCGAAGCGAGTGATGGACATCCTGCACTCGATCACTCCCGCGGTTGAGCAGATAAGTATCGATGAGGCGTTTCTCGATGTTGCAGGTTCGATTAGGCGCCTTGGCCGACCGACCGAAATCGCTGAGCTTATCCGAAAGAGGGTCA
Organism: Actinomycetaceae bacterium; assembly: GCA_030532245.1. GTDB lineage: Bacteria > Actinomycetota > Actinomycetes > Actinomycetales > Actinomycetaceae > Gleimia. Next base: position 9,832 of record JAUNLN010000011.1, read on the forward strand.
GTGAGGAGGTTGGCCTCATCGCATCGGTGGGGATCGCGGGCGTGAAGTCGGTTGCGAAAATTGCTTCGAGTCACGCGAAGCCAGATGGGGTGCTACTCGTACCGGTCGACCGCACGGTTGACTTCCTGCACACGCTACCCGTTGGAGCGCTGTGGGGTGTGGGAGGGCGGACTGCTGAGATCCTCTCCACGAACGGTATAGACACGGTCGAAGACCTCGCGCACTATTCGCTAACGCGCCTCGACAAGCTTCTCGGCGTCGCGTCTTCGAGGCGCCTGCACGATCTCGCGTGGGGTATAGATCCGCGCAAGGTGTCGCCCGCACGCCCGGAAAAATCGTTCGGGGCGGAGACGACATTCGATGAGAACGTGTTTGAAATGTCGAAACTGGAGCAGGTTCTGCTCGGGCAGGCGCACGACACCGCAAGGCGCCTTAGAGAATCTGACCTCGTTAGTTGGACGGTTTCGATCAAGGTGCGTGCGGCTGATTTTCACACGGTTACGCGCTCTAAAACGCTATCCAGCCCGACGGATACGGGGAACACGATCGCTAGAGTGGCGCGCGAGCTTTTACGCGCCTACGGCCTTCCTAAAGGGGGCGTGCGCCTGATCGGGCTTCGAGCGGAGAACCTCCAAGACAGGGCGCAGGGCATCATGGTTCCACTTGACGACGACGGCCGCCTGATTAGCGCGGAGCGAACGATGGACGAGGTTAAACAAAGGTTCGGAAAAGCAGCGCTACGCCCAGCGAGTCTTATCAAAAAGCCTGAGAACTCAAAGGAAACGCAGGGTGGAGACGGGTCGGCGTAGCAGGTGGGGTGCGCCCCGTGTTTGAAATCCGGTTAGTAAATGAGTGCGGCACACTTTAGGATAGGAACTACAAAGACGTAAATACACGCGATGGTACGGAGGTGAAAAGTGGCACTTTCAGAACAGGAACGTCAGATCCTAGAGCAGATGGAGCGCGAGCTTCGCATTCAGGATCCGGAGCTTGCTTCGACCATGTCGGCGCAACCTGTGCGCACGCCGCGTACTAATCGCAAGGCTTACTCGCCTCGCCGCGTTGCAACGGGCATCGTCATAGCCGTAGTTGGTTTGATCTTCCCACTGGTCGGCATTTCTAGTGGAATCACCTGGTTGGCGGTGCTCCTCGGAGTCGTCGGATTCGGGCTCATGCTGGTCGGCATCCTTATGATTACGATCCCGACGGAATCCAGAGGGGTTGCTAAGCAGTCGCAGCCAAGGGGCGGCTTCATGGAACGCCAACAGCAAAAATGGGATGAGCGTAACCGATAGGTAGCTATCCTGAGCAGCTTTTATAGAACGGGCAACCACTTCGGCGGTTGCCCGTTTCATTTGTGTAGCCGTCTACTGCGGCTAAAAGTAGGCGTAAAAATAAGGCGCGGGATTTGCTCCCGCGCCTTACCTTATGAGCTGTTAGTCTCGCTTGATCACGAAGCCCTTGGGCACAACGGTGATGCCCGAGTCCGTGACGGTGAGGCCGCGTGCACGGTCGTGGTCGAGGTTCACGCCAACTTCGGCGCCATCTTCCACGATCACGTTCTTATCGAGGATCGCCTTGGAGACGATCGCGTTGCGTCCGATGCGGCACCCGTTCATCACTACCGAGTCGAGGATGCGCGCCCACGAGTGTACGTAAACGCCGGGGGAGAGCACCGAGTGAATGACTTCACCACCGGAGATGATGACGCCGGGGGAGATGAACGAGTCGAGCGCGTGGCCAAGACGGCTCGTTTCGGAGTACACGAACTTCGCGGGGGGAAGGTGACCGGGGATAGCTGTGAGCGTCGGCCAGTCCAGGTTGTAAAGGTTGAAGATCGGGTGGATCGAAATGAGGTCCATGTTCGCGTCGTAGAACGCGTCGAGGGTACCTACGTCGCGCCAGTAGTCGCGGTCGCGTTCGGTCGAGCCGGGTACGACGTTGTCCTTGAAGTCGTAGACGCCGCAGCCGCCGTTCTTCACGAACCAGGGGACGAGGTCGCCGCCCATGTCGTGCTTCGAATTCTCGTTTGCCGCGTCTTCACGCAGTGCCTTGACGAGATCCTCTGTTGTAAACACGTAGTTGCCCATGGAGGCAAGGAAGGAGTTCGGATCATCGGGGAGGCCTTCAGTTGTGGCGGGCTTCTCGATGAACTCCGTGATGCAACCGTTTTCCGCCTTGATCACGCCGAAGGAGGGGGAAAGCTCGAGGGGCTGACGGATGCCAGCTACCGTACAGGGCAGGCCGGAGGCGATGTGGTGGTCGACCATCTGGGAGAAGTCCATGCGGTAGATGTTGTCAGCGCCGACGATTACGACGTAGTCGGGCTTCTCATCTTCGATCGTGTTGAGCGACTGGTAGATCGCGTCTGCCGAGCCCTGGTACCAGTGCTGTCCGTGCCTTTGCTGTGCGGGTACGGAGGCAATGTAGTTGCCCAGAAGCGTCGACATGCGCCACGTCTTCGTGATGTGGCGGTCTAGCGAGTGAGACTTGTACTGGGTTAGTACAACGACGCGCAGGTAGCCGGAGTTTACGATGTTTGAGAGAGCGAAGTCGATGAGACGGAAATGGCCACCGAATGGTACAGCGGGTTTTGCCCGATCGTCAGTTAGGGGACGAAGCCTACTGCCAGCACCACCGGCGAGAACAATTGCAAGTACGTGTTTACTCATACCTAAAGATTAGCTGTGACGAACGCGTCTCGTCAGCACAATCGCTCCGATAATGTTAATACTGCGGAAGTTGTTCCACGCTTAATCGTTTGTTTAGAGGATGGATAAGTAATGCGAGTTGATCTGCTAACCCGAGAGTATCCGCCGAATATTTACGGTGGTGCTGGCGTTCACGTGAACGAGTTGGCTAGGGTTTTGCGCTCCCTAGTGGATGTTCGTGTTCACGCGTTCGAGGGTCCTAGGATTCCGGGCGAGCCAGGTGGTGAAGAGGGAGTTACGGGCTACGACTATTTGCCTGAACTTGCCGGAGCGAATGCAGCTCTTCGCACGTTTGGTGTGGACCTCCAGATGGCGGACGCTATCGGTGGAACCGATATTGTCCACTCGCACACCTGGTACGCAAACCTTGGTGGTCACCTTGGCAAGCTCCTCCACGAGGTGCCTCACGTGATTTCCGCGCACTCTCTTGAGCCTTTGCGTCCGTGGAAGAAGGAGCAGCTGGGCGGTGGCTACAACCTGTCGTCTTGGGCTGAGAAGACGGCGTATGAGGGTGCTGACGGTATTGTCGCGGTCTCGAACGGTATGCGCGACGACATTTTGCGCTCCTACCCGGCGATTGACCCGGATAAGGTGCAGGTGATCCACAACGGTATTGATCTTTCGGATTGGGCGAAGCCGACCACGGATGAGCAGAAGGAAGCTGCCGCGGCCACGCTCGCGAGGTTCGGTATCGACCCGGATATTCCGACGGTTGCTTTCGTTGGCCGTATTACGCGTCAGAAGGGCCTGCCGCACCTGCTTCGCGCACTGCGTGATATTCCGAAGGATTCGCAGATTGTTCTTTGTGCGGGCGCGCCCGACACGAAGGAGATCATGAATGAGGTTGAGGGCCTTGTCGATGAGCTTCGCGAGGAACGAGACGGCGTCTTCTGGATTACGGAGATGCTTCCAAGGCCCGAGCTGGTGGCGATCTTGGATGCGGCAACCGTGTTCGTGACGCCTTCGATCTACGAGCCGCTTGGCATCGTGAACCTTGAGGCGATGGCTGTGAACCTCCCGGTTGTGGGCACGGCTACGGGTGGTATTCCGGATGTGATCGTGGATGGTGAAACCGGCTTCCTCGTGCCGATCGAGCAGATGCAAGACGGCACCGGCACGCCGCTTAAGCCGGAGCAGTTCCACCACGATTTGGCTGAGAGGCTGACGAAGCTCCTGGAGGATCCGGCTCTGGCTGCGAAGATGGGCGAGGCGGGCAGGCGCCGCGTCGAGGAGCAGTTCGCTTGGAGCACGATCGGCGAGCGCACCGTGGAGTTTTACAACCACATTTTGCAGGGTTAATGATCCGTTGCCCGGGCCGGTCAAATTGGCTGGCCCGGGCATTTTTGTGCGGCGACTGTAGGCGCACCAAGGTAGGATTTGGTTTATGGAACACGTAGTGAAGTTGCGAAATGTCGGAGTTAGTAGAGATGGCCAGCCGATCCTGAAGGACGTTTCATGGACGGTCGATCAGGGTCAAAACTGGGTTATTTTGGGCCCGAATGGGGCTGGAAAAACCACGTTGGTTAATCTTTTGACCGGCCGCGTTTTCCCTTCTTATTCCAAGGAAAAACCGCACACTGCGAAGGTTCTTGACTATCGGCTTGGGCGCGTAGACCTAACGGAGTTGCGCACTATTGTCGGTGTTTCTAGCTCGGGCCAGCAGCATTTGGTTGCGGGTCGTCTGCCGGTTGTCGACCTTTTGTTGTCGGCGCTTTACGGCAAGATTTTCAGGGGTCGAGACGAGTATGAGGAGCAGGATTTCCGCCGCGCTTCAGACTTGCTTCACATCATGGGTGTGGGGCACTTGGCCGAGAGGCGTTTTGAGACCCTGTCGGAGGGTGAGCGCCAGCGGGTTCTGATCTGTCGAGCACTCATGACGGATCCTGAGATTCTCATTCTCGACGAGCCGACCGCGGGCTTGGATATGGGCGCGCGCGAGCTGTTGATTATGGCGCTTGAGGAGATCGGCAAGGATAAGAATGCGCCCGTGATGGTTCTTGTGACGCACCACGTTGAGGAGATTCCGCGCGGCTTCACGCACGCGGCCCTCATGAATGGTGGTTCGATCACCGCTGCCGGTCCGATTAATGATGTATTGGTTGATGACGTCGTCTCGTCCACGTTCGGCTTGCCCCTCAAGGTCACTTTGAGCGAGGGCCGCTGGAGCGCGCGTGCAGAGTACTGAGTCATCTGGAGAAGAGGTCTAATGAGTCTTGGGTGGTGGCTGGTTATCGCCCTGGCACTTGGGATCACTGAGGTTTTAACGGTAAATCTGATCTTTGTGAACCTGGGGCTTGCAGCCGTTGTGGCCGGTTTGGTTGCTCTGCTTGGTTTCGGGCTCCTCGCTCAGATTATTGCTTTTTGTATTGCGGCACTTTTGCTGTTGGTTCTGGTTCGTCCGTGGGGTAAGGCGTTTTTGGCAAAACGAACGCCGAATATTCAGACGAACGCGCAGGGTCTGATTGGTAAGAACGCTGTTGTGCTTGAGACCGTGGATGTGCATGATGGTCGCGTGCGCCTAGATGGCGAAGTGTGGTCCGCTCGCACTCAGGGAATCGAGATTCCGAAGGGCATGAATGTTGTCGTTCTAGAGATTGATGGAGCCACGGCGATCGTGGCTCCCGCTATGCCTGAACAGGTGGGTTAATAATGGATTTTTCGGGCTTAATTGCACTTGTTTTACTAGTTTTCGTGATCGCGATTGTGGTTCGATCCATTAGGATCGTCCCGCAGTCTCGCGCGCTCGTGGTGGAGCGTCTGGGTAAGTTCCACACGGTGATGTTCGCAGGCCTGCACCTGATTGTGCCGTTTGTGGATCGCGTTGCGGCGCAGGTTGATCTTCGCGAGCAGGTCACGTCGTTCCCGCCTCAGCCGGTGATTACGGCCGACAACGTGGTGGTGTCGATCGACTCGGTCATTTACTACCAGGTGAATGACCCGCGCGATGCTACGTATGAGATTGCGAATTTCATTTCCGCTATCGAGCAGCTAACTGTTACCACGCTTCGTAACGTGATTGGTTCGCTTGATCTTGAGCAGACTTTGACGTCTCGCGACGACATTAACTCGCGTCTTCGCGGCGTTCTTGATGAGGCGACCGGCCGCTGGGGTATTCGCGTTAATCGTGTTGAGTTGAAGGCTATTGATCCGCCGCCATCGATCCAGCAGGCGATGGAGCAGCAGCTTCGCGCTGAGCGCGATAAGCGCGCCGCTATTTTGACTGCTGAGGGTGTTCGCCAGTCGAAGATTCTTCAGGCTGAGGGCGAGAAGCAGTCGGAGATTCTTCGTGCGGAGGGTATTGCTCAGTCGATGATCCTTCAGGCTGAGGGTGAGGCTCGCGCTATCGGCCAGGTGTTTGACGCTATTCACGCGGGCGACGCTGATCCGAAGCTTCTTGCGTACAAGTACATTGAGATGCTTCCGAAGCTGTCCGAGGGTCAGGGTTCGAAGGTTTGGGTTGTCCCGACTGAACTGACTGCCGCACTCCAGTCGATTTCTGACGGCTTCAAGGGCACGACCGAAAAGTAGGGGATAGGTATGCGTCTCGTTTTGGTGCGTCACGGTCAGACCGTTTCGAATACGCTGCATGCGCTCGATACGGCGATGCCGGGTGCGGAGCTTGATGAGGAGGGGCTTGCGCAGGCAGAGGAGCTCGCGCAGAATTTTGAGCGCCTCGTGGGTGGTAAGCCTTCGGTGCTTTACGTTTCGCCTCTTACTCGCACGCAGCAGACGGCGAGGCCGCTTGCGGAAAAATATGGCCTCGAGCCGATCATCCGTGAGGGCGTTCGTGAGGTGATTGCTGGCGATATCGAGATGTCGACGACGCCTGAGGACGTGCGCACGTATATGAGGACCTTCATCGCGTGGGTTGAGGGTGATCTGGATGTGCGGATGCCGGGTGCGCAGAATGGTCATGAGACGCTTGCGCGCACGCGTGAGGTGCTGGATGAGGCTCTTTCTAACGCTCGCGAGACGATTGGTGAGGACGCGATTGTCGTGGTTGTAGCGCACGGTGCTATTAGTCGCGTGATCGCATCTAGCCTGTCTGCTGATATTGAGACGGAACTCGTGTCGAGGTATCCGATGGACAATACGGGCACGACGGTACTTGAGTGGGTGGGCGGCGATGAGCCGTGGTTCTCCGATAGGTCCTTGTGGCGTGCGCTCACCTGGTCGGACAAGCCTATTGATGCGTACGAGCTGACGGGTGAGCGCGTCGAACCCGTTGAGTCGAAGGTTCGCTGAACGTGCTGAACTGATAGGGCCTGTGGTCGCAATCAGACTCAGGCGCATGGCGTAAGAAATGCGGTGTGGGAGTGAATCCCACACCGCATTGTCTATGTTCAGCCTTGGTTAGGAGGGCTTGGATCCCTAGTTGGAGCGCTTTTCGAATGGCTTTCGACTGACGGCCTCAGGCGAGGCTCGCGCGCCCGTGTAAGCGCGTTTAGAGCACTTTGCCGAAGAAGTCTTGGGCGCGCTCGTGCTTCGGGTTGTCGATCACGTCTCTTGGAGCTCCCTCTTCGACGATCTTCCCGTCATCCATGAAGACGAGGTGGTCGGCGACCTCGCGTGCGAACCCGATTTCGTGGGTCACCACGATCATCGTCATACCCGCCTTGGCGAGGTCCTTCATGACTTCGAGAACTTCTCCAACGAGCTCGGGGTCGAGTGCGGAGGTCGGCTCGTCGAAGAGCATGAGTTCTGGCTCCATGGCGAGTGCGCGGGCGATGGCGACGCGCTGCTGCTGGCCACCGGAAAGTTGCGCCGGATAGTGGTCGGTGCGGTCTGCTAGGCCAACGCGCTCGAGGAGTTCGAGAGCCTTTGCTTTCGCCTGCTCTTTTGGAACTTTGGCAACCTGTACGGGTGCTTCCATCACGTTTTCAAGAGCGGTCATGTGCGGGAATAGGTTGAAGCGCTGGAAAACCATGCCGATGCGGGCGCGCTGAGCGGCCACCTGCTTGTCGGTTAGGTCGTGTAGCTCCGTCTTTCCGCGCTTTTCGACTTCGCGCATGCCGAGCAGTTCGCCGTCCAGGTAGACGCGGCCTGCAGAGATTCGCTCGAGGCCGTTGATGCAGCGCAGGAGCGTCGATTTTCCGGAGCCGGACGGGCCGAGCAGCACGCAAACTTCGCCCTTTTCAACCTTCATGTCCACGCCTTTTAGCACGTGGAGGTCGGAGAAGAACTTGTGTACACCGCGGATTTCGATCATGGAGGTCATGGCGTCACATCCAAAAATGGGTTGTCCTTGGTGGTGTTTGCGCCGCGGATGAGGGCCTGCTTGGAGGGCTTTCCCGCGGTTTTGGCTTGTGTCTGTTCACTGAAGCCGCGGCCGTAGTAGCGCTCGAGGTAGGTTTGGCCGATCATCAGGATTGAGGTGATGAGGAGGTACCAAAGGGCTGCGGCGATGAGGAGCGGTACGGGTGCGAACAGCTGGATACCCTTGTCGCGTGCCGCCCACGTGAGTTCGAGCGTGAACGGGATGGCGGCCACGAGGGACGTGGTCTTCAGCATCGAAATGGTTTCGTTGCCGATCGGTGGGATGATGACGCGCATGGTTTGCGGCAGGATGATGCGGCGCAGGATGAGGCCGCGTTTCATGCCGAGCGCGGTTGCGGCTTCCCACTGGCCTTTGTCGACGGCGTTGAGGCCGGAGCGGATGATTTCGGCTAGGTAGGCGCCCTCGTTGAGGGAGAGGCCGACGATTGCCATCCAAAACGCGGTGAAAACGGTTGCCGTTTCAAAGGTTACGAACTCGGGGCCGAATGGAATACCGATCGATAGGCGCGGGTAGAGCGTCGGTAGGAGCGACCAGAAGATGAGCTGCGTGTAGATTGGCGTGCCGCGGAAGAACCAAATGTAGAACCAGGAGACGCCGCGCAGAATCGGGTTTGGCGACTGTCTCATGACGGCCATCGTGATTGCGAGGATGGTGCCGATGAGCATGGACACGACCGTGAGTACGAGGGTGTAGAACACGCCGGTCATGATCGTGTTTGAGAACAGCCACTGCCATACGACGGGCCACTGGAAGTTCGGGTTGGTTATGAGCGAGTTGATTGCCATCGCCGCGAGTACTGCAACAACTGCGGCAGACAGCCAGCGCCCCGGCCGGGGTACCGGCCGGGGGTGGATGAGATCAATATTCTCCATGGGTTACTTTCCCGGGTTTAGCGTTGCCTCGGTGAGTCCTGCTTGTCCGGCGCCGTAGAGGTCGAGGATTTCTTCAAGGATGCCCTCGTCCATCAGGTACTGCATTGCAGCTTGTACGGCTGTGGTTAGCTCGGCGTCGTCCTTGGCGATTGCGATGCCTTGGGCTTCAGACTCGATAACTTCGCCGGCCTGCTCGAGTTCACCGTTCGTGGATTCGATTGCCCAGTCGGTGATCGTGGAGTCGGAGAGAACGGCGTCGTACTGGCCGCCTACGAGCTTGGTCACGTTGTCGGTGTTGAGATCGTGCGGCATTACGTTGATTGCTTCCTTACCATCTGCAACGCACTGGTCCGACATTTCGGTGGCTAGCGTCTGCTGGTAGGTGCCGGTCTGCACGCCGATGGTGCTACCGCAGACGTCGGCCGGGTCGAAGCCGCTCGGGTTGCCTGCCTTTACCGCGTAGGAGGAGCCAACCTCAACGTATGCGACCATGTTGACCTGTTCCAGGCGTTCGGGGGTGATGGTGAACGAGGAGGCGCCAACGTCGAACTTGGAGCCGAGCGACGGGATGATGGTTGCGAACTCGGCGTGCGTGGTGGTGCCTTCGTTTAGGCCCATGACCTTGGCTAGCGCCTTGATGATTTCGATGTCGTAGCCGACGGGGGTCTGGCCGTCCGTGTCGCGGAACTCTGCGGGAGCGTAGTCGGTGGAGGCTGCGTTTCGAAGAACGCCTCGCTCCTGTACCGCTGCGGGTACGAGCGCAGCGATGTCAGGCTGGGTTTCGATTGAATCAATATCGAAGAATTTGGCCTGCTCTTCGAGCTGTAGTGCGGCGTCGTCTCCGCCCTGGTCGGGGTCGGAGCACGCTGCTAGCGAGAGTGCCGAAAGAGCCGTGATTGCGATTGCGGCAAGAGCTTTTTGCGCCTTCATGACTAGAACTCCTAGATCAGTGTTTGTCGATGTTTAAAGTATTGCCCTCTATGAATGAATATGCAACTCAATGAATAGTTATTTGGATGTGAGGTGCGCTACGACCGATTTTGTGCTAGGCGATTTCCGGGTGCGCTGGGGAGGAGCCAGCCGCAGGATATAGAAAAATGGCCGCCGGTATTGAAACCAGCGGCCATTTTGAGAAGAGGTTTATTTTCCGCGCAGTGCGCGCCTGGACATCTTCGCGCGGCTCGGGTCGATGCCGTGGGGCATGCCGGCCTGCTTGTTTGCGGCGGAGACAGCCTGGATGCGGCTTGCAACTTCGGGTACTTCATTGCGGTGCAGTGCCTTGGGTAGGCGGCGTAGCATCATTTCGAGCTTCTCGAGCTTCACTTGACCTTCGGTCTCACCGACGTTGATCACGTGAACTGGAACGTTGGTGACAACGCGCTGCGCGAGCTTACGTTCGCGGTCTACGAGGTCGCGTACGCGGCCGGTCGGGCCTTCGGTGATGAGTACGACGCCGGGGCGGCCGATGACGCGCCAGACGAGGTCTTGGTGGCGGTTCGCGGCGATGGGTTCTTCGGTGACGATCCATCCGCGGCGAATCTGCGTGATGACCGCGTATACGGAGCCGACGGTGCCGGCAACCTGGCGGTACATTGCTTTCTTTACAAGTGCTGCGAGCACGACTGTTGGGATTAGAACAACTAGGGTCACCGCGAAGAGGATGGTGATGAAGATGTTCATTTTTTGCCAGATGGCAAGTGCGACAAAGGCGCCCGTGACGAGTACGGTGATTCCGAGGATCAGCCATCCAACCCAGGGGAAGGTGCGTTTCGTGATCTTGTATGCGTCGATGAGGTTGTGGTACCAGCGGCGCTTCTTTGGAGCCTTGTCGGCAGTCGTGGTGGTGTTTTCGTTCTTAGCCATGATGGCCTAGTTTACCTGTCTTCTGAAAGCGTTTTGGAATTCAGTGTAAATCCTACCAGTGCAACCAAGATGCCGGCAGTAGCTGTTGCCAAATACGTGGGAGTGTCAGCCAGATTTTGGGCGATCCAGCCGCCGATGCCCGAGCCGATTGACACGCCGATGGTGATGGACGATTGCATGGAGGTCATGGCGATCGCGATTCCTCCCTCGGGCGCTAGTTTTTCGGTGAGGGTGAAGGCTGTGACCATGGAGGGGCCGACGAACAGGCCTGCGCCGGTTAGGAAGAGCGCGGTTAGGGGAAGGTTCGGCATGAGGCTGACGACTGCGATCATGACGGCCATTCCGATGCCTGAGATGACGAGTCGCATCGGGAGGGTGATTTTCTCGGGGATGGCGACGGTCATGATGGCCATTCCGGCTGAGCCTAGGCCCATTGCCGCGTATACGAGGCCGGCGAGGCCGTGGTAGCCGGCGAGTTCTGCCCTCATCGTGGTTGCTGCCTGGATTGCGCCGAAGTAGATGCCGATTGAGGTCATTGCAACGATCGCGGGCGCGACGCTGAGGAGTACTTTGCCTACACCCGGGCCTTTGGGAGCGGTCGAGTTCTTCTTTACCTCGATGCGCGGTGCGGTGAGGGCAAAGACCACTCCGGCCGTGGCGACGAGGAGGAATGAGAGGAACAGCGGGGCGGTTGGGAACGCGGCGGATGCGGCGATGCCAACGAGTGCCGGGCCGAGTACGAATACGAGTTCGTCGGCCATCGACTCGTAGGATAGGGCGGCGCCGAGCTCGTGGGGTACGTTCGTCTGCGCGATCCAGCGTGAGCGTGTGAATGAGCCGATGGGCAGGGAGGTGACGCCGACGAGTACGCCCGCGAGGTAGAGCGGAATGCCGCTCCAGCCGGATACGACTGCGATTGCGAATCCGAGGAGTGCGAGGGCGTTGATGGGGGTGAGAACGCGCAGGGGCACGTGCTGGCCGCGTCGGTCTGCCCATTTTCCGATGAGGGGGCCTGCGATCGCGGTGGAGAGTGCTACGGATGCGGTTGCGTAGCCGCCTTCGGCTACGGATCCGGTTGATGCGCTTACGGCTGTCATGACTCCTAGCGGAATCATTGCGTATGGTGCTCTGGCGGCGAATGCTACGACGAGTGCTTTCCAGCCAACAATCTGGGGTAGCACTCGGTAGTGGCCGAGGGCTCTAAAAGGGGATGAATGCATTTCTCTTTAGCTTCGAACTTGCTTACCCATCCGGGTTTTTGCTCATCCAACCGGCTAAAATAGCACTCACTTTAAAAGTGGGGTCCCCATAAAACAAAAAGCAGATGGGCGGCTTGCACTCTCGCGCAAGCCATACAATCTTACACTAAAGAAATCCACAGATGCCGGATATGAGGTGTTTCGCACGGCTTCGTGTGGTTGAGTTAGCGCATGGGGATTTCGCGCTACAAACTGGTGCAACCGTTTACGGTTACGTCGACGGGCACGATTTGGCAGGCATTGGATGAGGGCGGGCAGAGTTGCCTGATCCGTTACGTGCCTGCCGGTGAGCTCGGCAAGATTCGAGACCGCCTGCTCGTGTTGGAGCGGGTGGAAAGTGAGTTTATTGCCCCGATTATTGACGCTTTTGATGAGGAGGATCGCCTCGCGGTGGTCGTTCCTTTGGTGGAGGGGCAGGTTCTGCATCATTGGATGCATCTTCCCGGGGCGCTCACGGAGGGCCGTGTTGCGGCTGTGCTTCGAGATATTGCGCTGGGGTTGCGTGCTTTGCATGAGGTTGGCGTGGGTCACGGCGACCTGTCTTTGTCGAACGTGATTGTGGGTAGTGAGGGCGCGCTTCTGATCGACTATATGATTGGTTCTGGTCACACGCCGGGTTTTGCGGCCCCTGAGGTTTTGAGCGGGGCTTCGTTTGATGAGTTGAAGGCTGATATTTGGTCTTGGGGAGCGGTTGCTCGGGAGCTCCATTTTGATTCGCAGATCGTTGAGCGCGCGCTGAGTTCGAACCCGGATTTGCGTCCGACGATTGATGAGGTTTTGGCGGATGCGAAGATTGCGGGCGCGAAGGCTCCGTTGATTCCCGTGGAGGCGGATACGTCGATGCTTTCGGCGGGAGAGCTTTTGCGGATTGAGGCGTCTCTTGACCACACGGTTGCAACCGGGCGTAGAGGCGGGCGGCATGCTCGAAAGCCGGCGCGTGGCAGGAGGATTTTGGCTAGCGCCCTCGTGTTTATAGGGCTTGCGGCTCTTGGCTACTGGTGGGTGCTTCCGAGTCCGGCACCAAAGCCGGTGGCGGTTGCTCCGGCTGAGGTGAAGTGCCCTACGTCGGGTGAGGCGCAGATGGTGGTTTCAGACTTGACGACGCGGCGGAATGCGGCGCTCATGCAGCAGGATCCGCAGTTGCTTGACGAATCGATCGCGGGGGATAGTGAGGTGCGCGAGAAGGATGTTGAGTTGATTGAGAAGATCGCGGCGTCGGGGATTGAGATCAAGAATTTGACGACGAAGATTGACGCGGTTGAGATTGTTCAGTGTTCGCCGCTCATGATTGCGGCGACGTTTACGCAGGAGGCGCACGAGCGTTGTGAGGCGGGGGAGTGCGTGGTTATTGAGGAGCAGGCGCCTGCTCGTTTGAAGCTCACGTTTGAGGGGCCGCCTTGGAAGGTGAACAAGGTGGAGTCGCTCGAGCCGCAGAAACTGTAGGAGACTGCTCTCCGGCGCAGTTGCGGTTTTGAGATTTTTGCTCGTGGATATGAATGTGGCCCGATCGGTTGGATCGGGCCACATGTTTAGGTGTTGTTAGATGCCGAGTTCTGCTTCAAACTCTGCGTCTTCCAAGCGGTTCTTGATGGAGGTGAGGAAGCGGCCTGCGTCCGCACCGTCGATCAGGCGGTGGTCGTAGGTGAGGGACAGGTAGACCATCGAGCGGATGCCGATCGTCTCGTTGCCCTCAGCGTCGGTTACTACCATCGGGCGCTTCACGATCTTGCCAACGCCGAGGATACCTACCTGCGGCGCGTTGAGTACCGGCGTGTCGAACAGGGCGCCGATGGTGCCGGTGTTCGTGATGGTGAAGGTTGCGCCAGACATTTCCTCGGGCTTGATCTTGGAGTCGCGCGAGCGTGCTGCGAGATCGTTGAGGGAGCGTGCGATACCGGAGAGCGTGAGGTCGCCGGCGTCCTTGATTACCGGAACCATGAGGCCGCGCTCGGTGTCTACGGCGATGCCGATGTGCTCGTGGTTGAAGTATTCAACTTCCTTGCCCTTGATTTCGGCGTTGAACTTGGGGTGCATCTTGAGCGCCTCAGTTGTTGCCTTGATGAAGAACGGGAGGAAGGAGAGCTTCGTACCCTCGCGTGCTTCGAAGGACGGCTTTGCACGCTTGCGCAGGGCTGCGATGCGGGTGACGTCTACTTCGATGACGGTGGTGAGCTGTGCCGAACCCTGGAGGGATTCCATCATGCGCTCGGCAATAACCTGGCGCATGCGGGTCATCTTCTGGGTGGTGCCACGAAGCGTGGTGTCTTCGACGACGGCGGGTGCCTTCTTCGCTGCTGCGGCCGGTGCGGCGGGTGCCGGGGCGGCCGCCTTTGCGGCGGCTTCGGCTGCGAGGCGGTCTGCCTCTTCCTTGGCTGCAACGACGTCTTCCTTGCGTACGCGGCCCCCGATTCCGGTGCCCTTGACGCCCGCGAGGTCTACGCCGAGCTCCTTGGCGAGCTTACGAACGATAGGCGTTACGTACTTGCCAGAAGCGGACTCTACGGCTTCAGCCGGAGCCGGGGCCGGAGCTGGTGCAGGTGCAGGAGCCGGTGCGCGAGGCGGGGCAGGTGCGGGAGCCGGAGCAGGAGCCGGTGCCGGCTCGGGTGCGGGCTCGGGCTCAGCTGCCGGGGCGGGTGCGGCCGGTGCGGCGGCGGTCGGAGCGCCCGTGGAGATGACGGCAACAACGGTGTCGACATCTACGGTCTCGTCTTCGTCAACCTTGATTTCTACGAGGTAGCCGGAGACGGGGGAGGGAACCTCGGAGTCAACCTTGTCGGTGGATACTTCGAGGAGCGGCTCGTCAACCTCAACCTTGTCGCCAACGGCCTTGAGCCATGCGGAGACGGTGCCTTCGGTTACGGACTCGCCGAGAGCCGGCATCTTGACCTCAACGGTTTCGCCAGCGTCCGCGGCGGGAGCCTCTGCCTGCGGTGCCTCCGCGGCAGGTGCGGGAGCCGGTTCCGGCTCGGGCGCGGGTGCGGGTGCTGCCTCTTCGACGGGTGCGGCCGCGGGGGCTGCTGCTGCGGGCTCTTCACCGGCGTCGCCGATGAGGGCGAGGACGGTTCCAACCTCTACGGTTTCGTCCTCTTCTACCAGGATCTGCGTGATCGTGCCGGCGAAGGGGGAGGGAACCTCGGAGTCGACCTTGTCGGTCGAAACTTCAACGATGGGCTCGTCTACCTCGACGGTGTCACCCACCTGCTTAAGCCATTCGGTTACAGTGCCTTCGGTGACGGACTCACCTAGAGCTGGCATCTTAATCTCTTGTGCCACTTTTGTATCTCCTTAAGTAGTGGGTCTTAGGCGGAATGTAGGGGCTTGCCGGCGAGTGCTAGAGCGGCTTCGCCGATCGACTCGTTCTGGGTCGGGTGCGCGTGAATGATGTTTGCTACGTCTTCAGCGTACGCTTCCCAGTTGACGAGGAGCTGGCCTTCGCCAATCTGCTCGCCCATGCGGCCGCCAATGCCGTGGAAGCCGACGATCGGGCCGTCCTTTAGTGCCACGAGCTTTACGAGGCCCGCGGTGTTTAGGATCTGGCTCTTGCCGTTGCCCGCAAGGTTGAATTCTTGGGTCTTGATCTGGTCTGCGCCGTACTTTTCCTTGGCCTGCTTTTCGGTGAGGCCCACGGAGGCAATCTCCGGGTCAGAGAAGGTTACGCGCGGAATGCCGGTCTCGTTGATCGGCTCGGGGTTTAGGCCTGCGATTTCCTCGGCTACGAACATGCCCTGGAGGAAGCCGCGGTGTGCGAGCTGAAGGCCGGGAACGATGTCGCCAACGGCGTAGATGCCTTCAACGTTGGTGCGTAGGCGCTCGTCGGTGAGAACGAAGCCGCGGTCCATGTTGATGCCGATTTCCTCGTAGCCAAGGTTCGCGGTTGCGGGGCCGCGGCCGATTGCGACGAGGAGGATGTCGCCGTCGTAGGTTGCGCCGTCGGAGGTCTTTACGTGCACGCCGTATTCGTCCTGGGTGACGGATTCGAACATGGTCTTGGTCTTGAAGTCGATCTTCCTCTTGCGGAACTGGCGCTCGAGGTTCTTCGAGATCGCCTCGTCTTCGTTCGGGACGAGGTGGTCGAGGCCCTCAATGATGGTGACTTCGGAGCCGAAGGAAGACCATACGGATGCGAACTCAACGCCGATGACGCCGCCGCCGAGGATGATTGCCTTGGACGGAACCCAGGTCATCTGGAGCGCCTGCTCGGAGGTGATTACGTTGCCTTCGATGGTGAGGCCCGGGATGGTCTTGGAGTAGGAGCCGGAGGCGAGAACGAGGTTCTTGCCACGGTAGTCCTTACCGTCGACGGTCACGGTGTTCTTGGAGGTGACCCTGCCCCAACCCTGGATGTAGTCGACCTTGCGCATCTTGATGAGGCCTTGGAGGCCCTTGTAGAGCTGGTTGATCGTCTGGTCGCGGTACTCGGCAACGCGGTTCATGTCGATTCCGCCGAAGTCGGACTGTACGCCGAAGAAGGCGGATTCCTTTACCGTGTCGGCAACTTCAGCTGCGTGCAGGTATGCCTTGGTTGGAATGCAACCGCGGTGTAGGCAGGTGCCGCCAAGCTTATCGCCTTCGATAAGGGCTACCTTGAGGCCTAGCTGGCCGGCTCGAAGGGCGGCGGCGTAGCCGCCCGAACCGGCACCGAGGATTACTAGATCGTACATTTCTTCACTCACGTGATACTCCCCTTGTGCGAGTTGTGACCAACAGGTCGGTGACTAGGTACATTGTCCCACTGATTAACTATCTTTACCTGTTGGAACAGTGAAATAGAATGCGCCAAATTGTGCCATCTGCTACAGGAAACCCTTGAGATAAGTAGAAAGTATACGCACTTAAAATATTCGCCCAATCAACGTTAAAAAGATCATATTGAATGGTGGGATTCCATTAGTTTGCGTTGAAGATGTCCTTTTGCATTTGGGAATGCGGTCTTGGGAAGTGGGCAAAATAGTCCCTCGGGCCGGCTGGTAAGCCGGTGCCCGAGGGACTGTTGCTAGGCGTTTAGGCGAACGTCTTTGCCCACTCAACGAGGGTGAGGAGGCTCATGCCGGTTGCGCCGTGGTTGTTTGCACCCCACGCGCCGCCTTCGTTGTAGGAGGGGCCTGCGATGTCGATGTGTGCCCAGGGCTTGTCGCCTACGAACTCCTGGAGGAATACGCCGGCGACCATCATGCCGCCTGCGCGGGTGCCCGAGTTTGCGATGTCTGCGACGTCGGACTTGAGTGATTCGAGGAGGTAGGAGGGAAGCGGTGCGCTCCACATGGCTTCGCCTACGCGGGCGGAGGCGTCGACGATGGCGTCGCGCACGCCAGCGGTGCCCATGACGCCGGCGGTGCGTTCGCCGAGGCCGACGATCTGCGCGCCGGTGAGGGTTGCGATGTCGACGATTGCGTCGGTGTCGGTTTCGGCTGCGAGCGCGAGGGCGTCACCCATGACGAGGCGTCCTTCGGCGTCGGTGTTGAGGACCTCGACGGTCTTGCCGCCGCGCATGGTGATGACGTCGGCGGGGCGCTGTGCGCGTCCGCCGGGCATGTTTTCGGCGAGGGCAAGGTAGGTGTCGATCTTGACGTTGAGGCCGAGTTTGGCTGCGGCGATGGTCGTTGCTAGAACGGTTGCGGCGCCGGTCATGTCGGACTTCATGGCTTCCATGCCCTTGGCGGGCTTGATGGAGATGCCGCCGGAGTCGAAGGTGATGCCCTTGCCGATGAGGGAGATCTTCTTGGTTGCGCCTTCGGGTGCGTAGCTGAGCCTTACGAGGCGGGATTCGCGGTCGGAGCCTAGGCCGACTGCGAGGATGCCGCCCATGCCTTCTTCGGCGAGCTTCGTTTCGTCCCAAACCTCAACGTCGATTGGAAGGTCGGTGGTCTTTTCGACTGCGAAGTCGGCGAAGACTTGCGGGTAGAGGTCGTTCGGCGCGCGGTTGACGAGGTCCATGATGAGCGTCATGGCCGAGGAGAGCGCCTCGATGCGCTCTGCGAGTCCGTCGGTGTTTAGGCCTTCGGGTACGCGGATTACGAGTTCTTCGAGGCCGGCTTCGGTCTCTTTGCCGTATTTCGCGATGCTGTAGGTGCCAAGGATTGCGCCGATGCCTGCCTGGAGGGCGTCGTCAGCGGTCTCGTAGGAGCCTGCGAGTACGACCTTCTTTGCCTTGGATCCGCGCGTGCCGATTGCGGCGAGGTGGCGGTGGCGGCCGGTGCCTTCAAGTTCGATGCCGTTATCGACGTCGAGGCTGCGGCGGGTGTGGAGTTCTGCGAGCTTGGTACCGACGAGCGTTACCTGGCGGGCTTTCACGTCGGTGCCGGGAAGCACGGTCTTTGCGCCGGATTCGGGTTTTGCATCTACGGCTTTTGCGGCCTCGTCGATGGAGGCAACGTTAATGCTGGAGCCTTCTTCGCCGAAGTAGGCGATTAGTAGGTCAGCTTCAATTTCGGTTACATCTGCGGTTGTAAAGTCAATCTTTGTCATTCTTCTATGCTATCGGGAACGACTCGCCTACTCTAATGTGTCTTTCGCGCGTTAAGCTTGAAGCAGAAAATCTGAAGGGAACAAAAATGCGCAAACAGGCGGTGGCGGAGCCGCGCCCTGCAACCGACAACAGGGGTGCTTCGTATGGTGGCGGACGAATAATCATGGCGATTTTCTGGGTTTTCGCCGTCTACGCTACCTACACGTCGTTTTCAGATTATGTGACTTACTCCGAGCAGCCGATTGGCCCGCGCCTGATTTCCGTCGTGGCTGCGGCGGGCTACGTGCTCGCGTCGATTGCGATTACGCACAATGGTCGGCGCATGAGGATGATGGGCTGGACGGCTCTTCTTATTGAACTGGCCGGTGTTTTAACGGGTGGCCTGATGGGTGTTGGTGTCGCCGATATTGGTGCTATTCGCAACCTGTGGGCTGGCTTTGGGGCGGCGTACTACTATTTGCCGCTCATTTTGCCGATCGTGGGCCTTACCTGGATTTGGTTTACGAACCCGCGCCGCATTGTGGAGATTGCGGAGAGCTTCGACCGCAAATAGTGCCGCCTTGCCGCTAGTTAGCGCGCTTTAATGCGTGTTGGAGGGGCCCGCAGGCGCGTTTAGATGCCTCCGGGGAAGCCGAGCTGGCGCCACGCCTCGTACAGGCCGATGGAGGCGGAGTTTGCGAGGTTTAGGGAGCGGGTGCCGGGAGTCATTTGGATGCGCACGCGCTCGGTTACGCGCGGGTGAGCCATGACTTCTTCGGGTAGGCCGGTTGGTTCTGGGCCAAAGAGGAGGCCGTCGCCGTCCGCATACGCGATGTCGCTGTAGTACTTGGTGGCGTGCCCCGTGAACGCGTAAATGTTTCCGGGTACCTGCGCTAGCGCCTCGTCGATCGTGTCGTGTACGCGAACGTGCGCGAGGTCGTGGTAGTCGAGGCCGGCTCGCTTGAGTTTCGTGTCGTCCATGTCGAACAGGGGGTCTACGAGGTGAAGCATAGACCCCGTGCAGGCGGAAAGACGAATGGCGGCACCGGAATTGCCGGGAATCCGGGGTTCAAAAAAGATTACGTGGAGCACGCAGTCATTCTAGGCCGCGTGCTCCACGAGAGGAAAACTACTGTTTGAACGTAAGGGTGATCGACGCCTTCGCAAGAGCGTGGAATAGCGCGTTAAACGAAGCCGTGGTGATCGTGGTTTCGTCGTCGAGCTCAAGGGTTGGCACGTCGAGTGCGTAAACCGTGAACACGTAGCGGTGCTCGCGGTCGCCAGCTGGGGGATTGGCGCCGTAGTAGCTCGGCTCCCCAGCATCATTGATGAGGTGGAAAGCAGCGCCGTCTAGGTGGAGGTCGGATTCGCCGGCACCCTCCTCAAGTTCGGTGACGTTCGCGGGAATGTCCACGATTCCCCAGTGCCAGTAGCCCGCGGGAGTGGGCGCATCGGGGTCGAAGCAGTAGAGGAAGAAAGACTGTGTTTCGGCGGGGAATCCGCTCCAAGACAGGTGAGGGGATACGGAACCGCCGTTAGCGGTTTGAGGCTCGGGCATTTCGCCTAAGTCTTGCGCGGTGTTGGACGTGAGGGTGAAGGTCGGAAGCTTGGGTAGCGCTTCGTCTGGATGGGGTGCAAGGGGTCGAGAATTGAGATCCATGTCGAGCTCCTTAAGTAGCGAAGTGTGCTCTCTATCACTTTATACGTAACGGTTTTTGGGCGCCAGAAAACTTATCCCGTGTCTTTCAAGCAATGCTCTAAGTCCACTGTTTTTACGCGCTGAACTTTTCCTGTCCTCCCCCTGTCGTACACTATCGAACACACGTTCGAAAACTCTTGGGGGAGGAAGAGAACAAAAATGGAGGTTAAAACACTAACTGAAATGCCGGGCGGAACGCTGTCCGTAGTGTCCGTGGAGGCGCCGGCTGAGACGGCGGTGATACCGCCAACTGCGATGCCGGCTGAGGCGCTGGCGGAAACCCTGGCTGAGACTCGCGCCAAACGCCTCGCGAACGCAAGGCTCAGCCTCATGAACGCAGAAAAAACATTCGGCCTTACCCACGTGTCTGCGGAAACCGGGCGAGTGTGGCACGTGGAAGGCGGCAACAAAACCGTACTAAAAGCACTTGAGCGCCTGCGCGAACCGGGCCAGTGGGTCGGATTCGTAGCATTCAAAAACCCCGGCTGGAGCGCAGTAGCTGAAAGCGGAATCCCCCTCGAAAAAGTGCTCTACATACCCAAAGTTGAGACGGCCGCACTGAAAGTCCTCGCCGCACTAATCGACGGCGTAGACCTAATCGCAGCGGGCCCCCTCCCGCTCACCTTGCAAAACCAACGCGCACTAGCCGGCAGAGCAAGAGCAAGAAAAACAACAATCCTAACCACAAAACCGTGGCTAAACGTCTCCAAACCCTGGAAAGACAGCCAAGAAAACTGGCAAGAACGCTACCGCATCTACGGAAGGAGAGTCGGATGAGCCGCATAGCAATAGTCTTCTTCCCCGACTGGGAAACAAACGCTCTCGTAATCGACTGTCCACCGGGAGCACCCGCAGCGCTAATCTCACCTCGAGGGCGAGTCACCCACGCAACCCGCGAAGCCAAATCTTTTGGAGTCCAAGTGGGGATGCGCAGGGCGCTCGCGGAGCACCTGTGCCCGGATTTGCTGGTTATGCCGGAGGATCCGAGTAGGTCGGCGAGGTCTTTCAACGTCGTGTTGGAGGCGCTCGACGAGGTGTCTGCAACCGTGTGCGTGATTCGCCCGGGGGTGGCGTGGTTGCCGGCGTCGGCCGCGCGAACGTGCGGTGGCGAGGAGGCGATGGCGGAGCTCATTATCGACACGATCGCGGAGCGCACGGGAAGCGAATGCTACGTGGGTATCGGTGAGGGCGTGTTAAACGCTTGGGTGGGTGCGCTACACGGGGTGAGGGATCCACAGCAAAGGCTGGTGGAGGAGTTGAACCTTGCTCATTTGCGGCCGCTTATTCCCGGGAGGGAAGCGGATGTGAGGCAGGTGTTGGAGTCTCTCCAGACTCTGGGCGTGAACACGGTCAGTGATTTGAGGAAGCTAGGGGCGGGCCACGTGCTCGCGAGGTTCGGGTCGGTGGGGCAGAGCCTGTATCGCCTTTTGTGGCAGGGCGAGCCTCTCGTGAAGGCGAGTGCGGTGCCGGATGAAAGTGTCGAGCAGGTTCTCGATTTCCCGTCCCCGGTGTCAGATTTAGGTATCGTCCTTGGTTTCCTGTTGGAGCAGGCGACGACCCTCGTGGATCGTTTGGTGAGCAGGCAGGTGGCGCCAAGAGCGATCGATGTTGCGGCCGTCATTGTTGGCTCCGATGGAGAAATGTCGAGGGTGCGCAGGTGGGCGATCATCGATTTTCCGGCCCCGCGCGACTTGGTGGATAGAACCAGGTGGCAGGTGCAGGCCTGGGTTGATGAGCTTGCGCGTAAAGAGACCGAGGAGTGGTCTCAGGAAGTGTTCGGCGTAAAAACGGTTTCACTAAGCGCGCAAAGCCTCGTGCCGATCGACGATCTGGCGAAACGCCTGTGGGGAGAGCGGTCGAAAGAGGACGCGCGAAGTAGCGCAACCGCATTCAGGTTGCAGGCGCTCGTTGGCGTGGACGGGGTGATTCAGCCGCGCATTCGGGAGGGGTTTGATCCGCTCACGAAAGTGGTTGAGTCCTCCTGGGGTGCGCTGGAGGAGGTCGCCGCGTGGGAGGGGAGGGTGCTACCCGAAAAGTGGGCGGCTCACGCTTCTTTCCAGGAAAGATGGGTGGGAGGCCTAGAGGGTGAGTCTCCAGAAACCGTTTTGGAAGAGGAGCTACCCGTGCGTTTGTTTGACGATAGTGGCGGCCTGGTTCGGCTGCGCGGGGATGGGACGATAAATGCCGCCCCGCGAAGCATGGTCGTGGATTCGCAGGGCGCGGGCGATTTGGGTCTTGGTCTTAGCGCGCAGGAGGAGGTTTCGCTGATCGAAGTGCGCGGGCCCTGGCCGATTCTTGGCAAGTGGTGGGAAGCCGGTGAGGAGTCGTCTAGGGCGTGGCTGATAGTGCAGCCGCTGGATTTACCGAGGATGCTTCTTAAATGGTTTTCCGGTAGATGGGTGCTCGCCGCTTTGTGGTATTAGTTCTTAAGAAGAAGAGAAGAGGTGTGCTGTGGCAAAGCTTTACTTCAGGTACGGGGCGATGAACTCGGGTAAGTCGACCGCGCTACTGCAGGCGGCGTTTAACTACGAGGAACGCGGTCAACGCGTCGTGCTTGCAAAGCCTTCTATCGACACCAAGGGGGATGCTGAGGTTGTCTCCCGCTTGGGTGTTACGAGGGAAGTAAACATGCTCGTTGACAAGAATGAGAACTTGCGCGAAGCCTTCTTGAACGTGGCGGCCGGTAAGGATCCGAACGCTTTGGTGCAAAATGTTGCGGCTAAACCTGTTGCCGCGCTTCTTGTGGATGAGGCGCAGTTCTTCACTCCGAAGCAGGTGGACGACATGTTCCGCATCGCGGTTCTAGACAACGTCCCCGTGCTCGCCTACGGAATTAGAACGGATTTCCAAACGGTTCCGTTCCCCGGTGCTCGCCGCCTCCTAGAGATCGCCCACACCGTAGAAGAACTCAAAACCATCTGCAGGTGCGGTAAGAAAGCCGTGTTTAACGGGCGAAAGGTTGACGGCAAGTTCGTGTTTGACGGCGACCAGGTTGCTATTGACGGTGTGGAGGTCACCTACGAGTCTTTGTGCGGAAACTGCTACCTCGAAGAGTCCGGCGGACGCCTAGCCTCAGACCTGTAAGCACAGACTCTTAGCTCGCTGTCGCGCAACTCCAAGCTGTAGCACCACAAATTTAGCCCCACCCGCCTTGCGCTCGCGGCGCCGTCGATCGAGGTCTGCTCGCACCGCCGGTTTAGGGCTTGAGGTGTCGCAAGTTTTGGTTTTGTAGGATCACGGTCGCGGGGTAGCCACACCAAAGCGTTCGAACATCTGTTCGATATAATGGAGTGGTGATTCCATACGCCGAACTGCACGCGCACAGCGCGTTTTCGTTCCTGCACGGTGCAAACCTGCCCGAAGTTATGGTCGAACGCGCCTTCGAACTCGGTTTGGATGCGATCGGGATCCTCGACTACGACGGCATGTATTCGGCCGTGCAGGCAAGTGTTGCCGCCCGTGAACGGGCGATAGCGAGCGTGCACGGCTCTGAAATCCGCCTGCAGGGAGGCGTGCATCTTCCCGTCATCGCGAACAACGTAAGTGGCTACTACGAACTGTCTGACGCAATCTCTTCATTCCAGCTATCGAAAGAAGAACGCACTGAAACGATTCTTACAACCGAGCAGCTCGCAAAGTTTTGCGAAGGCAACTGGACTGTACTAACCGGCACAGCTCACGGCCCGGTTCGCAGGGCACTCAAAAATGGTGGCGTCGACGAGGCGGTTCGAGAGGTGAAACGCCTGCGAGACCTGTTCGAACACGTGGCTGTTGAATCCACCCTGAACACGCCGGACGAGGAGGAGCGTGAGGCTCACCTTCTTGCGGAGGTGGCGAAAAGAACGGGAGTGCCACTGGTTGCAACAACGGGTGCGAGGGCCGCGGACGTTAGTTCTGTGAAGCTCGCGCACGTGCTTCGAGCTATTCGAATAGGTGCAACGCTGGAGGAAGCCCAGCCGTACCTGGAGGCGTTTCCGCCGATACTACGGTCGGCAAGCGACATGCTGCGCATTCACAGGCACTATCCGCAGGCGGTTGAAAATGCTGCGATGAAAGCCGCGGAGGTGGCGTTCGACCTGCGTCTCGTGGCGCCGGAACTGCCGCGCGTTGACGTGCCGGAAGGCCACGACGACGCGAGCTGGCTTCGCGCGCTCGTGGAAGAGGGGGCGCGGGAGCGCTACGGAAGCAGGGAAGCGAACCCGAAGGCGTGGTCGAAGATAGACCACGAGCTTTCGATAATCATCCGCCTGGGGTTTGCCGGCTACTTCCTGATCGTGAAAGAGATAGTCGATTTTTGCAGGTCGGAAAATATTTTGTGCCAGGGCAGGGGGTCGGCGGCGAACTCCGCGGTTTGCTTTGCCCTTGGAATAACGGCCGTCGACGCGGTTCGCCACGAGATGCTGTTTGAGCGTTTCCTCTCGCCGGGCAGGTCCGGCCCTCCGGATATCGATATTGATATTGAGGCGGCTCGCCGCGAGGTTGTGATCCAGCACATTTACGAGCGTTACGGCCGCAGGTACGCCGCGCAGGTGGCGAACGTGATTTCGTATAGGCCGCGTTCAGCTATGAGGGATGCGGCGAAAGCGTTTGGGTATCCGGAGGAGGTGGCGCAGCTTTGGGTGAAAGACCTCGAGGGGGCGAGGCCGGATCCGCGGGTGTTGGAGGTCGCGAAGCAGATGGGGAAGCTGCCGCGTCACATGGGTATTCACCCCGGAGGGATGATTCTTACTCGTCAGCCGGTGTCGAGGATTTGCCCGGTTACGTGGGCAGCCAAGGAGGGGCGAACGGTACTGCAGTGGGATAAGGACGACTGTGCGGAGGCCGGGCTTGTGAAGTTTGACCTGCTCGGCCTTGGAATGCTGACCGCCTTGCGGAAGATGTTTGACGCATTACGAGTGGAGGGCAAGCTCGGCACGGATGGTAAGCCGTTTAACTTGTACAACCTGCCGAGTGAGGATCCGCTCGTGTACGACCTTTTGTGTGCGGCGGACACGGTGGGAGTGTTTCAGGTGGAGTCGCGCGCGCAGATGAACACATTGCCGCGTATGCGTCCGCGCTGTTTTTACGACATTGTGGTGGAGGTTTCGCTCGTGCGGCCGGGCCCGATTCAGGGGCAGGCGGTGAACCCGTACATTCGTAGGAGGCGCGGTCGCGAACCCGTCACGTACCTGCATCCGCTGCTGAAGCCGGCGTTGGAGAAGACGTTGGGGGTGCCGATTTTTCAAGAGCAGTTGATGCAGATTGCTGTGGATGCGGCTGGTTTTGACGCGGCTATGGCCGATCAGTTGCGTAAGGCGATGAGTTCGAAGCGAAGTGATGAGCGGATGGCTCGCCTGCGTCCTGCACTTTTTGAGGGTCTTGCGAAAAATGGGATTAGTGAAGAGGTGGCGTCTCAGATTTTTGAGAGTTTGCGCGGGTTCTCGGAGTTTGGGTTCCCGGAGTCGCATTCGTTTTCGTTTGCGTACATCGTGTACGCCTCGGCGTGGATGAAGGTGCATTTCCCGGAGGAGTTTTACGCCTCGATTTTGTCGTCGCAGCCGATGGGATTTTATTCACCGGCGTCCCTGATTGAGGATGCGCGGCGTCACGGCGTGCTGGTGGAGCGCGCGGACGTTAGTTTTTCAACGCTTGAGACCAGGGTTGAGGCGTTTGCTGGCGCGCAGCCACAGGCGCTGATCCCTCCGGTGACCCCGCAGAAGGGTAAGAGGATTCGTTTGGGCTTGTCGTCGGTGGCGGGTTTGTCGAAGAAGAGCATTGAGCGGATTGAGAGTGCGCGCGAGGTGGCGCCGTTTACTTCGGTGTCTGATTTGGCGCGCAGGGCGGCACTGAGTGCGAAGGAGGTGGAGAGGCTCGCGAAGGCGGGTGCTTTGGAGAGTATTTCGGATTCGAGGCGTGAGGCAATGTGGGTTGCACCTTTTGTGGGGCAGACGCCCGAGCAGCCGACGCTGCCGCTGGAGTGGGATTCGATTCCGGGGCTTGCTCCGCTTAGTGAGGTGGAGCAGGTTGTGGCGGATTATGAGAGCACTGGCGTGAGTGTGGATGCGCACCCGGTGCAGTTTGTGCGCGAAAAGTTGGAGCGGGCGAGTGTTTTGCCGTGTAGTGATTTGTCTTCGATTGATGAGGGCAGGCGTGTGCGGGTTGCGGGCGTGGTGACGCACCGGCAACGCCCGCATACGGCTCAGGGCACGGTGTTTTTGTCGCTTGAGGATGAGACGGGTGTGGCGAATGTTGTGTGCGGGGCGAAGCTTTGGGAGAAGTACCGCACGGTGGGGCTGACGCAGCGGGCGTTGGTTGTGCGGGGAATGGTTGAGAAGGGGGATGGGGCGATCGCTTTGGTTGCGGATAAGTTGGAGCCTTTGTGGGTGCCAACTGCAACGTCGTCGCGCGATTTCCGCTAGGCGCCTACGCGCCCGCCCGCTGGTTCGACCCGATGGGTTAGGGAGCCGCCTCCGTTCTGGATCCTTAAGCGTCGATCCGGAACAGTGCGCTCCTGTTTTCGCCTGTCAAAGAGCCTATTCTTGGGGGCCTTCGACGACTTCTTTGGAGCTGGGTAGGGGCCCGTCGAAGGGCGGGTCTTCGTCGTGTAGCTGCTGGTAGATGGCCCAGGTGGATGCGATGAGGGGGATGGAGATGACGGCGCCGAACAGGCCGGCGAGGAGGGTGCCGACGGTGACGCCGATGCCAACTACGACGGGGTGGAGTGAGACTTGGGAGCCCATGATGAGGGGCTGGAGTACGTGGCCTTCGAATTGGCCGATGAGGGCGATGCCGATGCCGACGGCGATCATCATCCAGACGCCTTCGGCGGCGAGGGCGACGATCATGGCGATTCCCATGGCGGTTGGTGCGCCGATGAGGGGGATGAAGGAGCCGATGAATACGAGCACGCCGAGGGGTGCGGCGAGTGGGATGCCGAGGATGGTGAGGTAGAGGAACGCGAAGATGCTGTTTGTGAGGGCGACGAGCATGATTCCGCGGGCGTATCCGGAGAACGTGTACCAGCCGGCGGCTGCTGCGCGGTGGGTTGTCATGCGGTGGCGTGAGGGGAGGCGGTTTAGGAACCAGCGCCACATGCCCGCCCCTGATTGGAGGAAGAAGATGGTGGTGAATAGGGAGAGCGCCATGATTGTGAAGGCGATGGCGACGGTGCCCACGTTGGATAGTGCGCCTTGGATGAGGGATCCGGCGTTAGTTTCGATGTAGTTTCGCGCTTGTAGGAGGGTTTGGTTCAGCCACTGGTAAACCTCGTCGGTGGTGAGTTCGACAGCCCATGGGCCGGTTCGTACGAATTCGATGATTTTGTCGACGCCGTTGCCGAATTGGCGGCTGAGCGTGTTCCACTGGCCGGCAACGGAGGTGACGACGTAGTAGATGAGGCCACCAAAGATCGCGGTACTGCCTAGGAGGGCGATGACTACGCCTATCCAGCGGGGCATGTACTGGTCGAGCCAGTCAACGATGGGGTTTAGTACGGAGGTAACTACGAGTGCCACGAAGATTGCGGCGACTACTGCGGAGACTTCGGCTAGTGCCCAGACTATGAGGGCGACGATGATGAGGATGCCGAGCGTCATCCAGGCGGCGAGACCGGATTTTTTGAGCCAAACGGGTATGTCGTTTTTTGCAGCCGGGCGGTTGGAGGTGAACCGCGGTTGGGTTGAGCGCGACGAGCTTCGAAGCTTGTTTCGATGCACGGGTCTCGGTTTGGTTTCTCGCACGACAACCGTTGGTTGAGGTGTGGGTTTTTCTTTAACTTTTTTGACGAGCCCGCGCGCGGTTTCGCGCGCACGGGAGGTCAGAGTCCGCATCTTGTCGAAGGATTTGTTTGTGCCCACACTTCAACCTTAGTTGTCTTAAAGACTGTTTGCCCGCGTCAGGATTAACTGGGTGAGTTCTTCTGGCGTGGTTGCGATACCGATTGCGCCTTCGAACTCGGCGGGATCGGTGCCTGCCCAGGCAACGCCGTAGGCTTCGAGGCCTGTCTTTGCAGCGCCTTCGATGTCGTAGAAGCGGTCGCCAACCATGACGGCGTGCTCGGTGTCGTAGCCCTGTTCTTTAAGTGCGGCGAGGGCGCTGTTGATCACATCGGCTTTCGTTTGAGCGGGGCCGTCGGCTGTGGAGCCGGCGACGTAGGCGAAGTAGGGGCCGAGCCCAGTTTTTTCAACGATTGGCCGGGCAAGTTTCTGCAGCTTGGAGGTTGCAACGGCGAGTGGGAAGCCGTGTTCGTGGAGGGTTTTGATGCTCTCAAAAATGCCGGGGAAGAGCGGCGCGTCGTACATGCGCTCCCGGTACCGGCGCCTGTATGCGGCGATCGCGTTGTCGATTTCGTTTTCGGGAATCTTTGCGTAGTCGCGGAACGAGTCGAACAGTGGTGGGCCAACCCAGGCTTTCAACTGTTCGTCCGTTTGTGGCTTTACGCCGAGCTCGTTCAGCGTTTCTTGAACAACGTTCATGATGAGCGGCCCGGAGTCGGTGATTGTTCCGTCTAGGTCAAAGAGCACGATGTTGCGTTTCATGGTTCCAGATTAGCGGAGGTGGGGGACAAAAATTTTTCCGGTTCCTCCCAGTGCTCATATGCGGGCGACTATGTGCCGCTTTTCCTTGTGATTCTGGGCCTGTTTCGTAGTAGGCGCGTGCTTGTTTTGGTGGGTGAAGTGTGGATCACATTTTGCGATTTGACACCCTAGCCGTAGCTCATGCTAAAGTTTTTTTCGTTGCTCAACGAGCTAACACCCGATGCGCGGGTGGCGGAATTGGTAGACGCGCTAGCTTGAGGTGCTAGTTCCCACTTATTCGGGAGTGCGGGTTCAAGTCCCGCTTCGCGCACAGATTGCGGGGTAGTCGAAAGACTGCCCCGCTTTTTTGTGTCCGCATCCGCTAGCAGATGGAGGCGTTTGCGTTCACCCTTTAAGCTTGAACCATGCACATTGACATCTGGTCCGATATTTCTTGCCCGTGGTGTTACCTCGGGGTTCGCCATTTGCGCGCCGCACTCGCTGGTTTTGAGCGCAAGGATGAGGTGACGGTTCGCCTCCACGCGTACCTGCTACAGCCTGAACTAAGTGAGACTCTCGACGAGTCTGAGCCTGACTTCATGGCTCGCACGAAAGGCATGACGCGCGCTGAGGTCGAGGAGGGCCTCGCCGGCATCACGGAGCTTGCAAGGAAAGACGGCATCGCGATCGACTGGGAGAAAACGAAGGTTTCTTCCACGGTTTCCGCTCATCGCCTGATTGGCCTCGCCCGTGAGATCGACATGGAACGCGACACCACGACGGGCCCCGACACGCTCGAGCTGAAGATGAATGAGGCGTTGCAGCGCGCCCGTTTCGAGCTAGGCATGGACGTATCCAATCCCGAGTCACTCATCGCACTCGCCCAAGATTTCGATATCCCCGGCGCGCGCGTGCTGGCCGCACTTGAGAGTCAGGAGAGTGCCGGCGAGGTTTTCTCCGACTTCCAGATCGGCGTCCAGATGGGTATTGGAGCTGTGCCCGTATATTTGTTTGATAAGTCCCTCATGATGGAGGGCACGCAGCCGACGAAGGCGTTCGCAAACGCACTAAAGACTGCTTGGAACCATTCGCATCCGGACGACCCGGTGGAAGGCTAAAAATGAACGACCTGACTGGTAGCAACACGGAATCGGACGCATCCGCAAAAGAGGAGGCGCCCACGCCCGTCGACCCGGCGAAGCGCCCGTACGATCCGCGCCGCCCTCAAGAACTGGTGCGCCAGTTCCACGAGGTTTACGGCCTCCCCATCCTTCTGGGTAGTAGGCCGAGCGCCGACAACGAGCGCGTACACATGCGCATGGGTCTCGTCTCTGAGGAGTACCAGGAGCTAACCGAAGCCCTCTACGGCGAGAAGGCTGGCGAGATTATCTCTCGCGCGATTGAGGAGGCCCGGGCGGCCGACGACCATACGCGCGACACGGTTGAGGTGGCCGACGCGCTCGCCGACCTCGTGTACGTGATTTACGGGATGGCGCTCGAGCTTGGTATTGACCTCGATGAGGTGCTGCGCGAGGTGCAGGCGTCGAACCTGTCAAAGCTTGGTGAAGATGGTAAGCCGATCTATCGCGAAGATGGAAAGGTGTTGAAAGGACCGGGATTTTTCAATCCCAACATTGCCCGCGTTCTTGGGCTAGAAAGCGAAGACGATAAATGAGCATGATCGAAAAGCTACTACCGGATTTTGAAAGTCTTACGCCGGCTGAGTGTGAGCGAATCGCGTTTGAGGCGATTGAGAAGCACAGGGCTACGCTCACCGAGTTGGAGGAGGCGAACGCTTCCGTTGAGGGTTTTCTCGCTCCGTTTGATGAGGCGGAGGCCGAGTTTGGTCGCACTCTTGGCCCCGTATTCACGCTGATGAGCGCGGTTGGTGGCGAGGAGTTCGACGCGCTTGAAGAGAAACTGAATGAGCCGCTTACTCGCCTCGACGCGTGGGTTATGACGAATGAGGCGCTTCACGCCAAGTTCGTGGAGCTGTCGAAGCAGGATCTTGATCCGGAGTCGGCCTACCTCGTGCAGGAGCAGCTGCGAGACTTCCGCCTGGGCGGTATCGAGCTCGACAAGGAGGGCCGCAAGCAGCTTGAAGAGATCGACCTCAAGATTTCGCAGATTGCAACAAAGTACGGCCAGACGGTTTCGAAGATGCTCGCGAAGACCGTGCAGGTGGGCGGTAAGGACTACTCGCTGAACAACTTCACGAACCAGCTCGCGCTAACCGAGATGGACGATCCGAAGCTGCGCGCCGAGCTGCTTGAGCTGTCGATGAGCCGCGGTTTCGGCGGCGAGTTCGATACGCGAAGCCTCGTGGCCGAAATGGCGAGCGCACGCAACGAGCGCGCGCGGATCCTCGGTTTCAAGAACCACGCTGAGGTCGTGCTCGAAACTGAGACCGCACCTTCGACGCAGGCCGTTTACGAGCTGCTTTCCGAGGTATCGCAGGCCGCAGTGGAGGCGTCGGCACGCGACGCGAAGGTGCTTGCCGAGCGCGCAGCCAAGGACGGCCTGGAAGACTTCCGCGCGTCGGATTGGCTGTACTACCAGGAGGCTCTAAAGCAGGAGACCCTCGGCCTGTCTTCGCAGGCGCTGAAGCCCTACTTGGAGCTTTGGAACGTGCTCGAAAACGGCGTGTTCTTCGCCGCGAACAAGATTTACGGAATCACCGCGAAGCGTCGCGAAGACCTTAAGGGCTGGGATCCGTCGATGCGCGTTTACGAGATTGAGGAGGAATCCGGCAAGTCGCTCGGCATTTTCCTCATCGACCCGTTCACTCGCCCGGGTAAGAGCGGTGGCGCGTGGATGGATTCGCTCGTGCAGGGCTACTCGAAGACGGACTTTGAGTCGATCATCATCAACTGCGCGAACTTTGAGCCGGTACAGGAGGGCCCAAAGTTCCTCGTGTGGGATGAGGTGGAGACGCTGTTCCACGAGTTCGGCCACGCCCTCCACGGCTTCTTGTCGAAGACCCGCTGGGAGCAGAGTGCGGGCACGAACGTTCCGCGCGACTTTGTGGAGCTTCCGAGCCAGCTGAATGAGATGTGGGCGTACCACCCGGTCGTGATTGAGAGCTTTGCTCGCCACTTTGAGACGGGCGAGGTTATGCCTGAAGGCATGCGCGCCCAGCTTCGCGATTCGAAGACGTTCGGTCAGGCGCACGCGACCGTCGAGTTCGCAGCGTCGGCGCTTCTCGACCAGGCGTGGTACTCCAGTGAGGTGTCGGAGACTGAAGACGTGGAGGCGTTTGAGGCGGCCGCGCTGAAGGCTGCGGGCGTGAGTTCGGAGCTGATTCCGCCGCGCTACCGTTCCACGTACTTCCCGCACGCGTTCACCGTTGGCTACGACGCGGGCTACTACTCGTACATGTGGGCTGAGGCGCTGGTTGCGGAGTGCGAGACGTGGTTCCGCACGCGCGGAGCTGTGGACGGCGATGGTGGTTTGAACCGTGCTGCGGGTGAGGCGATTACGGAGGCGATTTTGTCGCGCGGTTCGTCGCGCGATCCGCGTGAGTCGTTTAAGTCGCTGATCGGTCACGAAGCGTCCGCGAAAGCAATTCTTTCTAGGCGCGGACTGTAGAGTATAAGCATGGGTACAAATCCTCAGGACGCTCTGAATCGTTTGATTGCAGCATTTGAAGCGCACGCGCAGGCCGCTAGGGCTGCGGATATGGCTGACGCAAGTATTGTGGAGGCCGCGGAGGCGCGCCTTCGCGATGCTTTCTTCACGTACGACGACGTGTTGTTTAACAACTACGGCATCGATCTACCGTTCGATATTGTCGATGATTCTGATTTTGATGATGACGATTATTTCGACGATGACGATGAAGATGATGAGTTGGACGACGAAGACTCAGATGATTTGGATGAAGACTGGGATTTCGACGATTCTTTTGATGAGGAGGATGAGGACGACTAGGCGTCACTCAACCTCGGGGTAGCCGAGTTTGGGGGCGGAAACCTCATCTAGTGCATCGACTATTAGCTGGGGGAGTGCGAACTGCATTCCCTCAGCTATTTGTTTTGCCTGAACTTCGGTGCGGGGGCCGACGAGTGCGGAGGTGACTCCTGCACGGCTGGTGAGCCATGAGAGGGCGACGGTTGTGGCGGGCACGTCGAGCCCGTTCGCTGCGGCTAGTACGGCTTCGACGATGCCCGCGTATTCATCCTTGAGGTAGGGTTCTACGAATCCGGAGAGAATTGGGGAGGCGGCGCGCGAGTCGGCGGGCGTGGAGCGGCGGTATTTTGCGGTGAGGACGCCGCGGGCAAGCCCCGACCAGGCGATGAACCCAAGGTTTTCCTGCTTGAGCCCGGGTAGGAGTTCGCGTTCGACTCCGCGGGCGAGGAGTGAGTATTCTGCGCTGACTCCCGCGAGGGGTACGCCGAGTTGTTGGCCGATGAAGTGCGCGCGGGCGGTGCTCCAGGCTGAGTGGTTGGAGATGCCGATGTAGCGCACTTTGCCTGAGGCTAGGGCGATGTCTAGCGCGCTGAGCGTTTCTTCAATGGGGGTTTGAGGGTCGCGGCGCGCGATGAGGTACAGGTCGATGTAGTCCGTTTGCAGGGCCTGAAGTGAGCGGTCGATCGACCCGAGGATCGCATTCTTGGAGGCGGAAAAGCGCGAGCCTTCACCGGCTGGAACGTATCCGCCCTTGGTGGTGATAACGACGTCGTCGCGCCCTGTTCCCGTGGCTTCTAGCACTTGGGCGACGGTACTTTCGGCGACTCCTTCCCCGTAGGTGGGGGAGGTGTCGATCAAGTTGATGCCGGCTTCTTTGGCAACGTTCCAAATGTTTTCAGCTTCGCTGACGGTCGTGTCTCGACCCCAAGTGAGGGTTCCGATCCCTAGCGGGGAGACTTGCAGGCCGGTGTTGCCAAGTGGTCGATGTCGCATGTCTCATAGCGTAGCTGATGGGCTAACTCGGTAGTGTGTTGTGTTATGAACTGGCTCGAGTCAATTATTTTGGGACTTGTGCAGGGGCTCACCGAGTTCTTGCCGATCTCTTCATCGGCGCACCTGCGTATTGTGGGCGAACTTATGGGGATGGAAGATCCCGGTGCGGCGTTCACTGCGATTACCCAGATTGGTACGGAAACTGCTGTGCTGATCTATTTTTGGAAAGACATTGTGCGCATCATCCGCAAGTGGTTTGGCTCGATGAAGTGGGTTCCTGCGGATAGGCGAGTGCCTTCTTCTGACTCGGACGTGCGGCTTGGCTGGATGATCATCGTCGGCTCGATTCCGATTGGCGTGCTCGGGCTACTACTTGAGGATTGGATTGATTCTTCGTTTAGGAACCTGTGGGTTACGGTCACGATGCTCGCCGTGTTTGCACTGTTCCTTGGCGCAGCTGATAAGTGGATGCCGCGCGTGAAGACTCTTGACCGCATGAGTTGGAGGGATGCGATCCTGTACGGTTTCGCGCAGGCGATGGCGCTCGTGCCGGGCGTGTCGCGTTCGGGTGGAACGATCACGATGGGTCGCCTGCTCGGTTACACGCGTGAGGCGGCTGCGAGGTATTCGTTCCTACTTGCGATGCCGGCCGTGTTCGCTTCTGGTTTTTACAAGGTGTACAAGGTGGCGGCCGGCGGTGACACGGTTTACGTTGGCCCGACGATCGTTGCAACCCTTATCGCGTTTGGTGTGGGCTACGCGGTGATCGTGTGGTTCCTAAAGCTTGTGTCTACGCGCTCGTACATGCCGTTCGTGGTTTACCGTATTGTGCTCGCAGTGTTCATTGCCGCGCTACTTGGTGCGGGCGTGCTGAGCGCTGTTGGAGGAGTAGGCGCCTAGCTTCCGTCCGCTCTTCTGAGCAAATACAACGTTCTAAGGTGGCCACCCGACCGGGCGGCCACCTTTTTACATGCCTAGTCGCGTCGCTTGATCTCAAGCAGGCGCTCGAGCCCCTCTTCGGAAACTTCGGGCGTGTCGGAGGAGTAGAGGGGGCACAGGTTTTTCACGCCGCACCAGCCGCATAGAACCTGCTTTTTGGGTGGGAACTGCTTGGTTTTCGCGGCGCGCTCAATGTCGTTCCAAATGGCAACGAGGTGGTGTTCAAACGCGTCGATCTGCTCGCGCGTGGGGTCGAGCGTTAGGGTGCGTCCATCGCCGAGGAATACGAGCTGGGTGCGCATGGGCATTCCAAACTCGGATTTGTCGAGTAGGAGCGCGTAAAACCGCATTTGGAAGAGCATGTCTTCAATGAAACGCTGCTGGGGAGACTTACCCGTCTTGTAGTCGACGATGCGGAGCGCACCATTTGGAGCCTTATCGATGCGGTCGACGAACCCGTGAATGCTGATCCCGTCCGCAATCTCGGTGCGAATAAAACGCTCGCGTGCGAACGGCTCCAACCGTTTCGGGTTTTCCATGGCGAAGTACTGGCGAACGAGTGCTCGCACTTCTTCCTTCCACTTGTCGAGTAAAACCTCATCGTTAAACATGGCGAGGAACTGCTCATCTTGAGCCATGGTCTCGTCGTAGAGCGGCCCGATCATTTCCTGCGCGGTTTCCGCAGTTCGCTGCTCTGCCGGCTTGTCGAACAGGTTTTCTAGCACGGCGTGTACGAGCGTGCCGCGCGTGGTTGCGGGCGAAGGAGGCTCTTTGAACCCGTCCACTTGGGTGAGGCGGAATTTCATCGGGCACTGCAGCCACGTTTTAGTCGACGTAGCCGAGAGTGCCTTGCGGCGTGCATTGGTTTTACTCATGGATCTACCGTATCGCTAGGCGCGGACATTTTTTGTGAGGTACCTCGAGCGACGCACCCCACGTCGAGAAGAAAGAGCCCGAAGCCTAGAATAGACACGTGAATTCTTCCCTGAACTATCCAGATCCCCAGCCGACTTCGCATCCGATGGGTCAGGCCGCTCGCCGCGGCCCCTTGAAGGCGGGCGAGTTCGTACAAATCACGGACCCTAAGGGTCGCCTACACACGGTGATGCTCGAGCCGGGCGGATATTTCCAAACCTCGCGCGGATCCCTCCACCATGACGACATCATTGGCCGGCCAGAGGCGGTCACCCTGTTTGATGGTGAACGCGAGTTTCAGGTGGTGCGCCCGCTACAGACGGATTACGTGATGTCGATGCCACGAGGCGCGGCGATCGTCTACCCGAAAGATGCTGCCCAGATTGTGGCGTTCGGCGACATTTTCCCGGGCGCCCGCGTGCTCGAGGCGGGCGTAGGTTCGGGCGCGCTTTCGATGTCGCTCTTGCAGGCGGTTGGCTCCACGGGGTCGCTTCATTCGATTGAGCGCCGCGAAGATTTTGCGCAGGTTGCGAAGGGGAATGTTGATCTTTGGTTTGGGGGCCGCCACCCGGCGTGGCAGGTTTCCGTGGGTGATTTTAACGACGTGGCGCTCTCGCTCGAGCCCGAGTCGGTTGACCGCGTCGTGTTAGACATGCTGTCGCCGTGGGAGTGCATTGAGGCGGTCGAGCACGCCCTTGTTCCCGGAGGTGTTTTGACGGTCTACGTGGCAACGGTTACTCAGCTTTCGCGCATGAATGAGGATTTGGTTACCTCGAAGCGTTTCACGAAGCCGTCCGTGTGGGAGTCGAGCATCCGCACGTGGCACCTCGACGGCCTGTCGGTGCGCCCTGATCACCGCATGGTTGCGCACACGGGCTTTTTGCTCACGGCGCGAAAGGTTGAGCGCCAGTCTCTGCCTCAGCAGCGCTCGTCGAGGCCGGCGAAGGCCGCGGAGGGTTTGGAAGGCCAGTGGAACGATGAGGAGTCTTGGGAAGAGCACCCGGAGCTGAGTCCCGTGGTGTCGCAAAAGAAGGTGCGCAGGTCGATCAGGGACGTATCGGCGAAGTCGCGCGCGTGGCTTACTCACGAGACAGAGGGTGAGGATCAAAGTGAGCTCTGAGTCTTTGGA
The DNA here is from genome assembly GCA_030532245.1 of Actinomycetaceae bacterium. Taxonomy (GTDB): domain Bacteria; phylum Actinomycetota; class Actinomycetes; order Actinomycetales; family Actinomycetaceae; genus Gleimia. The sequence continues at coordinate 46,339 of JAUNLN010000011.1, forward strand.
ATCTTTGCAGGAGGAGCTTGGCCAGACGAAGGATCAAAATGACCGTCTGGCGCAGGCACTGAAGCTGGCGCGCGACGAGATTGAGCGGATGCGCGCGCAGGTGGAGGCGGTGAATCACCCGCCGGTTCAAGTTGGTGTGGTGCTTTCGACCAACGCGGAGGCGAGGGAGGCGAAGGTTGCCCTCGGTGGTCGCACGATGTTTTTGTCGGTTGCGCCTGCGGTCGATTTGCTGGGCCTCGCGCCGGGGCAGAGCGTGCGCGTGAACGAGAACATGATCGTCTCCGGCGAGCTTCGGGCGGAGCGCACTGGCGAGGTTGTGCCCGTGATCCAGCTGGTTGGCGCCGACCGCGCGCTAGTGAGTGTCGACTCGGCTAAGAAGATGATCTACTTGGCGGGCCATTTGCGTCACGGGGGAGTGCGCCCGGGCGATTCCCTCCTAATTGATTCTCGCGCGGGCATTGCGCTGGAGAAGGTCGTGCGCGCAGACGTCGAGCAGCTCCTTCAGCCCGAAACTCCCGACGTAACCTACGCCGATATCGGTGGCCTCGATGAGCAGATCGAGAAGGTTCGCGACGCCGTCGAGCTTCCGTTCAAGAATCCGGGCCTGTACCGCGAGTACGGTTTGCGCGCCCCAAAGGGCATCCTCCTCTACGGCCCTCCAGGATCGGGTAAAACGCTGATTGCGAAGGCGGTCGCAGCGTCGCTAGCAGTGGGTGGCTCCAAGCCCTACTTCCTGTCGATTAAGGGCCCGGAGGTGCTGAATAAGTTCGTTGGTGAAACGGAGCGCCACATTCGCGCTATCTTCTCGCGGGCACGCCAGCTTGCCTCCGAAGACGTACCCGTAGTGATTTTCTTCGATGAGATGGAGGCGCTGTTTAGAACTCGCGGCTCGGGTATCTCTTCGGACGTGGAAACCCTCGTGGTTCCCCAACTTCTCGCGGAGATGGACGGCCTTGAGACTCTTGAAAACGTGATCGTGATCGGCGCGTCAAACCGCGAAGACATGATCGATCCGGCGGTACTTCGCCCCGGCCGGTTGGATGTGCGTATTCGCGTGGATCGCCCGGATCGCATGGGCGCGCTCGACATTTTCTCGAAGTACTTGACCGCTCAGCTTCCGTACTCCCAGCAGACCCTCGAGGGCTTCGGCTCGGCTGAGAATGCGGCGGCCTCACTTCGCGAAATGCTGGTTGAACGCCTGTATGAGCGTAGCGAAGATACGGCTTTGTTTAGGCTGACGTTCTCCGATGGGCCAGAGAAGACGGTGTATGCCTCCGACTTGGTTTCGGGCGCGATGATCGCGGCGATTGTGGAGCGAGCGAAGAAGTTCGCGGTGAAAGACACACTTCGCGGCAATCCTGGTTTGACCAAGGCTCACCTAACGGCTGCGATGCTTGAGGAGCTTCGCGAGACGATGGATTTGGCGGCTACTACGACGCCGAAGGAGTGGGCGCGCGTCACGGGTTTGACGGACCGCGACGTCACTTCGGTAACCGCGCTTAAGCGCTTGGAGGAAAACAATGGCTGAGCGCGTTCTTGGCACGGAAACAGAGTTTGGAGTCACGGATGCGGCGGATCCGGGCGCAAACCCGGTGGTGCTCTCGGCTCACGCGGTCGAGACTTGGGCGCAGGCCGCTTCGATTGGTGAGGTGGTGCGCTGGGACTATTCGGGCGAGGATCCGCTAAATGATGCCCGCGGTTACCGGCTGCAGCGGGCGAACGCGCATCCTTCGATGCTGACGGACGACCCGTACATGCTCGCCCCTTCTGGAGGCGTGAGCTTCGAGGAGAGGCCGGGGGAGTACGAGCGTTTCATGCAGCGCGCAACGTCGGTGGTGCTCTCAAATGGCGCGCGTTTTTACGTGGATCACGCGCATCCGGAGTATTCGAGCCCCGAGACGTCCACTCCGCTAGAGGCCGTGCTATACGACCGGGCGGGGGATCTTCTCGCAACCCGCGTGATGGAGCTTTCCAAGAATGAGGGCTTGAATCTCGTGTTGTACAAGAACAACACGGACGGCAAGGGCGCCTCGTACGGCACACACGAGAACTATCAGGTTGCGCGCTCGGTGGATTTCGACGATATCGCGCGGGCGATGACGCCGTTCCTAGTCACGCGCCCGATCATTTGCGGCTCCGGCCGGGTCGGGATTGGCCAGCATTCGGAGCAGCCGGGCTTCCAAATCTCAGCGCGCGCTGATTTTGTTGAGAACTCGATCGGCCTTGAAACCACGTTCAACCGCCCGATCATCAATACGCGCGACGAACCGCATGCCGATCATCACGAGTATCGCCGCTTCCACGTGATTAACGGCGACGCGACCCAGTTCGACGTTTCCACCTACCTTCGCGTCGGCACGACGTCCCTGGTTTTACGCGCCTTGGAGGGCGATCTCGACCTCAGCTTGGAGGGGTTGGCTCTCGATCAGGACGATGTGCAGACCGCTTGGGATGTCTCCCACGACCTTTCCATGACGAGGCTGATCAAGCTGAAGTCTGGGCGAGCGGTCACGGCGATTGAGCTGCAGGAAATGTACCTGGATTTCGTGCGCACGAACCTCGAGCTGTCTGAGGAAGACGAGCAGGTGTGCAATGAGTGGGAGCGCGTTTTGAACGGCCTTAAGAACGACCCGCAAAGCGTTGCTACCGACGTTGAGTGGGTTGCTAAGTACCTGCTGTTTGAACGCCAGCGCGAGCGCCTCCAAACCACTTGGGATGACCCGAGACTGCGCGCTATGGATTTGCAGTGGGCTGATTTGCGCCCCGAGAAGTCGCTGGTTGCGGCACTTGACCGTGCCGGCCGCGTGCGCAGGCTTTGGAGCGCTGAAGAGGTTGAGAATGCCCTCGTGAACCCGCCTAAGGGCACGCGCGCCTACCTCCGCGGCAACGCGATCGCGCGTCTGCCCGAGGTCGTGAAGGCATCCTGGACGTCGGTCGTGATCGACGACGCGAGGAGTGGCCAGCTGGTTCGCGTGCCGCTTCCCAACCCGAATCTCGCGGCCTCAGCGCAGGTGATGGACGCCATCGAGACGGGCGCGCAGGCTCTCATAGACTTGTTTAAGGAAGATTAGGAGTAGTTATGTCGCAGATTTTCGCATCGGGCAAGGGCTCGGATAAGGATGAGGTAGAAGAGGCTGGCCAGATCCAGTCGCCGGGCGTAAGCATTGACGACCTGCTGGATGAGATCGACTCTGTGCTCGAAACGGATGCGCAGAGCTTCGTGCAGGGTTTCGTGCAAAAGGGCGGCGAGTAGGCCGTTTGGTGCAATCGAGTAGGCGAGTAGTCCGGTAGGCGAATAGTTAGGAATCTTGTGAACCGCAGAATCTTCGGTATCGAAACGGAGTACGGGATCATGAGCGCGGGGGATGGCTCCGCGCCGGTTTTGGACGCTGAGCAGTCGGCGCGCCTGCTGTTTGACCCGCTCGTAAAGATGGGCCGTTCCACGAACGTGTTTTGGAGGAACGGCGGCCGCCTGTATTTGGATGTGGGCGCGCACCCCGAGTTTGCGACGGCCGAATGTGATCGGGTTGAGGATCTGCTGATTCAAGTGCGAGCCGGGCAGGAGCTGTTTGCCGAGCTGGCTACGATCGCGAACGAGTCTCTCGAGGGTTCCGGTAACAAGATTCACCTGTTTTCGACGAATGAGGACGCGGAGGGCAACTCGTTTGGTTGCCACGAGAACTACATGCTTCGCCGCAATAGGAACTTTCGGGAGGTGGCAGACGCTCTCGTATCGTTCTTCGTGACCCGCCAGATCGTGACGGGTTCTGGCCACATTCACCGCGAGGGCAAGCCGCGCATGGGGTATTCGCCGCGCGCAATGTACATGGACGACCCGATTTCGGCGGCAACCACGAGCTCCCGCCCGATCATTAATACGCGCGATGAGCCGCTGGCCGACCCCGGTGAGTATCGCCGCATGCACGTGATCGTGGGGGATACGAACGTTTCGGAGAGCTCGACGGCGCTAAAGGCCGTCATGAGCCACTTGATTCTTTCAGCGGTTGAAAACGGCGTGCGAATCAGCGATCTTGCGCTTAAAGACCCGATGAGGGTGATTCGCGAGATCGATGATCAGGTGGGTTCGAACGTTACGGTTGAACTCGAGAACGGCAAGACGATGACTGCGGTGGAGCTTCAGAGGGAACTGAAGCGACGCGCGCTCGCCCTCGTTGACGTCTCTGATGCCGATGAGCTCACCCTTCGGATGCTCGACCTTTGGGATCGCGCCCTAGACGCTGTTGAATCCGGCGACTTTACGGGCGTTGAAACCGAGCTGGATTGGGCGATTAAGAAGCGTCTTTTCGACCGCCTCGTGGAGCGCCTCGGCACGAATCTTCGCGACCCGCGCGTGCTTCGCCTCGAGCTTGCCTACCACGACATTACCGGCGACCTGCAGCGTCGCCTGGAGGAAAGCGGGCAGATGGTTCGCCTCACGAACCCGCGCGATGTGGAGGTTGGAAAGGTGGTTCCGCCAAAGACGACGCGCGCACATATTCGCGGAAACGTGATCGCAGCGGCTGAAGACTACCGCCGCGACCTCGCGGTCGACTGGCTCCACCTGCGCCTGGATGACAATCGCGCGCCGAACGTCATCCTGTCTGACCCCTTCGCAGTGTCCGATGAGGGCGCTGACCGCATCCTTGAGCTCATGCGCGAGCAGAGCACGGGAGTGGAGAGTTTCGCATGAGTTTTCGCCCCAGTCGAGAGCCGAGCAATCGGCCAGCGAAGATTCCGACGCGTAGCGCGCGCCGTAAAACTCTTCGCCACCGCTTGAAACGCTATTGGCGTGAGGCGCTAGCAGTGCTGTTCGTGCTCGTGCTCGTATCGACTGCCGCGATCGTCGTTAATTTCCGTGCGGATGAGCCGGAAGAAAAGCAGGATACTTGGCGTGAAAAAATCCAGGTGTCCGGCACGGTTGGTCGCATTCCAACGATTTCACTTTCGAGCGCGGTGTCTGTTGCATCCGTCAAAATGAGTGACCTTGAGGTCGGCATGGGCCGCGAGATTACGGAAGGCTCGCCGCTCATCGTCGCCCTGTGGTCGTTCGATGGAGCCACCGGGCAAGCGTTAACTGATTCGGGCCGCGGAAACGTGCAGGTAGGCCTTGCCACTGCCGAGGATTTCGACGAGGTGCTCCTTAAAGGGGTTGTTGGCAAAACCGAAGGCTCCCGCGTTCTGTTCGTGCGCCCCGTTGAGTCGGGCGGGCGTGTTTCTACAGAGATTAACGTGGTAGACATCCTGCATTCGGCGGCTTCTGGCGAGGTTGTCGAGGGGAAGGATTCACCGCTTCGGGTAACTATCACCGATACGGGCCCGAATATTGCGCACGACGCTGGCAACCCTCCTGCCGATTTGCAGGTGCAGATGCTGATTGCCGGTGACGGCGAGCAGGTGGGTAGCAACGACAATGTGCTCATGCAGTATGTGCTCGCGAATTGGGAAGATTCGGTGGTTGTCGATTCGACTTGGTGGACGGGCGTGCCGAAGGCAATCAACATTGCGGAGGCGATGCCGGGCGTGCGTCTTGCGCTTATAGATCAGCGCGTTGGCTCGCGTGTGGCGATCACAATACCACCTGAGATGGCATCGGGGGATTCCACTGTCACAATGGTGGTCGACATTATCGCGACGCAGGCGCAAGGCGGTACACTTACGCCGTCTACAACCGTTAAAGAGGAGGTCACCTCGTGAGTAACGCAGTTCGTATTATTCCCTGCCTAGATGTTGCTGAAGGCCGCGTTGTGAAGGGCATTAACTTCGTTCATCTGAGGGATGCTGGTGACCCCGCGGAGCTTGCCGTAGCCTACGTTGCAGCGGGTGCGGATGAGCTTACGTTCCTCGATATTTCGGCTACCACTGAGGGCCGCGCAACGATGGTTGAAACGGTTGCGAACGTGGCGGCGAATGTGCCGATTCCTTTCGCTGTTGGAGGCGGCATCCGAAATGTTGAAGACGCGCAGCGTCTGCTGGATGCTGGCGTGGATAAGGTTTCTGTGAATTCCGCGGCGATTGACCGCCCGGAGGTTTTGACCGAGATCGCTGAGCGTTTTGGTTCTGAAAAGCTTGTGCTGGCCCTGGATGCGCGACGCGTGTCTGACGGCATTTCGACGCCTTCTGGTTTTGAGGTGACGACGCACGGAGGTTCGCGTTCAACTGGCATCGACGCTGTCGGCTGGGCGAAGGACGCGGCGACGCGTGGAGTGGGGGAGATCCTCCTTACCTCGATGGATGCTGACGGCGTGCAGGAGGGCTTCGACCTGGAGCTCCTAAGGGCTATCCGCGAGGCCGTGGACGTGCCGATCACCGCATCGGGTGGTGCCGGTACGGTCGAGCACTTCGTGGAGGCTGCGAAGGCCGGTGCAAACGCTGTGCTTGCCGCTTCGGTGTTCCACTTCGGGAAGGTTCAGATTAAGGATGTGAAGAGGGCGCTTGCGCAGGCCGGCTTCGAAGTTGCGGGCGATTTCTAATGAGGGCGCCGAGCGAATCTAACCTGGATGAGTCGATTAAGGCTCGCCTGAAACGCGACGAGAACGGCCTGTTTGCCGCGGTAATCCAACAGTTCGACACTCGTGAAGTGCTGATGGTCGGCTGGATGAACGATGAGGCGCTGCACCGCACTCTAACGAGTGGTCGCGTCACGTTCTGGTCTCGCTCTCGAGGCGAGTATTGGCGTAAGGGCGATACGTCGGGCCACTACCAGTTTGTAAAACGAGTGAGCATCGACTGCGATGGGGATGCTCTCCTGGTTGAGGTAGATCAGGTTGGGGCGGCATGCCACACGGGAGCTAGAACCTGTTTCTTAGCCGGTGGCGAGCTACCCGCAGTTGAGGGATTCGCCGAGTAAAAGTAGCCCGGGCGAGATTTCGTGTAAAGAGCGAAATCTCGCCCTTACCTCATTGTTTGGGCCCATGTTTTGGAGTCCGAGAGGCGGTCTCGATTTGGTGATGAGTACCACTCCTTGCGTACACTCGATAGTGAAGGAGGGACATGAGCGTTCTCAACACACTTATCGCAGATGTGAAGGCTGAGCTTGCGCATCGCGAGCAACGCGTGAGCATGGAAGAGATGAAGCGCCGCGCGCTGAAAGCTCCTGCCCCGAGAGACGCTATTGCGGCCCTGCGCGGCCCCGGTGCCGTCACGATTACTGCTGAGATTAAGCGCAGAGCGCTTCGCGTTGGCCATATTTCTCCGATTTCGGATCCCGCAGGCCTTGCGCGTCAATACGCTGAGGGCGGCGCCGCAATGGTTGCGTGCGTTACGGAAAACCGCCATTTTGACGGCTCCCTGTTTGACCTTCAGGCTGTTCGCGGAGCAGTTGACCTTCCGATTTTGCGTAAAGACTTCATTATTTCGCCCTACCAGATCCACGAGTCGAGGGCGTATGGAGCCGACATGGTGCTCCTCTTCGCCTCACTGCTAGATCAGGATCAGCTGTGTGCATTCATTGACCGTATCGAGTCGCTCGGCATGTCTGCTCTCGTGGAGGTTGAATCGCGCCTCGAGGTGCTTCGCGCACTCGACGCGGGTGCTAAGGCGATTGGTGTGAACGCTCGAGACCTTCGCACGCTCAAGGTCGATCGGTCGAATTTTGATCAGATTGTAGATGTTATTCCTAGCGATGTGGTTGCGGTTGCCGAGTCGGGTGTTCGCGGCCCTCACGACGTGTTCGTATATGCGAAGGCCGGTGCGGACTCCGTGCTTGTCGGCCAGTCGGTGATCACCGCTCCTGATCCGAAGAGTTTGGTTGCCGACATGGTGTCTGCTGCGCAACATCCGGCGCTCCTAGCAGACCGCAAACAGCGCATAAAACAGGGGATTAGGGAGCGTCAGGCAGAGCTCTATTATGTCGACTAGGTATCTCGAAAGAGACATACTCGAAATGGACATATAAACTGCAGTCATGAACGTTTTTGCCGTACTACCGGTATCTATACCGTCGCCTCCTCAGGGAGTTTGGTATTTGGGGCCGATTCCGCTCCGTGCTTACGGAATCCTCATTGCAACCGCAATGGTTATCGCGGTTCTCCTTACGAAGAAGCGTTATGAAGAACGCGGTGGTGACGGCGAACTCGTTTACGACGTTGCACTTTGGGCGATCCCGTTTGGGATTGTTGGTGCGCGCCTCTACCACGTGATCACTTCACCGCACCAGTATTTTGGTCCGAATGGTCAGTGGCTTGAAATCTTCCGTATCTGGGAAGGCGGGATCGCGATTATGGGCGCCATCATTGGTGGCGTGATTGGTGGTTGGATTGCTCTGCGTCGAGCTAATCAGAGCCTTGCACCGTTCGCGGATTCTGTCGCGCCTACGCTCCTCATCGCGCAGGCTCTCGGTCGTTTTGGCAACTGGTTTAACCAGGAGCTTTTCGGTGGGCCTACCACGCTGCCGTGGGGTCTTGAGATTGACGACCGACACCTGCCGGCGGGCTTCGCGTCTGGCACTCTTTTCCATCCGACGTTCCTGTATGAGTCCATTTGGAACCTGTCGATGGCGTTCTTGATGATTCGCTTGGATAAGAAAGTGAAGTTCAAGGGTGGCCAGCTCATGTTCCTGTACATGGCGCTTTACGCTGTGGGACGTTTCTGGATTGAAAATATTCGTATCGACCCGGCTAAGCTGATCCTTGGTATGCGTTTAAACGCGTGGTCTGCACTTGCAATCATTGTGATTGGCATTGTCGGATTCGTTATCGCGGGTAAAAGGGGAGCATCTACTCGCGTGGAGGCTCCCGAAAGCACGGAGGAGAACGTAGAGTAGAGGTATGCGCAGAGCGAAAATTGTTTGCACTATTGGCCCGGCGACTGAGAGCCCTGATCAGATTCAGACTCTCGTAGATGCCGGCATGGATGTGGCTCGTATTAACCGCAGCCACGGCGATGTTGAGGGTCACGAGGCTGTTATCCGCCACGTAAGGAAGGCGGCTCGCGCCTCTGGTCGCGCTATCGCAGTTCTTGTTGATCTACAGGGGCCGAAGATTCGTCTGGGCCGCTTCGAGAATGGTCCGCACTACCTTGATGTGGGCGACACGTTCACGATCACGACTCGTGACGTTCCGGGTACCAAGGAGCTGGTTTCCACCACGTTCAAGGGTCTTCCCGGCGACTGCCGCCCCGGCGATCGTCTTTTGATTGACGACGGTAACGTTGCGGTTCGTGTTATTGAGGTAACCGACACGGATGTTAAGACCCGTGTTGAGGTTCCCGGCAACGTTTCGAATAACAAGGGCATTAACCTTCCCGGTGTTGCTGTTTCCGTTCCTGCCCTGTCTGAGAAGGATAAGGAAGACCTGCGTTGGGCACTCAAGGTGGGTGCAGACTTCATCGCACTTTCGTTTGTTCGTGATGCGAAGGATATTAACGACGTTCACGAGATCATGGAGGAGGTCGGTATTTACCGCCCCGTGATCGCGAAGATCGAGAAGCCGCAGGCCGTTGATAATCTCGTTGAGATTGTTGAGGCGTTTGACGGCATCATGGTTGCCCGCGGCGACCTTGGTGTTGAGATTCCGCTTGAGACTGTTCCGCTGGTTCAAAAGCGCGCTATTGAGCTTGCTCGTCGTCGCGCGAAGCCCGCTATCGTCGCTACGCAGGTGATGGATTCGATGATTAAGAATCCGCGCCCGACTCGCGCTGAGGCTTCGGACTGTGCGAACGCTATTTTGGATGGTGCGGACGCGGTTATGCTTTCGGGCGAGACTTCGATTGGTGCTTACCCGATTGAGGCTGTTCGCACGATGGCTCGCATTATTGAAAACGTTGAGGAAAACGGTGGTGAGCGTATCGCTCCGATCGGTGCGTTCAACGTTGCTAACGCCTCGGTTCTCACGCAGGCGGCAGCGCAGATTGGTGAGCGTCTCGATGTGAAGTTCCTCGTGAACTTCACGCAGTCGGGTTCGACGGCACGCCAGATGTCGCGTCTGCGTTCCCCGATTCCGATGCTCGCGTTTACGCCGCTTGAAACTACTCGCAATCAGCTTGCGCTCAGCTGGGGTATTCAGACGTACCGCGTGCCTGAGGTTAAGCACACTGACGACATGGTGTGGCAGGTGGATCAGGTTCTGCGCCTGTCGCAGCTTGCTGATGTTGGTGACGCGATCGTGATTGTTGCGGGTATGCCGCCGGGCACGCCGGGTTCTACGAACTCGCTTCGTATCCACACGATTGGCGACGATGTTGACTATACGATTGGTGGAAGTTCCGCCAGCTAGTAACTCGTTTCACTAAAATCCGGGGCCGTACCTGTTGCGGCCTCGGTTTTTATTTGATTTACTTGTTCTCTTGCCATTTGAGTGTTAGCAGATTTGTTACCGGCAACGCCTAGATTGCTCGTCGGAATAAAAACGACGTACCTTGCGTTTACTTAAATGGTGTGAAGTTTTTACTAATGCCTGGATTGCCTGCGCAACAAATGCGTACATCCGGCCACAATTGAAGAAAGGAGGATGCTGTGAAGAAATTCAGTATCTACGACATGCACACGAGTCGTCAGGCTCGCAACCTGTGGGAGATGAACCTCTCTGAGGCTGTTCGCCCCTGGTTTAAGGATGTCGACTCCAAGAAGGTTAGCTACGCGATTGAGGCTCTTTCGAAGCCTAACGAGCGTAAGGAAGCTGCGGCCTACTTGGGTTTGAACCTGGTTCGTGTAGCGTGAATGCTAATTCCCCAAAGCGAGAGCTTTGGGGAACTTTTGTATGCGAACGTGTATGTGAATGGCGTCCAGATTTTGGGCATAAAAAAGTACCCCGGGTGGGATTCGAACCCACAACATGCCGATTTTGAGTCGACCGCCTCTGCCAGTTGGGCCACCGGGGCAATAACTACCGTTTAAAACGGGCTAGCTACTAGAATAGCTACATAAGTCAGTTGGACCAAAATTGTAGGAATGTAATGAGTAACACTGAAAAGGCAAGAAGGATTCTTGTTGCCGAAGATGAGGCGCTAATTCGCCTAGATATCGTTGAGACTTTGAAGGGTGCGGGCTACGAGGTAGTCGCTGAGGTCGATAACGGTGAAGACGCGGTTGCGAAGGCTCTCGAGCTTGAACCCGATCTTTGCGTTATGGATGTGAAGATGCCGAAGATGGATGGCATTACCGCGGCTGAACGCATTCTGAAGGAGCTTTCTTGCGCAATCGTTATGCTCACGGCATTCTCGCAGCGTGAACTTGTTGAGCGTGCTCGCGACGCGGGTGCGATGGCTTACGTGGTGAAGCCGTTCTCGCCGGCCGACCTTTTGCCGGCGGTTGAGATCGCGATTTCGCGTCAGCTTGAGATTCTCGCGATGGAAGACGAGATTGCCGACCTGACCGACCGTTTTGAGACGCGCAAGGTTGTTGACCGCGCGAAGGGCCTGCTCATGGAGCGTATGGGCATGTCGGAGCCGGAGGCGTTCCGCTGGATTCAAAAGACGTCTATGGATAGGCGCCTTTCGATGCGTGAGGTTGCAGACGCGGTTGTAGACCAGGTAGGCGAGTAGGTAAACAAAACTGCCTGCCAAGTGGTGGCAGGCAGCTGTTACTTATCGTTGTTATTGATTGCTGCGGTTGATTGCCGCTAGTGATCGACGCGGGTTTTACCGGCGAATAATTTGATTTGAGATGAGGGCGACAGACACGGTCTTGCCGCCCTCATCTGTAATTTCGACGCGGTGTACGCAGCGCGTGCGTCCGAGGTGAACGGCGGTTGCGGTTGCGGTTACGAAACCGTCTTTCGCGCTCGAAATGTGTTGAATAGAGAGTTCGACGCCGACTGCGCGCGAGTCTTCGCTAAGTGTTTGCGCGTGTGCGTTGGCCGAGAAGGAGCCGGCGGTTTCTGCGAGGGCAGCGGTTGCGCCTCCGTGGAGGTAGCCGGCCGTCTGGCGGTTTCCTTCCACGGGCATGCGGATGATGCTTTTTGTGGGGGTTACTTCCACGACTTCCATTTCCATGCGGTGCATCAGCATGTCTGGGGTGATTTCCACTGCCGCCTCCAGGTGGTTGTTCAAAGCTTTGAGTTTGTGCTCTTTTTGAGCGCTAATTTAAAGGGTAACTGCGCGCGCGGGTGGTTCGCGCGGGATACAGAAGTGATGTGAATGTCCCTGGTCTCCTCTAATCTTGAAGTTGTGAGCAAAAGACTTTTGATTTTAGATGGCCATTCGATGGCGTTCCGCGCGTTCTACGCGCTACCCGTCGATTCGTTTGTTACGAGCACGGGGCAGCACACGAACGCGGTGTACGGGTTCGTGTCGATGCTTGTGAAGATGATTGAGGATTACGAGCCGACGCACGTGCTTGCGGCGTTTGACGCGGCTGAGAAGTCTTTTCGCACCGAAGAGTACCCGGAGTATAAGGCTGGCCGGGCGAAGACTCCGGAGGAGTTTAAGAGCCAGGTGCCGCTGATCCAGGAGGTGCTTGGCAAGCTTGCGATTCCCGTGGTGGTTAAAGAGGGGATCGAGGCCGACGACGTTTTGGCGACCGTGGCAACGATGGCGGAGGCGGAGGGCCTGCAGACCTTTGTTGCGTCGGGCGACCGGGATTCGTTCCAGCTGGTTTCGCAAAACACGACCGTGATTTACCCCGGACGCTCGCCCTCGGATCTTCGTTTGATGGATCCCCAGGCGGTGTTTGACCGCTACAGTGTTACGCCCGAGCAGTATCCGGAGCTTGCAGCGCTCGTGGGGGAGGACGCAGACAACCTCCCCGGTGTTCCGGGTGTGGGGCCGAAGACTGCGGCTCAGTGGATCGCGAAGTTTGGCGGTCTGGAGCAGATTTTGGAAAACACCGACAAGATCGGTGGCAAGCGCGGTGAGGCCCTGCGCGAGCATGTTGAAGACGTACGTAGAAACCGCAGGCTTAACGCCCTGCTAAGAGACGTCGAGCTTGACTTCGACATTGAGAGCCTAGAGCGAAAGCCGTTTGACCGAAACGGTATTGAGGAAATGTTTGACACCCTCGAGTTTTCGACCCTGCGCAAACGCGTATTCGCAGTGGATATCGACGGCTCCTCAACCGAAGACGAAGAGCAGGCACAAGAGGCTGTAGAGGTGGAAACCTCCTCATACCCGCAGGTGTCGATCGCGAAGTGGAGCGAAAGCCTAGGTAAGAAGGATCCGCTCGCATTCCTGGTGGTGCCCGCGGGCTCCGATATAGAGGTAATGGTCTTCTACGCGAAGGGTAGGGCGCTCATCGTCGATCCTGCGGATCTTGACCAGCAGGGCGAGGAGGATCTGGCACAGCTACTTGATTCGGCGAAGCTGGTGATGCATGAGGCGAAGAAGGCGCGTCACCTGCTTGCGGCTAGGGGTATCGAGCTGGGCGAGGTCTGGTTTGAGGCGGAACTGGCTGCCTACCTGTTGCGTCCGGATCAGCGCGGCTACGAGATTCCGGCGCTTGCTAGGCGCTATTTGAACCGCTCGGTGGCGCAGAGCGAGAACGACGGGCAACTGTCGCTTCTTGCCGATCATTCGGAGAATGTGGAGCTCGCGCAGGCACTGTACGATTTGGTGGTGCCTTTGCGTGCTGAACTTGAGGAGCAGAATGCTCTCGAGCTGTACGCGACCATGGAGCTTGAGGTTCAAAACGTGCTGTGGAAGATGGAGCGCGTTGGTATTGGTGCCGATACGGATGTGTTGCGCCAAATGTCGCAGGAGCTAGACGCCCAGGTGAGTCGGGCTGCGGAGAGCGCCTATGAGGTTATCGGCCACGAGGTTAACCTTTCTAGCCCGAAGCAGCTTCAAACGGTGCTCTTCGAAGAGCTCGAAATGCCGAAGACGAAGAAGACGAAGACGGGTTACACAACGAACGCCGAGGCGCTTCAGAAACTGTTTGTGCAAACCGAGCACCCGTTCCTCGCTCACCTGCTTGAGCACCGCGACAAGATTAAGCTTCGCCAAACGGTTGACGGTCTGATTGGTTCCGTGCAGCCGGATGGGCGTATTCACACGACGTTCCAGCAGACGATTGCTGCAACCGGCCGCCTTTCTTCAACGGATCCGAACCTGCAGAACATTCCTGCCCGCACGGAGGAGGGGTTGAAGATTCGTGAGGCGTTCGTGCCGGGGGAGGGCTTCGACAACCTTCTGACCGCAGACTACTCGCAGATTGAGATGCGCATTATGGCGCACATGTCTGGCGATGAGGCGCTGATCGAAGCGTTCAATTCGGGTGAAGACCTGCATAAGACGATGGCTTCGATGGTGTTCCACGTGCCGGTGGAGGAAGTGGATTCGAACCTGCGTAGCCGCATTAAGGCAACCTCGTACGGCCTTGCTTACGGCCTGTCTGCCTACGGTCTTTCCCAGCAGCTCGGGATTAGCGTGCCGGAGGCGTCCAACTTGCGCGATAAGTACTTTGAGCGCTTCGGTGGCGTGCAAAGGTTCCTCGACGGTTTGGTTGAGAATGCTCGCAAGGTTGGTTACACGGAGACGATGTTCGGTAGGCGCAGGTACCTACCGGATCTGAACTCGACGAATAGGCAACAGCGGGCGATGGCTGAGCGTGCGGCACTGAACGCGCCGATTCAGGGTTCGGCGGCCGACATTATTAAGGTCGCGATGATCCACCTTGATCACGCACTACGCGAGTCGGGGCTTCAGTCTCGCGTGTTGCTGCAGGTGCATGACGAACTCGTGCTCGAGATTAAGGACTCGGAGGCCGAAGACATTAAGAAGCTTGTAGCTGATTCGATGTCTAACGCGGCTCCGCTGGATGTTCCGCTCGACGTTTCTATGGGCGTGGGGAAGAATTGGCGGGCAGCCGGACACTAATTGACGTTCGTTACACAAAGTCAGGGCAAATGCGGCGCAAAATGCGACCAACCTCTCACGTGATACGTGTCGTTTTTGGTACCTAACTTATGCATTTGCCCTGATAGCATTGCCTCTGGCGTGCTTTGTAGTACAGTTTGTATTTGTGCGCAAGCACACCAAAATGTCCATATTGTCCACTACTAGATATCCGTATTCGGGGATTTAAACTTTATGACCAACTCTACCCCGCAGCCCGAGCAGGTTGCAGTCAACGATATTGGATCCGAAGAGGATCTTCTCGCCGCTATTGACGAGACCATTAAGTACTTCAAGGAAGGCGACATTGTCGAAGGCTTTGTAGTCAAGGTTGACCGCGACGAAGTCCTGCTAGACATCGGTTACAAGACCGAGGGCGTTATTCTTTCGCGTGAATTGTCGATCAAGCACGACGTTGATCCTGATGACGTCGTCGAGGTTGGCGATCAGATTGAGGCTCTTGTTCTCCAGATGGAGGATAAGGAAGGCCGTTTGCTTCTGTCGAAGAAGCGTGCTCAGTACGAGCGTGCCTGGGGCACGATCGAGAAGGTCAAGG
>JAUNLN010000035.1:0-5255 GCA_030532245.1 Actinomycetaceae bacterium
CAAAAGGACAAAACAAAAAAACACACTATCGAGTTCACAAACAACACCCACACGATCGCATTTTCTGCCGTCTCATTTGGTTCAAGCCCTTGGCTTTCCCCTCTTGAAACCCTTGCAAATCCTGCGAAAGGCGTTGAAAAAGTTCCGTTTCAAAGCTTCACTTCGTTGCGGAACCGAGTAACTACTTTAGTAGGTCAGCGCCTCGTTGTCAACTTGATTTCTGAGGTCTGCGCCACTTTCGTAGCTGGTCTTTCCTGGTTTGCTTCGGTTTTTCGAAGCGCTCCGTTCAAGGCCTAGATAAACTTAGCGGTTCGATCGAGCCTCACGCAACTTTCTCGCAGGTGATCTGAGCCACCCTCACTCCTCAGGCCGAGTAAACCCCACAATCGTGGGAAAACCATCTCGAGGTTCACGCCAAGACCGGGCTCACAAGTGCATCAAGCAACGCACTAACAGGCGAAGCACCCCTCAAACACTGAAGGAGGGCCCCCAACAAAAGTTGGAGACCCTCCCTAGCAGTTACCTCAACGCGGATTAAATGCGCTCAAGAATCAACTCACGAACGCGCTTAGCGTCCGCCTGACCGCGAGTAGCCTTCATGATCGGACCCATGAGAGCGCCAATAGCAGCCATCTTGCCGCCACGGATCTTCTCCACCACGTCCGGGTTGTCAGCCATAGCAGCCTCAACAGCCTCAATCAGCGGACCGTCATCAGACACGACCGCAAGACCGCGAGCGTCCACAACCTCAGCCGGGCCGCCCTCGCCTGCCATAACGCCCTCAAGCACCTGGCGAGCAATCTTGTCGTTGATCTTGCCCTCATCAACCAGCGCCTGAAGCTGCGCAACCTGCGCAGGCGTGACCGCAAGCTCCTCCAGCTCGACCTCGGTCTCACGAGCCTGGCGAGACAGCTCACCCATCCACCACTTGCGCGCTGCCGCAGCCGTAGCTCCAGCCGCAACAGTCTGCTCGATCAAATCCATAGCGCCAGCGTTCACAACGTCACGCATCTCCAAATCGGAGTAGCCCCACTCCTCACGCAGACGGCGACGACGAACCGCAGGCAGCTCCGGAAGGCTCGCGCGAACCTCCTCAACCCACTCCGGCGAGGCGTGAATCGGGCCAAGATCCGGGTCCGGAATGTAACGGTAGTCCTCAGCATCCGACTTCTCACGACCAGCAGACGTGGTGCCATCCTCAGCGCGGAAGTGACGGGTCTGCTGCACAACAGTGCCACCGTCAGCAAGAATCTGCGCCTGACGCGAAATCTCGAAACGCACAGCCTTCTCAATACCGCGGAACGAGTTCACGTTCTTCGTCTCCGTACGAATACCGAGCGGAGCATCCGGCGACTCACGAAGCGACACGTTCACGTCAGCACGCAAGTTACCGCGCTCCATGCGGGCCTCCGAAACACCGAGCGCACGCGCAATATCGCGCAGAGCCTGCACGTACTTCGCAGCCACCTCCGGCGCGCGAGCACCAGCACCCTTAATCGGGCGCGTAACAATCTCAATCAACGGCACCGAAGAACGGTTGAAGTCAACCAGCGAGTACTGCGCACCGTGGATGCGACCATCCTCGGAACCAATGTGCGTGTTCTTGCCAGCATCCTCCTCCACGTGAGCGCGCTCAATCTCAACGCGGAAAATCTCGCCATCATCCAGCTCCACGTCAACCCAACCGTTGTGCGCAATCGCAACATCGGCCTGCGAAATCTGGTACGCCTTCGCAAGATCCGGGTAGAAGTAGTGCTTACGAGCGAAACGGCTAACCTCAGAAATCTCACAGTTCAGTGCAAGACCCAGGCGAATCGCCCACTCAATAGCCGTCTTGTTAATCGTCGGCAACGCGCCCGGCAAACCAATCGACGCCGGCATAATGTTCGTGTTCGGATCGCCACCAAACGTGTTCGGCGACTGGTCGAACATCTTCGTGTTCGTGCCCAGCTCGACGTGAACCTCCAGGCCCAGAACCGGATCAAACCGCTTCACAGCCTCGCTGTACTTCATTAGCTTTTCCATGCTTAAGCTTCCTCTCCGCTCACACCGGCCGCGCCCGCACCAAAGTTCGGGTTCTTGTTAACCACGTCTTCCTTCGCCTCAACCACAGCGGCAACGCGGTACATCACGGCGTCGCCACGCACCGGAGCCATCACCTGGAAGCCAACCGGAAGGCCATGCGAAAGACCGCTCGGCACCGACATCGCGGGCATACCCACGAGGTTCGCCGGCGTGGTCGCCACATCGCTCAAGTACATGAGCTTCGGATCGTCCAGCTTCTCACCGAACTTGAACGCAGTAGTCGGAGAAGTCGGCGACACAATCACGTCAACTTCCTCAAACGCAGCCTCAACCTCGTTCTTGAGTAGCGTGCGAACACGCATCGACTGCACGAAGTACTTATCGAAGAAGCCCTTCGACAACATGCGCGTACCGAGGATAATGCGACGCTTCACCTCAGAGCCAAAGCCCGCACCACGCGAAGCCGCAATCAGACGGTTCGACGTGACCGCGCCCTCCTTCGGCTCCTCACGAAGACCGAAACGAACGCCATCGTACTTAGCCAAGTTGGAGGAAGCCTCCGCCGGCATAATCACGTAGTACGCGTCCAGAGCAATATCGAGCGTCGGCAAATCCAGCTCAACAATCTCGGCACCGCGTTCCTTCAAGTACTCGAGGGTCTCCTCGAAGCTAGCCGTAACGCCATCTTCGTAGGCATCACCAGTCAGCTGCTTAACCACACCGACCTTCATGCCCGCAAGAGGCTTATCGCCAGCCGACGCGGTAGCCTTCGCAGCCTCCTCCATCGACGGCCACTCCTCATCCAGCGAAACAGCATCCTGGTAGTCGAAGCCCGCAATCAAATCCTGCAGTGCCGCAGCATCGGCAACCGTGCGCGCAACCGGGCCAGCCTGATCAAGCGACGAGGCAAGAGCAATAATGCCCTGACGCGAAACCGCGCCATAAGTCGGCTTCACACCAACCGTGCCCGTAACAGCGGCAGGCTGACGGATCGAACCACCCGTGTCCGAACCAATCGCGAGCGGCACCATAAACGCGCCCACAGCCGCAGCCGAACCGCCACCGGAACCACCCGGAATACGCTCCAAATCCCACGGGTTGTGAGTCGGACCAAACGCCGAATGCTCAGTCGAGCTACCCATCGCGAACTCATCCATGTTGGTCTTACCAACAATCGGCAGCTTAGCCGCCTTAATCTTCTGCGTAATCGTCGCATCGTAGGGAGGAATCCAACCCTCAAGCATCTTCGACGCAGCCGTCGTCGGCACACCGCGCGTAACCACATTGTCCTTAAGCGCAATCGGCACACCAGCCAGCGGATGCAACTCCTCACCAGCCGCGCGAGCCTCATCAACCTCACGCGCCGTCGCGAGAGCACCCTCCTCATCGACAAACAAGAACGCGTGCACCTGCGGATCAACCTCAGCGATACGATCCAACACCGCGCGAGTCAGCTCAACCGAAGTGACCTCGCCGTCGCGCAACATGCGAGCCAACTCGAGCGCAGTCTTAAAAACCAAATCAGACATACTTACTCCTCACCCAACATCTGCGGAACCTGGAACATGCCATCCTCAGCAGCAGGAGCCTGCGCCAACACCTCTTCGCGGTCAAGCACTTCACCAACCACGTCGTCACGCCATACATTCACCAGAGGAATCGGATTGACCGTCTCCGGCACTCCCTCCGTATCGAGCGCCGCGATACGCTCAAGGCGATCCTCCAAGGCACCCAGGTCACGCGCAAAGCGCTCAGTTTCCTCATCGGTCAGAACTATGTGAGCCACTGCCGCAATGCGGGAGAGCTCTTCCCTAGATATATTCGACATGCCCCCAAGTATAAAACTGGCCGGCCCAAGTCTTGCATTTCATCTTAAAAATCATGAGAAATCGAGTGCATTCCACAAAAAAGTACGCACTCATCGAACAGCGCACATATGTGCAACAGGGCACGAACCCTCAACAGGCAAGAACGGATCAAACGAGGAGCCTAAACACTCGTTTGATAGAACAAGCGCGCCAGTTCCACTAAATTGATTCCATGAGCTTACGACGGAGAATCCTCCCCACCCCGGCACAGGCCGTGCGCGCCGCAAAGATCGCGGGCATCACCACGGTCAGCGCCCAAGTCGGAGTCGCGATCACACTCACGGCCATCGACGAAGTGCGCAAACGCCGCGCACCCGGCGGAGGCGGATTCCCAGCCCTTGCACCCCTCAACACCAACGTTGGGAAAAACCAGGTTCGCACCTACACCGAAGGCAGCTCCCTCTACTCCGACATGCTCGCCGCCATCGAAAACGCGACCGACTACATCTACTTCGAAACCTTCATCTGGAAATCCGACAAAGTCGGCCAACGCTTCAAACAAGCCCTCATCCGCGCTGCGCACAGGGGCGTCAAAGTATTCTGCACATTCGACGGCTTCGGCAACCTCGTAGTCAACCCCGCGTTCAAACGCTTCCCCAAACACCCGAACCTCCACGTCATTATTCTTCCAACCGTGAGGCTCGGCGCCCTCACCCTCAACATACGCAAAACCGGGCGAGACCACCGCAAAGTCCTCGTCGTCGACGGCAACATCGGCTTCGTAGGCGGCTACAACATCGGCACCCTCTACGAACAAGAATGGCGCGATACGCACGTACGCATCAAAGGCCCAGCCGTGTGGGAACTCGAAATGGGATTCGTAGACTACTGGAACGCGCGCCGCTGGAAGCACATGCCCGCACTCCCCGACCAGGGAGCACGCGCCTGGGAATCCAACATTTACGCGGCCCTCAACCAGCCCAACAAAATGCTATTCCCCGTTCGCGGCCTCTACATCGATGCCCTCGAGCGTGCCAACGACCGCGCGCTCATCACCTCCGCATACTTCATTCCCGACCGCGAAATCCTCGCCGCTCTCGTCGCCGCAGCAAAGCGAGGAGTCAAAATCAAAGTACTCGTACCAGAACGCTCCAACCACGTTGTCGCCGACTGGATCTCACGCGCCTACTACGACGACCTCATCGCCGCCGGCATCGAAATCTGGCAATACCAGCACGCCATGATCCACGCCAAGACCGCAACCGTAGACGGCAGGTGGGCAACCGTTGGCACCGCCAACATCGACCGGCTCTCCATGTACGGCAACTACGAAATCAACATTCAAACCTGGTCGCGCTCACACGCCAAACAAATGGAGCAGATCTTCGAAAACGACCTCTCCACCTCCGTGAAACTCTCCCC
>JAUNLN010000035.1:5355-6799 GCA_030532245.1 Actinomycetaceae bacterium
TTTAGGGCAACAAAAAACTCCATCCATTCCAAACGGAACAGATGGAGCCTTTAACCGTTAAAACGCACTAGCCGGCACGGCGAACGCGGGCACGACGCCTCTTCAGCGTGCGGCGCTCGTCTTCACTCATGCCGCCCCACACGCCAGCATCCTGGTTATTATCCAAAGCCCACTGCAGACAAATCTGCTGAACCTCGCACGTTGCACACACTTGCTTCGCCTCGGCTGCTTGCGCTATAGCAGGGCCCGTGTTGCCAATCGGGAAGAATAGTTCCGGGTCAACACTCAGACACGCCGCGCGAGAACGCCAATCCATTGAGACTCCTAAAAGAGTGAACGCGTGGAAAACTCCACGCACGCAAGTACTAAATCGATGAATGCTTTAAGTTTCACCCACTCGCGAAGGTTACACAAGGGTTAAGAAACGATTCACGCGAAAGACCGGTGTGCAAATAGTCACGTTGCTATTCAACGCGCTCCAATCTGTACCACGCCTCACATTTACAAGCCCAAAGCGCCCCACTCTCCAGCACATCTGCGCTCACAAACCCGGGCAACTTGACCGACCGTGCAGCGTGGCGAGACAGGCGCCCGACCACCAAAACATCATCCGCCGCCGGCCTGAACCCTCCGGCGAGCAGCTGCGATTCACTGACCTCCATCACCTCCTGAACGCCGCCTGCCACTTCGAGGTCGCTTCGGATTTGGGGCGGGATTTCTCCCACGAGCCACACGCGGTCTGCGGCCGCATTTTGCGTTGCATCGGTAGCGATTGGTTCTGTTACTTGGCAATCAAAGGCCTTACCTGCACGCTCGGACGCAGTCTTGCTTCGCCGGATGGCCCGCAGGCGTCGATTCAACTCGTGAGAGAGGTTCTTTGCATCTCTAATCGGCGTGACGACAAGGTCTAGCGCGGGATGAGGGTCTGGCAAAACATCGGTTGATTGCGGCGCATCCGGGCGCACGAGGCTGATCGGCGCGAGTTCAACCGCATCCCACGGGTAGGCAACCAACTTGCCGGCCGCCGCCCTTGGCACGCCAAGCGCGCGAGTTTGCTGGAGGGTAAGCGACAGCATCGTTCTCGACCACGAACGCACCAAGCTGTAGTCGCTCGCCTCCACACCGACCGCAACCGCGATACTTCGCGAAAGCCACGACCTCCACCACTCCTGTGCAAAACCAACAGCCCACTCATCTACCGCCCGTAACAGCGCGCCGAGATCTTCCACCACAACCGCTCGGCCAGCCAAGTTTGCGTGCTCCATTTGATGCACGACGTCCGCGACACTCATGCGTTCAAGGGACGCCCAAAACGCGCCCGAGGCCGCCGCAATACTGCGCAGAGCCGGCAGGTAATCCCCCACCACGGCAACCGGCGACTGCCCTAGTGTTAGCGGCTCGAAAGTGCGCGCCGAAACCAAATCCAACCAGCCGAACACATGCG
>JAUNLN010000035.1:6899-10187 GCA_030532245.1 Actinomycetaceae bacterium
CTCGCGGTTCGCAGGCACACGCGCAGGGTCAGATTTGCACGCATTGCAGGAGTCACCACCCCTCCGGGGCTTTGAGTCGCGGCAATGAGGTGAATGCCAAGCGACCTACCGCGAGCGGCCAAATCGACCAGATCCTCAAGCGTTTCAGGATGCGTGCGCACCATCGCGCGGAACTCATCGATCACGCACACGATTCGCGCCGGCGAATCCGCGGGGCTCACGGCCTCCCACTCATCGACGCTCGCGAACCCGCGCGCGGCCAGTTCCTCCTCCCTTGCGAGCAGTTCCGCGCTCAATCCCGCGACTGCGCGAGCGGTTTCCTCCGGCTCCAAATCAGTGAGGAGTCCCTCCGCGTGAGGCAGCCTTGCTAGGTCGCGAAAGGCAGCTCCTCCCTTGTAATCGATCAGCACGAGGCGCAGTTTTGAAGGCTCGCGCAGCTTACACATTTGGAGGATCCAAGTGCGAAGCGCAACCGACTTGCCCGACCCCGTGGTGCCGGCGACGAGCGCGTGGGGGCCTTCGCGGACGAGATCCAAAACCACGGGGCCTTCTGCGCTTCTGCCAATGGGGACGGCAAGCCCCGTGGATGCACTAGGTGGTGGAAGCTCCCTCACGTGCACCGAAGCGGGGATTCCTCCCGCCTGCGTTTCATCCGCGAGCGGCAGTTTGACTCTGAGGGGCCGGCCGCCGCATTCCACGCGGTGATCCGCGGGAAACCCGGGTTGCACGACGGAGAGCAGGGCTGTGCCCGCAACCGTCAAAGTGTGCGGGTCGCTTGCGTGGATCGCAGCGTTTAGACCGTCATTTCGAGCGTAAAGGAGGGCTTGGGCGAGCACCCACTCCGCCCAACTCTCGCTTCCAGATAGCGCGATGCTGTCCCCTTCGCGCACCTTAATCGACGGGCCCGCCCGAAAACGGGTGCGAACCAGCGTGCGGGCGGCAACAAAAGGAATGCGAAACACTTTCTTAGTTACCGAAGGCGCCGGCGATAGATCGAGCTGCCAGCCATCAATGCTCGCTGCGCGAGAGCGTACGGGCGAGGCGCCCGGCCTGCCCGTTTGACGCCCATGCACCTCACTCCCTGCGCCCGCCCCAGCCTCTGCGCTGGCCTCCTCATTCGCGCGCGCTCCCCTCGCCGGCAAGCCGAGGCCGTAGAGCAGATTCCAACGCGGGCGAGGCGCCCTCCTACTCTTCACAGCCCTCCAAACGTACAGGCCGATCAAAATGGCGAGACCAAGGAACGCGGCGGCACCCACCCACCCGAAATAGCGGCCCACAATCCAAAGCAGCGACAGCGCGGGCAGTGCAAACAAAAACGCACGCCTATTAACGGAAGGCGCGCCCTCGTGTTCCAGTGCGTCTTGCAAACTCATCGTTTGAGGCCGCCTCCTCACCTGCCACAAGTTCGAGCCAGCAAGGAACACCTGACCCGGCGCGAGCGAGGCGCGGGCACCTCCTCCACCACGCTTCCGCGCCTCCGGCACGCTTTTCAACCACGCCCAGTTGCGCGCAAAACCGGGCAGGAGTGCAACCAGCCGGCCAACCGAGAAGCCGTTAGAGGAGCCAAGATCTACGACCTCGACGAGTTCCCCGCCCCGCGTTCTTTGCGGTTTTACGAGCAGATGTAGGCGCGACGTGAACCTGTCGATGAGCCCCATTTGCCTGCCCAGTTGCACGCCCTCTTCCAACACGGGGAGGGCAACTCCAGCATCGGGGCCGGCAATACAAAGCACGTGCATGGGCGTTGAGAGCAGATCATTCACGCATCCACTCAAGCGCTCCGGCGCCCTCACCTTCGTGGACAAAACGGCTGGGTGTGGATACAGCGCTTTTTCGCGGGCTGGGGAAAAGTGTTCTTCCAGTTTTAGTGTCCCTGATTTGGGGTAAGAATTGGGGCATGGCAACAGGTGCAGAAAAATCCGAGCTAAGCGCGGCCGAACTAGACCTCTTCGACCCCTCAAACGAGACGGAGGCCCGCGAAACCGTGCAGGCAGGCAGCGAAACCCCGGGCGCGGGCGGGCTTAAGAAGACCGCTTCGAAAGAGGGGTTGCCCCCGCAGTCTGCGCGCGAGCGTTGGGCCGAGCTTGCAGAGACGATCGAAGATGCGCGCGTCGCCTACTACCAAAAAGATGCGCCTGTACTCGCCGACGCGGAATACGACCAGCTCTACCGCGAGCTAGAGGACCTAGAGCACGAATACCCCGCGCTTAAAACGAAGAGCTCGCCAACCCAGTCGGTTGGTGGCTATGCGGAAGAAGCGTTTAGCAAGGTCGAACACGAGCTACCCATGCTGTCTCTCGACGACGTGTTCTCGCTTGAGGAAACGCACGCCTGGATCGACAGGTGCAGGGCGGCGCTTGGAACCGACACCATGCCCATGACCGCCGAGGTCAAGGTAGACGGCCTTGCCGTATCGATTCTCTACGTGAACGGCGTGTTTGAGCGCGCGGCAACCCGCGGTAACGGTCACGTTGGCGAAGACGTGACGGCGAACGTGCGCACGATCAAGAACGTGCCCGAAAAACTGGTTGGCGAGGACATTCCTACCCGCGTTGAAGTGCGCGGAGAAATCTTCTTCCCAACCGCCGACTTCGAGGAATTCAACACCTCCCGCGCTGAAGCCGGCCTAAAACAGTTCGTGAATGCAAGGAATGCGGCCGCCGGATCGCTACGCCAAAAGGACCCGGCCGAAACCGCCCTCCGGCCGCTCGCAATGGTCTGCCACGGTATCGGCACCTTTGAGGGCGCAAAGGTTCAGCCGGACTCCCAGCACGAATGGTACGAGCTCATGAAGAGCTGGGGTCTGCCCACCTCCTCCTACACGCGGGTCGTTAAAACCCACGAGGACGTTGAAAACTTCATCGCCGAGTACGGCGAAAAACGAAACTCCCTCGACTACGGTATCGACGGTGTCGTGCTGAAAGTGGACTCCCGCGAATCCCAAGCGGCACTTGGCGCAACCTCGCGAGCACCGCGCTGGGCGGCCGCGTACAAGTACCCGCCCCAAGAAGTTCACACTCGCCTGCTCGACATCCGCACGCAAGTCGGGCGAACCGGCCGAGTCACGCCGTTCGGCCTCATGGAAAAGGTGCTCGTTGACGGCTCCTACGTATCTCGCGCCACCCTACACAACGCCTTCGAAGTAAAACGAAAAGGTGTGCTCATTGGCGACCTCGTTGTGCTTCGCAAGGCCGGCGACATCATTCCCGAAATCGTTGCCCCCGTCGAGGATGCTCGCGACGGCACCGAGCGCGAATTCGTGATGCCCGAAAACTGCCCCTCTTGCGG
>JAUNLN010000036.1 GCA_030532245.1 Actinomycetaceae bacterium
CCCGCTGGTTCGCTGACTCCACCGCGGAAGGCCAGCGTTACAGCGACTACGTGATTGAAGACGTGAAGATTCGCGACTTCCTGAACGAGCACCTGGAGCGCGCTGGCGTGTCCAAGGTCGTTATTGAGCGCACCACTGACCGCGTTCGCATCGACCTTCACACTGCCCGCCCCGGCATCGTCATTGGCCGTCGCGGCGCAGAGGCTGACCGTCTTCGTCAGCAGCTTGAGAAGCTGACTGGCAAGCAGGTTCAGCTAAACATTCTTGAAGTTAAGAATCCTGAGGTTGACGCTAAGCTCGTCGCGCAGGGCATTGCTGAGCAGCTCGCTGCTCGCGTGTCTTTCCGTCGCGCAATGCGTAAGGGCATTCAGTCCGCTATCCGCGGTGGCGCTGAGGGCATTCGTGTCCAGGTGTCGGGCCGTCTTGGCGGCGCTGAAATGTCGCGCACCGAGTTCTACCGTGAGGGTCGCGTACCGCTACACACCCTTCGCGCCTACATCGACTACGGCTTCTACGAGGCTCGTACGACGTTCGGCCGCATTGGTGTGAAGGTATGGATCTACAAGGGCAACGTGACCGAGCGCGAGTTCCAGCAGCAGCAGATGGAAGCTGGAAACCGTGGTGGCGCACGTCGTGGCGGCCGTGGCCGTCGTGGCCCGCGTCGCGGTGGCGACCAGACCAGGAATCGTAAGCCGCAGGCACAGGAAGCTGCGCCTCAGGCTGAAACGCCCGGAACGGAGGCCTAGTCGTGCTAATCCCAAGGCGGACTAAGTACCGCAAACCGCATCGCCCTAACCGTAAAGGTATGGCTAAGGGTGGCACTGAGATCGCGTTCGGTGACTTCGGCATTCAGGCTCTTGAGCACGCCTACGTTACGAACCGTCAGATTGAGGCCGCTCGTATCGCAATGACCCGCTACATCAAGCGTGGTGGTAAGGTCTGGATCAACATTTTCCCGGACCAAGCTCTCACGAAGAAGCCCCTCGAAACCCGTATGGGTTCCGGTAAGGGTGGCCCGGAGTTCTGGGTTGCTAACGTGAAGCCGGGTCGTGTCATGTTTGAGCTTGCTGGTGTTGACGAGCACGTTGCTCGCGAGGCTATGCGCCGTGCACAGCACAAGCTCCCGATGAAGACCAAGTTCGTGGTCCGTGAGGGTGGTGAAGCATAATGGCAGACAAG
Organism: Actinomycetaceae bacterium; assembly: GCA_030532245.1. Classification (GTDB taxonomy): domain Bacteria; phylum Actinomycetota; class Actinomycetes; order Actinomycetales; family Actinomycetaceae; genus Gleimia. Next base: position 1,180 of record JAUNLN010000036.1, read on the forward strand.
AAGGGTCTGACTACTGCTGAACTCAACGAGATGGACAATGCCCAGCTCGCTGAGGAGCTTTCGAAGGCTAAGGCCGAGCTGTTCAACCTGCGTTTCTCCAAGGCTCTCGGACAGGTAGAGGATCACGGTCGCTTCAAGGCTGTTCGCCGTGACATTGCCCGTATTTACACTGTGGCGCGTGAGCGTGAGCTCGGTATCCGCACCGCACCGAATAGCGAGGAGTGAGTAAGTGAGCGAGACGCCTGAAGCACGTAATCAGCGCAAGGTTCGTCGCGGTTACGTCGTATCCGACAAGATGGATAAGACTGTTGTTGTCGAGCTTGAGGATCGCACCAAGCATCCTCTGTACGGCAAGGTCGTGACCCGCACCAAGCGAGTCAAGGCACACGACGAGAACAACGAGATCCAGGTTGGCGACTTGGTTCGCATCATGGAGACTCGTCCGCTGTCCGCCACGAAGCACTGGCGTGTAGTGGAGGTCATTGAGAAGGCTAAGTAAACGGCTGCGGCTGGTTACAGTCTTTTCGAAGATTTGGTGAGGCCACTTGGGGTAACCCGAGTGGCCTCACATTTTGTTAAAGCAGGGTTCAGGTGAGCAATGGCACAGGATATTCTGCACTTGCTCTCTTTGGAATCACTGGTCAAGTAGCGTAAGCTGGTCAAGTTGCAGTCTTAGCAACTCCAGCAGTGTGCGCATTTTTCCAAACGTGCGACTTTCACGCTGAGTGGCTTAACCCACCACGTCTGGCGCTGCGAGACCAAGCCTATTTTGCTTCAGAGACCTGGCACCGAAGATTTTTCTGGTGTGCTCGAGTCTGAAGTTTAAAGTGGGTACACTTGCGCGAAATTTCGCGCACTAGTCCGTATACGTTCGGCCAGGCTCGAATACGCAAAAATCGCGTTAAAGAGAACCAGCTCGACGACAGGAGTACAACGAATGATCCAGCAGGAGTCGCGACTAAAGGTTGCCGACAACACGGGTGCAAAAGAAATCCTTTGCGTCCGCGTCCTCGGTGGCTCGGGTCGGCGCTACGCGGGAATTGGCGACACCATCGTCGCCTCCGTGAAGGACGCCATCCCCGGCGGCAACGTGAAGAAGGGGGAAATCGTCAAGGCAGTGGTAGTGCGCACCCGCAAGGAGCGCCGCCGTCCGGACGGTTCCTACATCCGCTTCGATGAAAACGCAGCTGTCATCCTCAAGAGTGATGGCGAACCGCGTGGTACCCGTATCTTTGGCCCCGTTGGCCGTGAACTTCGCGACAAGAAGTTCATGAAGATCGTGTCACTCGCACCGGAGGTGCTCTGATGGCAGCAAAAATTAAGAAGGGTGACCTCGTAGAGGTCATCTCTGGTCGCACGAGCGACCAGAAGAAGATTGACGAACGAAACAAGCGTCGTGAGGCCGAAGGTCTTGCACCGCTCGCTCCCGGAGACAAGGGCAAGCAGGGACGCGTAATCAAGGTCTTCCCGAAGGAACAGAAGGTCCTCGTTGAGGGCATCAATGTCAAGACGCGTCACACGCGTCGCGGCATGTCCGCCCAGGGTGCACAGACCGGCGGCATCGAGCACATCGAAGCCCCGATCCACGTATCCAAGGTGGCCTTGGTTGACCCCGATACCAAGAAGCGCGTTCGCGTTGGCTTCCGCGTAGACCGTGATGAGAACGGCAAGCGCGTGAACCGCAACCCGATTCGCGTGGTTCGTGGTGGCACCAAGCGTGGCCTCGAACCCGGAAAGGAAATCGGAGCATGACCCCTCGTCTAAAGCAGAAGTACACAGACGAAGTCCGTCCCAAGCTAGAGAAGGACTTCAACCACCCGAACCCCATGGAAGTTGGCGGCCTAACCAAGGTCATCGTCAACATGGGTGTAGGTGAAGCGGCTCGTGACTCGAAGGCAATCGACGGCGCGATCCGCGACCTCGCTGCCATCACCGGGCAGAAACCGATCGTTACCAAGGCACGCAAGTCCATTGCACAGTTCAAGCTTCGCGAAGGACAGCCGATCGGCGCTCACGTAACCATGCGTGGCGACCGTATGTGGGAGTTCATGGATCGTCTGATCTCCCTGGCACTGCCCCGAATCCGCGACTTCCGCGGACTCTCCCCGAAGCAGTTCGACGGTAACGGAAACTACACGTTCGGCTTGACGGAACAGTCCGTCTTCCACGAGATCAACGTCGACAACATCGACCGCGTCCGTGGTATGGACATCACGATCGTCACGTCAGCCAAAACCGACGAAGAAGGCCGTGCCCTCTTGCGTGGCCTGGGCTTCCCGCTCAAGGAGAACTGACAAATGGCGAAGACGTCTTTGAAAGTAAAGGCAAGCCGCAAGCCGAAGTTTGCGGTTCGTGCCTACACGCGCTGTAACCGTTGCGGTCGTCCGCGTTCGGTATACCGCAAGTTCGGATTGTGCCGTGTCTGCCTTCGCGAACTCGCTCTGAACGGCGAGCTCCCGGGCGTGACTAAGAGCAGCTGGTAACGACTACATCGCAGGTCCCCAGTTGATAAGCAACTGAGGGAAACCCCGATGAGGAAGGGGAGAAACCCCGATGACAATGACTGATCCCATCGCAGACATGCTCACGCGTCTGCGTAATGCGAGCTCGGCACATCATGACTCGGTGTCGATGCCGCACTCAAAGCTAAAAGCAGCTATCGCTGACATCCTTGTCGAAGAAGGCTACATTGCCGGAGCCAAGGTAGAGGACGCGCGCGTAGGCAAGACGCTTACGCTCGAACTCAAGTACGGCGCTGACCGCGAACGCGCAATCACTGGCGTTAAGCGCGTTTCTAAGCCCGGTCTGCGCGTTTATGCAAAGTCCACCAACCTGCCCCGCGTACGCGGCGGTCTTGGCGTAGCGATTCTTTCGACTTCGTCCGGCCTGCTCACCGAGCGCGAGGCATACAACAGGGGAGTAGGTGGGGAAGTCCTCGCCTACATCTGGTAAGGAGGAATATCAATGTCACGTATTGGCAAGACTCCGATTCCGATCCCCGCAGGCGTTGACGTAACCATCCAGGACCGCGACGTAACGGTCAAGGGCCCGAAGGGCACCCTGTCTTACGCGGTTAAGGGTCCGGTCGCCGCTAAGTTAGAAAACGGCGAAGTTACCGTAACCCGCGATGGTGACACTCGCGAGGCTCGCGCAATGCACGGCCTCACGCGTTCCCTGATTCTCAACATGGTCGTTGGCGTAACCGAGGGTTACTCCAAGGCTCTAGAGATTGTCGGCACCGGTTACCGCGTTGTTGCGAAGGGTAAGGATCTGGAGTTCCAGCTCGGATTCTCCCACCCGGTTCTTGTTAAGGCCCCGGAAGGTATCGAGTTCAAGGTCGAGAACCAGACCAAGTTCGCTATCTTCGGCATCGACAAGCAGCTGGTTGGCGAAACCGCAGCGAAGATCCGCAAGATCCGCGCACCCGAACCCTACAAGGGCAAGGGCATCCGCTACGCCGGCGAACAGGTACGTCGCAAGGTTGGAAAGGCTGGTAAGTAATGTCTTACACCGTTAAAGGCAAGGGCAAGTTCGTTGCCCGCAAGCGTCGCCACCAGCGTGTTCGCAAGAACGTCAACGGTACCGCCGAGCGTCCCCGCCTAGTCGTAACCCGCTCCAACCGTCACATGGTTGCGCAGGTCGTAAACGACCAGGTTGGTCACACCCTCGTATCGGCTTCCACCATGGAAGACGAGTTCGACGGCAACAGCACCAAGGTTGAAGCAGCTCGCCGCGTAGGCGAACTGGTCGCTGAGCGTGCCAAGGAAGCCGGCATCACCTCCGTGGTCTTTGACCGCGGTGGCAACAAGTACCACGGCCGTGTCGCCGCTGTAGCGGAAGGCGCCCGCGAGGGCGGCCTCGAGCTGTAAGAGCGACGAAAGGAAGAGAACACACTGATGGCTAGAAATCAGGAAAACTCTGAGGGCCGCGACGAGCAGCGTCGCGAACGCCGCGGAGGTCGCCAGGAGCGCCGTGACAACAACAGGCGCGATGAGAAGAACCAGTACATCGAGCGTGTCGTTACCATCAACCGCGTGTCCAAGGTCGTGAAGGGCGGTCGCCGCTTCAGCTTCACCGCACTGGTCGTCGTTGGTGATGGCGAGGGTACCGTCGGCGTCGGCTACGGCAAGGCTAAGGAAGTTCCCCAGGCTATTGCTAAGGGTGTTGAGGAAGCGAAGAAGAACTTCTTCCGCGTTCCGATGATCCGCCGCACGATCACGCACAAGGTGCAGGGTGAGGACTCCGCTGGAGTTGTTATGCTGCGTCCGGCTAACCCCGGTACCGGTGTAATCGCCGGTGGCCCGGTTCGCGCCGTTCTTGAGTGCGCTGGTATCCACGACGTACTTACGAAGTCCCTCGGTTCTTCGAATGCAATCAACATCGTCCGCGCAACTGTTGCAGCTCTTAAGGAGCTTGAGCAGCCTGAGGCTGTTGCAGCACGTCGTGGACTTCCGCTGGAGCGCGTAGTTCCGGCTTCCATGCTTCGCGCTCGCGCGGAGGGTGAGGCTGAGCGTCGCGCAGAACAAGAAAAGGCTGAGAACGAGAAGGCCGCGGCAGGGGTGAGCAACTAGTGGCTAAGAACCTTAAGATCACTCGTGTTCGCTCTGACGTTGGTCGTCCCGAGCGTCAGCGCGCCACCATGCGCGCTCTAGGTCTGCGTAAGATTCACCAGTCGGTAGTCCTTCCGGACAACAAGTCTAACCGTGGCATGGTGAACGCTGTTCGCCACATGGTTGAGGTAGAGGAGGTCGACTGACCATGAGTGAAGAATACTCGATCACACGCCTCCACGATCTGAAGCCGGCACCGGGCTCCAACAAGCGCAAGATGCGCGTTGGCCGTGGTGAAGGTTCGAAGGGTAAGACCGCGGGTCGTGGTACGAAGGGTACGAAGGCTCGCTACCAGGTTCCCGCGGGCTTCGAGGGTGGCCAGATGCCGATGCATATGCGCCTTCCGAAGCTTCGTGGCTTCAAGAACCCGTTCCGCGTCGAGTACCAGGTTGTGAACCTGGACAAGATTGAGGCACTGTTCCCCGAGGGCGGCGACGTCACCGTTGAGGATCTCGTTGCTAAGGGCGCAGTTCGCGGTGGCGAACTGGTTAAGGTTCTTGGCCAGGGCGAGGTTACCCAGAAGTTCAACATCACTGTTGACAAATGGTCTGCTTCCGCTGAAGCGAAGATCACGGCAGCTGGCGGCTCTATCTCCGCTCGCTAGTCCGACACTTTTTCAGTGAAAATGCGGCCCGATCAGGTTCTGGTCGGGCCGCATTTTGACGTTTAACCTATATTAGTTTTCGTCTAGGTCTCTCAATCAGCTAATCTTAAGACCGACTGTATTAGAGACACGATCTTTTTATTCTCCCAGGAGGACGCTTGCTCTCCGCATTCGCACAGGCATTCCGAACCCCAGATCTTCGGAATAAGATGCTATTCACGCTCTTGATTATGGGCTTGTTTAGGCTAGGTTCGTTTATCCCGACTCCTGGGGTTTCCACTCCTAACGTCCAGGTTTGTTTGGCTCAGCAGGATCAGACGTCTTTGCTTGACCTTGTGAACCTGTTCTCGGGTGGCGCGCTGTTGCAGCTCTCGGTTTTCGCGCTCGGCATCATGCCCTACATTACGGCGTCGATTATTGTGCAGCTGCTCCGCGTGGTCATTCCTAGGTTTGATGACCTCCACAAGGAGGGCCAGCAGGGTAGGTCGAAGCTAACGCAGTACACGCGTTACCTCACCATCTTCCTTGGCGTCCTCCAGTCTTCGACGATCATCTCGCTTGCGATGTCCGGCCGCCTCCTTCCGGGATGTTCAGTTCCGGTCATCCCGAACCAGGATCCGATCACGTTCATGCTGATGGTCATCGTCATGACTGCAGGCACCGGTGTGATCATGTGGCTCGGCGAGCTCATTACCGAGCGCGGTATCGGTAACGGCATGTCGCTCCTCATCTTCACGTCGATCACGGCAACGCTTCCGGCTCGCCTAATGTCGATTGGTCGCGGTGGCGGCTGGGGCAAGGTCTTCTGGATCGTGGCTCTAATCCTGCTCATCACGATGGCTGTCGTCTACGTCGAGCAGGCGCAGCGTCGCATCCCAGTACAGTACGCAAAGCGTATGGTTGGCCGTCGCCTCATGGGCGGCTCCGCCACCTACATTCCGCTCAAGATCAACATGTCCGGCGTTATCCCGGTCATCTTCTCCACGTCGATTCTCGCGCTCCCTCCGATGATCGCTAACTTCGGTGAGCCGACTGCCGACTGGGTTCTTTGGATTCAGCGGAACTTCATTTCTACTGCGTGGCTCTACATGCTTATTAACGCGGTACTCATCATCTTCTTCGCGTTCTTCTACACGTCGATCACGTTCAACCCCGATGAGACTGCGGACAACATGAAGCGCTACGGTGGCTTCATCCCGGGTATTCGCGCGGGCCGTCCGACTGCGGACTACCTGCGTTACGTGATGAGCCGCATCACGACTGCCGGTGCTATCTACCTGGCAATCATTGCTCTGCTCCCGACCCTTGCGATCATTCCGCTGAAGCTGGAGGCCGGTCAGCTTCCGTTCGGCGGCACCACGCTACTTATCATCGTGGGCGTCGGTTTGCAGACGGTTAAGGAAATCAACTCTCAGCTACAAAAGCATCACTACGAAGGATTCCTCCAGTGACATCGGAGAACGAACAAAAGTTTGGTCCAGCTCTTTTGATTCTTGGCGCCCCTGGCGCCGGTAAAGGCACGCAGGCTAAGCGCATTGCTGAAGCGCTAAACATTCCCGCTATTTCCACGGGCGCAATCTTCCGCCAAAACATGGAAGATCGCACTGAACTAGGCATTAAGGCCAAGGAGTACATCGATCAGGGTGAGTTCGTGCCCGATTCGGTTACGAATCCGATGGTGAAGGCTCGCCTCTCCGCTCCGGATACTCAGGCTGGGTTCCTCCTCGACGGCTACCCGCGTACGCTCGACCAGGCTTACTACCTGCGTGAGGCTCTCGCAGAGTCGGGTCGCGAGCTGAACGTAGTTCTTGAGGTTGTAGTGGACTTCGATGAGGTTCTCCAGCGCCTCTTGAAGCGTGCGGAGATTGAGGGCCGCTCCGACGACACGGAGCCGGTGATCCGTCACCGCCTCGAGGTTTACCACGCTCAGACGGAGCCGATGGTCACCTACTACGCTGATCGCGACAAGCTCATTGAGGTTGACGGCAAGGGCAGTGTAGAAGAGGTTTGGGCTCGTATCGAAGACGTGCTCGTTGAGAACGGCCTAATCGAGAAGTAACTCAGGAAAGTAATAATGGCTCGCATTGAACTTAAGACCGAAAAGCAGATTGGGTGGATGCGCGAGGCTGGCCTCGTAGTCGCTGAAATCCATAAGGCTTTGAGGGAAGCAGCGGTACCTGGCGTAACGCTGCTGGAGTTGGATGCGGTTTCTGCGCACGTGATTGAAAGCCACGGTGCGAAGTCAAACTTTCTTGGCTACGGGGGTTTTCCGGCCACTGTGTGCATTTCGGTTAATGACACAGTGGTTCACGGAATCCCGGACGAGACTCAGCTGAAGGCTGGCGACCTGGTCTCGTTCGACTGCGGCGCATACATTGTGCGCGAGGGTCGCGAATGGCATGGCGACGCCGCTTTCACGATGATCGTGGGCGGCGACGATGCCGGCTCCGATAGGGCTCGCAGGCTCAACTCCGTTACGGAGGAGTCGATGTGGGCAGCCCTTGCAGCGGTGGCTACCGGGAAGCGCATTTCCGATATTGGAGGCGCTGTCGAACGCGTTGTTGAAAAGCGCCGCGACGGCAACTGGGAAGCCGGAATTATCGAGGAGTACACCGGGCACGGCATCGGTACTGCGATGCATCAGGAGCCCGAGGTTTTGAACTACCGCGCGAGGGGTATTTGGCCGAAGATTAAGCCCGGCATGGTGCTCGCTGTTGAGCCGATGCTGACCGACGGCGATATCGAAACGTTCGTTGAAGATGACGAGTGGACGGTTCGCACGACCGACGGAAGTTTGGCCTCGCACTGGGAGCACACGATTGCTCGCACGAAGAACGGCGTGTGGGTTCTGACCGCGCCGGATGGGGGAGCGGCAGGCCTCGCCCCGTACGGTATCACCCCGCAGCCGTGAGCGCGTGAGTGATTTAACAAGTATCAGAGCTTTTCTGACGCCTCCAAATGCTCTAGACTCGATAGTTGGGTCATAATCTGTACCCTATTTGGTGTGCAGTGACTCCCCTCAAGTGAGGGAAATTTTCAAACGACCTGTAGGGGATAGACGGAGGATATGGCGAAAAAAGACGGCGTCATTGAGATGGAAGGAACCATCGTTGAGGCTTTGCCGAATGCGATGTTTCGAGTTGAGCTCGGTAACGGGCATCTAGTTCTGGCACACATCTCGGGAAAGATGCGCCAACACTACATTCGTATTCTCCCTGAAGACCGCGTTGTCGTAGAGCTTAGCCCGTACGACTTGTCGCGCGGCCGCATCGTCTACCGCTACAAGTAAAACCGACACTAAACCGTTTACGGTGGAGGTAGAACCATGAAGGTACAGCCGAGTGTCAAGAAGATCTGTGACAGCTGTAAGGTGATTCGTCGCCACGGCAAGGTCATGGTCATCTGTGACAACCCGCGACACAAGCAGCGCCAGGGCCGCTAAGGTCAGCACTGTTTTTTAAGAAATAAGCACTTCATCGGCCGCTTTAGGGTTTGTTCCTAGGGCGAGACCCTCGGTTGAGGAGGCCGGGGCTGGGAGTCGTTCTCAGATGATGAAGTGACCACCTCCTACTTCACCATTGGAGTGAAAACATGGCACGTATTGCCGGCGTAGACCTCCCCCGCGAGAAGCGGTTGGAAGTTGCGCTTACTTACATTTACGGCGTCGGCCGCACTCGCGCCC
>JAUNLN010000037.1 GCA_030532245.1 Actinomycetaceae bacterium
GAGACATCAGCAACGGGAAGTGTGAACGATGTCGCGAGACACCGCGAGTGGACATATCACGCGAGACATGGAGGCGGACATATGTGGTGAGACATCCGCGTGATATCAATAAAAAATCTCGCGGCAGGACGCTGATCCTGCCGCGAGAAAATGGCGGTAGCGGTGGGATTTGAACCCACGGTGGCTATTAACCACACAGCATTTCGAGTGCTGCACCTTCGGCCGCTCGGACACGCTACCTTGGTTTCGAACTTACGCTCGGCTCCTCATATTACATGGAACGGCGCGCAGAGAAAAACCCGCGCAGTTGAATCTCACATTCAGTCTGCAGCACGCCCGCAATAACCTCCGCCTGATGGTTGAGGCGAGAGTCGCGGACAACGTCCCGAATAGAGCCCGCAGCACCAGCTTTCTCATCCCACGCACCCATTACGAGGCGCTTGATACGAGCGTTAACAACCGCTCCCGCACACATGGTGCACGGCTCCAAAGTCACAACGAGTGTCAGGTCGTCGAGCCTCCACGTACGCCTTGCGGCGGCCGCCTCACGAAGAGCCATGATTTCAGCGTGCCCCGCAGGGTCGAAGTTCGCTTCGCGAGTGTTCCACCCCTCACCGAGGATCGTCCCCCAGTCGTCGATCACGACCGCTCCGACGGGCACGTCTCCCGCCTCCCGCGCACGGTTAGCGAGGAACAGGGCGCGGCTCATCGCGCTTTCGTAGATTTCCCTCATTTGGGAGGGCGAAGGAGGCCTGCGACCGCGATTGCGTTCAGGCTGCACTTCCACCTCCATCGCGGCTCTTTCGAGGCGTTCACGCAAATTGTGCGTGCCGTGAAGCTCCACGCGTTTAGGCAAGGGATGGTTCGACATAGTGCTAAATAATAGCGGACGTTCCTTGAAAATTACGGTAAAGATTAACCTCGAGCCCGCGCATCGGGGTACGGTATGAGTATGCGCCTACATGTTGCTGAACACCCGCTTATTGCACATAAATTGACTGTTCTGCGTGATGAGAAAACTCCCTCGTCGACGTTCCGTTTGCTCGCTGATGAGCTCGTCACGCTTCTCGCCTATGAAGGCACCAGGGACGTACTTGTAGAAGACGTTCAAATCACGACTCCTGTTACGGACACGATCGGTAAGCGTATTGCTGAGCCGCGTCCGATGGTTATCCCGATCCTGCGTGCTGGTCTTGGCATGTTGGAGGGCATGACTCGCATGCTTCCGACCGCTGAAGTTGGCTTCCTCGGCATGAAGCGCGACCATGAGACGCTGGAGATTGAGACGTACGCGAACCGCCTCCCCGACGACCTGTCGGGCCGCCAGTGCTTCGTTCTCGACCCGATGCTCGCAACCGGTCACACGATGGTTGCAGCGATCAACTACCTGCTTGAGCGTGGTGCTCGCGACGTGACGTGCCTGTGCCTGCTTGCCGCCCCCGAGGGTTTGAAGACCGTGGAGGAGGCTGTTGGCGACCGCGCCGACGTGCAGATTGTGACGGCCGCGGTTGATGAGCGGTTGAATGAGAACGCTTACATTGTGCCCGGCCTGGGTGATGCTGGCGACCGCCTGTACGGGATCGTAGACAACTAAGAGTTCAGAAACTAAAACCGGGGGTGCGCTCAAGCGAGCGCACCCCCGGTTTTGGTTTGTGTTAGAAGGCGGGGATTACCGAGCCGTCGGTCCAGGTGTCCTTGATGAACTGGGAGACCTCGGGCGTGTGGAGGAGCTCTTCAAGAATCTTGATGTTCTCCTTGCCGGTGTCTTCGGTGCGCCATACGAGTACGTTCGCGTACGGGCTGCCTTCGCCCTCTTCGACGAGGAGCGCGTCGTTCGCGGCGGTGAGGCCGCCTTCCTGCGCGTAGTTACCGTTGATGACGGCAATGTCTACGTCGGGTAGCGAGCGGACGAGCTGGGGGCCTTCAACCTCAATGAAGTCGAAGTTGGCCTTCTTCTCAACGTTGAAGATGGTCGGTGCTTCACCCTCGGGGAGGGTTAGAAGGTCAGCGCTTGCGAGCAGTTCGAGTGCGCGGCCCTGGTTTTGCGTGTCGTTGATGATGCCGATGAGGGCGCCATCGGGTAGGTCCTTAAGATCGGTGATCTTGTCGGAGTAGACGCCTAGCGGTTCGATGTGTACGCCTGCGCCGGGCGTGAAGTCGACGCCTAGCTCCTCCTTTTGTACTTCGAGGTAGGGCACCGTCTGGTAGAAGTTCGCGTCGAGGTCACCGGACTTCAGAGCCTCGTTGGGGATGATGTAGTCGGTGTATTCGACGATTTCAATCTTGAGGCCGGCGTCTGCGGCTAGTTCGTCGTTGATGAACTTCAGGATTCGTGCGTGAGGTGCGGGCGAGGCGCCCACAACGATCGTTTCGACGTTTGCTTCGCCTTCGGGTGCGGCACCCTCACCCTCATCGGGGGTGGAGGAGCATCCGGCAAGAATCAGGGCGAGGGAGGCTGCGGCTGCAGCGAATACACGGGTCTTACGCATTTTGATCAAGTCTTTCTATTTGTTGTGTTGAAGATGGTGCTGGCAAGTGTTTGTACCTTGGGGTTTAACCCGGCTGGTGGAGAGCTCAGCGGTGATCCACCAGCCGGCTCAGCATGTCTCCAAAGACTTGAACGATTTGAACGATGATTACGATACCGACGACGGATACTAGCATCACGTCTCCTTGGAATCGCTGGTAGCCGTAGTTCATGGCTAGACCACCTAGACCGCCTCCGCCTAGTGCACCGGCGATCGCGGAGTAGCCGACGAGGGTTACTGCGAGCACGGTTACGGAGTCGATGAGGGAGGGTAGGGCTTCGCGCACCTGTACGCCCGTCATGATTTCCCACCTGGTTGCGCCCATCATGTGTGCGGCTTCGATTTTGCCGGGGCGCACGCTTCGAACGTTCGTCTCTACGAGGCGAGCGAAGAATGGGATTGCGCCGACGCTGAGGGGCACGACTGCGGCCTTCCAGCCGAGGGTGGTGCCGACGATGAGGCGGGTGAACGGGAGGATCGCGATTAGCAGGATGATGAATGGGATCGACCTGCCGACGTTCACGATGAAGCCGAGCACCTGGTTGGCGACGCGGCTTGGCATGAGGCCTCCACGCGAGGTTGCAACTAGGAACAGGCCGAGCGGGGTGCCGATAACGATGGTGATCAGCGTGGACCACCACGTCATGGCTAGAGTTTCGACGACGGAGGGCCAGAACGCCTCACGGATCGCAGGATTGTCGAACCACTGGTTGCCGGCGGTGGGTAGTGCGAGGAGTGCGCTGGTTAGAGCGTTCATGATCGCACCTCCACGCTGACACCGTTTTGTTCGAGTGTTTCCATGATTTGCTTGACGTGCATTGTGGGCACGGTCAAGGCGAGGCGTCCGACTTGCACGTCGGAGAGAGTTTCAAAGGTTCCGGCCGCAACGTCGGCTCCCATGCGTGAGGAGAGGCCGAGCACGGTCGCGCCGGTGGGCACGCCCGGCGTGGAGGTGAACATGACGTCGAGGACGGTGCTGTCTGGCGACACTTCCGCGTCGTCGATGGACGGCATGGGCACGAGTTCGCGCGCGAGCCTCGACTTGGGGTTGGAGACGATGTCTCGAACCGTTCCAGTTTCGATGATTTCGCCGTGTTCGAGCATGGTTGCAGAGTCGCAAATGTCGCGTACGACGCCCATTTCGTGCGTGATGATGACGATGGTTACGCCTAGTTCGTCGCGGATTTGTTCGAGGAGCGCGAGGATTTGGCGCGTGGTTTCAGAGTCGAGTGCTGAGGTGGGTTCGTCGCAGAGGAGTACGGAGGGTTTGGTTGCGAGTGCTCGCGCGATGCCGACGCGCTGCTGTTGGCCGCCCGAGAGTTGGGAGGGGTAGGAGCCTGCGCGAGTTTCGAGGCCGACGACTGCGAGGAGCTCTTTGGCTCTGGCTTCGCGTTCTGCTTTTCCTACGCCCGCGATTTTGAGGGGGTAGGCGACGTTGTCGAGGGCCGTGCGTGAATCCATGAGGTTTGCCGCTTGGAAGACCATGCCGATCTTGCGGCGTTCTTTGCGTAGCGTGGAGTATCCGAGGCCGGTTAGGAGGTTGCCGTCTAGGTATACGGAACCTTCTGTGGGTTCTTCGAGGGCTGTGAGGCAGCGGATGAGCGTGGATTTTCCGGCGCCAGACTGGCCGACGATGCCGTGAATGGTTCCAGCGTCGATGGTTAGGTTTACGCCTTTGAGGGCGTTTACTTCGTTGCCTCCGCGTAGCACGTACCGTTTGGAGAGGTTTTCGAGCACGATCATTGGTTTTTGCTCCATGTCCCCTCCTTTTTCGGAATATTTCTGCTCAGCTTGTAATCGAGTTTATGCACTAGAGGTGCTTTTCTCCTATTTCGTCCATCTTTTGGAGACGAGCGCTAGGTCACACACCTGCGATTTTGAGGCCTAAATAGGCGAAGGCGACGCTTGCGATGAGGCCTCCGAGTGCGGCTAATAGGCCCGCGGCCCCGCGTTTCTTTTCACCGGTGAGGATTTGGAGGGTGTCCATCATGGCGGTTGAGAAGGTCGTCCATCCACCGAGAAAACCTGTGCCGACAACGAGCCACGCGTCGCCTGCGAGATGTCCGACGAGGAGGCCTGCGGCGAGCGAGCCGATCATGTTGATGAAGATGATAGGCCAGGCGGGCGTGGTTTGTTTGATGAGGGAGGCGCCCGGCGCAACGGGTAGCAGGCCGCGGCGTTTGAGTTGTTTCTGGAGGGCGAGGTCGGCGCGGTAGCGCGCGTATGCGCCGAGGCCGCCGGCGATGGGCAGGAGGAGCCAGGCAATCATTGGGAGCCTCCTCCACTGTTGGAGGCGCCGCGCGAGGCGAGGGTTTTGCCGAGCCACGCGCCGAAAACTCCGGCGGCGACTACGAGTGTGCCGACGCCGAGCGCTTGCCACGCCCCCGCGTGGGCGATTGCAAGGGCGAATGTGGAGTAGGTGGTGAAGGCGCCAAGAAAGCCGGTGCCGGCGAAGATTTTGATGCTGTCCCAAAGGGGTTTGAGGCCGCGTTTTTGCGTCCAGGTGGCAACGAGCGCGCCCATGAGCATCGCGCCGAGCACGTTCACGAGCATCGTGGAGGCGTTGATTCCCCCGATTTGCGCGCCTAGGAGCGTGTCGGTGAGTGCGCGCGCGAGGGTGCCGAGCGCGGCGCCGAGGAAGACGAGGCCGCCGGGTTTGAGCAGGTACATGTGGTCTCCGCGAAGTTTTAATGTCCGGGGGCTACTTTACTCTTAGGATTGTATGAGGCTTTAGCGGCCGCAAGGCCCGAGATGTCCGCGTTGGGAGGGGTGCTGGAGAGTGTCGTGTTGTGAGTTGCCGGGTGAGACCCGCTCTGAGTTGTGGTCGACGCCGAGGAGTGTTTGGGCGGCTCTCACGTTTTTCGCGGGCTTTATCGCGGTGTTTTCGAGCGGTTCTCCGTTTGCGGATGCGTCGGCGAAGCCGGGCTATTTGATGTTTGCGTCGGTGGTGACGCTCGCCTTGATTGCGGCGCCGATCGTGTACCGCGAGTGGGCGTTTGATCGTGCTCGCAGCGAGGTTTTGGCGGGGCTGATTTGGCTGGTTGCGTCGGTGACTTTCGCCCGTTCGTTCACTCCCCTGCTGTCGATGGAGGCGGTGAATGTGGGCCTTCCAAGGGGGCTGCTCGCCGTGTTGTTTGTTGCGGGCGCTGTGATGACGTATCGCGCGTCGAATGCGAAGTGGCCTGAGGCTCCCGAGGCGGATTCTGCGTGGAAGAGGCAGCTTCGCGCGCTGCTTGGCCGCTACTATTCGTGGTCGTACAGGGCGACTGAGGAGGCGGTTTCGGCTGCTGAGGCTGCGGCTTTGGACGCGAGGCTTCCTCTGCAGGAGGCGCTTGGCGACCCGTGGCTGGTGGCCGCTGAGTTTGCTTCGTCGAATCCGCAGAATAAGCGGTTTGTGAAGCGCGTTCCGGTTTTGGCGGGCATGGCGTTTGCGGGTTTGGCGGTGTTGTCGGCGGCGTTCACGGGCGTATCGCTTTGGTCGGCGCTGTTCGTGGTGCTCGCGGTGGTGCCTGCGTCCGCGGCGAGAATCCGTGAGAGGAGGGCTTATGGGCGCGGGTAGGTTTGCGCCGAGTCCGTCGGGCGACATGCACATTGGCAATCTGCGTACGGCGTTGCTGGCGTGGGCGTGGGCGCGCAGGTCGGGCCGCAAGTTCGTGTTGCGCGTGGAGGATATTGACCGCGTGCGCGAGGGGGCGGCGCAGCGTCAGATTGAGGATTTGCAGGCGCTTGGCGTCGACTGGGATGGTGAGGTGCTGTTCCAAACGACCCGCCACGCTGCTCACGAGGAGGCAATCGCTCGCCTAAAGGAGCGTGGCCTGCTGTTTGAGTGTTACTGCTCGCGCAGGGATATTAAGGAGGCGTCGAGTGCGCCTCACGTTAGGCCGGGTTCCTACCCGGGCACGTGCCGCAACCTCACTGATGAGGAGCGCGCGGAGGCGCGGGAGCGGCTTGCGAAGGTGGGGCGCGCACCGGCTTTGCGGCTGAACCCGATGGTTGATGAGTGGTCGGTTGAAGATGAGCTGTTTGGAACGGTTACGGAGCCGATCGACTGCGTGGTGCTTCAGCGTGGGGATGGCACTTTGGCGTACAACTTGGCGGTCGTGGTGGATGACGATTTCCAGGGTGTCGATCAGATTGTTCGCGCGGACGACCTGCTTTCGTCGGCTCCTGCGCAGGCTTACATTGCGCACGCCCTCGGGTATGAGCAGCCTCGTTATGCGCATGTGCCTCTCGTGATTAATGAGGAGGGTGCTCGCCTCGCGAAGCGTGATGGTGCCGTGACTTTGCGTGAACTGACGGGGCTTGGCATGAGTGTGGCTGACGTGGTCGAGCAGATTAGTGGCTCGCTGGGGTTTGAGGCGAGGTCGGCTGAGGAGTTTTTGCGGGTGTTCGACCCGGCGCTCATGACTCGGGAGCCGTGGGTGTTCGTTCCGCCCGAAGCTTAAGCGCTACGCTCCCCCGCGCCCGAGCCGCACCCAGCCCTATACTCCGGCAGGCTGCTACTCGAGGCCCCAACCGCACACTGCCTTACGCCCCGGCAGCCCGCTGCCCTACGCTCTCGCGGCGCGCTCGGCTCGGCGAAGGTCGAGGTAGCCGAGGCCCAAGGCGATGAGTTGCGCGCTGATGATCGCCACGAAGGCGACGATGACGGCGTTGTGGAAGCCGAGCAGGGGCGCGGCGGTGAAGAAAATGGCGGTCATGATGGCGTTGCCGATCGCGGTGGAGATGCGTTCAACGGTTTGTTTGACGCCGCCGGCGGTGCCGCCGTGCTCGATGGGAACGTCTTGGAGGGCGAGCGTTTGGTTGACTGCACCGAACGCGCCCTGACCGAACCCGAAGATCGCGAGGGTGAGTAGGAGCCACCAGAAGCTCGCGAAGCCTGTAGAAACGAAGTAGACGACGGTAGCCGAAGTTACCGAGCCGACGACCATTGCCGCGAGCGACAGTTGGATGATCTTGCGGCCTGCGGTGAGCGCGCGCTGGGACGCCCATTTCGCCGCAATTGCTGAGAGGAACGCGTTGGGTAGACCAATTGTGCCTGCGACGAACGCGGATTCGCCGAGCCCCATCTGCAGGTACATCGCCATGATGGTGAACGTGGTGGTGGAGCCGAGGAAGTAGGCGCCGGAAACGGTTGTGCCCATGGAGAATGAGGGGATTTTCAGCAGGTCGAGGTTGACCATCGGGAAGTTGCCGCGCGCAGTGTAGTAGGCCTCCCATTTCCACCATGCGAAGAGGAGGGCGAGCGCTGCAACGAAGACGAGGGCGAGCGGCCAGCTGAATTCGCGTGCCGTGAACGGGTACATGATTCCGAGTACGGAGGCGGTGAGGAGGAACGCGCCGACGGGGTCGAGGTCCAGTTTCGACTTGCGCTTTTTGGAGGAGGTTACGGGCGCCTCCTCGTCGGAGGAGGTGAGAGCCGCGTTATCGGCGACAGAATCAGTAGTTTCGCCGCGTTTGCGGGCTTTTTTGGCGCGGCGTTGGGCGAGCCATTCGCGTTCGCGTCCGAAGGGTAGCCACATGAAGCCGAGGATGAAGCCGATGAGGCCGACGGGGCCGTTTACGAAGAACGTGTAGCGCCATCCTTCTTGTTCGCCGAAGAGGGTGATGAGGAGGCCGGCGAGTACGGGGCCGATGGCGACGGCGACGGAGACGACCATGCCGAAGAGGCCGAAGGCTTTGGCGCGGGCTTGTCCGGCGAAGGTTTGCTGGATGATGCCCATGGTTTGCGGGGCGAAGAGGCCGCCGCCGATGCCTTGGATGAGGCGCGCGATGTTGAGGAATGAGGGGTCGTTGGCGAGGCCGGAGAGGATGGAGCCGAGGGTGAAGAGGGCGACGCCGATTTGGAAGAGGGTGCCGCGGCCGAGGAGGTCGCCGAGGCGTCCGGCGGGTACGAGCGTGATGCCGATGGCGAGCGCGTAGCCGGAGAGCACCCACTGAAGTTGTGAGTCGGAGGCGTTTAGGCCCACTCCGATGCTGGTGAGTGCAACGTTCACGGAGGATACCGCGATGAGTGACATGGCGAGGGGTACGAGTAGTACGACGAGGATTTTGCGCGGTTTGAATACGCGGTCCACGCCGTCGATTCGGATTTCGCCGTCAAACGATGACTCTGAGGGAGTGTAGGAACTCAATCTTCACCTGATTTACGAGATTTAATTTGGCCAGTACTGAATATAGGATAGTCTGCCAAAAACGCCGCTCCGGGGGAGTGTTCATATGCTCACATCCGCGGTTTTCCGCGCATTGCCTGGGGTGTGGTTCGGTGGTTTGGATAAATTGGCGTGTATGCAGTTGATGTCTCGTAAAGGGTTTTGGGTTCCGCTTCTTGTGGTTGCGTTGATGCTGTCTGCGGGTTTCACGGTGAAGGCGTTGGAGCTTTACAGGGCGGAGATCCAGGTGTCGCAGTGGCTTACGGAGCATCAGTCGTCGTTTTCGCGTGCGCTTAGTTGGCTGGTTGCGTACGGGTTGGCGCCGGTTCCGGCGGTGTTGCTGGCCGTGGCGTTTGCGTTTGCTATTTGGCTGGTGTGGCGCAATTTGGAGTGGCTGCATTTTGTGTTGATTGCGCTTGGAGGTTGGGGCGCTGCGGGTTTGATTAAGCCGCTGGTTGATCGTGCTCGCCCGGCGGAGGCGCTTCTTACGAATCCGGTTGATCCGCAGAATAATTTTTTGTCGTTCCCGTCTGGGCATACGGCGTTTGCGGTGGGTTTGTTTAGCGCGATTGTGCTTGTGTTGGTGGCGCGCGAGAGGTGGGTGGCCGGTTTCGCGATTGTTGCGGTCGCTGTTGTGATTGTTGGTTTTGCGCGGGTTTATGCGGGCGCGCATTATCCGTCGGACGCGTTGGCTGGCGCGATCAGCGGCGGGGCGGGCGTTTGGTTTACGGAGACGGTGTGGCAGTACAGCCGCGAGCGAAGAGCGTTGGCCGCGCACGAGGGTTGATGTCGGAATGCGGGGAGGCGGATGCCTCCTGATTTGGTCACATGTTGAACATCGCCCGTGGTGGGGGCGGAAAACGTAAAAGCTATGTGTAAGGAAATACGTGTAGTAATACGTGTAGGAAAGGGGGCTGGAATGTCTGGTTCTGGGAAGATTCGCGTGGCGATTAACGGGTATGGAAATCTGGGTCGCGCGGTTGAGTTGGCGGTTCACGCGAGTGAGGATATGGAGTTGGTGGCGGTGTTTACGCGCCGCGATCCGGAGTCTTTGAATACGCGTTTTGCGCCTGCTGTCGCGATTTCGCGGGCAGCTGAGTTCGTGGATGCGGTTGATGTTTGCGTGAATTGTGGTGGTTCGGCAACGGATCTTGTGGAGCAGGGTCCGGAGTTCGCAGCCCTGTTTAACACGGTGGATTCTTACGATAATCACTCGAATATTCCGCAGTATTTCGCGGTGA
>JAUNLN010000038.1 GCA_030532245.1 Actinomycetaceae bacterium
AGGGCCTTGAACCACACACTGGTTCAAGGCCCCAAAACAATTACACAAACAACAACAAGCAACCAAGCACGCGCATGCGCCAAAAACAGTGGCAGCTTACTGTCGAATCGGCGGAACGATGTTCCCGTGTCTATCAATGTACCTAGCTGGCGGGATTGGCCCTCGAGTGTCTAACTCATCTAGTAAATGAAGGGCGTTAAGAGCGTGTGCGCGTTCCCTCATGGGGTCGAACACGAAGCTACCAGTGCCTTCATCGATCCTGTGCCCCCATTCCAGGAGGGCCTCTTTCAGCTTTAACCCACGATTGTTGAAGAATCTCCCATTAACAAGCTCACGCAGGTAATAGCGGCATTGAGCGACGTCCGCCACCCAGGCGCGTAATGTCTCTCCCGTAACTTGCTCTAACCATTCATAGTTGTCGCCCACGGTTTCATACGTCCAACCTTGCCAATTCGTATTGAAGGCTTCGACACCAAGGAAATTGTCGTACAAACTCCACCATCGGATACTATTCTCAGTGAAATCGAAGTGGATCCCCGTTTCAGGCAGCTCATCGCGTTTCGTATCTTTCCAAGCCCACTGCTTACCCTCTTCAATCTGTCTACGTACCTTGAGCGCGAGACGGTACAGCTCTTCAGGGCTGAAGGCCAGGACTTCGCCTTGGAATACTTCGCTATGCCAGAGAAGTGTCGTTCCATCATGGTAGGTGACTGCCATCGCGTCCTCAGGTTCAAATTCGTCCCAAGGCCCAATCCAGGGCGCAGTCTCGATTGTTAGGTGAGAACTATCTAGATCTTGTTTCGAGAGGTCGGGGCGGACCTGCATTGCTTGGAGTGCACTGTAATGATCCTCAGCGTTCCACACTGCTGTCCACCCTGGCCAACTGTGTTCCACTAGGAAGTTAATGATTCGGGGAAGGTATAGTCCTTGGCTTTCTTCATTCCAGAACACAGTCTTGGAGGTTTCGTCTATGACCAGCGTTCCTTCAAGATAATTAACGGCTTCCAGGTCTATTGGGCGACTACTGTCTAAAGGGCGCATGTATCTAATGCGTTCCATTGTGGCGGCGTATCCATCTAGAGCGATGTCGCCGCCTATGCTCTGTGCACCCCAATGGTCGTAGTAGAGTTGCCAGCCCTCGTCGGTACGTACAAAAACGCCGAGTCTTGAGCCCATACGAACCGCCTAGTTCTCCCGAAATGTTTCCTCATAGAAGTGTTCCAGGTTTTGTTCTGTTTGGGTAGGTTTTAAAATCTAGGGCATTACCCGTGCCGGGGAGGGCATTATCAGACTCGATGCGTGCCGAGGCTCTGCCACTGCGAGCGATTAATCAAGCCATTACCAGTGCCAAGGACACTGCAGGGCTTATTCGCCATTGTTCTTGTGGTCTAATCCTCCACCAGCCAGCGAACAGGCTCGCTCGCCGTCGAGACCAGCGCCACCCTCGCCGGGCCAGACACCTCAAACGCGACACTCGCCGGCACCCACATCGCCTCACCGCGCGGCAGGCTCATCCCGTTTACGAGAGCCTCACGATCAATCGCAACAAGCAGCGTATCGTTGGTCGCAACGCCGCGAACAACACAATCCTCAATATCCGCAATATCCAAGCGGAAATCATTAACAGCAGGCTGATACGTGCGCACAACCGACCTGCACACGCGCTGCGTCGAAGGCTGCACCAATATTGGAGGCGTCGAATAAAGCTTCGCAGTAGAGAGCAGGCCCTCCACATCAATATGCTTCGACGTGAGGCCCGCACGAATCGTATTCGCAGACGAGGCCATAACCTCCAAGCCAACACCCGACAAATACGAGTGGATCGTGCCAACCGGGGTAAACAAAGCCTCACCGGGCGCAAGATCAACAATATTCATAAGCGCCGCCACAAGCACCGACGTGTGCCT
Organism: Actinomycetaceae bacterium; assembly: GCA_030532245.1. Taxonomy (GTDB): domain Bacteria; phylum Actinomycetota; class Actinomycetes; order Actinomycetales; family Actinomycetaceae; genus Gleimia. Next base: position 1,908 of record JAUNLN010000038.1, read on the forward strand.
CGGAAAATAGCTGTGCACAAACTCAACCATGCCAGCACGCTTCGAAATCGCCTCATCAGCGTGGCTCTTCAAAGCAGAACAGCGACGCACGTAGGCAAGCAGCTCCTCAACCGGAGGATGCAAACCCCTCTTCAACACCGTATACACCGGCAACTCGAGACCCTTAACCGCAAGCAACGAAGCGATCCGCAGAGCGAGGGGAGTGCCCACCTCCTCATTGAAACGGATGAGCTCACGCTCCGGCGCGAACCCTACTAGAGCACGCCAAGGCTCCAGCGCCAAAATCATTTCAGGCTTGTGATTGCGATCCACAAACGTGCGCTCCGGAGCGTTCAACGGGATGCGCAGGTTGTTTTCAACGGCGAAACCAACCTCAGCCTGCTCCCTCGACGGATGCACCTGAATCGAGAGAGGCTTCGCAGGAGCAATCAGCTTAACCAGGTAGGGCAGGCCATCTACGCGCGAATCCGCACGGCGAGGAGAAACGACGTCCTCCAGGAAAGTGCCATCGTCAAGCACGGACGGCCCGCCTCTGTGCGTGCCATACCAGATTTCCGCAAGAGGCTCCCCATCCGCATTAGTGCCACAAAAATCGTGGAGGGCGCACAGGTCGCCCCAGTCGTAATGCATTCGGTGTCCGGAAATACGCCGTACCGTTGGCTTCAATCAAACTCACTTTCGTAAATCGAACCCCAGTATATCGAAACCAGCTGGTTAACCCCTGGGCAGACCATCAAAATTGCGCTCCTGAGCTCGCCCAAAAAGATGACGAGGCGGTGCGTGGGGGCGCTAGGTGCGGGAGGCGGGAGTTGGGGTAGTGGAGAGAGTGAGGCGGGGTTGCGTTAGAGGTGTGCGGGAGGAGGGGTGAGATTGCGGAGAGAGGGAAGCGGGGCGCGATAGATGCGTGTGGGTGGAGCTGGTTGGTGTTGCGCTTGTGAGAAAATGAGGGCATGCATCTGCTTGTCACCGGCGGAGCTGGATTCATCGGCTCAAACTTCACGTCCATGGCGCTGCGTAAAGGCGAGCGCGTCACGGTACTCGACGCGCTCACGTACGCGAGCGGCAAAGAGTTCATCGACGCAGAAACAAAATCCTTCCCGGGCCGTTGCAACCTCGTAGAAGGAAGCATCCTAGATCGAGACGTCGTATTCGACCTTGCAAAAGAGGCAGACGCGATCGTCCACTTCGCCGCTGAATCCCACAACGACAACTCGCTACGAGACCCCATGCTGTTCGTCCGCACGAACGTGGAGGGCACCGCCAACCTGCTCGAAGCGGCGCGAGAGTGGGGCGTGCGATTCCACCACGTGTCCACCGACGAAGTGTACGGCGACCTCCCACTAGGCACGCCAGAAAAGTTCTCAGAGACGAGCCCGTACAGGCCCTCCTCGCCGTACTCCGCCTCCAAAGCAAGCGCCGACCACCTCGTGCGCGCGTGGAGCCGCTCCCTCGGCGTACAAGCAACCATCTCGAACTGTTCAAACAACTTCGGGCCACGCCAACACGTCGAAAAACTCATTCCCCGAACGATCACAGAACGCCTCCAGGGCAGGCGACCGCGCGTGTACGGCACCGGGCGGAACGTGCGCGACTGGATCCACGTAGACGACCACAACGACGCCCTATGGCAGGTGCTAACAAGGGGACGGATCGGCGAAACGTACCTGATTGGAGCGAGCCAGGAGTACTCGAACCTTGAAGTCGTGCGGGCAATCAACTCCCTCATGGGATACGAGGAGGAGGACTTCGACCTCGTCGCAGACCGCCCCGGCCACGACCTGCGTTACGCCATCGACTGGACGAAGCTAAAAGATGAACTCGGCTGGCAGCCTTCTCGCACTGATTTTCGGGAGGATCTTGCGGCGACTATCGACTGGTATAAAGAAAACCGCGCCTGGTGGGAGCCAAAGAAGGCGGCCACCGAAGCGCGGCTTTCAAAGTGGGGACTCTAGGGTTTAGAGACCACCGAGGATCTGCGCCACGAGGATCTTACCGATCATCGCAACGGGGTAAATGAGCGCGTAGCCAAGCGCAACACGCGGGTCGGCGTTCGTACGCGAGTTGGAGAACGCGAGCACTGCGGGCTGCGTCTGAGCGCCGCCGAGGAAGCCGGCGAGCTGCGTGCCACCCATGTGGAACATCCAGCGCATCACAACGTAGAGGCCAACCGCCATGATCGACGTGACCACGATACCGAGCAGGAGGATGTTCAGCCACGAGCCGGAGGTGAACGCCTCACCGATCTGACCACCTGCAACCGTGCCAGCCTGCGCGAGAAACACGAGGAGGCCGAACTCGGAAAGAACCATGGCTGCCGTGTACGGGATTGCCGTTACGATCTTGCCTACGCGGCCGATCTTGCCGAAGATGAGGCCCACGATGAGCGTGCCTGCAGCCGAACCGATGGCGAAGGTGGTGCCACTCGGGGTCGGGATCGGAACCTGGCCGATGAGGATACCGAGCGCCATGCCAATGCCAAGCGCGATCGGGTTGATGTCGGAAAGACCGCGGGCGGAGTCGCCGAAGAACTTCGTGATCTCACGCATCTTGGAAGTCGGTGCAACAACGCGAACGCGGTCGCCCTGCTGGAGCACGAGGCCCGGCTCGCCAACCATGTCGATGTCGCCGCGACGCACGCGGGAGATCGTGGCAGAGAACTTGTTGCCCATGTCGAGGTCGGCGATAGTGTGGCCGGCCAGCTTCGGGTCAGACACGGTGATACGACGGAAGTCGAGGTAGGAGCGGTCTTCCATCAGGGAGTGGGAAGAGCCGTGGCCCAGCTCGTTTGCTACGCGGGCAACGAGTTCGCGCGGGCCGACGACGGTTACGAGGTCGTCACGGTTCAGGGAATCGGACATCGCCGGCTTGCTGATCGGGCCGGTTTCGCCGCGGCGAATACGCGAGAACGTGACCTTCTGGCCCATCATTTCGAAAATGTCGCCAACGAGCGGCTGGTCCGAACGCTCAACGCGAATAGTGCGGTTTGCAAGAGGAGAGGGCTTGTCGGTGTCCGACTTGCCGTGGTGCAGGGCCGCCATGGCTGCGATCATCATACCAATAACGCCAAACAGGTAGGCGATCGAGTAGCCAACGGTTGCAAGACCCGGGTCGCCGGACGCCTGGCCAGCTGCTGCAAGTGCGGGCGTGTTGGTTAGTGCGCCTGCGAACGTGCCTGCGATTAGGGCGATGTCCATGTCGAACACGTACATGCCGAGGCCGTAAGCCGCGCCTGCAGCCACGATGTATAGAGCAACGGTTGCAAGAATTGGGCCGAGTGCGGTCTTAATGTTGTGGAAGAAGCTTGCGCCCGAGTTAATGCCAATTGCGAAGGCGAAAACTGCTAGACCCAAGGTTCCAAAGGCGGGAGGAATGCGGATTTCAACTCCGTACGACTGTGCCCATGCGGACACGATGATCGCGAAGAAGAGAACAGCCGCAGCGCCTAGTGAGATGCCTTTGACTTTGATGTGACCAAAGGCCATGCCGATACCCACTAGCAAGAAAAGGGTAAGGACGGCTTCTTCGGCAAGAAAAGTGAAGAGCGTTGCCAATTTCCTATGAACTCCTGACGGTACTTTGTTCAGTCAGATTCTGTTATCCAACGGCGGCTACCGCCTTACTGTGTCAGGCTGTTCAGCCGCTTTTCGGTCGAAGGACCCAATAGGAAACCTTAGCACGGGCAGACTTTGTCGTTATTATCGCTTTGCCTTTTTATGACGAAAATCGGGGGAAACGAGGGGTGGATTTTGTCACGTTTCCACACCTATGGGTCTTCCGGGCATCCATCATTTGAGACTTTGCGCGAGACTTTTCCTTTTGGCCGGATTTTCCGGTTAGTCTCTAAACATGTCTTTGGTACAGCAGATTATTCGTCGCCGCGTAATCGTACGCAGGCGTGCGGTTTCTGCTGTCTAACAGATGAGCCGCACGCCTCCCTCGAGCCTTTTGGATCGAGGGTTTTTTAATACCCGAAGCCCTGAGTTAAGGGAGAGTAAAGTGAAAAATCAAGGCAAGCCTAGGGCAAGAAGACCTCTGCCCTCCGACTTCAATGCTCAGATCGCCAGAGAAGCACAGGTTGAGCGAATATCAGGAGCGCAGGCAGTAGTAAGAAGCCTCGAAAATCTCGGCGTAACCGACATTTTCGGTATGCCCGGTGGCGCCATTATTCCCGTCTACGATGCCCTCCTAGATTCAGACAAGCTGAGCGTCAAACTGATCCGCCACGAGCAGGGGGCAGGCCACGCAGCTGAGGGATACGCCATTTCTACAGGGAAAGTTGGTTGCGCAGTCGTCACCTCCGGCCCCGCAGCAACCAACATGGTTACCGCTCTTGCAGACGCGAACCTCGACTCCGTGCCGATCGTCGTCATCACGGGCCAGGTTGCCGCCGAGTTCATCGGCACCGACGCGTTCCAGGAAGCCGACATTGTTGGCACGTCGATGCCCGTCACGAAGCACTCGTTCCTCGTCACCGACGCCAAAGACATTCCAAGCCGCATCGCCGAAGCATTCCATCTTGCGCAGACCGGCAGGCCCGGCCCCGTCCTCGTCGACATCACTAAGTCCGCGCAAAACGAGATCATTGACTTCTCGTGGCCGCCAAAACTAGACCTCCCCGGCTATCGTCTCCCATCGAGGCCGCACATGAAACAGGTCAATGAGGCCGCGCGTGCGATCTTTGAGGCGGATGCTCCCGTCTTTTACGTGGGAGGCGGCATGATCCGCTCGGGTGCAACACCGGAGCTCATGCAACTCGTCGACATCACGGACGCGCCCGTCGTAACCACGCTACCCGCCAGGGGAGCATTCCCCGACTCGGACCCGCACAATCTTGGCATGCCGGGCATGCACGGCACGGTCGCGGCCGTTGGCGCACTGCAGCGCTCCGACCTCATCGTCGCTCTTGGCGCAAGGTTCGACGACCGCGTGACCGGCAACCTCGACTCGTTCGCCCCGCGCGCAAAAGTTGTACACATCGACATCGACGCGGCAGAGATTTCGAAGAACAGGCCCGTCGACATTCCAATCGTTGGCGACCTGAAAGACGCGCTACGCGCCCTCGTAGACGCGACCGCGAAGCTCTACCAAAGCGGCCAAGCCGACATCTCCGGATGGTGGCGCTACCTCAACAGGCTTCGCGACACCTACCCCCTCGGCTATGAGGAGCCCGAAGACGGCATGGCACCCCAGTACGTGCTCGAACGCCTCTCCGCCATCGCCGGCCCCGACGCCATCTACACGACCGGCGTTGGCCAACACCAAATGTGGTCCTCGCAGTTCATCAAATACGAAAAACCGCGAACCTTCCTCTCCTCGTGCGGCCTAGGCACAATGGGCTACTGCATCCCCGCTGCCATGGGCGCGCAAGTTGGCAACCCGGGCAAAGTAGTTTGGGCGATCGACGGCGACGGCAGCTTCCAAATGACAAACCAGGAGCTCGCCACCTGCGTCATCAACAACATTCCCATCAAGGTTGCGATCATCAACAACTCGGTTCTCGGCATGGTGCGCCAGTGGCAGAACCTGTTCTACAACCAGCGCTACTCCCACACCTCCCTCAACGAGGCGGAACAGCAGATCCCAGACTTCGTCAAACTCGCAGACGCCTACGGCATGGAAGCACGGCGAGTCACGAAGCCAGAAGAGGTTGACGCCGCAATCGAGTGGGCCATGTCGATAAACGACCGCCCCGTCCTCATCGACTTCAGAGTCTCCAAAGACGCAATGGTTTGGCCCATGGTCGCCGCAGGAGTCTCAAACGACGACATCAAATACGCCCGCGGACTAGCCCCCAAGTGGGAAGGAGACGTGTAATGAGTGAGACCCATACCCTTTCAGTGCTCGTTGAAAACAAGCCGGGCGTGCTAACCCGCGTCGCCTCCCTGTTCGCGCGCAGAGCGTTCAACATTCGCTCGCTCGCGGTGGGGGAGACCGAGCATCCTGAAATTTCGCGCATTACCGTGGTCGTCGACGTTGAGGAGCACCCCCTCGAGCAGATCACCAAGCAGCTCAATAAACTGGTAAACGTGCTGAAGGTCGTTGACCTGTCGACGCTGCCGTCCGTCACCCGCCAGCTCGTACTCATCAAAGTTCGAGCCGACGAGGAGACCCGCACCGGCGTGCTGCAGATCGTGAATCTCTTCCGCGCGCACGTAGTGGACGTATCCTCAACTTCCGTGGTCGTTGAGACCGTGGGAGATAATGACAAAGTAAACGCACTTCTCGCGGCCCTCGAACCATACGGTGTTCGCGAGATCGTACAATCCGGGGCTCTCGCAATCGGACGAGGGCCGCGCTCCATCACCGATCAACTAAAGGAGAAAGATCGTGGCTGAAATTTTCTATGACGATGACGCCGACCTATCAATCATCCAGAGCAAAAAAGTCGCAGTCATCGGATACGGTTCGCAAGGCCACGCGCATGCTCTCAACCTGCGTGACTCAGGTGTAGAGGTCGTTGTTGGCCTGCGCGAAGGTTCTAAGTCTTGGGATAAGGCCGCTGAAATGGGTCTACCTGTCGCGTCGGTGGCAGAGGCCGTGAAGGAAGCGGACGTCGTCATGATCCTCACGCCGGATCAGGTTCAGCGCACGGTTTACGCCGCCGAAATTGAGCCGAACTTGAAGGAGGGAGCAGCCCTGTTCTTCGCGCACGGCTTCAACATTCGCTTCGGCTACATTGCTCCCGGCTCGAACCACGACGTTTGCATGGTCGCTCCGAAGGGCCCGGGCCACACGGTTCGCCGCCAGTACGAAGAGGGTAGGGGCGTGCCCGCGATCGTAGCGGTCGAGAACGACGCGTCTGGTGAGGCTTGGGATCTTGCCTTCTCCTACGCGAAGGCGATCGGTGCGACCCGCGCTGGAGCGATCAAGACGACTTTCACCGAGGAGACCGAAACCGACCTGTTCGGTGAGCAGTCCGTGCTTTGCGGCGGCATTTCGCAGCTCATCACCTACGGTTTCGAGGTCCTAACCGAGGCGGGCTACCAGCCGGAGATCGCCTACTTTGAGGTCTTGCACGAAATGAAGCTGATTGTCGACCTCATCAATGAGGGCGGTCTAACGAAGCAGCGTTGGTCGATTTCCGACACCGCTGAGTACGGCGACTATGTTTCGGGCAAGCGCGTGATTACGCCTGAGGTGAAGGAGAACATGAAGGCTGTTCTCGCTGACATCCAAAATGGCGAGTTCGCTAAGCGCTTCATTGCGGATCAGGACGCGGGTGCTCCCGAGTTCCTCGCGCTTCGTAAGGAGCACGAGTCTCACCCGATCGAGACGACGGGCGCGGAGCTTCGCGCAGCGTTCGGCTGGTCGGACGGCGACGAAGACTACACGGGTAGCGCAGCGCGCTAAAC
>JAUNLN010000039.1 GCA_030532245.1 Actinomycetaceae bacterium
GAAGCTCATCCAGCTAAAGCAACTGCTTGAAGCGGGTGTGATCAGCCAGGAGGAGTTCGATCAGGCCAAGAGAAACTTCCTCGGCTTCTAAGGGAAACATCATGGATGAAAGAGTGCTTAACAATCCTCAAGGGCCGGGCCCGATGCCGCAGGGTCCTGGAATGATGCCGCAGGGGCAGCCTCCCATGCAGGCCGCGCCCGGGCAGATGCCGCAAGGCCCAGGCCCAATGCAACAGGGCCCGGGAATGATGCCACAGGGGCCAGGCCCAATGGGGCAGCCTGCGAACCCTCAGATGGGGGCAGTCGCAGCGCCTCCGCCATCGCAGCAGTCGCCGCGGATCATTCAGACGAATCCCGACGCTAAAGATGGGCAAACTAAGTGCCCGAAGTGCGGTGCCACGGATATTTCGCAGAACATGAAAACCTCGAAACTGCGGTGCAACTTTTGTCGCCACGAGTTCGAACTGGAACTCGTCAAAGATGAAGGAGACATTGCCGACCTCGAGGGATTCGCTCTTGGTGCGGGCGCCACGGACATCATTCCGGACGTCAGCGAAGTTCTCACGCTAAGGTGTGAAAGCTGCGGGGCGGAAGTCGTTATCGACACGTCCGAAGCAAGCCAGGCACGCTGCCACTGGTGTCGAAACACCCTGTCGATCAACAGCGCCGTACCAAACGGCGCAATCCCCGACATGGTTCTACCTTTCGGCATTACGAAACAGGACGCAGAAGGGCAGATCAACGCGTTCGTCAAGAAACGCAGACTGTTTGCCCACCCGAAGTTCCTGCGAGAATTCACTACAGAAAACATTTGTGGCGTGTTCTTCCCGTACATGGTCGTTGACGTAAACGGTCACATGTCCCTCTCCGGTGTCGGAGAGATCCAAACCGACAAATACACGTCAGGTTCGGGAGACGACAAAGAAACCCTCTACGACGCCGACGCCTACCGCGTTGAACGCGAATTCGACATTTCGATCGACGACCTAACGATCGAATCGAGTTCCGACAAGCTCGACGTCAACGCTGAGGACAAAACCACGAACGTCATCAACGCGATTCTGCCTTTCGACACGGAAAACTGCGTGAAATACGACAGTAACTTCCTGAAGGGGTTCACGTCTGAAAAGCGCGACACGAACGTCGACCAGCTGCGCAGAACCGTACACGCAAGGAGTGCGGACATCGCGAAGTTTGGTGCAAACGACACTCTTGAACAGTACGACCGCGGTGTCGCGTGGTCGCGTCAAAACTTCGAAGTAAAGGGCGAATCGTGGAAGGCCGCATACCTGCCCGTGTGGTTGTACAGCTACATGCAGGAAAAAGGCGACAAGAGCATCATGCACTACGTGGCCGTCAACGCGCGCACGCAGGAAACCATGGGATCCGTTCCAATCAACTACGTGAGACTCAGTATCGTGTCCGCGATTGTTGAGGTTATTGGCCTGATCCTCGCAGTCATCTTCACGGCGCTCATGTGGGACTGGGAAGACAACTACGGCTGGGTGTTCGCAACTTTAGGCTTCATCTTCTTCGCCCTAATCGTGGCGTTCTACAGGAACAAGGATGCCCGGCATGTTTATGAGCATGAAACTAGACGAACACTAAGAAACGTGAGGAAAGTCGACCGATTCATTGAGCATCGCGTAGGTCTTTCAGACGACAGCGTTGCAGGCGCCAACCAGTACACGCTATCGGGGGAAATAGTCGATCTAGCTCCGGTGAAAAAGAAAGGGCTCCTCAAGTAGCTCAGTAACTTAACCGGCTGAGCTAGGCGGGCGAGTTTAGTTCAGCACTTCAAAACCAACCAATAGGAGGAGAAATGTCTAACGGATTTAACGGCCAGATGGGTAATCAGGCCCCGCAACCGAACCAGATGTACCAGCAAAACCCGATGCAGCAGATGAACCCGGCGCAGCAGATGAACCCGATGTATCAGCAGCAGCCGGTACCGCAAGGAAAGCCGCTTGTAGACAAGTCTAAGATGGCGTACACCGCGCTTGGCATGTGCGTGCTCGCATGTATTTTGATCGTGGTCGGCTACTTCCTAGCGGCCCGAGATGGTGCTGTGGCAATGGAAATGCTTTGGTCAGACCTCGATTTTGAGGTGGCTGAAGAGATGGCTTCCGCAGCCGACACGAAGCGCGTCGTCTTCCTTGGAATCGCTGCATTGCTGAACTTCGCGGCATTCGTAATGTCGCTGATCGCTCTCATTAAGGCAAGGCCGAAGATGATTCCTGCAATCATTTTCGCCGCGGTTATTATCCTGCCGAACATCGCGATGGTAATCGGCAACACGATTCAAAACAGCATTATGGGGTTCTAGCAATCCGGCAGGCACGCTCCAGCGATTCTGGGCTGTAAAACATTGGCTTGGTTTTGAAGGAGCTACTACTCACAGATGAGATAGGGCTGGATACAAAAGTGGGAGGCGAGAAGCCTCCCACTTTTGTGTTACTTAACGAGCAGTCTGTCTGAGATGCGCCCGCGCGGATTCAACCACTGGTCGAAGTCCACTTCGCGGTCGCCGATTTCGAAGATATAACGAGCGGTTTGACGAATCGGTAGTTCGCCGGCCGCCTCAGCCTTCGCGTCCTTGATGGCGCCGCGAAGAACTTCGCGCTCTTCGTCGGTGAGCCACTCGTCCGGGTCGGAGCAGGCAAACGATCCGCAGACGATAGCGGCGTCGAGCGTGAGGCGGTTGACCTCGGGGGAGAGGAGCGATCCGCGCGTACGGGTTAGAGCCACGTCGGGGTCGGTGTCGATCCACGGCTTCCACCAAAAACGGGTGAGCGAGTTGCGTAGAGCATTCGCAACCGCGGGGCCAGACGGGTCGCGGTAGCGGTCCATGTTGTCCCAGTACGGGGCGGTGTCGGGGCCCATCCTCATGCCGTCGAGGATTCCAAGCGAAGCAGCTGGTAGGCCGCCCGAGCCGAGCAGGTAAGACTCCTCACCGGCCGCTTCACGCAGTGCTCGGATGCCCATCATGTAGGCTTCTTCGCGCGTTACGTCTAGGTGGCGACGCCCTGGCATGCCGGCGGCGTAGATGAAGTCGGTCTTGAAGTAGTCGAAGCCCCATTCGCGAAGCTGCAAGATGATGCTCTTGATCCATTCGACGGCTTCGGGGTGCGTGGTGTCTACAGCGTAGAGGCGGGTGCCCCAGTTGAAGCCCGCGTCGATGGGGTCGTCAGAATCCGGTTCTTTTACGAGCCAGTCGGGGTGCTCTTGCACAACGTAGGAGTCAGCTTTCGCGATGAAGGGCGATACCCAGATGCCGGGGCGAAGGCCTGCTTCGCGGATTTCGCGCGCGAGCCCGGGGAGGTTCGGGAAGTCGGAGTTTGGTTCCCATGATCCGACGGATACTTCCCAGCCGTCGTCGATTTCGAGGATCTCGTAGCCGGAGGCGGCCGCGTGCGGGATTTCGGCGCGGATGATGTCTTCGGTGATTTCTTCGAACCAGGAGTACCAGCTAGACCATACGGGTGCTGCCTTGCGGGTTGGGATCTTCTGCTCGAGGCGGGATTTCACGCCAAGGTGCTCGGCGAGCAGGCGTCCGTAAGCTTCGAACACCGATAGTTCGTCTCCGATGAGGAGAGCCCAGGGCTGGCCTTCAGCGCTGGAGCCGCCTTCGATTTCGTAGGGAGCGTTTGCGGTGGGAATAATGCCGCGTAGCGTTTCTTGGTCTGCTTCAACGAGTGCGCCGCCGCGAGAGAGGGAGCCAAGGAGGATCACCTGGTCGTCACCGAAAGAGAGAGCGCCGAGCTGGTAGCCGCGGTGGATTTCCGTGGAGTCGGTGATGGGGTCTTCCGCGGTGCGGGAGCGGCCGGGGTTGTTCCAGACGCGCCACGGGTAGTCGGATAGTTGGCGCCACGCTGTGGGGCTCCAGGAGTTCCAGCCGTGGCGGTAAAACTCGGTGTCGCCAAGCTCGTGGGTGATTTCGATGTTGCCGGCGGGAAGTATGTATACGTCTAGGCCATCGAATCCAGACACCCTGTGTTTTCGGGGATCGTGGGTTTGGCACGACACATGGAACGTGTGGTTTTCAAAAACGATCGTGGGAGACATGCTTGGCTTTCTGATGGTGTAGACGCGGTTTTTAGGGGTTGAAAGAGGCGTTTTGGATATGAAGAGCGCGCCTAGCGCTCGGCAAAAGTGCTAGGCGCGCTCGGTGTGTTGTTTTCTGGTTACTTTGCGCAACCGTTTGGCCACGCAAAGCGCTTGTTACTTGCCGAGGATCTGGTTGATTTCCGTGTTGAGCTGCGGAAGTGCGTCAGCCGGCTTTACCTTGAGGCCCTCGATGTCATCGATTACGGCCTGTGCGAGAGCGTTGATCTCGTTGGCCTTGTCGGTGATCGGGTAGTAGCTGAGGTTTGCAGCGTCGAGGGAGATGTCGAGGAATGCGGAGACGTCTACGCCGTTTGCCTCGTGCTTCGCTGCGGCTGCTTCAGCCTGTGCGGGGATGGAGGGGAAGACGACTGCTTCTTCAGCAATCATTGCCTGGCACTCTTCGGAGGTGAGGTACTTGACCCACTGCCATGCGGCGTCAGCGTTCTTGGTGCTGGCAACGATGGAGGGAGCAAGACCGTTGATGATGGTCTTCTGGCCGGCGGGGCCGGTCGGAAGCGGTGCGAACGCGAGCTTCTGGTTTGCAGAGTTTGCCCAGGTGCCGATGCGCCAGGAGCCGTCGGTGATGAGGGCTGCCTTGCCCTGTTCCATCATGGGTTCGAGGCCGAGCTGGCCTGCCTGCTCGAGCGGCATTACGTAGCCGGCTTCGATCTGCTCCTGGTACCAGGTGAGTGCTTCAATGACCTTCGGGTCGTCGAGCTGGTATTCGGTGCCGAACGGGTTCCTGTCGAGGTAGTTGAAGCCGTTGGCGAGTGCCATCCAAGACCACTGGGTCTGGCCGACAACGCCGCCACCCTTTTCGAGGCCCCAACCGTAGGTTTCAACGTTCGCGGAGTCGAAGCCTTCTTCGTCGCCGCGCTTGCCGTTCTTGTCGACGGTTAGTTTCTTGATGAGGTTGCCGAAGGAGCCGCCGTCTTGCGGGTTCCAGTCGAGGTTTGCAACGTCTTCGGCGGTGAGGCCGGCTTCTTCAAGCATGGTTGCGTTGTAGACGATTGCGATCGTGTCCCAGTCCTGCGGAATACCGTACTGTTCGCCGTCCTTGTTCCAAAGCGAAGCGAGTTCGCCGGTGTACTGGCCAAGGTCGACGCCGTCTGCCTCAATCATGGGGGCGAGGTCTAGGAGCTGGCCGTTGGTGGCGAGTTCGGGGTAGTAGGCGACGTGGTTGGTGATTACGTCGGGCGCGGTGCCGGAGACAAGGTCGGTGGTGAGGGAGGTCCAGTAGTCGTCCCAGCCCTGCTGCGAGATGTTCACCGTGATGCCCGTGTCCTCACCGAACTTGGTTGCACACTTTTGGTATGCGGGCTGCTGGTTCGAGTCCCAGAGGCTGTAGGTGATGGTGGTGCCGCCCTCGGCGGGTTCGCTACCTTCCGGCGCGCCGCCTACGGAGTCGCCTCCGCCACACGCGGTGAGTAGCAGCGTGGCTGCAGCGCCAACGGCTGCGAGCTTCATGTACTTCATTTTTTCTCCTTTGAAAATAACCAGTTTCACTGCGCACCGCCTGTGCGACGCTAGGGGACTGTGAATCTGATACCGGGTTTGTTACTTGGCCGAGGTTAGGCCTAGTGAACTTACGAGTTTGCGACCGAAGATGAGAAGCAGGATGAACATTGGGATCACTTGGAGTGATGCCGCTGCCATCAGGCCGGCCCAGTCTGGACTCGTGGATGGGGAGGACTGTGCGAATACAGCCAGTGCCACGTTGAGGAGGCGGACGTCGTCTGCCTTGGCGATCAACTGTGGCCAGAGGTATTCGTTCCAGGCGAAGACCGCTTGGATGATACCGAGGGTTACGATCGGGCCGGACGCCATGGGCACGATTACTTGGAGGAATGTGCGCCAGCGGCCTGCACCGTCGAGCATTGCGGCTTCCTCAACTTCGCGGGGGAGGGAGAGGAAGAATTGTCGGAGGAAGAAGATTCCGAACGGGCTGATGAGTACGTAGGGGGCGAGGAGGCCTTGCCACGTGTTGATCCACGATAGGGAGTTCATTAGCACGAAGTTCGGTAGAACGATGAACACGGGCGGGATCATCATCGAGGTTAGGAGGATCATGAATAGCGCGTTGCGGCCGCGGAAGTGGAGCCTTGCGAACGCGTATGCGGCCATTGTGGAGGTCGCGACTTGGGAGAGCGCAACAACTGCCGTGAAGATGAGGGAGTTGATGAGGTACTGCCAGAAGTTCATCGACTGGCCTGAGCCGCCGGCCGCCATGGATTCTTCGGGCGTGGTCATGCCGAGCACGCGTTCGAAGTTGATCGAGGTTGGGTCGTTTGGCATGAGGGAGTAGTTGCCGTCGAAGATTGCGGAGTTTGGGGTGAACGCGGTGCGGATTGCCCAAACGAAGGGGAGGAGGGTGACGATGAGTAGGAGGATGAGTAGCGCCCAGCCTACGATTTTGCCGCCTGTGGTGGTCTTGTATACGGATTGGTTTTCCATGTTTCTTCCCGCCTAGTCCAAGTCGCTCGAGTCGGCGCGTAGGATCTTCATCTGCAGTGCAGAGAGAACTAGCAGGATGAGGAGTAGGACGACGGCCATTGCGGCTGCGTATCCCATGTCGAACTGCTGGAACGCCTTTTGGTAGATGTAGAAGTAGATGACTCGCGTGGAGTTGCCGGGGCCGCCCTTGGTGGCTACGGACACGGTGTCGAAGATCTGGAACGAGCCGATCATGGATACGACGACGACCATGACGAGGATGGGGCGCAGTAGCGGCAGGGTGATGGAGCGGAACTGGCGCCATGCGCTTGCGCCGTCCATGATTGCCGCTTCGGTTACCATGCGCGGAATGGTTTGCATGCCGGCGAAGAGGAGGAGGGCGGTGTAGCCCATGTTTCGCCAGGAGTTTACGAGGGCGATGGTGTAGATCGCTATGTCTCCGTTGCCGTAGAACGAGATTGGGTTTACTGCAATGTAGGAGAGGATGTGGTTCATCAGGCCGACGTTGGGGTCGAGGATGAACAGGGTGATTACGGCGACCGTTACGTTTGGTACGAGCCAGGGTACGAGGAGGAGTGAGCGGATCACTACGGACTGGCTGATTCGCTGCATGAGTACTGCGATGCCGAGGCCGAGGATCGTTTGGGAGGTGATGTTTACGAGTACGTAGATGATGGTTACTACGAGTGCGTTACCGAAAACTTTGTCGCCCATGAGTTCGCGGTAGTTGGCAAGGCCCACCCATTGCGGATCCGATAGGAGGTTCCAGTCGGTGAAGGAGATTTGGATGCCGCGGATCATTGGCCAGAAGTAGAAGATCGCGTAGCCGAGTAGCACAGGAGTTAGGAAGACAAGCGCGATTAGGCCGTCTCCGTGCTTCTTTGGCGTGCGCGGCGTTTTCTGCTTTTTGCCCAGTAAACTGGGCTTAGAAGTAAGTGTTTGTTGACTCATTTTCCATCGCCGATGATGTAGGGTGTCTTATATAGATAATACTTATGCTAGTTACTTATGAAAGTCAATGGCATTTGATAACAACCTGTTAACGATGTGTGTGGAGGTGCTTCCAATGCGGGGAGCTGAACGCCGAATTCAACGGCGTATCAACATGCTTGCAACGATCCGTGCGCTGATGCAGGAGTCTCTTTCGATTACGCAGATTTCGGAGAAGATCTCCGTGTCGCGCCCTGCGACTGAGCAAGTTGTGGCGGATTTGGCGCAGCTGGGTTGGCTTCAGGAGTTGGAGCCGTTGACGGCGGGAGGTAGGCCGGCGATTCGTTGGACTCTCTCTGCAGACGCGCTACTTGTTCTCTCGATGGATATTGGTGCTCACCACGTGACGGTCAATCTTGCGAACCATCGCGGAAACCTTCTTGGCACGAGTTCGGTTGACTTGGCTGAGGATCTTGGGGCGACGGAACGCGTGGACGCGGCTTGCGAGTGCGCGGCGAAGGTCGTTGCAAGGAGCCAGTTTGAGATGGAGCAGATCCGCCTCATTTGTGTTGGTTCTCCGGGTGCGGTGAGTGATGGCCGCGTGAATTATTTTGGTGGCCACGGCATGCCCGGCTGGCAGGGCACGAATCTTTCGGCTGAGGTTGAGAAACGCTTGCACAGGCCTGCGGTTGTGGCGGGCGATTGTTCTTTGGGTGCGCTTGGCGAGGCTTGGAAGGGCGGTGCTAAGGGGCACGAGGATGTTGTCTACATTCTTTCGGGCATGCGCACGGGTGCCGCGGCGATTATTGGCGGCAAGGTGCATGCGGGTAATCGCGGTTCCGCGGGGCTCATTGGTGAGTTGGATGCTCTGCGTTGGCGCGATATTGAGAACGAGACGTTCATTAAGAGCGCGTACGGTCAGGTGGATTCTGGTGACCTGCCGGGGCGTAAGGAAATCTTCAAAATGGCTGCCAATGGTGATGAGAACGCTCTGCGCGCCGTGGAGGAGTTTTCTCGCTCTCTTGCGCTAGGTGCTGCCGCTATGGTGCTGGCGTTTGGGCCGACGAACGTGGTGATTGGTGGCGAGTTTTCGGGCTGGTCGCACCTGTTCTTGGATGAGTTCAACTCGGAGCTTGCGAAGTATTGTCCGCTGATGCCGACGGTGTCGGCGTCGGAGTTGAAGGCGCAGGCGGTGTCTATTGGCGGTATGAAGTACGCGCTTGATTACGCGATGGAGAAGCTTCGCGAAGACGTGCTAACAACCGACGTGTTCCCCTCGTCTGAGCACTTCATGCGCTAACTCGATTTTGGCAAAAGTTATCGCCCACCCCCTCGAGATTTCGAGAAAGGGTGGGCGATAAGTTTTTGTCTA
>JAUNLN010000012.1:0-43523 GCA_030532245.1 Actinomycetaceae bacterium
TCCAGTACTTTCCAGTAGGTGTTCCAGTATGTTCTAGTAAATGTTTCAGTAGATGCGCGAGTCTGTGCGCTGCTGCGGGAGACGTTTGATATTGGAGGGTGCGTTTTCCTTGGAATCTCGCGTAATTGGCGACGGGGTGAGGGGGATTTCAAGCCGCGCGTGAAGGTGTTAGGACACAAAAAATCTACTGTAACAATGTTCCAGTACTTTCCAGTAGGTGTTCCAGTACGTTGCAGTAAATGTTTCAGTAGATGTTCCGGCAGCACCCTTCATGGTCTGCCGCTGCGCGTCGATCGCGAAGCTGACGCCTGTCCTCTTTGGGGAGTTGGCTTCGCAGGGCGTGGAATACGCGCGGCCTTTTAGGGGCTGTTTCCTGCGCGCGTTCCTCCGCGCCTGTTCAAATTCGCTTCTTAGGCAGTAGGCCTGAGGCGCGGCTACGGGTCGCCCACCGAGTTTGCTGACGCTTTCTCTATTAATCACCTCAGTTGCGGCTGGAAGGCGTAATATTTCAGGCATTATCTTCAGCACAGTTCAATAATCCCTAGCAGGGATGAGGGAGGCTCTTTGTGGCTACCGCGAAAAAGGGTAAGGCCCCGGTTATCAGCGACGTCGCAAAGATGGCGGGAGTCTCCGTCTCAACGGTGTCTCGCTACCTCAACGGCTCGCCGCATTTGAAACCAGAAACCGCCGACCGCATCGCACGCGCAATCGAACTACTCGAATACAGGCCCAGCGCCGTAGCACGCGGCCTGCGCAAATCAGCGATGAAAATAATCGCCGTATTCGCAACCAACACGACACTCCTCGGCTCAGCCGTCACCATCGAAGGAGTCGAAGCCGCAGCAAGCGAACGCGGCTACTCCGTCATCATCTCCAAACTCGACCCCGAAGCGCCCGGCAACATCGAACGAGCCGTCTCAACCGTCATCGACCTCAACCCCGCAGGAATCGTCGTACTCAAATACGACAAGGCCGCCCTCGACGCCCTCGCGCAACTCCCCGACAACATTCCAACCGTCGTCATCGGAGGCGAACGCGACCTCCAACGCGACCAAGTGCTCCTATGTGAACGCGAAGGAGGCTACGCCGTAACCGAATACCTTCTCGCACTCGGCCACAAAACCGTTCACCACGTGGGCGTACCCGTACGCTCACGAGAAACCAGCCGCTTTGACGGCTGGACACAAGCCCTCTGGAACGCCGGCGCAAAAGTGCCCGAACCCCTCAACTCCGGGTGGAACGCGCACGAAGCAATCGACCTCGCCCAAGAACTCGTAGACCAGGGCGCCACAGCCGTATTCGCCGGCAACGACGAAATCGCAATGGGCGTCATCGCGGGCCTAACCAAGCTCGGCAAAGCAGTTCCCGGAGACATCTCCGTCGCCGGCTTCGACAACCACCCCCTCGGCTCAATCTGGAACCCCGGCCTCACCACGTACGAGCAAGACTTCACCGGCGCAGGGCAAGAAGCCGTCAACCTTCTGATCTCTCGCCTTGAAACCAAAGATGAGGCGCCAGCACCGCGTCTGCGTGAAGTACCAGGTCGCCTCATAGTCCGCGAATCAGCACAAACCATCTAACGAGCGACGCAAACCATCCAGTGAATCTGCGTCGGGTAGCCGAGAACGCCCGAACGTCGAGGCCTCACTAACGGATTGCGCAGACTCCTCAGCGCCGAATCACGCGAACCAAATCCACCGCGTTGAGGCCGCCAAGCGCGCCGCCTGCCACCTGGACTGAGCGCAACAACCTCCTCACCAAACATTGTTAATACAAATTGAGCCAAAAGACCTAACGCGCGTTAAATTATTTCGGTATCCTGTGATTGCACGCTAAAAATCTAGGCAAGGAGACGACGTGGTTGATATCGCCCTGGATCCAAACATGTACTACTTCAAGATGTCTACGGTAGACACTCTTCACAAAGCGGCCGAACTTGGCTACAAGTGGGTCGAACTATCGCCGCGAAGCGACTTCCACTTCTGGCACCACTATCCCAAGGCCGACGACGCCTACCTCGCAGACCTAAACCAGGCCGTCAAAGACACCGGCGTGAAAATCCGCACCCTAAACCCGGTGTTCAACTGGTCTGCCGTCGACGAGCAGGAACGCCAGGCGCAAGTGCGCAACTGGCGCAGGCTACTCGAAATCGCAGACACGCTCGACGTGCGCGAGATTACTTCTGAATTCTCCGGTAATCCCAACACTCCAAGAGAATGTGAACACCAGTGGTACCGCTCCATCGAAGAGCTGGCCGGCGACTTCGAGCGCTACGGCATTCGCCTAAACATGGAGGCGCACCCCTACGACTTCGTCGAACTGCACGACCGGGCAGTCGAAATCGTTAGGGGAGTGAACCTCGACTGGGTGAACTACGAATACTGCTGCCCGCACACCTTCCACCTCTCAGACGGAGTCGGCGACGTTGAAAGGATGCTACGCTTCGCCGGCGACAAGCTGAAGGCCGTACACATTGCCGACGTCTACAATCACAAGATCAACGACGGCAACCGCTACATCATCAACCCTCCGGGCGTCGACGCCCGCGTGCACCAGCACAACGAAATCGGCGACGGCGAAGTGCCGTGGGACGAACTATTCACAACACTTCGAGACATGAAGTTCGACGGCATACTCACCGTGTGCATGTTCGGATGGCTCGAAAAGGCCGACGCAGCAAACATTCGCATGCGTGAGCGCCTAGAGAAAGAATTCGCCTAACAGTTGAGGCTGGGGCACCTCGCCCCAGCCTCACTAAAGGCTTCGATCACGTGGTTTAATGTGGATGTGTCTGCAGTAACTCAAGCCGATGTAGCCCGCGAAGCAGGTGTTTCGCGAGGCCTAGTTTCCCTCGCCATGTCAGGAAACCCGAACGTTGCTGAAGACACCAGGCAGCGCATACTGGAGGCGGCAAACAAGCTCGGCTACACCCGCAACCTCGGGGCGGCCATGCTTGCCGCTAAAACCTCCTCGGTAGTCGGGATCGTACTCCCGAACCTCGAGAATCCCTTCTTCGAATCGGTCGTGTCCGCCATCCAAAGAGTCGCAGACACGCGGCACATGCTTGCCCTAACGGCAACTGGCTCCTCATCCGCGCGCAGAGAACGCCAAGTTATCGAATCGTTCAAAGGGCTTCGCGCATCGGGAGTCGTTATCGTGTCGCCGACCCTCTCGAACCGCACGCTAACCGCGCTAGCGAAGGAAGTGCCACTGTGCCTCGTGGGCACGCCCGCAGCGGGCGGAAGTAGCATGGGCGTACACATCGACGAAATTTTTGCGTCTCGCCTCGCCATCAACCACCTGCGCGAGCGAGGTTTCAAAAACCTCGTATTCTTCTCCGTTCCGCAAGAGCGAGCGGGCGACTCCGCCTCTCGAGAGCGCGTCGCCGCATTCAAAGAAGTGTGCGAAGAAGAGGGTTTCGAGCCGCGCGTTGAATGGCTCTACGACCCACAAGACATCATGCGCACAATCCGCCGACTCCGCGTGGAACACGGTGAAACTGGCGAAAAACTAGGCATTATCACGCATAACGACCAGCTCGGCATCAACGTGATTACCTCCATCCGCGCACTCGGCCTAACGCCCGGCGAAGACCTCGGAGTGGTCAGCTTCGACAACACGTTCTACGCCATGCGCCCAGAATATGACCTGACTTCTATCGATCAGGACGTCAACAAGATGGCGCAGTGCGTCTTCGATCTATTCGAGCAAGATGAGGCCGGAAAACCGCTTGACGTCGTCGTTCAAGCGCGCCTCGTCGTACGCGGCTCGAGCGGTGGAGCGGACTCCGCCGAAAAAACTGGAACCAATTAGTCCGAACAAACTACCAAAAATCGCTTGACAACGACCCGAAAAGGGTATTTGATAGTAACAACCTTAACGCGCGTTAAGTAAATGGTTTGACCGGAAAATAGCACAGGCCATGCTCGCCGCTCCCTCCCCGCGGCAACTTCCAAACTTGAACCTCACTCACAGAACCTCAAGCAGCAGACAAAGCAGTCTAGGAGACATCAAAATGGAGCAACTTTCAGTAGCAGTCATCGGCGCCGGCATGGCTGGCCGCGCACACGCAAACGCGTGGCGCCAAGCCGCAACGGTATTCAACGCCGAGTTCCCAGAGGTTCGTCGCGCGATGATCGCGGACGCCTACCTACCTTTCGCACAGAACGCGGCTCGCGACTACGGATACGAAAAGGCGACGGACAACTGGCGCGACATCCTCGACGACCCGAGCATCAACATCGTCTCGATCGTGGTGGCAAACAAGCTGCACCGCGAAATGGCAGAAGCGCTAATCAAGGCTGGAAAGCACGTTCTTTGCGAGAAGCCCCTCACCGATAATCTCGAGGACGCCAAGGCGCTCGCCGAGCTTGAAGCGCAGTCGGATGTTCAAACCGGCCTCGGCTACACCTACAGGAGAAATCCCGCCATCTCCTACATGGCTCGCCTAGTTGAAGAGGGCAAGCTCGGCGAAATCACCCACTTCGATGCGCGCTACTGGTGTGATTACGGTGTCGACCCGAACGGCCCGATGGCCTGGCGCTACGAAGGCCCCATGGGTTCGGGCGCCCTCGGCGATGTCGGCTCCCACCTCATCGACACCTCCGAGTTCGTAGTCGGTGCCCTAAAGGCAATCTCCGGCGCACGCCTCTCCATCACGATCCCTGAACGCCCAGTTCTAAAGGGCGTCGTCTCGGGCGGCCGCGGCGTATCCGTCGAAGGCGACGCCGAGATGGCCAAGGTGACTAACGACGACGTCGCAACCTTCACCGGCGAGTTCGAAAACGGCGTGATCGGCACGTTCTCCTGCTCGCGCGTCTCGTTTGGTAACCCGAACACCCTCATCCTCACCGTCCAGGGAACCAAGGGCTCCGCCACCTTCAACATGGACCGCCCCGGCGAAATCATCCTCAACGACGTCTCCGCCCCGGAGGAGTTCCGCGGCCCGCGCCGCGTGCTCGTAAACCCCGCGTTCCCGTACTTCAAGGCCGGCTCCCCGATGGACTTCGGAGGCGTTGGCTTCACACAAGTCGAGCAGTTCACCTACCAGGCGCACGCCTTCATCCAGCAGGTTCTCGGCATCGAAGATGGCCTGCCGAAGCTGCCGACATTCGAGCACGGATACCGATCCATGCGCATCCAAGAAGCAATCGCACGCTGCGCCGAGCAAGGCGGAGCAACCGTCGAAGTTAAGTAGTTATAGGAGTAACAATGACGTTCACACTCGGCGCATACACCGCCTGCCTACACAACCAGACACTCGGGGAAGCCCTCGACACCCTTAAGGGCATGGGACTAAACGGAGCGGAGGTTAACGCCGGAGGCTTCGTGCCCTCGCCGCACTGCCCCGTAGACTCCCTCCTCGTATCCAAAACCGCGCGCGAAGAATACCTCGGCGTCTTTGAAGACAAGGGTATGAAGCTTGCCGGCCTCAACACCTCCGGCAATCCGCTTTCTCCCTACAAGGGCACCGGAATCAAGCACGCGAACGACCTCAAGAACACGATCAAACTCGCGGGGCTGCTCGGCGTGGAAGAGATCGTCTGCATGTCGGGTCTGCCCGGCTCGGATCCCACGGCGAAATACCCCAACTGGATCGTGAACCCCTGGGACGGCATCTACATGGAAATGAAGCGCTACCAGCTCGACGTTGCCGTGCCGTTCTGGAAGGAAATGGATCAGCGCGCCCAAGACGCCGGCGTGAAGCTCGCGATCGAACTTCACCCGCACAACCTCGTATTCAACCCGAACGGATTCATGGACTTCGTGGAGCTCGTCGGCTCGAAGAACATCGGCGTAAACATGGACCCCTCACACCTCATGTGGCAGGGCCTCGACATCGTTAAAGCCGTGCAGTACCTCGGCGAGCACATCTTCCACGTGCACGCCAAAGACACTGCGATCGAGGAGGGGGTTGCAACAAAGGGCGTGCTCGACGCCCAGTTCGGTGAGGTGCCGGCAGACGCACCCGACGAGGAAAAGTACCCGACCGGCCCGCAAAGCTGGTGCTCAATCTGGCCTGAGGAGCCGGCATGGCGTTTCGTGGCACTCGGCCTTGGCCGCAACCACGCGGGCGTGCAGCACGACGTGGATTGGTGGGCGGAGTTCCTGCGCGAAATCGCGAAGATCAACCCGAACATGAACATCAACATCGAGCACGAAGACAAGGCATTCGGCTCCATCGAAGGCCTGGGTATCGGTGCGAAGACCCTACTCGGCGCTGCAAGCAAGATGTAAAACCGACGGTTGGTGGCGCTCGCGGTGCCCTCCTAAATTAATGGTCGCCCTTGGGACTTTCCCCAAGGGCGACTTTGCAAAAACTTCGAAAAACAGTTGAGATTCGTTTACAGTCTGGAAGACCAAACTTTTTGTCCGTGGTACAAGGCACAATGAATGTATGTCGAACGAACCCAGCTTGAGCGGCCTTTTCCCAAACAACCCGGACGAGAACGTCCCCAATGCGCCCGAGTTAAAAGCACTCGCGCAAAAACTTGAGGGGCGCGTAACCGGCGAACTCGACTTCACCACACTCACGCGAGCCATCTACTCCACCGACGCCGGCAACTACCGCGTCGTACCAAGCGCAGTCTTCGCACCCGCCAACAAGCAAGAAGCCATTCTCGCCCTCAAAGCTGCCCACGAACTCGGCATCCCCGTAACCCCCAGAGGTTCTGGCACCTCCTGCGCCGGCAACGCCATCGGCCCCGGCCTCATCATCGACTTCATGCGGCACATGAACCGCGTGCTCTCCATTAACCCCGAAACCCGCACAGCCATCGTCGAACCCGGTTGCGTCGAAGCCACCCTCCAAACCGAAGCCGCCAAACACGGCCTACGCTTCGGCCCCGACCCCTCCACACAAAACCGCTGCACCATCGGCGGCATGGTCGGCAACAACGCCTGCGGCCCCCACGCCACCGCCTGGGGCAAAACCGCTGACAACGTCGTCACCCTCGAAGTTGTAGACGGCCGCGGCCGCCACTACACCGCCAGCCAAGGCGACCTCAGCGTAGTCGAAGGCCTCCAAGACCTCATCGAAGCCAACCTCGCGAACATCCGCACCGACCTTGGCCGCTTCGGCAGACAAGTCTCCGGCTACTCCCTCGAACACCTCCTCGTAGAAAACGGCCGCAACCTCGCCGCCATGCTCGTAGGCAGCGAAGGCACCCTCGCCACCGTCCTCGAAATCGAAGTCAAACTAGTAGACATCCCCACCTCGCCCGTACTCGCCGTCATCGGCTACCCCAACATGATCGCCGCCGGCCACGACGTACCCGCAATCCTGCGCCACGAACCCCTTGCCGTTGAGGGCCTCGACAGTCGCCTCGTCGACGTCGTTCGCGCGCACAAAGGCGACGGCGCAGTACCACCCATGCCTGAGGGCGAAGGCTGGCTCATGTGCGAAATCGGAGGAGCCACCCTCGACGAAGCCCTCCAAGCCGCCAACGCCATGGTCGAAAGCGCAAACTCCGACTCCTACGCCATCTACCCACCCGGCGACGACGCCCTGCGCCTTTGGAGAATCCGCGCCGACGGAGCCGGCCTTGGCGGGCGCACCCCCGTCGAACTCGACCCGGAAGGCCGCGTAGTCGGCGGCAACGAACAAGCCTGGCCCGGCTGGGAAGACGCCGCCGTACCACCCGAACACCTCGGCAACTACCTCGAAGACTTCACCACCCTCATGAAGAGCTACGACATCAACGGGCTCCTCTACGGCCACTTCGGCGATGGCTGCGTACACGTGCGCCTCGACATGCCCCTCGGCTCCGCCGCAGGAGTAGGCAAATCCAAACAATTCCTCATCGAAAGCGCACAACTCCTCGCCAAATACGGAGGCTCCGTTTCCGGCGAACACGGAGACGGCCGCGCCCGCTCCGAACTCCTCAAATACATGTACAAGCCCGAAATGCTCGAACTCTTCGCGGCCATCAAACACCTATTCGACCCGGGCAACCTCATGAACCCCGGCGTACTCACGCGCCCCCGCGCGCTCGTCGGCGCCGCCGGCGCACACCCCGACCACCGGGCATTCACGAGCCAAGCCGCGCCCGACCCGCTCGAAGACAACCTGCGCAGGCCCGAAGCCACGCCAGTACCAGCTTCGACCGGCTTCCAATTCCATGAAGACCACGGCGACTTCACCACCGCAGTACACCGCTGCACCGGCGTCTCCAAATGCCGCGCCGACAACAGCGCCGCCGGCGGATTCATGTGCCCCTCCTACAACGCCACAAAAGACGAAATCGACTCAACCAGAGGCCGCGCACGCATCCTCGAAGAACTCACCAACGGCGAACTCATCACAACCTGGGACGACCCGCGCGTAACCCGCGCCCTCGACCTCTGCCTCGCCTGCAAAGCCTGCGCAACCGACTGCCCAGCCGGCATCGACATGGCCAAATACCGCTCCGAAGTCTTCTACCGACGCTACAAAGGCAAACTACGCCCACTCCCGCACTACCTGCTTGGCCAACTACCCAAATGGACGCGCCTCACCGCAACCATCCCCGGCGTAGCAGCCCTCGCAAACGCGGCAATGAGCCTAAACGCCCTACGCAAACTCGCATTCAAAATCGCCGGCATCGACTCCCGCCGCGAAATGCCACACCTCCAAAACCACCTCTTCAACAAGTGGGCACCCAAACACACGTGCGCAGTCGCAACCGGCACCGTTCCACGCACCGAAACCGGCCGCAAATACGTTGTACTCTGGGCCGACTCCTTCTCCCAATCCATCAACGACGCCGGCGCAAGAGACATGATCGACGTACTCGTCTCCGCCGGATACACACCCCTCCTACCCGCCCGCGACCTCTGCTGCGGCCTCACGTGGATCACCACCGGCCAACTCGACGTCGCCCGAAACAAAGTGAAAACACTCGTCGAACAACTTGCCCCCTTCGCCAAAGCAGGCATCCCAATCGTCGGCGTCGAACCCTCCTGCACCGCAGTGCTCCGCGACGACGCCCTCGACCTAGGCGTCGGAGGAGACGTCGAAATCGTCTCCTCAGCCGTCTACACCCTCGCCGAACTCCTCACCGCACCCGCACCCATCGGGCCAGACAACGACGAGTGGCTACCCAACCTACACGGCAAAGAAATCGTCGCCCAACCCCACTGCCACCACTACTCAGTAATGGGATGGGACGCCGACGAAACCATCCTCCAACGCTCCGGCGCGAAACTCACCAAACTCTCCGGATGCTGCGGCCTCGCCGGCATCTTCGGCATGGAACAAGGCCACTACGACACCTCCGTCAAAGTCGCCCAAAACTCACTCCTACCCGCGCTCGACGAACACCCCGGCGCGATCTACCTCGCCGACGGATTCTCATGCCGCACCCAAGCCGAACAACTCGCGGGCCGCGACGGCATGCACCTAGCAACCCTCATCCGCAAATACCAAACCAACCATTAAGAAGGTGCGGCACGGCCGTCAGATAATAATTGTCAAACTCCAGGTTCATGACACAATAGAGGAAGGTTAAACGAGAACAGGTGAAGTAATGCCACTATTTGAGTACGACGAAGGTCACCTCATCCCCGCACAGTTCGGCAGGACTGTAGTAGACGGGCTGACCGACGACATCCTCAAATCAGTGCGCGAACAAGTACTCGAAATCGTCGGCCGCCCCCTCTTCCCAATCACCTGGCAAGACAGCGGCCCCATCGGCACCCAAAACGGAACACCACGCCTCACAGCACTCGACGCGTCCGGCCAAGTCGTATCAGTAGAAGTCCTCGAACGACTCGACTCCCAAGCAATGATCGACTCCCTATCCCGCCTCGCCGACAGCGCCTCCCTAGGCTGGAACGACCTCGCCGCCGCATACCCCGGCGGCATGCAAGGATTCCGCAACGGCTGGACCGAATTCCGCGACTCCATGCCGCCCTCACCCGCGCCCGGCCCCCGCCTCGTACTCGTCGCCGGCTCCATCTCCGACTCCGTACGCCCCGCACTCGACGTACTCGCCTCCTCCGGAGTCGAAGTACACGAAATCGCCGTACGCGCCATGTCAAACGGCCGCAAATTCATCGACGTACAAGCCGTAGGCCCGCGCCTATACGGACACAACCCGAACCTCCTCCTCGGACACTCCGTAAACACCCTCGAACTCGAATCCTTCAGCAAAGACGAAATCAGCGCGCCCCAAGAAGAGCGCGCCTACGACCCGTGGGACGGCGAAACCGACGAAACCACCGCACACACCGAACCCGTGCACACCGAACCCGCTGACGCCGAAGACTTGAGCAACCACGCTGAAGAGGCGCCCGGCGAGAGCCTCGGCCACGAAACCGAACAAGAACTTCCCGCACACGCTGCAGAAGCCGTGGCGGAAGACTCCGCTGCAGACTCGGTAGAAGGCGCCTTCGAAGGTGAAGCGGCAAACGCATTCGAGGGCTCGAACGAAGACGCCGTTGAAGGCGGCGCCGAAGATTTCGATGCCCGCTCGGAAGCAGACGCAGTAGAAGGAATGCCCGAGGCTACCGCAGACGCAGTAGAGGCCGAGGCACAGGCAGCTACTCCCGTAGAAACCGCGCCCGTAGAAACTGCGGTCGAGGAAGCTGCGCCCGAGGCAACCGCACCCGTTGAAAGCGTGGAAGAAGAGCGCGACGAGTACGCCGAGGAGCCCTCCGCCGAGTCGCAGGTGCCTCAGCTATCCAAGAACGCTGAAGCACTCGAAGTCATCGCCGGCATCGTCGGCGAGCCCACACCCCTCATCTGGGCAGGCCCCGGCCGCACCCGCCAAGCAACACTCTCACCAACCGGCGTAATCTCCACCAACTTCTGGTCCACCAAAGACCCGAACGAAGCAGCCGCAATGATCACCGGCTCCAGCGAATACGACGGCTGGGAATACTGGCACCTCGCCGACCTCAAAGGCCCGAGCCTCCTAGAATCCCTCGTCGAAATCAACCGCGAAATCCGAGTCGAATACGAAAACCTCGGCCAACCCAAACGCGGCCGACGCTCCCGCTAACGCGGCGACAACTGCACGTCCTCCGGCGCAGGCACCCGCAAATCAAACATCTCCGCCCGCTCACCCTCAAACGCGGCGCGACCAAGCACCTCAAAACGCAACCACGAAAGCGTACTACTCCACAACAACCTACGAACCGGCGGAATCGACAACGCCAAATCGTGCACGCCACCAATCCGACGAATCCACACATTAGACCCCAAACGAGCCGCACGCTCCGCAATCACATCCGCATCCAACACAGCATCCTGGAACCGCACATCCGCAGTCCACTCCTTCGCCTCATACGAAGCAGTAGACGCAAACGTCAAAACAGGGCAATCAATCTCCAAGCCCTCCGCAACCTCCAGGTGCCCCTCCGTAATCGCAGCCAACCAACGCGCAAACGTCTTACGCCCCGTCGCCTTCCACTGCGGAATCAAACCCCAACCAGCCAGCGAAGGATCATCCTTAAACGGCAACAACTCACCCGGCATCTCGCCGTCCCTGTCGCCCCAACCCTTCAACGACCAACCGTAAAAATCATTCCCACCCGTAGGAAGCACGCGGCGCGGCTCACGCGACGCAATCAACTGCACCGCCTGCTGCGTCGGGAAACGCACAATCGACGAAGTCTGCAACTCAAGCCACGGCGAATTCAGCCAAAGACCCGCCAGGCGCCCCGGATGGTGAGCCGCCCACAGTGCCGCCGTCAAACCACCCGTCGAATGGCCCATCAAAACCACGGGAAGATCCTCCCCAATCAGGTTCAAAGCCTCCGCAATATCCTCGTCGTACTCTCTCAAATGCTCGACCCAGCCGAACGTCTGATTCTTCCGCCAAGAACGCCCATACTTCCTCAAATCAAGGCCGTAAAACTCGCCTCCAGCAAGCGCAACCTCACGCGCCAACTCCCTTTGGTGAAAATAATCGTTCCAACCATGAATATAAAGGGCGCGGAAAACCGGGTGCTCAGGCGTGCCCGTCAGGCGGCGCGGATCCGTCTTCGCGTTATGGCGCACAACAGTTGCAAGAACCTCACCCTCATTATCGGGAAGAAGCTGCAGAGCCTGCGCCTCAAACCCGGGGCCAAGAACATCCGGACTCCACACGCCAGCGCGCGGCACAGGGGAATCGCCAAAACCAAGAAGCGGATCAATGTCACTCATACTAAGAGCTTAAACGGTGAGCCTTGTGCTGTCATACAAGTCGATTAGCGGCAAAGTGGAAAATATAAATGTTCAAGGCGACACGCCGAACGTGACCATGGCGACGCGGTGAACTGCTAGAAAACAAATTAGGTTTGCGGTAAGTTTGTTGGAGGCAATTGCCGATCCACAGGTGGATTGGCCTTCGACGTAACTGGAGAATATCTCGGTGAGTAAGTTCTTTAATGCGCGCGTTATTGCGACAATCACGGTTTCTGCAAGTCTTGTCATAGCAACACCAGGGCTCGCTCTAGCTGACGAAGCTGAAGACGCACGCGACCGCATGTCGGTTGCACAAATCGAGGTCGAACTAGCAAAGGTTTCTGCAGAATCAGCGCAGGCACAAATCGAAGTGCAACAGGTAGCTGAAGAACTCGCAGCCGCGCAAGGCGAACTCGCGAAGGCAAAAGAAGAACAGGCAGCAGCCGAGCAGGCTGTTGCTAACTCCTGGAACAAGTACCAAGAAGAGCGCGAAACCCTCGCCCTCCTCTCCCAAACCACCTACCGCACCGGCTCGGGCAACGCCCAGCGCATTGCCCCCTACCTCACGCAAGACGGCCTCACCGACGTTGAGAGGCGCGGCAAGATCGTCCGCACGGTCACCGGAATCACCGACACGAAACTGCAGCGCGTAGCCGCCATGCACCAAGTAGCGAAAGCTCTTGAAGACCAGGCCGCAGAGACTGAAAAGCGCGTCGAAGAAGCACAGGCCGAAGTTGAAGCACGCGCCGAGCAGGTGAAGGCCCTCGCCGAAGGCAGGCAAGCACGCGTCGAAGAAGTACAGACCGAGCGCGCAAACCTCATCGCACAGCTTGCGGAGCGCCGCGGCACCACCGTAGCGCAGGAGGAAGCCCGCCAGCTCGAGATCGAACGCCAGCAGGTCGCCCGCCAAGAGGCCGCCGACCGCGCCCGCGTTGAACGCGAGCAAAACTTGGTTGCGCAAGCTGAAACGAACCGCCAGGCGGAAAACGCTGCGAACAACTCCGCGCAAGAGCAGGCTGAAAAGCAGCGCCAAGAAGAGCTAGCCGCCGCCGCGGCAGAAAAGGCTCGCCAAGAAGCTGAAGCAGAACGCAAGTCTCGCGAAGAAGCCGAAGCTGCTGCCAAGCGCGCAGAGGAAGAAGCTCGCCGCCAGGCTGAGGCTGAAGAAGCCGCACGCAAGGCCGCCGAGGAAGAAGAAGCGCGCCGCCAGGCTGAGGCCGAAGCAAACGCTGCCGCTAACGCGTCAAGCCGCGGAGCCGCGGTAGTAGCATTCGCGCAGGCCCGCATCGGCACGCCCTACCTTTGGGGCGGCACGGGTGTTGGCGGCTACGACTGTTCCGGCCTAGCCCTCATGGCTTGGGCAAGCCAGGGCGTAACCCTCCCGCGCACCTCCCAGCAGCAGTACTGGGCAACCCAGCGCGTATCCATCTCTAACCTCCAGCCCGGCGACCTCGTATTCTACGGTCCGGGTGGCTCCTCCTCCGGCATCTACCACGTCGCAATCTACGCCGGCAACGGCATGATGGTTGAGGCAACGGTTCCCGGCGACTACGTGCGCCTCAACCCGCTACGCTACGGCGACCTCGTACCCTACGGCGGCCGCCCGTAACCAGCCCAAGCCACAAGCAAACACAAGAAGAGGAGGTTCACCCCGCGGGGTAAACCTCCTCAACTATTTGAACTACAGGACTAACCACCAGCCCTGGCAGCAGCCTGGAAAGCTAGCTTAGAAGCCCGCTTCCTTAGCACGCTCGTAGGAGCGCTGGATTTCCGCCTCCGCAGCTTCGCGGCCGGTCCAGTAAGCGCCCTCAACGGACTTGCCAGGCTCAAGATCCTTGTACACCTCGAAGAAGTGCTGGATCTCCAAGCGGTGGAACTCAGAAATGTCGTCAATCTCAGTGCGCCAAGAAGCGCGCTGATCGCCTGCCGGAACGCAAATCACCTTGTCGTCGCCTCCAGCCTCGTCACGCATGCGGAACATGCCGAGCGCGCGGCAACGAATCACACAGCCGGGGAACGTGGGCTCCTCAAGGATGACCAGTGCGTCAAGCGGGTCCCCATCTTCACCTAGCGTGTTGTCGATGAAACCGTAGTCATCGGGGTAACGCGTAGAGGTGAACAGCATGCGGTCTAGACGAATGCGTCCAGTCTCATGATCAACTTCGTACTTGTTTCGGTTCCCCTTCGGGATCTCAATCGTGACGTCGAACTCCACCGTACTTTCCCTTCGATAGTTGTGATCTCCAGATTACCCGACAGGCCGACGTGAAAAAGGTTTTAAACTTGTTCCTGTCGACTATCACTGGAGGGCACGTGCCAAAAAGAACTCTTATCGCGATTCTATGCACCTTTATAGCGGTTGCGTGCCTTGCTGGTTATTTTTACGCAGATATTAAAGATTTTGTACCGGGTTTTTTTACTAAAACAGAGCCGGTTATTGGTAAAGATGCCCCAAGAGGGGAATCTGTGCAACTTGACCCAGTTCTGCCCGCACGTATTCCGGGCAGTCTCCCCGAGGTAGATTCGGCCGCGTTGGAGGCGGCGTGGGCCGATTTTGAGCAGGCGAGCCGCGACCAGCAGTTCACTCCGGGTGTCTACGTAGTGGACGCCGAAAGCGGCGACGTGCTACTCGACAAGAACGGTGAGCAGGGCATGGCTCCCGCCTCCGTCGTCAAAATTCTCACCGCGCTCACCGCCTCGAACACGCTCAACATGAACGACACTTTGAAAACGAGTGTTTTCATCGACGAGGAGGGCACGCTGCACCTCGTGGGGGAGGGCGACCTGCTGCTCGGTGAGGGCAAGGGCGATTTGAAGGCGATCGAGGGCCGCGCTGGCATCGCCGACATTGCCGCGGGAGTTGCGAAGGCCAGTGAGGGCCGCGAGCTTTCAGGCAAGCTCGTGTACCACGACAAGATTTTTGAGGGCCCGACCCTCGACCCCTCGCTCGAGGAGGGCCTGGACGCCTGGATCGGCCACCTCGCCCCCTACGCGATCGAGCGCGGCAACCTCGAACACATGGTTTACACCGACGACCCGAGCGCGGACGTCGCTGAGGCTCTGAAGGAGGCGCTCGCTAAGGAAGGCGTTGCCGTCACCCTTGAGGCATCCTCCGAACCGTTTGGCAAGGAGGGCGAACTACTCGTCGAGGTCGAGTCCGCCCCCATTAGTGAGGTCGTGCGCCTCATGCTCCTCGAATCCGACAACACGCTCGCCGAGCAACTATGCAGACTGAGCGCACAAGCCGCAGGCCTTGGCACGAGCCTCCAAGACGCCACCTCCCACGTCATGCAAACCACCGCCGACCTCGGCCTCTACACCGGCGAACTCGGCATGCGCGACTGCTCCGGCCTCAACGTCGCAGACCGCGTCGCCCCGCGCACAGTCGTCGAAGCCCTCGGGCTCATCCACACCTCCTCCGACCCCGCCACATTCCAGCTGCAGCGCGACATGCCGATCGGCCGCTTCACCGGAACCCTCAACAAGCGCTTCGACGGTGAGGATAACGGCGCGCGAATCGCCGCAAAAACCGGCACTTTGGACGAGGTGGCATCGCTCGCGGGCTACGTTACGACCCGGTCGGGGCGCGTGCTGATCTTCCACGTGCAGTCGTTCGGCCTGGAGGAGGGCGCCGTGTTCACCCGCCCGGCAATCGACGACTTCGCGCTCGCTCTCGCGCAGCTCTAGGCCCGCCATGAGTCTCGTTTCAGAACTGATCGGGTCGACGCCGCCGCCGCACACGCGGGCGGTCACCCTCGCGCTGCGCCACGCTCTCGCCCGCCACGAGGTTGAGGCCGCCAGCTGGGTTGTTGCCTGCTCCGGCGGGCCAGACTCGCTCGCCCTCACATTCGCCGCGGCCGACCTCGCGAGCCGCGCGGGCGCCTCATGCAAGGCGGTGATCGTCGACCACGGGCTGCGGCCCGAATCAGCCGAGGAGGCGCAGGCAACGCTCGACTTGCTGAGGCGCTGGGAAATCGAGGCGGTCGTGGTCGCCGTTGAAGTGGGCGAAACCGGGGGAGTGGAAGCCGCCGCCCGCGAAGCACGCTACCGGGCGCTGCGAGAACACAGCGAACCCGGCAGCCTCGTACTCCTTGGCCACACCATGGACGACCAGGCCGAAACCGTGCTCCTCGGCCTCGCCCGCGGCTCCGGCACGCGCTCCCTATCCGGCATGCGCGAGATTGTTCGCGATGAGCGCACATGGATGAGGCCCCTGCTCACCG
Source organism: Actinomycetaceae bacterium (assembly GCA_030532245.1). Taxonomy (GTDB): domain Bacteria; phylum Actinomycetota; class Actinomycetes; order Actinomycetales; family Actinomycetaceae; genus Gleimia. The sequence continues at coordinate 16,372 of JAUNLN010000012.1, forward strand.
TCCGCCGCTTCGACACCGAAGGCATGTGCCAAGAACTCGGCCTCACCCCGGTTGAAGACCCCTCCAACCGCCTCCACGGAGGCTGGACCACCGCCTCCGGCGCGCCCCTACCGCGCGTCGCCGTCCGCCACCTCGCCATCCCCGCACTCTCCAAAGCCCTCGGCCGCGACACCGTACCCCTCCTCGCGCGCTCCGCCTCCCTCCTCGACCTCGACGCCAGCGCCCTCGAACAGATCACCCGCGAAAAACACGAGCCGGGCGCCTCCCTCATCGTCGAAGAACTCGCCGGGCTGCCGGTCGCCGTGCGCACACGAATCCTCAAAAACGCCGCCGAACAAGCCGGCGCAACCAGCCTGCAAGCGGCACACATCACGGAACTCAACAAGCTTGTGGATGGGTATGCTGGAGGCGGGCCTATCCACCTTCCCGGAAACGTCATCGCATGGCGCGAAAAGGAAGAGGGTCACGGCAAATACCAGACCACTCGTCGAGTGGTCAAAATGATGAAAAAGCCGTGAACTGTGCAAGACTGGAACAACCTACAACTCAACTTTTCATGGGAGATGAAAATGCAAGCGTCCGACATGGGTTCTGACCTCGAGAAAGTCCTCATCACCAAAGAGCAAATCGATGAGCGACTCGCAGAAATGGCCGCTCAGATTGACAAGGATTACGAAGGTAAAGAGATCCTCCTCGTCGGCGTCTTGCGCGGTGCCGTAATGGTTATGGCGGATCTTGCGCGCGCAATCTCCACGCCCATCGAAATGGACTGGATGGCCGTATCCTCCTACGGTTCTGGCACCAAGTCCTCCGGCGTCGTCCGCATCCTGAAAGACCTCGACTCCGACCTGCACGGCAAGCACGTGCTCATCGTCGAAGACATCATCGACTCGGGCCTAACCCTCTCATGGCTTAAGACGAACCTCGCCTCCCGCGGGCCGGAGTCCGTAGAGATCGCTACAATGCTTCGCAAGCCTGAGGCAGCGAAGGTAGAGGTCGACGTGAAGTACGTTGGCTTCGACATTCCGAACGAATTCGTGATCGGCTACGGCCTTGACTACGCGGAAAAGTACAGGAATCTTCCATTTATTGGGACTCTCGCTCCGCACGTCTACAATTAAGAGAATTAAGTACGGCCAGTCTGGAGGGATCCTCGCGTGAAGCAGCCGGTCCACAACAAGGATTCGAAGAGTAAGAAAAAGTCTGCGGGCGGTTGGGCGGCGATTACCGTGCCCATCCTCGCTGCCCTGTTAATTGTGTGGGTGGTGTGGCGCCTCTTCCAACCAGCGCAGGTTGACACTTACGAGGGTCTCGAGCTGCTTCGCGGCGACACGATCGAGCAGGTTCAGGTGAATGATCCCGCTCAGCGCGTCGACCTTAAACTCACTGAGGATTACGTTCACAAGGCGACCTCCAAGGAGGATACGGAACGCAACCTCGGTAAGCGCGTGTCGTTCACCTACTCGCAGGATCAGGGTGAACGCCTCATGAAGGAGATCGAGAAGACCGAGGCTAAGGGCGGCTTCAACGTGCTGAACCCGCAGCCGAGCGTTTTGGGTTCGCTTCTGCAACTCATGATCCCGATCCTCCTCCTACTTGGAGGCTTCTACTGGCTGACCACGCGCGCGGCAGGTGGACGCATGATGGGCGGTTTCGCGCAGTCGCGTGCAAAAGAGTTCAACCGCGAGAACCCGGAGGTGACGTTCGCGGACGTCGCCGGTGAGGATGAGGCGGTTGAGGAACTCCAGGAAATCCGCGAGTTCCTTGCAAACCCGCAGAAGTTCACGGCTGTTGGCGCGAAGGTGCCGCGCGGCGTGCTCCTGTACGGCCCTCCGGGAACTGGTAAGACCCTGCTTGCAAAGGCTGTTGCGGGCGAGGCGAACGTGCCGTTCTTCTCCATGTCTGGCTCGGAGTTCATGGAACTCTACGTGGGTGTGGGCGCGTCTCGCGTGCGCGACCTGTTTGACAAGGCGAAGAAGGCCGCTCCGGCAATCATCTTCGTCGACGAGATTGACGCTGTTGGCCGACACCGCGGCTCCGGCATTGGCGGCGGCTCCGACGAGCGCGAGCAGACGCTAAACCAGATGCTCGTCGAAATGGATGGCTTCGACGACCGCACGAACGTGCTCATGATCGCGGCAACCAACCGCCCCGACATTCTCGACCCGGCCCTGCTTCGCCCCGGCCGTTTCGACCGCCAGATCGCGGTTGAGGCGCCCGACATGCGCGGCCGCTTCGAAATCCTGAAGGTTCACGCGAAGGGTAAGCCCCTCACGTCCGACGTTGACCTGAGGCAGATCGCTAAGCGCACGCCCGGCTTCACGGGCGCCGATCTTGCGAACGTGCTCAACGAGGCCGCGCTGCTCACCGCGCGTTCCAACGCCGACCTGATCGACAACCGCGCGCTCGACGAAGCGATCGACCGCGTTATTGCCGGCCCGCAAAAGCGCACGCGCGTTATGAACGACCATGACAAGGCCGTAACCGCATACCACGAGGGTGGCCACGCTCTTTGTGCAGCAGCGCTTCGCTACACGGCTCCCGTTACCAAGGTGACGATCCTGCCTCGCGGCCGCGCCCTTGGCTACACGATGGTCATGCCGACCGAAGACCGCTACTCGAAGACGCGCAACCAGCTACTCGACGACCTCGTCTACTCCCTCGGTGGCCGCGTTGCCGAAGAGCTCGTATTCCGCGACCCGTCTACCGGCGCCTCCAACGACATTGAGAAGGCGACCGCCACCGCGCGTGCAATGGTTGCCGACTACGGCATGTCAGACCGCCTCGGCCTCGTGAAGCTCGGCTCTGCCGACACGGAGCCGTTCGGTGCGGGCGGCCAGCGCGCGCCGAAGGAAAACTCCGACGCCGTAACCGCCCTCATCGATGAGGAGGTTCGCAACCTCATGGATAGTGCCGCGCGCGAAGCGTGGGAAATCCTCTCGCGCAACCGCGGCGTGCTAGACACGCTCGCACAGCGCCTCCTCGACGAAGAGACCCTGAACGAGCAGGAGCTTGCGGAAATCTTCAAGGACGTTGTCAAGCAGGAAGAGCGTCCGGTGTGGAACTACCAGGCTGACGCGGCGGTTGAGAACACGAAGTGGGGCGACCCTGTCGGCCTGTCGGACTCGTCGCAAAAGCCGGAAACCCCCGAGCAGCCAAGCCCGACCGAGCGCGTGAGCGAGGCTTAACATGGCGTACGATGCAGCCGGCGTCGAGCGCGCCGTGCGTGACCTCATCGTCGCAATAGGTGAGGACCCCGAGCGCGAGGGCCTAGTCGAGACTCCCGCACGCATGGCAAGAGCGTGGGCGGAGATCGTGGGCGGCCTGCAAGAGGACCCCTCCGAACACCTCGAAAAGCACTTCCGCGTGGAGCATGAGGAAATGGTGCTCGTGCGCGACATCAGCTTCTACTCGGTGTGCGAACACCACCTGCTGCCCTTCTTCGGAAAGGCACACGTGGCTTACATTCCGCGCAACAACACGGTTACGGGCCTTTCCAAACTCGCCCGCGTGGTTGAGGGATACGCGAGGCGCCCGCAGGTGCAGGAACGCCTCACCTCCCAGATCGCGAACGCGCTCGTCGAGAAGCTCTCACCCCAGGGCGCTTGCGTGATCATTGAGGCGGAGCACATGTGCATGACGATGCGCGGCGTGTCGAAGCCCGGGTCGCGCACGGTCACTTCCGCACTACGCGGGATCATGAACTCCCCGGCAACGCGCCAAGAGATGATGACTCTCGTAATGGGAGGCCGCGGCTGATGAACGCGCGCCACCCCGTGTTTGCAAACGTAGAGCTGCCTACGGACCGCACGCTCCTCATGGGCATCGTGAACGTTACGCCCGATTCTTTCTCCGATGGAGGCAAGTGGTTCGGCGTAGACCAGGCGATCGAACGCGGCCTGCAGCTCGTCGCGCAGGGCGCGGACATCATCGATGTGGGAGGCGAATCCACTCGCCCGAACTCGACGCGCATCAGCGCCGAAGAAGAACTTGGCCGCATCGAAAAGGTTGTTGAGGCGCTCGTGGAGGAGGGCGTGGTCGTGTCGGTGGACACGCTTCACGCGAAGACGGCCGCCGCGGTTTGCAAGGCGGGCGCTCACATCATCAACGACGTGTCTGGAGGCCGCTGGGATGCGGACATGCCGCGCGTGATGGCAGACTCCGACGCCGTGTGCATCCTCCAACATTGGAGGGGACTTCCCGGCGCGCCGGATGAAAAAATCCTGACGAGCGGTAGCATCGATACGGTTCTTACAGAGCTCGACGCGCAGGTTGAAGACGTGCTCAAAGCGGGCGTGAAGCGTGAACGAATCGTGGTTGACCCAGGTCTTGGTTTCGCCAAAACCGCGGATGCTTCCTGGAGCGTGATCGCGGGGCTTCGCGAAATGATGAGCAAGAGTGAATTCCCGATCCTGATCGGACATTCTCGCAAGCGATTCGTGCAGACGATCTCGGACGAACTAGCGAGCCCCGACGAGGTTACCGCCGCACTCACGGCACTTGTTGCCGCGGAGGGCGCGTGGGCCGTGCGCGTGCATGAAGCTCGCGGAAATCTAGCGGCAATTCGCGCGGGGAGTCGCTGGCTTAACGCACTAATGACGGATAGTTTGGAATAATAAGAGTTTAGAGGGGAGGCTCATTTTGAAACTGCGTGACACCGGCGATTTCGACGTCATCAAGATTATGGGTCTCACCACCACGGGCCGTCACGGCGTGTACTCTTTCGAGCGCGAAAATGGCCAGACTTTTTCCGTCGATATCATCATGTACGTCGATTCTCGCGGTGCCGCGGCCGACGATGATTTGAGTCAGACGGTCGACTATTCGAAGGTCGCTGCAGACGTCAACGAAGTTCTGGCGGGCCCTCCTGTTTTCCTGATTGAAACCCTCGCTCACAAGGTCGCGAAAGTTGTTCTTTCGTATGAGGCTGTGCAGATCGTAGAGGTCGTGGTACACAAGCCGAACGCTCCGATGGACCTTGATTTTGAAGACGTCTCCATGACGATCCGCCGCGCCCGCGCCGACGAGTCTGACAACGTAGTGATCGCAAAGTCCGTGTCGAAGCCCGCGGCAAAACCTGAACCGCAGCGTTCGTCGATGCCAGCCGCGCAACCCGTTCCCGAGCCCGACGCGAAGCCCTCCACGAAGCCCGCGCAGCCCCAGCAACCCAAGGCGGAGCCGGTCCCTGAACCCGAGCGACCCGAGGCGGAGCCGGTTTCGAAGGCAAGCCCTGTTTTTACGAGCGAGTTTGCCGCTCGTCTTAAAGAGATTTTGGAGGAGCCCGGTAAGGCATCTCCCAAGGCTCCCGCTACCCCGAGCCCGGCCGCGGATTCGCAGCCGCGGGATTTGCTCGAGGATGCGCCGGAGCTTGCCCTGCCGAAGAAGCCGACGCGCACGCGTTCGCAGCGCCACGCGGCCAAGCGACTGGCTGCTCTAGCTGCCGCCGAGGCCGGCGACGCAGGCGTACCCGAAGCCGAGCAAACCCCCGTAGCACCGGCTCCTGCAGACCCAGTTGCTCCCGTCGCTTCCACACCCGCAGCCGAGCCCTCGGTAGCACCCGAGACTGCCTCGTCTCCGGCCCCCTCCAAGGGCGAAAAGGCTGAGAGCCCGGAGCCTCCCTCCAGGGCGCTATCAGACAGCTCGCCCCTGCACAAGCAGTTGGTTGAAACCGCGCGCCAGCGTGCTGAGCGCGAAGAGTGGCGCACCCGCCACCAGCGCGAAATCGAAGCCGCAGTACTCGACGCTGAAAGCCTGCCCATCGCAAAGTCCATGACCGACTGGCGTATGGGCGACCCGCGCCCCGAACCGCGCAAAATCAAGCCACCCATCATCTCTCCGGACTCGCCACTGCACGCGGCCCTCATCCGCTCGTACGTGACCCACTCCGACCTCGGCAAACCGCCGGCGGAGCCAACCCGAGCAGTCATCGCACTCGGCGCCAACATGGGGGAGCCGTGGAAGACCCTCGCCGAAGCCGTTGTAACCATGGACGCGATGCCCGACACGACCGTCACCGGCGTCTCCGCACTCTTCCGCACCGCCCCCGTACTAGCAGACGGTCAGGCACCTCAAGACGACTACTACAACGCCGTCGTCGAAGTCGAGACGCAACTCAGCGCGCTGTCGCTCCTGAACGCCCTCCACATGGTTGAAAACGCGTTCGGCCGCAAACGCACCGAGCACTGGGGGCCGCGCACACTCGACCTCGACCTCATCACGTACGGCACGCTCCGCTCCGACGAACCCGAACTCACGCTCCCGCACCCGCGCGCCCACCAACGCGCATTCGTGCTCGTACCGTGGCTACAGATCGACCCGGACGCCCGCGTCGGCAAGTTTGGCCGCGCCGACGAGCTCGTCAAAAACGTGCAGGATCAAGACATTGAGCAGGTTGCGGAAACCTGGATCGAAGACGCGATCCGAGGCCGCGGCGAACGCTTCCGCAGGTCTAACACTGTGCAGCAGGCGTCCGCCCCCGCAGAACCGACCGCTCCGATTCACACCGTCGCGGCAGGAACCCCGAGGAGGGGCACGAACCGCGTTGTGCGCACGGCGAAACACCATCAGCGCAGGCGCCCGCGTTGGGCCCCAATCCCCGGGCGCGAACCCGCAGCCCCGGAGGAAAACTCCTCCGGCACGCCGACCGCTGAAACCCCGGTCACCGAGGCGCCCGCTACGCCCAGTGCAGCGCCGACAACTCCTCGCGGTATCTTCAGGCGCAAAACCGCCGTCGAGCCGCGCATCGTGGACGACGCCGAAGAACTCCACCGCACGCTACCCGAAAAGCCGCGAATGGAATCCGGGCTTTCCGAAGACTACGCGACCGGCCTCATCCCCCTCACAGATGAGCCGAAACGCCCGTCGCGGCGAACCATCATGCGGCCGACGGTCACGGGCGCGATCCCGATCGTGAACCCAAACAGTGAAGATGACGAGTCGTGAAACCTCTTAGCGTTCTAAACCTCGCTATCGCCTTCGTTATCTTCGCACTCGTCGGAGCGCTTACGCTCGCCATCTTCCCAACCCTCATGTTCACGCCCTTCACGGGCCTAATGTTCCTGGGAATCGCCGCGGTATTGTTCTATTTTGGCCGCAAAGTCGTGGCGCTTCGAAAAGGGGAGAGCCGCAAGCTGAGCGCCACGGGCGCGATGAACGTCGCAATGTTCGCATACTCCTCCGCGTGGGTCTCCGCCGGATCCCTCGGATTCTTCATCGGCAGCGCACTGTCGATGCTTCGTAACCTCCACTCCACCTACGTGCGCATTTCGATCGCTGGCGCGCTCCTCTCCGCTGTTGGAGCTCTGATTCTGCTGATCATCGCGGTTATCGTTGAGCGCTGGTGCCAGATTGATGACGACGACGAATCCGGACCCTCAAACGGCTTAGAGGAGGCGACCTAGAGTGGCTGACAACAGGCGGCGAGGCGGTTCTCGCCCGAACTCGAAGCCGGGCTCCTCAAGCCGGCGCATGCCCTCGGCAAACAACAGGAAGAGCGACCCCGCACGCGACTGGGATTTTGGCTCCAAACGACCCTCCGCGGGCTCTAGCCGTGGTAAATCCTCGGGCGGCAGTTCTAAGGCAGATCCGTGGAGCGACTGGGACTTTTCGCTGAACCCCTCCGCGATTGGCAAGCGCGTGAACCCGCAGTCGGGCTCATACAGGAGCGCACCGAACGTCTCGGCAGGCTCGACACCCGGCAGTTCGCGTCGAGGAGGCGCCTCCTCGGCCAAATCTGGTGCGAAGGCCGGCGGTCGCAGGCCCTCGGGCGGCAAGTCTTCAGGCAATAGGCCGTCTTCAAAGAGTCGCGCTGGTAGTGGCTCGGGCCGCGGTGGTTCCGGTAGGTCGAGCGCGCCGGCAAAGGCGGCGAAGCCCGCTAAAGCACGCAAGTCTGGTGGCACAAGCGGCAAGCACGCGCCCACGCCTCGCTGGGCTCGCGTTCTTATCGTAGTTTTGCTCATTGCCGCGCTCGGGCTCGGCGGCTATTGGCTGGCGACAACCGCGCTTTCGAGCATGAGGGAGCGTCAGGCTGCGCTTGAGTCTGTGCAAGACAGTGAGATTACGCCTCCGATCGCGGAATGCAAGCCTTCCGACCTCGAGTTCAGCGTGACGGGCTACGATCAGTCGATCACTGTGGGCAGTGGGTGGAATGCATCGGTTACCGTGACAAACCGGGGTAAAGAGGCGTGTTTGACGGATGGGTCGGGCAAGTCTTTGGGCGTGCTGGTTACGTCTGGCACGTATGAGCTTGTGGATACGATGAAGTGCGCGTCGAAGGACGAATCGCTACCCCTGCTACTTGGCGTGGGTAAGTCTTGGAATGGCACGGTTTCGTGGGACGGTAAGGATTACCAGCAGTGCACCGCGGGTTCTGCGGGCAAGGCTGGCACGTACGTTGTGCACGTGAAGTACTTCGATCAGGTTCCGGCAGACCTGGTTGTACAGGTCGTGGAGAAGACCGACTAATCCGCCTTTTCGCGCTACCAGCCGACGGCTTCGGGGGAGGCCGCTGCGTGCTGGCGCTGTAGCGAGTTGGAGATGAGGCTCGCCCTGTAGGGGCCGATACCCTCAATCGTTTGGAGTTCTTCGACGGTTGCTTCACGCAGGTTCGTAAGGCTACCCCACTTTTTGGTGAGGCTTTCGATGATCGACCAGGGCAGGCGCGGAACCATGGTGAGGGAGCGGTAGCCGCGCGGGGAGACCACGCGGTCAAAGTCGGAGGCGTCGACGATGGAGCGGCCGATAGTGGAGGCGATGCGCGCAAGATCGACCATGCCTTCACCGTCGAGTGCGGAAAGTTCGGCTTCGGCAGCGCTCACGCGTTCTGGTTGGCGAATGTAGTCGCGGATAACGAGGGCGCGTTCGGAGGCGGAGCCGCGAACGAGGTCGTCGAGTTGTAGTTCGAGGAGGCGGCCTTCGGTGCCGAGCTCTTCGAGGTAGCCGGAAATTTCGGTGTGGATGCGCCTGATCATTTCCATGCGCTGCAGCGTGGTGGAGACGTCGCGCACGGTTACCGTGTCGCGCTGTTCGAGCACGGTGAGTGCGGCGAGGTCTTCGTCGAGGCGCTGCGAGTACCTGTCGAGCGTGTCGAGCGCGAGGTTTGCGCGCGAAAGGAGTGCTTCGGGTTCTACGAGGGTGCGGCGTAGCGTGCCGACGTAGACGGTGATTACGCGCATGGATGCGGAGACGGAGATGACGGGGATGCCGGTTTGGCGTGCCATACGTTCGGCTGTGCGGTGGCGCATGCCTGATTCGCCGGTGGGTACGGACGCGTCGGGGATGAGTTGTACGTTGGCGCGGCGGATGCGCTTGTAGTCGGAGGACAGGATTACGGCACCGTCCATCTTGGACAGTTCTCGAAGCCTCGCGCCGGAGAATTCGACGTCGAGTTCGAAACCACCGGAGCAGAGCTCTTCGATTTCTTTGTTGTAGCCAAGAACGATGAGCGCGCCCGTGTGCCCGTGCTGGATTCGCTCCAGCCCTTCACGCATTTCACTGCCGGGTGCGAGAGCTTTCAATGCTCTGCGCATGGTCTCCGTTTCTGTACTCGTCATCCTCGTGTCATCTCTTTTTAGCGCTTTGTGTTTTGTGAAGATAGTGCGACCTTGGCTGCTGTCGCCAGGTCGGAGACAGGATAAATGGTTAACCCTTCAACTGCGCGCAAGTCGTCGCTTCCGGTGGAAGGAACGATTGCTTTCTTAAATCCTAACCGCGCGGCTTCGCTTAGGCGACGTTGCACGCCGGCTGTTGCCCTAATTTCTCCTGTTAATCCAACTTCACCGATGGCGATTAGTTCACTGTTCACGGGTCGATCCCACGCGGCCGACATTATGGCGAGCGCGGTTGCAAGATCGGTAGCTGGTTCGGAGGTTTTCGCACCGCCCACTGTGGAGACGTAGACGTCTGAGCTGGAGGTGTCGACGCCGAGGCGGGCTTGACACACGGCGAGCATCATGGCGACGCGTGAGTGGTCAATACCGGAGGTGGTTCGCCGCGGGCTTCCGGCATTGGTGTGCGTGACGAGCGCCTGTACTTCGGTGGGCATGGGGCGCCGGCCCTCTAGCGTGACGGTTACGCAGGTGCCGGGAGTGTCTGAGCCGGTCTGCGAGAGGAACAGCCCGGAGGGGTCGGGTAGCCCGACGATTCCGGAGTCTCGAAGGTCGAAGCAGCCGACTTCGTCGGTGGGGCCGTAACGGTTTTTGACGGCGCGCAGCAGGCGCAGGCGGGCGTGCCTGTCGCCCTCAAACTGGCACACCACGTCGACTAGGTGCTCGAGGATGCGCGGGCCGGCAATGCCACCGTCTTTGGTTACGTGGCCGACGAGTATGACGGGCAGGTTGCGTTCCTTTGCCGCGCGGATGAGGCCGGCCGCTACCGCGCGAACCTGCGCCACACCTCCCGCAGCACCCTCCTGGCCGAGAGTAAAAATGGTCTGCACGGAGTCGACGATCAGCAGACTGGGGGACGTGTCGGTGACGTGCCCGAGGATGGTTTCAAGGTTCGCTTCGGCGGCGAGCAGTAGGCGGTCGTGAACCGCGCCGATGCGTTCGGCGCGCAGGCGGATCTGCGAGGCCGACTCCTCCGCGGAAATGTACAGCACGGGCCCACCCGCGTCTTTTGCGCTGGCAGATCGGGCGGCGACGTCTAGTAGGAGGGTGGATTTGCCGACTCCGGGCTCACCGGCGAGTAGCACGACTGCACCGGGAACGATGCCTCCACCGAGTACCCGGTCGAACTCGGACACGCCCGTCGAGCGGTAGCGCGCCTCCTCCGCCGAAACCTGCGAGATCGGAGCCGCGGGCGACGAAGGTGCAAGAGCCGCGGCCCCACCCGATGCCGGGGGAGCGGTGACGGCCACCTCCTGCTCTAGCGTGCCCCACGCGCCGCACTCGCGGCACTGACCAACCCACTTAGAGGTCGTCCAACCACACTCACTACAGGTGAACTGGGTAGTAGATTTCTTAGCCACGTGAACCCTCCTTGACAATAAAAAGAGTAACAGTGGGCAGGGACAAACATTTTACGAAGTCGCGAGCCTGCCGCAAACCCTCATAAAATCGGCACATTTTAGCCTCAAAGGCCGGTGAATGCGGCGGTTCAGTCGATAAAGTTGGTACATGTCATCCACAGATAATCTCTCACGCAGTAAACGCCTACCGAAGCTAGATTCGGAGGCATACGAAAAAGAACTCCGCCGGCTCCAAGCTGAACTCGTTGAAATGCAGCAGTGGGTCATCGAAACCGGTGAGCGCATCTGCATCGTGTTTGAGGGCCGCGACGCCGCGGGAAAGGGCTCCGCTATCAAGCGCGTAACCCAGTACCTGAACCCCCGCCACGCGCGCGTTGTGGCACTGCCAAAGCCGACCGACCGCGAGAGTACGCAGTGGTACTTCCAGCGGTACATCGCCCACCTGCCGGCCGCCGGGGAGATCGTGCTGTTCGACCGCTCCTGGTACAACCGTGCCGGTGTTGAACGCGTAATGGGGTTCTGCACGCCGGAGGAGTACCACCGTTTCCTTCGTCAAGCCCCCGAGTTTGAGCGCATGCTCGTCGATGACGGCATCATGCTCCTCAAGTATTGGTTCTCCGTGTCGGCGGAGGAGCAGGAGGCGCGGTTCCGGTCGCGTTCGTCCGACCCGATGCGCCGCTGGAAGCTTTCCCCCATGGACGTCGAGTCGATCACCCGCTGGGAGGAGTATTCGCGCGCGAAAGACGCGATGTTTGCCGCGACCGACACGCCGTGGGCGCGTTGGCGCACCGTCGAGTCTGAAGACAAGAAGCGTTCGCGCATCAACGTAATCAACGACATCCTGCATGAAATCCCGTGGCAGCGAATCGAGCCGCAAAAGATTGAGATCCCGAAGAGACCGAAGTCTAATGGCGACGATTCATACGAGCGCATCGACCGCGGCAAATACATCTACGTTGAAGATGTTGCGCGCGAGCTTGAAAAGGATCGCGTGAAGGCTGCGAAGAAGGAAAACAAGAAACATAAGTGAGGAGGGCGCCGCTACCTACCCGCAAGGGGTTTCGGTAGCGGCGTCAGCCATGTTCTAGGCGCCCCGGTTTCGACCCCGGAGGAGCGGCAGGCGCCCCAGTTTCGACCTCAATCTGCGCGGCGGGCGCTTCGCTAGCGCGTGCTCCGCAGAATCGATGGGGGAGGCGCCTCGTCGCGCGAGGCGAAACGGCCCCGACTACGGCCTGTTCGCGTTACGGCCTGTTGGCGAAGTGCTCTAGCAGGGAGCCGTCGCCGGAGATGATGACGATGTCTTCGCGGTCAATGCGCGTGTCGGAGGAGGCGTACTCGAACGCGCGGCCGGGCCGCAAAACGCCAAGCACGTTCACCCCGTATTTCGCGCGAACATTTGATTCGGCGAGGGTGAAGCCCTGGATTTCTTTTGGCGGACGCATCTTCATGATCGCGAAGCCCTGCTTGTCCATCTCGATGTAGTCGATCATGCGGCTGCCAACGAGGTGGGCTGTGCGCTGGCCGGCGTCAAACTCGGGGTAGACGACGTGGTGCGCGCCGATGCGGCGCAGGATTCGGCCGTGTTCGCGCGAGGTTGCTTTCGCCCAAATGGAGGGCATGCCAAGGTCGACGAGGTTCGCGGTGATCAAAACGGAGGCTTCAAGCGAGGAGCCAACGCCAACAACCGCGGCCGAGAACTCGCGGGCGCCGAGCTGTTCGAGCGCCTCCATGTTCGTGGCGTCAGCTTCGACGAGGGGCATGCGACCGGCGTAGAGCTGCACTTTCCGCGGGTTCGACTCTACGGCGAGGATTTCTCGGCCGAGGCGCCCGAGGGTGCCGGCAACGGACGAGCCGAAGCGTCCCAGCCCAATTACGAGCGTTCCAGACGACTGTTTCCAATCCGACTCAGCCACGAGACCCCCTCAAATGTTGTTTTCTTTAGTGTAGATATTTTTCGTTCAACTGTGCGAGAACTAGCCGATGATCGGGTTTTCTTCGGGCATGCGGATCACTCGGCGGCGTTCGCGAAGCGCGAGTGCTGCGGCAATGGTCATGGGGCCGGTTCGCCCCAAATACATGAGGGCCGACAGCACGTACTTGCCCGAATCCGGCAAATAAGACGTGATTCCAGTGGAGAGGCCGCACGTGCCGAACGCGCTGATTGTCTCGAACAGAACCTGGTCGAGCGAGTAGGGCGTGACGGCGAGCAGGATCATCGTGCCGATGCCAACGAGGAACGCGCCGATCATCGTCACCGCGACCGCTAGCCGCACGGTCGAGGAGGTGACGCGACGCCCGAACGCCTCAATGTCGCGGTCACCGCGCGCCTCCGCGAGCACGGCGAGGGCGAGCACGGCGATCGTGGTCACCTTGATACCACCGGCTGTGGATGCGGAGCCTCCTCCAATGAACATGAGAATGTCTTGAATCCACCACGTGCTCGCGTGCATTTGCCCTTCGTCGAGGAGGGAAATGCCGGAAGATCGTGCGTTAACGCCGGCGAGGAGTGAGTGGGCGATGCGGTCGCGAACGGGGAGGCCGCCCATGCCGGAGTCGTTGTTCCACTCGAGGGCGCCGACCATGAGTGCGCCGACGATCGCGAGGGTGAGGTACGTGGTGATCGTCAGTTTGGCGTGGAGGGTGAGCGCGCGGGGCCTGCGCCAGTTGCGCGTGAGGTCCATGATCACGGGGAAGCCGAGCGCGCCGATTGAGGTGCCAAGAACGATGGGCGCGATCATCCACAGGTCGGATACGAACGGCTCCAACCCCTCTGGAATCACGACGAAACCGGCGTTGTTGAAGATCGAGATCGCCATGAAGATCGCGTACCAAACGGAGTCTACGAAGGAGTAGCCAAGCGTTAGGAACCTGGGGAACAGTATGAAGAATAGGAAGAAGTCTGCGGCGAGTGCCGTCAGCATAACCGCCCTTAGGAGCGAGCCGACCTGGCCGAGCTGTGCGGTTTTTGTTTCGGTTGCGGCGAGCATGCGCTGGGTTAGGCCGATGTGGCGCGAGACGGCGAGGCCGAGCAGCGACGCCATGGTCATCACGCCCATGCCGCCGATTGAAATCGCGACGGCGAGCACGGCCTGCCCGAAGAACGACCAGTAGTTTGCCGTGTCGACGGTTGCAAGGCCGGTTACGGCGACCGCCGAGGTTGCGTTGAATAGGGCGTCGGCAAAAGGTGCCCTCTGCCCAGACTGCGTTGCGATCGGCAGGCTCAAAAGCCCCGTCGTGAGCGCAATAATTGAGGCGAAAACAACCATTGCGAGGCGGGCTGGGTAGACGCGCGCCCAGTAGTCCACCTTCGCCCGCATCTGCTCCATGATCGTGGGGTTGATCATCGGCGCAACGTAGTCGCCTGGCGAACGCACCTGAGAACTTGGGTTAATTGCATGAGGGGCGCTCTGATCTCCTTGAGATCCAGCGCCCGCACGAGGGGGGAAACTATCCGTCAAGCTCGCTACTCCTTGCAAAAAACTACGTTCCCAACTTTACTCACTTAAAGAAGAGTAAAGTACCACTACGCGTGCGAACGTGGTTCGCCCACTTCTCACTTGGCGGATGTTGCAGACGTTAGCTCCGTCATACATGGGCCGGATTTTTTGACAATCCGGGCGTTTTCTCTATAAATTTTCTATGTTTAGGATATTGGTAAGGTCGAAGTTGTAGGAGGGCCGCATGGGCTCCGTGATCAAGAAGCGTCGCAAGCGTATGTCGAAGAAGAAGCACCGCAAGTTGCTTCGCAAGACGCGCCACCAGCGTCGTAACAAGAAGTAATTGTCTTCTTCTTTGAAAAAGCCCCGAACAGGGGCCTTTTCTGTATCCAACCCAGGTTTTGGAGGACCAATGGAGACCACCATTCATCTGATGCGTCACGGTGAGGTGCATAATCCGGACGCGGTTTTGTATGGGCGGATGCCTGGCTTTCACCTCTCCGCGCTAGGGAGGGAGATGGCGAGCCAGGTGGCGAAGGTGCTCTCGTCTTCCGGCCACGAGATTACGGGCGTTGTCGCGTCGCCTCTGCTTCGCGCGCAGGAGACCGCGGCGCCGACCGCTAGGGCGTTCAACCTGCCTATCAAATCCGATGTTCGCCTCATCGAGGCTTGGAACACTTTCGAAGGCGAGAGTGTGAACCGCAACCGCAAGATGCTTGCGCACCCCAAGTACTGGAAGCGCTACGTGAACCCGTTCAAGCCCTCATGGTCGGAGCCGTATGCGGATCTCGTATCTCGGATGAGCGCTGCCGTTTCCGATGCTCTGAACGAACATAGGGGAGGGGAGGTGCTCATGGTTTCCCACCAGCTTCCGATTTGGACGCTCCGCTCTTACGTGGAGGGGCGAACCCTGTGGCACGATCCGCGAAAGAGGGAGTGTTCACTGGCTTCGCTTACCAGCCTCAAGTTCGTTGATGCGACGCTTAAATCCGTGACCTACTGGGAGCCTGCGGGCGAGCTCCTCAAAAAAGCTGCCGACATGGTGCCGGGCACGTCTGACGCGGACGTTGCCGTAGGCGACGAAAACTAGGAGTGAGCGTGAGTAAAGAGTCTGGCGATGTAAAGCACGCGGCCGACCAAAGTGAGCGCCGCAGATACATTGCCAACCGGGTAATCGAGGCTGGAGAAGTCTCGGTTGAAGAACTCGCGGAGTTCTCGGGCGTCTCGCTCATGACCGTTTACCGCGACATCGCAGCACTCGAATCAGCGGGCGTGCTTCACCGCCACCGCGGCAAGGTTGTCGCAGCAGCTTCGGGGTTGCATGAGGCGACCGCAAGATATCGCCTCCAGCAGGAGGCGGCGGCCAAAGCCCAGATCGCAAGGGCTGTAGCGCCACTCATCCAGCCGGGCAGTTCGGTGCTCCTCGACGACTCCACCTCCTCCGTGTGGGTGCTTCGCGAACTGATCGAGAAAGCACCCCTCTCAGTAATCTCCAACTCCTTGCTCGTGGCGCGCGAGCTGGAAAACGATACGCGCCACTCGCTCCTCATGCTCGGAGGCGAATACCAGCCGTGGGCCGCGGCAACAATGGGGCCAATGACGATTCGCGACCTGGATGGCATTCACGCGGACGTGTGCCTCATCTCCGCATCCGGCATCCGCGGAGAAACGGTGTACCACCCTTACGCCGACGTTGCGGCAGTCAAACAGAAGATGATGGAGGTCTCCGAACTTACGATCCTCCTGCTCGACCACACGAAGTTTTCGCGCCGCGCAATGTACGCTTTTGGGAAACTCAGCAACGTGAACGTGGCGGTCGTGGACGCCAAAACGAGGGCCGAGGACATCCGTCAGCTGGAATCCGCGGGCGTAGAAGTGCTCGTAGCAGGCGTCTAAAACCCTACTAATCCGCCGATAAATCGGCTTTTAAGTTTCGCGGTCATGGAATCTTACGATGACAGGTGACGCCGCGTTGTTAAAAGAGAATTTTTGAGCCGATCAACAAATATTTTGGGTAAATGCGCACAATAATCGTCTGTTAGGCAGACGCGGTTTCATTTGGGTACTGTTTGATCTGTCAGTATATTTCGATTCGCAAAGATGCGTACCTCGAAAGTTTCCCATAACTGATGGTTTCGACCATCTACAACATAAAGGTGGACAAATGACTCCTGATGCAGTCGTAACATTCCTTGGAAACATGGATTTGTTCTGGCTTATCGCAGCCGCCGGCGGCGGCTTCTTTGGCGCGGCAATCGGTGCTAACGTCGCGTTCGGCTTCACCGGCGTGCTCATCCTCGTAGCATTCGCTATTACCATGGCAACCGGTTCCGATGTCGGCTTCAGCTACCTCGCCTTCGGTCCGCTGTTCGGCCCCCACATCGCCTTCGCAGGTGGTGTAGCCGCAGCTGCATACGCAGCTAAGAAGGGTCGCCTGCAGGAAACGGGCAAGGGCCGCGACATGAACACCGCACTCGCTGGTCTTGGCGAGCCGGATGTCCTTCTAGTTGGCGCTCTCTTCGGTGTTACCGGCTACATCATCAACGGCCTCGTTGCACTCATCCCGTGGTTCGGTGCAAACACGGATACGGTTGCTTTCACCGTTGTTATCCAGGGCATTATCGCTCGTATCGCTTTTGGCAAGACCGCTCCGTTCGCGTGGGTATCTGAGCTTGGTGGCGACCGCCACTGGATCCCGTGGCAGGAGAAGGCAAGCCAGTGGGTCACCATTGGTGCTCTTGGCGGCCTCCTTGGCGCTGGCGTTTCGACGATGTTCTACTCCTACGCATCGGCAGGTGCTTCGGCTGAGACTGCAGCAATCCTATTCGGCAACGCGAAGACCCTTCCGTTCGCCATCTCCGCTATTACGATCTTCCTGATCTCCTGGGGCGTTACCATTCCGGTTACCCACCACATCACCATCATCGGTGGTCTTGCAGGCGTCACCTTCCTCCCGGCTGTGGGCGGCGTTGGCGCACTCCTGCTCGGTGCGGTCTTCGGCGTCATGTCCGCTGCTATCGGTGAGCTTGGCAACCGCCTCTGCTACTCCGGTGGCGACACGCACATTGATCCGCCGGCATTCGCTATCTGGCCGTCGACCACGATCGTTCTCGTTATCGGTTCGATGATCGCCTAACTTCAACTAACTGAGCTTTGGGGTGCCGGGGTAAATACTTACCTCGGCACCCCATCTCTTTAACTAAAACCAAATACGGATTCAAAAACAACAGA
Organism: Actinomycetaceae bacterium; assembly: GCA_030532245.1. GTDB lineage: Bacteria > Actinomycetota > Actinomycetes > Actinomycetales > Actinomycetaceae > Gleimia. The sequence continues at coordinate 34,006 of JAUNLN010000012.1, forward strand.
GTTTGACGGGGAAAATGACGCACAATACTTCTTCCTTACGCTTTCCAACCCGGTTGTATGACGCATACATTTTCGACATGGATGGAACCATTTATCTTGGCGACCACCTGCTGCCGGGCGTAAAACGAACCATTCAGGAACTGCGCAAACGCGGAATCCCCGTTCGCTACCTTTCCAACAACCCCACTAAAGATCCGCAGCAGTACGTTGAAAAACTGCAGCGCCTGGGGCTTCCCACAGACATTTCAGAGATTGCCAACACCGTCGTCACGATGACGAGGTGGCTCAAAGAGCATCACCCGGGTGCGGTTGTATTCCCCATTGCCGAAGAACCCCTCATCAACGCGTTTAGGAACGCGGGCATAAAGATGAGTGAGGATCCGGCCGAAATCGACATTGTTGTCGCATCCTACGACCGCACTTTTGACTACCGAAAGCTCCAAATCGCTTTCGACGCTATCTGGTTCCACAAGAGAGCATTCCTCGTTGCGACGAACCCGGATAGGTATTGCCCGTTCCCGGGCGGGCGCGGCGAGCCGGACTGCGCCGCAATCATCGCCGCAATTGAGGCTTGTACTGGCGCAAAAGTGCAGATGATTGCAGGTAAACCGAATCCCGTTATGCTGAATGAAGCGATCAACGGCCTCGACGTTGATCCGACCCAGTGCATGATGGTTGGCGACAGGCTTGGAACCGACATCCAAATGGCAGTTCGAACCGGCATGTACTCGGCAATGCCGCTCACGGGCGATTCCACGCTCGAAGAGGCTGAGGCGCTTGATCCGAGCGATCAGCCCACGTTCATGATCGACAGGCTCGACCGCCTCATTCCAAAACAACTCTGGCAGGAGATGGGCTGGACCGAAGAAGACTAGCCCCGCAACCAGCTTTCGAATACTGGCCCTGCAACAGTACCGAACTTGAGGAGAAAAGATGACTAGCGAGCTGATTGAAACCGCACTAAAAACAGCAACCGAAACCAGAGCGATTTTCTTCGAGCGAGGAGCCACCGCGCGCACGGGCGAACTGTTTGCAAACGAGTTCCCCGGAAAGAAAGTGCTCGTAGTTGCAGACGAAAACACGTTTGCCGCGTGCGGGGACGAGGTCGTGAAATCTCTTCGAGAAGCGGGCGTCGAGTTCGCTCAGGAACCCTACATTTTCCCCGGCATCCCAACCCTGTACGCCGGATACGACAACGTGACGAAACTGCGAGAATACATGGAACCGCTCGGCGATGGGGTAGTGGTTTGCTCGATCGCTGCCGGCACGTTGAACGACATTACGAAGCTCGCGTCTGGGGAGCTTGGCCGCGAGTACATGAACGTGTGCACCGCCGCCTCTGTTGACGGGTACGCATCGTTTGGTGCCGCCATTTCTAAGGACGGTTTCAAGATCACGCGCTCGTGCCCTGCACCCGCGGCACTCATCGCCGACATTGACGTGATGGCCGTAGCCCCGCAGCGCCTCACCGCCACCGGCTACGGTGACTTGATCGAAAAGATTCCCGCTGGCGCCGACTGGATCCTCGCCGACGAACTCGGTATCGAGCCGATCGACGACTACGTTTGGGGCCTCGTGCAGGGCCCGCTTCGCGACACCCTCGCAGACCCCGAAGCTATCGCCGCGGGCGACCTGGATGCGATTGCGAAGCTCGGTGAAGGCAACATCATGTCGGGCCTTGCAATGCAGGCCGCGCAGTCTTCTCGCCCCGCTTCGGGCGCGGGCCACCAGTTCTCCCACACGTGGGAGATGGAGGGCCACGGGCTTGACTGGGAGCCTCCACTATCGCACGGCTTCAAAGTGGCCGTTGGAACGGTCGCCTCATGCGCGCTTTGGGAAGAGGCACTAAAGCTCGATCTTGAAAACCTAGACATCGAGCAGGTCGTCGCGAATACGCCTTCTAAGGAGGAGGTTGAGGCGCGCGTTCGCTCCATGCAGATCGACCGGATTGTTGAAGACGCGGTGAAGCACACGCTCGCAAAGCATCTGGAGGGCGATGAGCTGCGCGAGCGCCTGCGGAAGATCAAGGAAGCCTGGCCGACGATCCGGGAACGCGCTAGGGAGCAGCTCATAAGTGCAAATGAGGTGTGGGACATGCTCAAGGCCGCCGGAGCACCCTACCATCCCGATATGATCGAAATTGGGTGGGATCGCTTCCGCGAAACCCACATTAAGGCGCAGCAGATTCGCCCGCGATACACCATTTTCGACGTTCTAACTGATGTAAACATGCTCGACGACGTAGTCGAGAAGCTGTTCTCAGATGATGGTTTCTGGGGCCAGCACAGGAATGCACAGGAGTAAACATGACCACTGGTTCACCGAAATACGTAATCGGTCTTGACATGGGCACGCTGTCTGGCCGTGCCGTTGTAATCGATGCAAGCGATGGCGCTGAGCTGAGTTCGGCTGTGATGGACTACCCGCATGGCGTTATGGACCACACGCTTACCGCGGGCGATGGCCAGCAGCTTCCGCCCGACTTCGCGCTTCAGGTTCCGGCCGATTACATTGAGGTGCTAACCACCATCATTCCGGAGGCGATTGAGAAGGCTCAGATTGCGCGCGAGGATGTGGTGGGGCTTGGCATCGACTTTACGTCGGCGACGGTTATTGTGACCGACGGCGAGGCGACTCCTTTGTGCGAGAAGGAGGAGTTCAAGAACAACCCGCACGCTTATGTGAAGCTGTGGAAGCATCACGGTGCGCAGGAGCAGTCGGAGCGCATTGTAGCGCTGGCTCGCGAGCGCGACGTCGACTGGTTGGAGCGTTACGGCGGCACGCTGTCGTCGGAGATGCTGATGCCGAAGGCTTTGGAGACGCTGGAGAAGGCTCCGGAGGTTTACCACGCGGCCGAGCACATTGTGGAGGCGATGGACTGGCTCACCTGGATCCTCACGGGCAACCTCACTTACGCGGCCGGTAGTTCGGGTTACAAGCGCATGTACCAAGACGGTAAGTATCCGGATGAGGGTTTCCTAAGCGAGCTGAATCCTGATTTTGGAGGCGTTTTCAAAGAGAAGATGGCGGCGCAGGTGCTGCCTCTTGGTGGGCTGGTCGGTACGCTGAATGAGCGCGGCCAGCAGCTGACGGGTTTGCCCGCTCATGTAACGGTCGCGTCTGGCAACATCGATGCGCACGTGACTGCTCCTGCGGTTCAGGCAACCGAGGCGGGTCAGATGACGGCGATTCTTGGCACGTCTGCGGTTTACGCGGTTTCTGGTAGTGAGTTTCACCCGGTGCCGGGCGTGTTCGGCATCGTGGATGGTGGCCTGATTGACGGCCTGTGGGGCTTTGAGGCCGGCCAGACCGCGATTGGTGATATCTACGCGTGGTTTGTGAACAACTGCGTGCCGGGCGAGTACTACGAGGAGGCGAAGGAGCGCGGTCTGTCGATCCACGACCTGCTAACCGAGAAGGCGGCAAAGCAGGAGGTTGGCGAGCACGGTCTCGTGGCTCTGGACTGGCACAACGGCAACCGTTCGATTCTCGTTGATGCGAACCTGTCGGGCATGATGGTTGGCCAGTCTCTGGCGACGAAGCCGGAGGACCAGTACCGGGCGCTTATGGAGGCCACCGTGTTTGGCGCTCGCGTGATTATTGAGAATTTCACCCAGCACGGTATTGAGATCAACGAGTTTGTGGCTGCGGGCGGTTTGATTAAGAACCCGTTCCTCATGCAGATGTTTGCTGATATTACGAGGCTTCCGGTGTCGATTGCGATGTCGTCGCAGGCTCCGGCTCTCGGCGCGGCGATTTTCGGCGCGGTTGCGGCGGGCATTTACGATTCGGTTACCGAGGCGGCTGCCGCGATGGGTAAGCGGAAGAAGAACGCTTACTTGCCGAATGAGGAGCGCGCGAAGCAGTACGACGAGTTGTACAAGCACTACAAGTACCTGCACGACCTGTTTGGCCGTGAGAACGAGATGCTGCACGACCTGAAACGCATTCGCCGCGAGGCGCGCGAGCGCGGCGCCAAGTAACCCTTGGCCGGATAGCGCGCCGCTAGGTAACGCACAACTGGGTAGCTTGTAGCTACGCAACGCGTGGCTTCGCAGTGGCTAGAGAGCGGCAGCATTCAACCGAGTAACGCTGGCAAGCAGCGCGAAACAAACTAAAGGTGGCGGGGAGGTCGAACCTCTCCGCCACGTTCGCGTGTGCTGTTATTTGTCGTCTATTTCTCGTCGTCGCTGTCTTCGCCCTCAGTGGGCTTTTCGTCTGACGGGTTAGCCGGAGTATCGGGGGAGTCTGCGGCGTCCTCCTCGCCGGCCTCAGCTTCACGAGCAGCCTGCGCCTCATCCATCAGACGCTCCGCCTCCCGAATCTCCTCCTGCGAACGCTTCGAGCGCAACTCCTTTTCAAGCATCCACAAAAACTCCGGATCATCATCAGGAGCATTAAAAGTCGGAGCGCTCTCGCGACGACGGTTCGACGCGCGCGTCTTAATCGCCGACTCATCCGAATACCACATCTTGCGGTTAATCTCGCCGCCACGCGCCTCCGCCTGCGTCACGCGCGAAACAATAACCCACGCCAAACCACCAACCGGAGGCAGCAGAATCGTTGCGAGTAGCCACATCGGCTTCGGAATGCGAGCCGGAAGCTGATCACTAGGGGTGCGAGCAATGTCCGCGACGGCATAAATAGTCACCGCGACAGTCAAAACCACCATCAAAACCCGAGCCACAACGCACTCCTTAAACGCGCACACTCAAAACGCATTGCAACCATTCTAATGAGCCACGCGCAAAACGGCCTCACGAGACGACAAGAGCCACACAAACAAACACCGCAGTAAACAAGGTGAGCAAACCCGTATTACGCAAAACCTTCAACAAGTCGCGACCCTTCGCGCCGCGCTGCACCGGACGCGAAATCAGGATCATCGGCACGAGGAACGCAATCAAATAAGGAATCATGAACCGCGTCTCGGCAAGCCCCATGCCGGTGAGGAGCGTGCCAATGCCGAGCAGCCAAACGTAGACGATACGCGAAACGCGATCCCCCATGCGCACCGGAAGCGTGCGTTTACCCGACTTAGTGTCGGTTGGAATGTCTCGAATATTGTTCACAAACAGCAGGGCAACCGACAGCAGGCCCGTGCCGCTCGCGGCGACCCACAGCCACCAAGGGGCCGACGCGGTCTGCACCCACGTGGTGCCAACCGTTGCCATAAGGCCGAAAAACACGAACACGAACAGCTCAGAAATGCCGATACCCAGGTAGCCGTACGGCATCTTTCCACCCGTGTAGTACCACGCGGCAATCACGGCGAGCACACCTGGAATGAGGAGTAGCCACTGCCCCGAAATGGCGAGCAGGATCAGGCCGAGCACGCCCGCGAGCGCGAAGCATCCGAGAGCCGCTGCGAGCACCACTCGCGGGGAGGTTTTGCCGCCTCCCGTGAGGCGGGGAGGCCCCACGCGCTGGGCGTCCGTGCCGCGCACGCCGTCGGAGTAGTCGTTTGAAAAGTTCACGCCGATCTGCAGTGCGAGTGCTACGCCGAGTGCCAGCAGTGAGCGAACCGCTGAGAAACCACCCAGGTAGTGAGCTGCCCCAATGCCAAGCAGAACCGGAGCTACAGCAGCTGGGAGCGTGCGCAGGCGCGCGCCCTCAAGCCAATCGTTGAAAGTCGCCATGTGCTCAGCGTACCCACGCCTTACGTGTAGCCACCAAATCCGTGAGCAAACGCGCAGTCCCGCTCCTATCCACCTTGCCAAGCGTCGTGCGAGGTAGCTCCTCCACTACGGCAATCACGCGAGGCGCGTGGTCGCGGCCGAGCTCAGCGCCCACCTGTTCGCGCACCTTTTGCGCAAACGCGGCGAGCACCTCCTCCGCGTCGCCTTCCTTCATCTTTTCGAAGACCTCGGGCGCAACGATCGCGGCGGCTACAACCTGACCCCACGTGTCATCCGGCAGTGCCACAACGCTCGCCTCACGCACGCCGTCCATCTTTTCAAGTGCGGCCAACACGCGCGTTGGCGCAATGTTGACCGAGCCGGAGATGATCACGTCATCCGCGCGGCCAAGCACCGTGAGGCGGCCGTCGAACTCGGCCGCGTCGGCGGTTGCAAGCCAGCGTTCGCCGTCTTCTTCAACGAAATGGGTGTAACGCTCGTCGAGGTAGGCGTCCATGAGCACGGGGCCGGCGATCTGCACGCGGCCGTCCTTGACGCGGATTTTCACGCCCGGGAGGGGCTGACCGTCGTACACGCAGCCGCCGCCCGTTTCGGTCATGCCGTACGTGGTCACCACGTGGATGCCGGCCTCGCGGGCGCGATCTAGGAGGGCGGGGGAGAGGGCCGAACCGCCGATCAGCACCGCGTCGAGGCGCGCGAGCTGCGTGACGAGTTCACCGCCGACTTCGAGGGCGTCGCTCAGCTGCTTTGGCACGAGGGAGAGGTATCCGCGCAGGTTCGGGTCGTCGGCCGCCGTGCGGGCGGCGCGCTCTAGGGCGAGAGCGTCGAAGCCGCTCGACATGTCCGCGATGATTGGCGAAGCCTCCGCCACGCACGAACGCACCAGTGTCTGCAGGCCGGCCACGTGGTGTACGGGCAGCGCTACAATCCAGCGGCCCGGGCCGCCCAGGAACTCGTGCGTTGCCCTTGCCGACGCCACCATCGCCCCAAACGACAGGCCCACCAGGCGCGGCTCGCCCGTCGTGGAGCCGGAGGTTTCCAGAATCACGTCGGTGCTTGCCGGCATCTGCTTGATCCTCGCCTGAAGCGCCGCGTTCGACGCCTCCGCGCGCGAGGGCAGCGCCTCCGTCATTTCGCGCGGCGCCACCACAATGCGCTGCCTGCGCTGCATGCCCGTCTTCTCGAAATGCTCGTAAAGCTCCCAAAGCTTGTGCATCGCGGAGTACGTCATTGTCACCGCACCCATGCTCGTGCCGCCGGGCACCAGCATCAGCTGCGCGGAGTTTTCAGTTGAGGGGTGATTCATCGAGACCATTAGATTCCAATCAAAAAGTGCGAGGAGGAGGTGGCTGCGCGCGCTACGCCAAAGCCTCCGGCTAGAGGGTGCAAGAGCTGGCTCTAGCCAGAAGCTGCGGCGCGGTTAGGAGTAGTGCGCGGCTAGGAGTAGCAGGGATAGCTAGAAGTAGGGGCTAGAAGTAGTAGGGGTAGCTCGACCAGTCGGGGTCGCGGTGCTCGAGGAACGCGTCGCGGCCCTCCTGCGCTTCCTCCGTCATGTAAGCGAGGCGGGTAGCCTCCCCGGCGAACACCTGCTGACCCATGAGACCGTCGTCGGCGAGGTTGAACGCGAACTTCAGCATGCGGATAGCCTGCGGCGACTTCGTCGCGATAATCCGCGCGTACTCCAAGGCCGTCTCCTCCAACTTCGCGTGCGGCACAGCCTCATTCACAACGCCCCAACGCTCCGCATCCTCGGCAGAATATTCGCGGGCGAGGAAGAAAATCTCGCGAGCGCGCTTGTCGCCAACCTGGCGGGCGAGGAGAGCCGAGCCGTAGCCCGCGTCAAACGAACCCACATTCGCGTCCGTCTGCATGAAACGCGCGTGCTCGAGCGACGCAATCGACAGGTCGCACACGACGTTGAGGGAATGGCCGCCACCGGCCGCCCAACCCGGAACCGCCGCAATCACAACCTTCGGCATCATGCGAATGAGGCGCTGAACCTCAAGAATGTGCAGGCGCCCAGCCCGCGCGTGATCCATGTTCGCGCGGCGAGTCGAAACCTCCGCCTCGTCGGCAACGTCTTCCTTCTCGTACTGGTAACCGGCCTTGCCGCGGATGCGCTGGTCGCCGCCGGAACAGAACGAGTAGCCACCATCCTTCGCGGAGGGGCCATTACCCGTCAAAATCACGGCCGCAACGTCGGGGCTCATGCGCGCGTGATCGAGGCAGCGGTACAGCTCGTCAACCGTGAGGGGACGGAACGCGTTGCGCAGGTGCGGGCGGTCAATCGCGATACGCACTACGGGCAGGTCTTCACCCGCGGGCGCGCCGTCCTCCTCCCCGCGCGAAATTCCCCTGTGGTAGGTGACGTCCGTTAGCTCAAAGCCTTCCACCTCACGCCAGCGGGAGGGGTCGAAAGTGTCGGAAACATTCGGTAAAGCAGTCATGTTTCCATGTTAGTTCTTTCCATGAATTTCGCCCCTAATCACCCGGCCTTACGCGAATGCCCGTGTTTTCAAGGAAAAGAGCGAGCGGAGCGTGAAATGAAATACGTAACGGCAATCTTGCGAAATGTTTTTCCGTCAGGAAGAATGAGGTAAGGCAAACCTTACCTAGACCCCGGAGGGGGAACACTAATGCGCAAACTCACGTTCGCGGCCGTCGCGGTCGCCTCATTGACGCTTTCCGCTTGCTCCACCGTCAGCCCCGCAGCTGACGCTGGCGAGATCGCCGACGGCTTCCCCGTAACCGTCAAACACAGCGCTGGCGAAACCGAGATCGCGAACAAACCCTCCTCCATCGTCGTATTCGATATGGCCGCCCTCGATACCCTCGACGCGCTCGGCGTGGGCGAACGCGTGGTTGGCGTGCCCGTCACCTCCGTGCCGACCTGGCTCAAAGACGACGACGGGATCGACTACTCCGAGCTTGCAAACGTCGGCACCCTGAAAGAGCCCGACCTCGAGGCCGTCGCAAAGCTGAACCCCGACCTCGTGATCCTCGGCTCGCGCTCCGCCTCCTTCTACGAGGAATTCTCGGCCGCATTCACGACGCTCGACGCTTCCGTCTCCTGGGAGAACGGCGACTACTCGGCCGAGGTCACGGACTCGATTCGCATGCTCGGCGAGGCAACCGGCGAGGCCGATAGGGCCGGCGAACTTGCCGCCAAGATTGAGGAGGAGACCGCTTCCTACATGGGCACAGCCGAAGGCTTGGGCACGGCGATGGTGCTCATGACGAGTGGCGGCGAAGTGTCGATGCACAGCCCGAAGTCCAGGTGGGCACCCATCTTTGACGTATTCGGCTTCAAGCCCGTCAGTGAGGGCGCTGCCGAGGAGGGCCACAAGGGCCAAAAGATTTCGTTTGAAACCGTGCGCGAACTAAACCCCGACTACATCTTCGTAGTAGATCGCGACGCCGCCGTTGGCCAAACCGAAGCTGGCAAAACCGCGCAGCAGGTGCTCGACAACGAACTCGTAGCCGAAACCAACGCCGCGAAGAGCGGAAACATCCACTACCTGAGTTCTGAACGCTGGTACATCGTCATGACCGGAGCGTCCAACTACCTCGAAGAACTCGGCGAGATAGCGGACGCCATCCAGTGAACAGAACCGCGGTAGCCACCTCCCGCATGCCCCACGCGCTCGTGGGGTTCGCGGGAGGCCTCGTGCTACTCATGATCTGGTCGCTCACGGTTGGCACGGCGAGCCTGTCCCTCCCGGACGTCCTCCTCGGGAGGGCAGGCTTCGACCAGCTCCAAATCCTCACCGTCTCGCGCCTGCCGCGCACCCTCGCCATCGTGCTCTCCGGCGCCTCCATGGCCGTCGCCGGGCTCGTCATGCAAATGCTCGTGCAAAACCGCTACGTCGAACCCTCCAC
>JAUNLN010000012.1:43623-54334 GCA_030532245.1 Actinomycetaceae bacterium
GCCTGGACGACCGGCGACTTCTCCGGCATCATCGCCGGCCGCTACGAAATGCTGTGGATCGTCGCCGCCGCATGCCTCATCGCCTACCTTTACGCCGACCGCTTCACCGTTGTGGGCCTTGGCGAAAACTTCTCGAAAAACCTCGGCCTCAACCACGGCCGCGTGATCGCCATCGGCCTCAGCATCGTCGCCGTCGTCGCCGGCATCACCATGGTCGTCGCCGGCGCCCTGCCCTTCCTCGGCCTCGTCATTCCAAACATCGTCTCCCTCATCGCGGGCGACTACCTGCGCCGCTCCCTCCCATTCGTCGCCATGGGCGGCGCCGCCTTCGCCCTCCTCGCCGACATCATCGGCCGCACCCTCATCGCGCCCGCCGAAATCCCCGTCGGAGTCGTCATGGGCATCGCCGGAGGCGCCATCTTCCTCATACTCCTTCTAAGGTCAAACAAATCATGAGCGCAGCAACCATCAGCCTTGGCGCCGACATCAACATCGGCGCAGTCATCGCCGCCCGCGCAAAAGACGCGCGCACCCGCACCCTGCTACTCGGCGCACTCGCCGTGCTTGCCGCGGCCTTCTTCCTCCTTTGGGACGCCGCCGGCGCCTGGCAAATCATCGCCGCATTCCGCCTCAAACGCCTCGCAGCCCTCATCGTCGTCGCCGTCGCCCTCTCGGCCGCAACCGTCATCTTCCAGGCCGTCGCGCGCAACCGGATCCTCACCCCCTCCGTCATGGGATTCGACGCCATGTATGCGCTCGTCGCCACCGCATCCGTATTCTTCCTGACCGCGCACACCGTGAACATGATCCCCGCCTCCATCATGTTTTTGCTGCAAAGCGCGCTCATGGCGCTGCTTGCAACAACCATGTTCATGACCGTGCTAAAACGCCGTAGCGTGCACCTACTCGTGCTTGTCGGCGTGGTTGTCGGCACGCTTTTGCGCTCAATCACAAACATGATGTCGATCGTCATGGACCCGAACGAATACCTCGCCGCGCAAGACCTATCCACAGCCTCGTTCGCGACCGTGAACACGAGCGCCCTGTGGATAACGGTCGCAACGTCGATCGGTGCAATCGGCTACGCAATGTGGCGAGCAAACATCTGGGACGTACTCGCGATGGGCCCCTCAATCGCCACCGGCCTTGGCGTCAACTACAACCGGGAGGTGAAGGCCGCGCTCGCGGTCAGCGCAATCCTCGTCTCGGCCGCAACCGCACTCGCCGGCCCCCTCATGTTCTTCGGCCTCCTAATCGCAAACATCGCGGTAGCCGCACTCGGCTCAGCGAGCATCCGCTACCTGCTGCCCGCCGCGAGTGCCATCGGCGTGATCGTGCTCGTTGGTGGCCAGGGGATCCTCGAGCACGTGCTCGGCGGCGAGACGATTTTGCCGATTGTGATCGAGTTTGTTGGAGGCGCCCTCTTGCTCGCCATGCTCGTTAGGGAGGCGCGCCGATGATTGAAGTACGCGATGTGACGATGACGTACGGGCGCGAACCCGTTGTGAAGAACGTGTCGCTAACGCTGCCCGAGAGCGGCGTGACTGCCCTTATTGGCCCGAACGGTGCGGGAAAGTCGACGCTCCTGTCTGGCATAGGGCGCCTGCACCCGCTCGCGTCGGGCACGGTTTTAGTCGACGGCACCGAGCTTGCCGACTGGAAGAGCGAGGAGCTCGCCTGCACCATCGCGATCTTGCGCCAGGAGAACCACCTGCACGTTCGCCTCACCGTTGCCGAGCTCGCCATGCTCGGCCGCCACCCGCACTCCCACGGGCGCGTAACCCCCGAGGATGAGGAAAAAGTTGCACACGCCCTGCGCTCCGTCGACATGCATCACCTCGCGGACCGCTTCCTCGACGAGCTCTCCGGCGGCCAACGCCAGCGAGCCTTCGTAGCGATGACGCTCGCCCAAGACGCGAAATACCTCCTCCTCGACGAACCCCTCGCCGCCCTCGACATGCAGCACTCGCGCGACATGATGCGCCACCTCGTGCAGGCCGGGCGAGAGCAAAACATGTCGATCGTGGTCGTCATCCACGACATCAACACGGCCGCCGCCTACGCCGACCGCCTCGTCGCCATGAAAGACGGTGAGGTTGTAGCCGACGGCACCCCAGACGAGGTTGTGCGCCCCGAAGTGCTGGAGGAAATCTTCGGCGTCGAAGTAGAGGTAGCGCACGTGAACGGCCGACCCGTAGCCGTGCCGATCCCGTAACCGCAAAGCGGGCACGCCTGCGGGGCAGGGGCGGCATCCGTAAACTTAGCCTCATGGATTTTCCTTTGCATGGGCGCAGTTTCTTGCGCGAACTCGACTTCACGTTTGACGAATGGACCTACCTGCTCGACCTCGCCGCGCAGCTGAAAGCCGACCGCGCCGCAGGCAAAGAAAAGCAGTACATGAAGGGCTTGCGCATCGCCCTCGTTTTCCAAAAAATGTCGACGCGCACCCGCTCCTCCTTCGAAGTAGCCGCCTTCGACCAGGGAGCGCACACCACGTACCTCGACCCGGCCTCCTCCCACGTTGGCTACAAAGAGTCCGTCGCCGACACCGCGCGCGTGCTCGGCCGTATCTTCGACGCCATCGAGTTTCGCGGCGACCACCAAACCACCGTCGAGCAACTCAACAAGTGGTCGGGCGTACCCGTCTTCAACGGCCTCACCGACCTATGGCACCCCACGCAAATGCTCGCCGACGGCCTCACCATGCGCGAACACGCAGGAAAACCGCTCGCCGAAACCTCCTACACCTACGTGGGCGACGCCCGCTACAACATGGGCCGATCCCTCCTCGTCTCTGGCGCTATGCTCGGCATGGACGTTCGCATCGTCGCCCCGAAGTCGCTGCAACCTCCTCATGACGTGATCGAAATGGCCAAGGCGCGGGCCGAAGAAACGGGCGCGCGCGTGACCGTGACCGACGAGGTTGAGGCGGTTGCCGGCTCCGACTTCGTACACACCGACATGTGGGTGTCGATGGGCGAGCCCGACAGCGTTTGGGACGAGCGCGTCGAACTGCTTACGCCCTACCGCGTGGACGCGAACATGATGGACATGGCTGGCGCAGACGCGAAATTCATGCACTGCCTGCCCGCGATCCACGACCGCAACACCGAAGTCGGGCTGCGCGTGTTCGAGCGCTACGGTCTCGACGGCTGCGAGGTGAGCGACGAAGTGTTCTCGTCCGATCGATCCGTCGTTTTCGACCAGGCGGAGAATCGTATGCATACGATTAAGGCGGTCATGGTCGCCTCTCTTGGGCGCGAAGCATAAAAGGTAGGAGTCTGCGTTGAAACCCGTTTTACCCATGAACATTTGCTACGGAGGCGACTGGAACCCAGACCAGTGGCCCGCGCAAACCGTAGACGAAGACATCCAGCTCATGAAGGAGGCCGGGGTAAACCTGGTTACCCTCGGAGTCTTCTCGTGGGCGAAACTCGAGCCTGAGCCCGGCGTGTACGACTTCGAGTGGCTTCGCGAAATCATGGACAAGTGCGCGGCTGCCGGCATCTACGTCGACCTAGCTACCGGCACGGCCTCCCCGCCCGCGTGGATGGCGAAGCGTCACCCCGAGTCGCTGCCAGTTACCAAGGAGGGCGTGCGCCTCGCGTTTGGTTCACGCCAGCAGTACTGCCCCTCCTCCGCGGTCTATAAAAAGCACTCTCGCGAGCTTGCCGCGCGCCTCGCCGCAGAATTCTCCGACCACCCGGCGCTCGCCCTGTGGCACGTCAACAACGAGTACGCGTGCCACGTGCACGGCTGCTACTGCGACGCCTGCGAACACGAGTTCCAAGAATGGCTCGCCGAAAAATACGAGAACATCGAAGCCCTCAACCACGCGTGGAACACGTACTTTTGGGCGCAAATCTACTCCGACTTCTCCGAAATCAGCCTGCCGCGCCTTGCCCCAACCTTCCACAACAGCGCGCAAATGCTCGACCACGCGCGCTTCGTCGACGCCCAACTCCTCGGCCTGTTCGACGCCGAAGCCAGCGAGCTGCGCGCAGCCTCCGACATCCCCGTAACCACTAACTTCCTCGGCGACTTCCCGCACACCAACGGGCGCGAGTGGGCCAAACACGTAGACATCGTCTCCGACGACTCCTACCCCGACCCCGCAATCCCCGGCTCCGCCCACGAAGTCGCATTCACCGCCGACCTCATGCGCGGATACAAGGGCGGCGCGCCGTTCCTCCTCATGGAACAAACCACCGCAGCCGTACAGTGGAGGCCCCAAAACAGCCCCAAACGACCCGGCCAATACAGCCTGTGGTCACTTTCCCGCGTAGCTCACGGCGCGGATGGCATCATGCAATTCCAGTGGAGGCAAAGCCCGGGTGGCGCCGAAATGATGCACTCCGGCATGGTCGCCCACTCTGGCAAAAAGTCGCGCTGGTGGCCCGAAGTCGGTGAACTTGGCAAACAGCTAGAGTCCATCGCACCCGTACTTGGCGGGCGAATCGACGCGCGCGTGTGCGTGGTTGCCGACTGGGACTCCATGATCGCCCGCTCCGTCACGCCCGGGCCGAATACCGTGCCCGCAGCCTTCACCGCGGCGCGCAAGTGGCATCGAACCCTTTGGGAAAAGAACATTGCGACCGACATCGTCGGCATCGAAGATGACCTTTCGAAATACTCGCTCGTGATCGTTCCCGAAATCTTCATCGACTACCCCGAGTTTGCGACCCGCCTCGAAGAGGCCGTTGCTCGCGGCGCGCACGTGCTCGTCACCGCTCCAACCGGCGTCGTTACGCCCGATTTGCGTGCGGTTACCGGCGGCTACCTCGGCTCCCTATCGGAGCTTCTCGGCGTTTGCGTAACCGACCATTCGGTCAACTCGCCGGGCGCCTGGAGCTTCGAAAGCGACCTTGACCCGCGCGTCGACCGCATCACGCGCAGTGTCGAGGTGCCCTCCGCGGCCGAATATCGCGACCTGGAGGTGCGCTCACCCCTCCTCCAACGTGCCCTCGACCAGATTGGATCGCCGAGGCCCACGCCCCGCGGAGGCGTTTGGGGCGAGTACGTGATGGCCGTCAAGGAGGCCGATGAGTTCACCGACCCGATGTGGCTAAGCGATGAGGTGGAGGTGCTCGCCCAGTTCGGCTACGAGTCTGATCTAGGCGGCTGGCCGGCGATCACCCGCCGAAAAGTTGGCTCGGGGAGCGCATGGTACGTGGCGACAAACCTCGACGCGGTTGGCCGCGACGCCCTGATCCGCGTGCTGAGTGCGTACGCTCGTCTCGACATTTCGGGTGCGACCCTGCCCGACGGGATCGAACGCGTTACGCGCGGGCTCGTCACGTTCTACCTCAACCACTCCGACAAGGCGGTGCAGCTCGCGGGCGTTACCGGCTACGACCTGATCTCCAAGGCAACCGCGACGGGCCACGCCGTAGTTGCGCCGCGCTCGGCGATGGCGATCGTAGCGAAGCCGGTCAGCTGAGGTTTTCGCAATAGTTTGAGGTACCAAGAGTTTGAGGGCCAGCGGTTGCTGGCCCTCAAATCGTGTGTGCTCTGTAGAAGTGGCGTTCGCCAAGGGGCTTCCCTGGGCGATTCCTCTAGTAGTGGGACATCACCGAAGTGCCGAGTTCTGCCCAGTAGTAGATCCACTTGGCGTCTTCCGTGGGCGTGTTCACGCAACCGTGCGAGCCGCCAGGGCCCGTCCAGCCGAACGTGCGCTGCCAGGGAGCCGCGTGAATCGAGTAGGACTCAAAGAAGTACGAGACCCACGGAACGTCCGGCTCCACATACCTTGAGCCGTCATCGTTCAGACCCCTCATCGTCTGAGACTCGTACTGCAAGTACACGTTGAAATGGCCATCAACCGTTGGAGTGGTCGGCTTGCCCGGAACCACGGGGATCGGGCCGCGCACAATCTCCGTGCCCTCATAGCAGGTCATTTGCGCGGTCGTTAGGTTAATGTCGATCCACTTCTCACCCGGTGCCGCAGGGTAGGGGAGGTTCTCCGCGCCCGGAGCGATCTCGCGCTGCTCGTAGCCGGGCTCCACCTTGTCGTAGTCGAACGTCTCGGAGTACTCGGCTCCCGCCTTCACAGCCTCAATCACGCCGGTAGCAATCGCGTCAACATTGTTTGCCTTCCAGCCGTGCTTACCCTCGCGAGCATTGATCAGCACGTTGCCAGACGCGTCAACGTTTTGGATGCCGGGCACGGGAGCCTCATTCGTCTGCTCCGCGATGCTCTCCACCCACGCCTTGATGGCGGCGTCGTTGTAAGTTGGGGCGAGCGCGTTTTGAGCGTCGAACTGAATCCACTTCGCCGCATCCTCGCGGCCGGCCGTGTACGACTCGATGCCGTCCCCAACCTCAATCGTCACATCGACGAGCGCGTTCGCAGCGCCCGCCGCCGCAAGCGCCTGATCGTTGCTGACTGCCGGCTCGCGGTCGACGATCGTGAGTTCCGCTGAGGCGTCGCCAGTGAGTGACTTTGCCGCCTCCTCGGCGAGTGCCGTCAGCTGGTCAACGTCTACCGCGGTGCCCGTCGCGCCCTCCTCAGTGGTGAAAGCGTCTTCAGCCCAAATCACCTGCGGCTCCTTCGTAGGGCTTGGCGTCTGAGCGTTCAGCGACTCCACAAAGCTTGCGAAAGCCGCCTCATCCACAGTGAACTTTGCGGGGATTTCACGCGAAGACAGCAAGCCGAGCGCGCGGCTCCAAATAGTGGAGGAGGGGGCAAGCGCCTCCTGCGCGGTCGCGGTAGCATCAACGCTAATGCCAGCCTCCGACAGCGGCACGCTCACCTGCTTGCCAGCAATCGACAAATCGAGAGTACGGGCCGACGCGAGAGAAGAAACCTCCTGCTCAATCTCGGCAAGAGTCTTACCAGACATGTTCTCGCCCGCAACGTCGGTGCGCGGCAGAGCCTTACCGCCGTACATTTGCGCAAAGCCGAACAAGCCCGCGACCGCAGCAACCAAAACTACGGCAAGTGTGATGGAAAAGATTTTAAAAGCGCGCATGCCTTGGATTTTACGGCATGCGCGGGACAATAAATTGGGTCGCCCAGCAAATGCGGGCTTTTACTTCCGGTGCGGGCTCTCCATACGCCACTTCGGGAGCAGCCAAAGCGGGTAGCGGTTCGAAAACAGGCCGACAAGGCTGCCAAGGCCGCCCACGCCGGTCGCGACCAGACCCACCGCGAACAGGAGCTTCACGGGAAGCGAGAAAGTCTCAAACATTCCAGACATGCCAACCATGCCCAGCCCAAACAACAACAGCGTGAAGGAGGGCAGGAATACGAAGGCGAAACGCTCATCCACGAGGCCATCCTGCGTCTCCCAAGCACGCGAAGACGGCGTATCCTGGCGCAACCACAGCGACGCCGCGAGGGAAAGCAGTGCGATAACTAAAGCAACGATGAACATAACTCGTAGCTTACCGGCATCGCCGCCACAGCCGCGAGGGCGGGGAGGGACCGGGCTGCGTGGTGAGCAGCGGCGAGGGGCAGTGAGGTTTAAGCCAAGGCGCTGGGCGGGCCCCTCGTTGGCGCGAACTTTGACAAAATGGAAGGATGAACGATCTTCCCCAGCCGCCAAACAGCCACCGCCTCATAGAAATTGGGATTGAGGCGCTACCAACCACCGTGATCAACGCGTTTGAAGGCATCGAACGCATGGTCTACTTCCGCCTTCCTTTGAAGAACAGGTTCCGCCGCATCGACGTGCGCGACGGCCTCATTTTGAAGGGGCCGAACGGTTGGGCGGAAGTGTCGCCGTTTTGGGATTACGACGCACCCGAGTCGGCGCAGTGGCTTCGCGCGGGTTTGGAGGCGGCTCGCGGCGAGGCTCTGCCGCGCAGGCGCGCGAGCGTGCCCGTAAACGCGACCGTGCCGGTTGTGGATCCGCAAAGGGCTTACGACATTGTGAAAAACTCCGGTGGCGCGCGCACGGTCAAAGTCAAAGTAGCCGACCCTCGCTCAACCATCGCGCAGGACGTAGCCCGCATTGAGGCGGTTCGCGACGCGCTTGGGCCGGGCGGCAACATTCGCGTGGATGCGAACGCTGCGTGGAGCGTCGATGAGGCAGTAGCCGCAATCCGCGAGCTGAACCGCGCAAGCCAAACGCTCGGAGGCTCCGACCTCGAATACGTGGAGCAACCCTGCAAGACAGTCGACGAACTCGCAAACGTGCGCAGCAAGGTAGACGTGCGGATCGCGGCCGACGAGTCGGTTCGCCGCGCCTCCGACCCCCTCGCCGTCGCAAGAGCCGGAGCCGCCGACCTCGTCGTCGTGAAACTCCAACCCCTAGGCGGTGCACACCGCCTCCTCGAAATCGTTGCAAACGCGGGGCTACCGGCCGTGGTGTCGTCGGCACTCGACTCCTCCGTAGGCCTCGCTCGCGGCGTCGAATGCGCGGCCGCCCTCGAAGAACTCCCATTCGCGTGCGGCCTCGCCACCTCCCAAATGTTCACGCGCGACGTAACCAAAACGCCGCTGCGCCCCGAAGGCGGCGAAATCACGCCAACCGAAATCGAAATCGACGAAGACGCCATCACATTCCTGCCCCAAGACGGGGACGACGCGGCGGAGCTAAGCCGCTGGATGTGTAGGCTTGAAGAGATGGTTCACTGCCTGTAGACCGGAGGGATGCGTGTCCGCAACGTTTGATTCGCGCTGGCTGATCGCCGCGCTCGCCCCCTATGTGCACGACTTTGTAGTGGCCGCGGGGTCGCGCTCGGCACCCCTCGCATACGCGGTTGCAGACGCCGAAAGCCGCGGCATGGTTACCGCGCACCCGTTCTTCGACGAACGCGCCGCCGGCTTCTTCGCCCTCGGCCTCGCCCAGTCCACCGGCCGCCCGGTAGCCGTGCTCACCACGTCTGGAACAGCGCCCGCACACCTCCTCCCCGCCGTCATCGAGGCGTACCACACGGGAGTGCCCCTCATCGTCATCTCCGCCGACCGGCCGTTTGAAATGCACGGTTCGGGCGCCTCACAAACCACGAACCAGGTGGGGCTGTTCGGCTCGCACGTCGTGGGCGAGCTGGATATCCCCGCAAACATTGGCATTACGGGCACTTCGATTGAGGAGGACGCCCGGGCTCGCGCATTCGTCGCGCGCGTTCGCCGCCTGGTTGGCGCGGCGGTCGGCGCGGGTGGCGTGGGCGGGCCCGTGCATATCAACATTGCGTTCCGCGATCCGCTGGTGCCAGGGGAGGAGCCGTCGGTTGCCGACCTCAACATCGGCAAACCCTGGGATTTGCGGCCGCGCGAACCGCGGGTGACCGCGTGGGAAGACGCGGTTCTACCCCTGCGAACTGTGATCGTGGCGGGTGACAAAGCGGCCGGTGCCGGCGAGCTCGCCCTCGCGGCCGGCGTGCCCCTCCTCGCGGAACCCTCCTCGGGCTACTTCGGCTCGCCCGCCTCGAGCCCGCACCAGCAGCAAATGCTCACGCGCTTTTCCTCCCAAATAGAACAGGTCGTGGTGGTCGGCCACCCGAGCCTCTCACGCCCGGTTTCGCGGCTGCTCGCCGGCTCAGCGCGCATCGTCGTTGTGGCGAGGGAGCGCGAATACACCGACGTTGCCGGCGCCGCAGACCTCGTCGTCGAGGCTCTCGCGCCCGCCCGCGAAAAAATGGATGAGGCGTGGGCGGCCACCTGGAGCGAGCACGCGGCGAACATAAGCGCGTGGCTGGATTCGCGCGAAATGCTTCAGATCATGGGCGAAAGTGAGGGGCTACCCGACGGCGTGCTCGCGGCTCGCGCGGTGTGGGACGCGTACGCCTCCGACCCGAGCCATGCGCTCGTGCTCGGCGCCTCCAACTCGATTCGCTACGTCGACCTCGCCGCCTCAAAGCCGGTCAGTGGGCCGGCTGAACCCGTGTTTGCCGCTCGCGGCCAGGCGGGCATCGACGGCACGATCGCGGCGGCGAAAGGCATCGCGCAAACCAAGCCGGTGCGGGTACTCCTCGGCGACCTCACGTTCATGCACGACATGAACTCCCTCCTCACGCGCGCCGGTGAAGACACCCCGCCGATCGACCTGGTCGTCATCGACGACGGCGGCGGCCGCATCTTCAAGTCGCTCGAACACGGCCTCGCGCCCGAAGACCTCTACGAGCGGTTCTTCGCCATCTCGCATTCTGTCGATTATGAGGCGCTCGCTCGCGCAACGGGGTGGGGCTACGTGAAGGTCGATTTTTCTTCGACAGAGGAGGCTGGTTCTCCGCGCAATAGCACCGCAAACGCCCTTGATGTGCTGACTCGTGCGCTGGCTGA
Source organism: Actinomycetaceae bacterium (assembly GCA_030532245.1). GTDB lineage: Bacteria > Actinomycetota > Actinomycetes > Actinomycetales > Actinomycetaceae > Gleimia. The sequence goes on from JAUNLN010000012.1 coordinate 53,852, forward strand.
AAAGCCGAGCGGCCGCATCATTCACGTGGTTGCCCGGCACGGCGATGTACGTGACGAAGTTCGCTCTCTCTTTCCAGAAAACGTTCAGGAAGCATAAAGTTACTCTCCAGAGCGTGGGGACACGATAGATCTCGTTGACGGTGTCCGCAGTATTGAGGAGTGATGATGGAAGATCCAGAAAAGTACGAGGCGGTATCGCAGTCTACTTCTGGAGGCGACCAGCCCGAGTCTTGGGCGAGCCAGCCTGAGGAGGGGGCAATGCCCGAGCGTCCGGCCGATCGGCCGGCCGAGCGCCCGGCTGACCAGTCGGGAGGCGAGCGGCAGTACGGTGCTTCGAGCGGCCAGTACCGCGCGCCGGAGGGAGGCTCCCCGCAAGGCGGCTTCGGGCAGGGCAACTCGGCGCAGAGCAAGTCCCCGAACAGCAACTCCTCGCAGACCTACTCGGCGCAGGGCGGTTTCGCGCAGGGATGTTCGACCTGTTCA
>JAUNLN010000013.1 GCA_030532245.1 Actinomycetaceae bacterium
CCGCTGCAGCCTCAGCCGCAGCAGCCCCAGGGCTTTGACCCGCGCGGCTACCAGCCTGCCGGCCCCTACGGCTACCAGCCCCAACTTCAGGCAGAACCTGAGAAGAAGGCGAAGCGCCGCGGCCCGGGCTGGGGTGCCCTCATTGTCGCGATGATCCTCACCGCAGCACTCACCGGCTTCGGCACGGTTTCCGCGCTGCGCCTCATGGATACCGCGCCAAACAGCCAGCAGGTTGAACAGCCGGCCGGAGAACGCACGCCGATGGTCACCCCCTCCACCGAGGGAACAGACTGGGAGGCAGTTTCCGCCGCAGTGCGCCCCGCAACGGTAACGATCCAGGTGAGCACCGGCGAGGGCGGCGACACGGGTTCGGGCGTCGTGTGGGACGGCGCTGGAAACATCGTGACGAACTACCACGTGGTCTCCTCCGCGGTAAACAACGACCGCGCGCAAATCACGGTTCGCACCACCGACGGCCGCCTGTACGAAGCCGAAATCGTTGGCATCGACTCGACCACCGACCTCGCGGTTATCCGCTTCAAAGACGTGCCCTCCGACCTTGTATCCGCAAACTTTGGCGACTCTAGCCAGCTCGTAGTCGGTCAGCCCGTAATGGCGATCGGCTCGCCGCTCGGCCTCACCGACACGGTAACGACGGGCATCATCTCGGCGCTCGACCGCCCCGTCGCCGTGAAAACTGCGGTGCCGCAGGAGCGTCAAGACCAGTTCAACTACCAGTTCCCGTTCTTCCTCCAGGAGTCGCCGCAGTCCGAAACGGTTGTAACCAACGCGATTCAGGTGGACGCCTCGATCAACCCCGGAAACTCCGGCGGCCCCCTGTTCGACGCGCAGGGTCAGGTGATTGGCATTAACTCCTCAATCGCTTCGATGGGGGAGAAGGACTCCGCAGGCTCGATCGGCCTCGGCTTCGCGATCCCCGTGAACCTCGTGAAAAACGTCGTTTCGCAGCTCATCGAAAACGGTGAGGCGCAGCACGCCCAGCTTGGTGTGACGATCACGTCCGCCGCGGTTGAGGTGGATGGTCAGGCTCGCCTCGGCGCGCACGTCGAGTCGATTCTCCCCGGAGGAGCGGCCGCCGGCGCCGACATTCAGGTGGGGGATGTAATCGTGTCGATTGACGGCAACGACGTCCTATCGTCCGCTGCGCTCACGGGCTTCGTTCGCCGCTACAACTCCGGTGACACGGTGACGATCGGTATCGCTCGCGGCGGCAAGCTGATTGAAGTAGACGTGCAGCTAAAGGCGAAGTAGCGCCTAACCCAGCCGGGCTCCGCCGCCTCCTAGATGAGGCGAAAGAAGCCCTCAAACCTGCCGGTCGGCCTCGGAAACCTAGTTTTCGAGGCCGATTGCCTGCAGTACGGGCAGCATTTTCGCGCTCGTCTCCGCTAGCTCCACCTCGGGTTTGGAGTCGGGCATGATGCCTCCTCCAGCAAAAACGCGGATCGAATGCCCATCGGGTAGCACCTGCCCGCAGCGAAGCGCGATCGCGCAAGCCCCGTCGCCCGCGCCGTCAATCCAGCCGACCGGGCCGGAGTATCGCCCGCGGTCAGTCAGCTCATGCTTCGAAAGCATCTCAAACGCCGCCTGCGTCGGAGCCCCGCACACCGCGGCGGTTGGGTGTAGCGCGCGCACGGCCTCACAAATGGGCGCCAGCCCCTCCTCAATCAAATTAAGGTGTGCAGACACGTCGGAGGCGAGGTGCGTGACGTTCGGCAGGTTCAAAAGGAACGGTTCGGCCGGCGCTTGAAGACCCTCGCTGAGGGGGCGAAGCGCGTCTACAACCGACTTCACGGCGAGCGCGTGCTCCTCGCGATCCTTCGCCGACTCCCAAAGCAACTGGTCGTCGCCCGGCGCGCACGTGCCCGCAAGCACGCGTGACTTGATCGTGCTTTCGCGCACGGACGCAAGCATTTCCGGGGAGGCGCCCGTGAGGCCCGCCACCGAGAACACCCACGTGGTCGGGTAGGCGGCGGCCAGGCGCTTCAAAACGAGCTGCAGGTCGATCGGGTGATCGGCGCGCGCGGTGATATCGCGAGCCATCACGGCCTTTTGCGCGGCCCCCGCCTGCAACTCCTTCACAACCATGCCGACCGCGAGCTTCCACGCCGTGCGCGACATCGTGCCCGGGTCGAGATACCAAGACTTCTCCGCGTCAGCTACCGCCTCATCGGCTTCCGCCGCGTCGGCTACCGACGCCCGTGCGCCCGCCTCCGCATCGACGGCACCCGCAGACTCCGAAGCCGCTACCGATTCCTCGGCGTCGAACTCCTCATCGATTCGCGCCTCAATTTTCCAAGTCGAGCCCTTCGCCAAAACCCAGGCGGTTCGGGGGAGGAGGAGCACGCCGGGCGTACCGGGTGCGAAGCCAAACGACATGAGGGCAAGCGGGCCGCGAAGGCCGGTCGCCTCAAAAAACTCTTGCTCACCCTCCAGGGTTGCCGACGAGAGTACTCGGAGCCACTCGCGCCCCGCGAGCTGCATGTGCGGCTGATTCTGCACGATCCCCGGATTCTCAGGCCGCGGGGTCGGTAGTAGTTCGCGCGACAGCTCCTTAAAGGTGGGGCCTGTCAGGGTGTAACTGTCATCCTCTTTCGCCACGATCGCGAGCGTCGCACCCGTGCCGACGATGGTCGGCTGGTAGTCGTCGGCCAGCGCAGGCCCCGACCACACGGAGAGCATCTCGCCTTCGCTAATTGATTTCGTCTTTGCAAGAAGCGCCTCTAAATCAACTTCTTGAGGTTGCTTGCTGATTCGAACGCGTAGCGGGCGCCCAGAACTAAGGTGTTGGTGGCGAGTTATTTGAGATGACACGCAATCAGTTTACCCATCTGGGCAAATCGGCGTGAAGGCGCGGTTATGAGACGCGTTTAAAACGCCACTTTTGCGCGAAAATACACGCAAATCCACCTGTTTTAACCGTATGCATACTCGCATTTGAACTTCGCCTGAAGCTTCGAACCGTGCCAAGATATAGCCATGATCAACCGCGATAAGAAATCGTCTGACTGCAAACGTGCGTCTTTGGAGAAAAAACCCCACGAGGTTGCCGGCATGTTCAATGAGGTTGCGCGCCGCTACGACCTCACGAATGAGGCACTGACGTTCGGTCAGGTGCATATTTGGCGCAGGGGAGTGGTTCGCGCACTGAACTTGCGTCCGGGCGAGCGCGTTCTCGACGTCGCTGCCGGCACGGGAGGCTCCACGGCGGCTCTCGCGGAGACAGGTGCGGAGGTTGTGGCCTGCGACCTGTCGGAGGGCATGATTGAGGTTGGTCGCAAGCGTCACCCCGAGCTCACGTTCGTGCAGGGTGATGCAACTGATCTTCCGTTTGAAGACGCCTCATTCGACGCGGTAACGATTTCGTTTGGCCTGCGCAATGTTGAAAATACTGAAAAGGCACTGCGGGAGATGGCTCGTGTGGTAAAGCCGGGCGGGCGCCTGCTGATCTGCGAGTTCTCGCGCCCAACCTGGCCCGTGTTCAACAAAGTTTACGGCTTCTACCTGGAAGAGATTCTGACTCGCGTGGCACGCCTGCTCTCCTCCGACGATGAGGCGTACGACTACCTGATTGAGTCGATCAGGGAATGGCACGACCAGGAGCATTTGGGCAAGATGATTGCCCGCTCCGGTTGGAGCCACGTGCAGTACCGCAACTACACGGGCGGTATTCTCGCACTTCACCGCGCTGTTCGGTCTTAGAAACGTAAAAAACTTTCCTATCGTGAGCAAAGGTTCAACGCCGCGAAATAAATAGGAAACATGTTCATGACCAAATAGGGATCACTATGTAGTCGCTAGACGGGTAATTGTCCCGAAAAACGCGCGTTTTTCCGTATCTTTTGTCGAGTGCGCCCCTGTCGTGGATAGGGTGGAGGATGCAAGCCCGATCTGGCTTCAAAGTTAGGCAGATGGAAAGCACTCTATGAATAACAAGGGGCGGGAGGAACACGTGGAACTGGCTGACGCATCGGAATTCAATGCAGATGTCGTCGTTGTAGGCGCCGGTCCTGCAGGTTCAGCAACCTCCTATTACCTGGCTAGGGCCGGTCTCGACGTAGCTCTTCTGGAAAAGTCCACATTCCCTCGCGACAAGATTTGTGGCGACGGTTTAACGCCTGCCGCGGTTGCGGAAGTGCAACTGATGGGTGTTGATACAACGGGTTGGCAGCGCAACAAGGGCTTGAATGTGATCGGTGGTGGCCACTCGATTTATTTGCCGTGGCCCGAAACGAAGTCGGCACCGAATTACGGTATGGCTCGCACTCGCATGCAGTTGGATGAGGATTTGGCTCGTCGCGCGCAGTCGGCTGGCGTTCGCCTGTACGAGGGCTTCAACGTAACCGGCGCTATTCAAAACGCTTCCGGCCGCGTGGTTGGTGTAACCGCGAAGGTAGGTAAGGGCAAGGAAGCTCGAGAGATTGAGTTCAAGGCGAAGGTAGTCGTCGAGGCCGGTGGTGTCGCTGCCCGCCTCGCAACTTCGCTCGGCATTGAGAAGATTGAGAACCGCCCGATCGGTGTTGCCGCCCGCGCGTACTTTAAGTCGCCGAAGGGTGAGGCCGAGTGGATGGACTCGCACCTGGAGCTGTGGTCAGGCAAGCGCGGCGAATCGGATCTCCTTCCCGGCTACGGTTGGCTGTTCCCCCTCGGCGACGGCCTTGTAAACGTAGGTCTTGGCTCCGTGTCCTCCAACTCGCGCGCAACGAAGCTTCCGTACCGCGACATTTTCAAAACGTGGGTTGCGAACCTCCCCGAAGAGTGGGAGATGACGGAGGAAAACCAGGTTGGCCCCCTCCGCTCCGCCGCACTACCCATGTCGTTTAACCGCAAACCTCACTACCGTGACGGCCTCGTGATTGTTGGCGACGCGGGCGGCATGGTTTCCGCATTCGACGGTGAGGGCATTGCTCCCGCGATGCGCGCAGGCCGCTACGCTGCCGAATCGATTGTTTCTGCGCTTGGCCGCACGACTCCCGCGGGCTTCGACCGCGCGATGGAGACGTACACGGAGGCTCTGCGTCAGGATTGGGGCGGCTACTACCAGCTTGGCCGCGTGTTCGTGAAGCTGATCGAGAATCCGAAGATCATGCAGGCGTGCACAAAGTATGGCCTGCCAAGGCCGAGGCTGATGAAGCTCGTCCACAAGCTCCTGTCTGACGGTTTTGAACGTTCGGGCGGCGAGTGGGACGACAAACTCATTACGGCGCTAGCGAAGGCGGTGCCGAAAGTATGACGAAACTTGGGGCAACTTGGCCCGTTGAAATCAAAGTCAAAGAAATGTTGAAAACCGGGTTGGAGGCATAGTGAACAATCCATATTTTCCTATTTTGATCATGGCCGCGGTTGCGGTCGCGGTCGCGCTCGGAGGTCTTGGCGCCTCCGCCATCTTCGGTCCTGTCAACAAAAACAAGATCAAGTCGAGTAACTACGAGTGCGGCGTCGACCCTATCCACATGGATGCAGACCAGGGCCGTTTCCCCGTCAAGTACTACTTGGTCGCAATGACGTTCATTATTTTCGATATTGAGGTCGTGTTCCTCTACCCGTGGGCTGTGACCTTCGGGAAGCTGGGCCTGTTTGGCCTCGCCGTAATGTTTACGTTTATCGCGCTGATCACGGTGCCGTTCATTTACGAGTGGCGTCGCGGCGGCCTGGATTGGGACTAATAGGAGGGAGTAGCTATGGGTATTGAAGACAGCATTCCTGCGGGCATGGGCCTCGCCTCCATGGAGGCGATCCTAGATCTGTCCCGTAAGAACTCGCAGTGGCCTGTAACGATGGGTCTTGCTTGCTGCTCGATTGAGATGATGGCAGCTGGCACGCCGCGCTTCGACATGGCTCGTTTCGGTCTGGAGGTGTTCCGCGCTTCGCCGCGTCACGCAGACCTGATGATCATTTCGGGCCGCCTGTCTCACAAGATGGCTCCGATTGTGCGCCGCGTTTACGACTCGATGCCGGAACCGAAGTGGGTTCTGTCGATGGGTGCCTGCGCTTCGACGGGCGGCATGTTCAATAACTACGCGATCGTGCAGGGTTGTGACCACATTGTTCCGGTCGACGTGTACCTGCCCGGCTGCCCTCCGCGTCCGGAGGCGCTGATCAACGCGATTTTGGTTCTTCGCGAGCAGATTGGTAAGGAGCCGATTGGCGCTCACCGAGCTGAGATTGCTCGAAAGGCTGAAGAGGCCGCGCTTGCGGCGACGCCAACCCACCAGATGAAGGGACTGCTTGCATGAGCGACAATTCCCCGATGCAGTTTGGCGAAGTTGCGCCAATCACTGAAAACCGCAGTGCTGCCGCGCCGGAAACCATTGAGGTTCGCCGCGGCCAGTGGGGCGTTCGCGGTTCTGGCGACACGTCCGGTTTTGGCGGCTTGACCCGCACTGTGGAGCTCCCCGGCGAGTCAGCACGCCCCTACGGCAGCTGGTTCGACACTGTCGTAGACATTCTCGAAGAGCTGATCACCGACGCGGGTATTGAGGTCAAAGACGTAATCGAACGCGTTGTGGTAGACCGCGACGAGCTCACCATTTTCGTAACCCGCGAGCACATTCTTGAGGTGACCCGCTGGCTGCGCGACGACCAGGACCTGCGTTTCGAGCTTTGCCTCGGCGTCTCCGGCGTCCACTACCCGCATGCGAAGGGTCGCGAGCTTCACGCCGTGTACCACCTGATGTCGGTCACGCACAACCGCCTCCTCCGCCTCGAAGTTACGGCCCCCGACGACGACCCGAAGATTCCTTCCGTCGTCTCCGTATACCCCGGCAACGACTGGCATGAGCGTGAGACGTGGGACCTGTTCGGAATCGTGTTCACGGGTCACCCCGGTCTTACTCGCACCGCGCTTCCCGACGACTGGGTAGGCCACCCGCAGCGTAAGGATTATCCGCTCGGAGGTATCCCCGTTGAGTACAAGGGAGCTACAGTTCCGCCGCCAGACACTCGGAGGTCGTACAACTAATGAACAACGAAAAGCCGGTATTTCACGCAACACTCGGGAGTATCGACCTTGACGATATCCCCGAGGTCATGGCTAATGGTGGCGACTGGGAAGACGTTCTTGCTGAAATCGAGAGTCTTTCAAACGAGCGCATCGTAGTTAACCTCGGCCCGATCCACCCCTCCACGCACGGCGTTTTGCGCGTGATCCTGGAGATCGACGGCGAGTCGGTTCGCGAGGCGAGGCTCAACACGGGCTACCTGCACACGGGTATTGAGAAGAACATGGAGTTCCGCACCTGGACTCAGGGCGTAACTTTCGCGACCCGCATGGACTACGTCGCACCGTTCCTAAATGAGGGCGTCTACGTTCACACCGTCGAGAAGCTTCTCGGTATTACCGACCAGGTGCCGCAGCGCGCCAACTGGATCCGCATCCTCCTCATGGAGCTGAACCGCATCGCCTCCCACCTGGTTGCGATTGGTTCGGGTGGTAACGAGCTTGGTGCTACGACGATGATGACGATCGCGTTCCGCGGCCGTGAAAATGCGCTGCGTATTTTCGAGCGCGTTTCGGGTCTTCGTATGAACCACGCGTTCTTCCGCCCCGGAGGCGTTGCCCAGGATCTTCCGAAGGGCACGACCGACTACGTTCGCGAACTCCTTCCGGGCCTGCGCCAAGACATTGGCGAAATGCAGGACCTCACGCAGGAGAACCCGATCTTCAAGCTGCGTCACGTGGACGTTGGCTACATGTCGCTCGCCTCAATGATGGCTCTTGGCATGACCGGCCCGTGCGTGCGCGCGGCAGGTTTGCCGATGGACATGCGCAAGTCGAACCCGTACTTCGGTTACGACCAGCTCGAGTTCGACGTGCCGGTGCGCGACAAGTCGGATGCTTACAACCGCGTTCAGGTTCGCTTCGACGAGTGCTACCAGTCGCTGCGCATCATCAACCAGGTTCTCGACAAGCTCGATGAGACTGAGGGCGAGCCGGTAATGGTTCAGGATCCGGCAATCAAGTGGCCGGCCCAGCTTTCGATCGGCAACGACGGTCAGGGCAACTCGCTCGCTCACATTCGCGAGATCATGGGCGAGTCGATGGAGTCGCTGATTCACCACTTCAAGCTCGTGACGGAGGGCTTTAAGGTTCCGGCCGGTCAGGCTTACGGCGTGATTGAGCACGCGAAGGGCGTTATTGGCTGCCACCTCGTTTCCGATGGTGGCACGCGCCCGTACCGCGCTCACTTCCGCGACCCGTCTTTCTCTAACCTGCAGTCGTTCGCGATGATGACGGAGGGTGGCCAGCTGGCTGACGTCGTTATTTCTCTCGCTTCGATTGACCCTGTTCTAGGAGGTGTTGATCGCTGATGTACAGCAGTGAAGTTTTGGATCAGTTGCGCGCTGACGCCGAGCAGATCATGAACCGCTACCCGAAGGGGCATGAGCGTTCGGCTCTGCTTCCGATGCTGCACCTCGTGCAGTCGGTGGACGGCTACATTTCTGCAGACGGCGTTAAGTTCTGCGCCGACACTCTTGGCCTAACCCGCCCAGAGGTTTCCGCGGTTGCAACGTTCTACACGCAGTACAAGCGTCACCCGAACGGCGAGTACAACGTGGGCGTGTGCACAAACGCGCTGTGCGCGGTGATGGGTGGCGACCAGATTTGGGAGGCCGTGTCTGGCCACCTCGGTGTTGGCCACGATGAGACGACGGCTGACGGCAAGATCACGCTCGAGCGCCTCGAGTGCAACGCGGCGTGCGACTACGCGCCGGTTGTGATGGTGAACTGGGAGTTCTTCGACAACCAGACGCCCGAATCCACGCTCGCTCTCGTTGACGACCTCACGTCTGGCCGCCCGGTTAAGGCAACCCGCGGCCCCGAGCAGGTTCCCACGTTTAAGGAAACTTCCCGCCTCCTCGCCGGTTTTGAAGATGGTCTCGTGAATGAGGGTCCGGCTGCCGGTGAGCCTTCGCTGCGCGGTTTGAAGATTGCGCAGGAGAAGGGCTGGACTTACCCGACCCCGACGGGTTCCGCGCCGGCTGAGCCGGCTGTGGAGGTGGGCGGCGAGCATTCGTCCGCTGAACGTCCGCCGGTTACCGATGAAGACAAGGAGGGCACCAAGTGAGCGACGTAACGTTCTCGAAGCCGGGCACGCTGACGCCGATTTTGTCGCGTGGCTGGGATGAGGAGCGCTCTTGGACGCTCGAGTCTTACCGCAAGCGCGGTGGCTACAAGGGTCTTGAGCGCGCACTCCAAATGGAGCCCGCCGAAATCACGAACACCGTTAAGGCTTCGGGCCTGCGCGGTCGTGGTGGTGCTGGCTTCCCGACGGGTCTTAAGTGGTCGTTCCTGCCTCCCGACGATGGCAAGCCGCGTTACCTCGTTGTGAATGCTGACGAGTCGGAGCCGGGTACCTGTAAAGACATTCCGCTTCTCATGGCGAACCCGCACGTCCTCATTGAGGGCATGGCGATCACGGCTCGCGCGATCCGCTGCGAGCACGCGTTCATCTACCTGCGCGGCGAGGTTGCGCACGTTTACCGTCGCCTCCTAGCGGCTGTGCGCGAAGCTGAGGAAGCTGGAATCCTAGGTGAGGGCCTTGGCCCGAACGGTGACTTCAACTTGCGCATCACGGCTCACGCCGGTGCTGGCGCCTACATTTGCGGTGAGGAAACCGCGCTACTTGATTCGCTTGAGGGCCGCCGCGGTCACCCGCGTCTAAAGCCCCCGTTCCCCGCGGTTGAGGGCCTCTACGCCCGCCCGACGGTTGTGAACAACGTTGAGTCGATCTCTCAGGTTGCCGGCATTTTCCAGCACGAGGACGGCTGGTTCAACGCGATGGGCACCGAGAAGTCTGCCGGCCACGGCATGTTTTCGATCTCTGGCCACGTGAAGAACCCCGGCCAGTTCGAAGCCCCGTTCGGCATCACGATGCGTGAGCTTCTTGAGATGGCCGGCGGCATTCGCGAAGGCCACAAGCTGAAGTTCTGGACTCCGGGTGGTTCCTCCACGCCGATCTTCACCGAAGAGGAGCTGGACGTTCCCCTCGACTACGAGTCGGTCGGTGCAGCGGGTTCGATGCTTGCAACCCGCGCGCTTCAAGTGTTTGACGAGACCACTTCGGTTGTTCGCGTAGTCACCCGCTGGACGGAGTTCTACCAGCACGAATCGTGCGGTAAGTGCACCCCGTGTCGCGAGGGCACGTACTGGATGAAACAGATCCTGCTTCGTCTCGAGGCTGGCCGCGGCCTGCCCGGCGACGTAGATAAGTTGCTTGAGATTTCCGGAAACATTGCGGGCCGCTCGTTCTGCGCGCTCGGTGATGCTTCGGCAACTCCCGTCCAGTCTGGTATCGCGCGTTTCCGCGAGGAGTTCGAGGCTGGCATGACCACGCCCGCACGCGAGCTGTTCCCGTATGAAGCGTCCGCCGTATTTGCTAAAGGAGGTGCCCGATGAGTGAAGAGTTGGTAACTCTCACTATTGACGACACGGAGGTCACTGTCCCGAAGGGCACGCTGATTATCCGCGCCGCCGAGCAGGCCGGCATCCGTATTCCGCGTTTTTGTGACCACCCGCTCCTAAAGCCTGTCGGTGCTTGCCGCCAGTGCCTCGTCGAGGTGGCCGCCCCGGATCGTTCCGGTAATGTTCGCCCGTTCCCGAAGCCTCAAACTTCGTGCACGATGACGGTCATGGAAGGCATGATCGTCAATACGCAGCGCACTTCCGAGGTTGCGCAGAAGGCACAGAAGGGGATCATGGAGTTCCTCCTGATCAACCACCCTCTGGACTGCCCGATCTGTGACAAGGGCGGCGAGTGCCCGCTGCAGAACCAGGCGATGAGTGAAGGCCGCGAGGTTTCGCGTTTCGACGACGCGAAGCGCGTGTTCCCGAAGCCGATCCGCCTCTCCACTCAGATCATGCTTGACCGCGACCGCTGCATCCTGTGCCAGCGTTGCGTGCGCTTCTCTAAGGAGATTGCGGGCGACCCGTTCATCGACCTTCAGGGTCGAGGAGGCGGTTCGTCCCCGACCGATGAGCACAAGTTCATGGGTGAGCAGATCGGTACGTTCGACACGCAGGTGCTGGACTTCCACGATGAGACGGCCGAGGGCATGGTTCCCGTTGAGGGGCTTGCAGGCCCGTACGGCAACCCCGGTTTCGCAACCGGCATGAACGCCGGCCCGATTGGCGAAGCCGAGGCAGACACCTCCGGCCGCCCGTTCGCCTCGTACTTCTCGGGCAACACGATTCAGATCTGCCCGGTTGGTGCTCTAACTTCCGCTTCTTACCGTTTCCGCGGTCGCCCGTTCGACCTCGTCTCCACGCCGTCGGTAACCCCGCACGACGCCTCCGGCTCCGCAACCCGCATCGACATTCGTCGCGGTGAGGTTGTTCGCGTGCTCGCAGGTGAAGACGCTGAGGTAAACGAAGAGTGGATCACCGACAAGGATCGCTTCGCAAACGGCTGGGCAAACGGCGATGATCGCCTCACGATGCCGCTCGTGCGCGAAGATGGCGAGCTAGTTCCGACCTCTTGGGCGGACGCGTTCGACCGTGCGGCGGAGGGCTTGAAGAAGGCTCAGGAAACCGCAAGCGGCGTGCTAATGCCGGGTGGTCGCCTCACTGTTGAAGACGCTTACGCGTGGTCGAAGTTCGCTCGTCTCGTGATGAACACGAACCAGATCGACCAGCGCAACCGCATCACGTCGATGGAAGAAACGAAGTTCATCGGCGCCTACGTTGCCGGCACCGGCCTTGGCGTAACTTACAAGCAGCTTGAGAAGGCGGGTCGCGTGCTCCTCGTCGGCCTTGAGGCTGAGGACGAAATCGGCTCCGTGTTCCTACGCCTTCGCAAGGGTGTGCTCGCCGGAACCGTTAAGGTTTCGGTCGTCGCCCCGTTCACCACGCCTTCGACCCGCAAGATGCGCGCTGACCTGCTTCGCGCAGCCCCGGGCACCGAGCCCGAGGTTCTCGACGCGATCAGCGGAGAGCTTGCCGAGGAACTCGCCGGCGGCGTAATCCTCGTGGGTGAGCGCGCGGTTCGCACCTCCGGTATTTACACCGCGGTTGCAAGCCTCGCCGCTCGCACGGGCGCACGCATTGCGTGGATTCCGCGCAGGGCAGGCGAGCGCGGCGGCTTCGAGATGGGTCTTAGCCCGAACCTCCTGCCGTTTGGCCGCTCCGTAATCGACCCCGACGCCCGCATCGACCTTGAGGCAGTGTGGGGTGCGAAGGTTCCGGCAGAGCCCGGCCGCTGCACCACGAACATCATCAAGGACTCGGTTGCTGAAGCGCGCACCGCGATGATCCTCGGTGGTATCGACTCGCGCGACGTGTTCGACCCCGAAATGCTGAAGACCGCTGTCAAGCAGGCCGGCTTCGTCGTATCCCTCGAGGTGCGTCGCACCGACCTCACCGAAATGGCTGACGTCGTATTCCCGGTCGCCGCATTCGCGGAAAAGAACGGTACGTTCATCAACTGGGAAGGCCGCCTACGCCCCTTCGGCCAGGCGCTCTCCACCCGCGCACTCTCCGACCGCGAAGTGCTCCAGCGCCTCGCAAAGGTAATGGGAGTAGACCTTGGCGTTGCAACGCTCAAGGAAACTCACGCGGAGATCAACGAGCTCATGAACTGGGACGGCGTGCGCATCGACGCTCCGGCAATCTCGCCCGAACCGATCACCGCCCCCGGCGCAGGAAACGCAGTGCTCGCAACCCACAAGCCGATGCTCGACGAAGGCCGCATGCAGGACTTCGCGCCCGAGCTTGCAGGAACCGCACGCCGATCCGTTGCCCGCATGTCCGGCGCAACCATGAACTCGATCAACGTGAGCGAAGGAAGCCTCGTCGACGTATCCACCGAGCGTGGCACGATCACGCTCCCCGTCGTCGAAACTGACCTGCCCGACGACGTGGTCTGGCTACCCGAGTGCTCCGCAGGATCGCACGTACACGAAACTCTCGGTGCCAAAACTGGTTCCGTTGTATCCATCGCAGCCAATACGGAGGTGAACCGGTGAGTTCTCTTGCGCTTACTCTCGCGCCGTTTGCTCCACCGACAACCGCGCCGGCTGACTTCAGTGAAGAAACGTGGTGGCTGAGCCTAATCAAGGCCCTGTTCATCGTCTTGTTCCTCATTGCCTCAGTTATCATGGCGCTCTGGGTTGAAAGGCGCGGCCTCGGCCGCATGCAAACGCGTCCCGGCCCGAACGTGGTAGGCCCCCTCGGCCTATTCCAAGCGTTCGCAGACGCCGTGAAGCTCCTGTTCAAGGAGGACATTTGGACGGATAAGGCAGAGAAGTTCATCTACTTCCTCGCCCCGGCCATCTCCGCATTCTCCGCCTTCATGGTCTTCGCGGTAATCCCCATGGGCCCGAACGTGAACCTGTTCGGCCGCTCCACGCCGCTCCAGCTCGCCGACATGCCGATCGCGGTTCTCTACATTCTCGCGATCACGTCGCTCGGCCTGTACGGCACGGTTCTTGGCGGCTGGTCCACCCGTTCGACCCTCCCGCTACTCGGCTCGGTTCGCGCGGCCGCCCAGGTGATTTCCTACGAACTCTCCATGGGCCTGTCGCTCGTCTCTGTGTTCCTCGTAGCCGGCTCCATGTCGACCTCCCAAATCGTTGGCGCGCAAGAACGCGTGTGGTGGGGCTTCGCCCTCCTACCCGCATTCATCGTCTACTACATTTCGATGGTCGGTGAGGTAAACCGCCTCCCGTTCGACCTTCCCGAAGCTGAAGGCGAACTCGTTGCAGGGCACATGACGGAATACTCGTCGATGAAGTTTGGCTGGTACTACCTGTCTGAGTACATCAACATGTTCAACGTTTCCGCGGTCGCAACCACGGTGTTCCTCGGCGGCTGGCACGCTCCGTTTGGCCTGTCGCTCATCCCGTGGATCGACTTCAACGGCGGCTGGTGGGGCATGCTGTGGTTCACCCTCAAGATGTGGCTGTTCTTCTTCACCATGGTCTGGATCCGCGGTACGCTCCTGCGTTTCCGCTACGACCAGTTCATGAAGCTCGGCTGGAAGATCCTCATCCCCACCTCCCTCGTGTGGCTCGTACTTGTAGCAACCCTGCAGGGCGTGCGCATGTGGGTCACCGACTCGCTACTCGTAATCACGGGCGGAATCGTTGCAGTATTCCTCGTCATCATGATTCTCCTGTGGCTCTTCGACTCACCGGAGCCCGAGGTTGAACCTTCGAGAGAATTCGACGCGTTCGCCGGCGGCTACCCGGTACCGCCCATGCCCGGCCAGGAACTACCGCCTTCGCCGAGGGCGGGACGCAAGCCGGTCGCAGCCACCGTACTCGCAACAGAGGGGAAGGACGCTAGCGATGAGTGATAAGAAAGACGAAATGCTCTACGAGCACGACCCGAAGGGCTTCTGGGGCAACCTCTTTGCTCCCGTAGCCGGCTTCGGCGTAACGATTTCATCCATGTTCCGCCCCGTCGTGACGGAACAGTACCCGTTCGAAGGCCCGTTCGTAGAGCCGCGCTTCCACGGCCGCCACCAGCTGAACCGCTACGCTGACGGCCTCGAAAAGTGCATCGGCTGTGAGCTTTGCGCGTGGGCTTGCCCCGCAGACGCGATCCTCGTCGAAGCGGCCAACAACACGCCGGAAGAACAGTACGCTCCCGGTGAACGCTACGGACGCGTGTACCAGGTCAACTACCTGCGCTGCATCTTCTGCGGCCTGTGCATTGAGGCATGCCCGACTCGCGCCCTCACGATGGGCAACGACTTCGAGCTCGCCGACTACCACCGCCGCGACCTCATCTTCGAAAAAGACCAGATCCTCGCTCCCATGGAGGAGGGCATGCTCGCAGCACCGCACCCAATGGTTGCCGGCCTAACCGACGGCGACTACTACCGCGGCGCCGTGACCGGCCCAACCAAGGAGCAGGTTGAGTGGGTGCGCGCTCGTCGCCCCGACGACCCCACCCTCGAGGCAGCTGCAAAAGCTGCAGAAAAGAACGAAATGACTCTCGTTAACTCGGAAGACGAAGGGGGCGAGAGTAAGTGAATCCGATCCCAGTAGACGCGGGCGTAGCAGCGATCAGCACCGGAGAGACGGTACTGTTCTGGATCACCGCGGTCATCATGATTGCAGGCGCACTCGGCGTCCTGTTCTTCAAGAAAGCCGCCTACTCGGCGATTTCTATGGTGACCGTAATGCTCGGCCTCTCAGTTCTCTACTTCGCGCAGGGAGCGCCCTTCATGGGTGTCGTTCAGGTGGTTGTCTACACCGGCGCAATCATGATGCTCTTCCTGTTCGTACTCATGATGATCGGCCTGCAGGCAACCGACAACTACTTCAACCAGACGCGCACAAACATCGTCTGGGCGATCGTCGGTTCAGGCCTGGTTGCCTTCACCCTCTCGTGGGTCGTGTGGAACACCAACCTCCCGGCCGTTTCAGAGTTCGGCGTAGACCCCTACTCCAACGCGCCCATCGAGAACCTCGCACTCGCGCTGTTCTCCAACTTCTGGTTCTCCATGGAACTCGCGGGCGCCCTCCTCATCACCGCTGCAGTTGGCGCTGTACTTCTCACTCACGGAGACCGCCTCACGCCCAAGCGCACGCAAAGGCACATTGTTGAGGCGAAGATGGCAGCCTACGCGCAGACCGGCCGCCACGTCGGCCAGCACACCGCTCCCGGTGTTTACGCGGGCTCCACCGCATTCGACATCGGCGCTGTCTCGGGTGAAACCCACAAGCCCGTTGAAGACTCGATCCCGCGCGTCATCCGCGTTCGCGGCCTCGACCGCGCGCTCGGCTCACTCGACCCGGAGCTCGCACGCACGTTCAGCCAGCAGGCGCTCGGCAAAGACGTTGCAAACCCGTACCACGGTGTCAAGGCAACGAAGAACGTCAAGCAGTCCGGCTCCTGGGGTATGGCTGGCGCCTCCGCGCCCGACGGTCTCGTCCAGTACGAGGCCCTCCCCGAAATCGAGTCTGCCGAACAGGAAGCAAAGGAGGTCGAAGAGTGAGCATCTCGTACTACATCATCTTGGCGATGGTCCTCTTCGCGATCGGCGCCGCCGTCGTGATGGTCCGCCGCTCCGCGATCATTTCGCTCATGGGCGTGGAACTCATGCTCAACTCCGCGAACCTCACGCTCATTACTTTTGCCCGTATTCACGGTGACTTCACCGGCCAAGTCATGGCGTTCTTCGTCATGGTTGTAGCCGCAGCCGAGGTCGTAGTCGGCCTCGCAATCATCGTGTCGATCTTCCGATCGCGTCGCACCACCTCGGTCGACGAAGTCAACCTACTGAAGAACTAAGGGAGGAAAGGTGACATACTCAATGCTTCTTCCCGCGCAACCCGCCGAAGCGTGGGCCGCAGGCGCGGCAACGTTTGGCTGGCTGATGATCGCGATCCCGCTCGCAGTGTCGATCGCCCTACTACTGCTCGGCCGCGTAGCCGACCGTTGGGGCCACTGGCTTGCGGTAATCGCATCCTGGTCTTCGTTCGCAGTTGGCTTCATCATCCTGCTTCAGCTACTGAACCTCGAGCCGTCTAGCCGAGCACAAGAGCTGAACCTCTTCGAATGGATTCCGGCAGGCGACTTCACCGTCAACTTCGGGCTCCTCATGGATCCGCTGTCGATGACCTTCGTCATGCTGGTCACCTTCGTCGGCTCCCTCATCCACGTATACGCCGTCGCGTACATGGAGCACGACAGCGACCGACGCAGGTTCTTCGCCTACCTGAACTTCTTCATCGCGGCGATGCTCACCCTCGTGCTCGGCAACTCCTACGCGATCCTCTTCGTCGGCTGGGAAGGTGTAGGCCTCGCCTCCTACCTCCTCATCGGATTCTGGAACTTCGTTCCCGAATACGCGACCGCAGCGAAGAAGGCATTCGTAATGAACCGCGTGGGCGACATGGGCCTACTCGCCGCCATGATGGTCATGGTCGCACAGTTCAGCTCGGTCGACTTCCGCACGGTCAGCGCACAGATTGAGGGCGCCTCGCAGGGCACCGCAACCCTGATCGGCCTGTTCCTACTCCTCGCCGCAACCGGTAAGTCTGCACAGTTCCCGTTGCAGGCATGGCTCGGCGACGCAATGGCCGGCCCGACCCCGGTCTCGGCCCTCATCCACGCGGCAACAATGGTTACCGCGGGTGTCTACCTGATCGTCCGCTCCGGCGCGATCTACCTGCAGGCCCCGATCGCCGCAACCGTTGTAGCAATCGTCGGCGCGATCACCCTCCTCTTCGGAGCGATCGTCGGTACCGCGAAGGACGACATCAAGAAGGTGCTCGCCGCCTCCACAATGTCGCAAATCGGCTACATGATGCTCGGCGCGGGCCTCGGCCCGATCGGCTGGGTCTTCGCGATCTTCCACCTGTTCACCCACGGCTTCTTCAAGGCCCTCATGTTCCTTGGAGCCGGCTCGATCATGCACGGCATGGACGACCAGGTGAACATGCGCAACTTCGGCGCCCTGAAGGGCCCGATGAAGATCACGTGGCTCACCTTCATGATGGGCTGGCTGGCGATCCTCGGCGTACCCCCGTTCTCGGGCTTCTGGTCGAAGGACCCGCTAATCGAGACAGCGTTCGCCGCAAACCACTTCGGCAACATTGAGGCAACCTGGCCCGGCTGGATCTTCGGAACCGTCGCCCTCGTTGGCGCTGGTATCACGGCGTTCTACATGTCGCGCCTGTTCTTCATGACGTTCCACGGCAAGGCCCGCTGGACCACCACGAAGACGGGTGAGCCGATTCAGCCGCACGAATCCTCGCCGCTCATGACGGTCCCGATGATCATCCTCGCCATCGGCGCGGTATTCATCGGTGGACTCCTCACGATCAACTCCACGTTCGTCACCTGGCTCGAGCCGGTCACCGGCGTCGCAGAACACGCTGAGCCCGTACTACCGGTTCCCGTGATCCAGGTGCTCGTACTCGTGCTCGTGCTCGTCGGCGCAGGCTTCGCCTGGCTCAAGTACGGCCGTGACGAAGTGCCGCAGGCAGTTCCCGCCGGAAATGCCCTCACTCACGCGGCCCGCAACGACCTCTACCAGGATCAAATCAACGAGGGCCTCTTCATGGCTCCCGGCATGATGCTGATGAAGGGCGTAACCGATGCGGACCGCTCGGTCGTCGATGGAATCGTGCGCGGCCTGGCCAAGCTGGCCCGCACAATCGGACGCTTCGTGTCGATCGCACAAACCGGCTACGTCCGCTCGTACGCAGGCTATGTGACAGGTGGCGTGGTCTTGGCACTCGTCGTCATCTTGGCAACACGGTAAGCGGAGGAAACTGATGGAAATGCAAGTTATCTCGGCAGCTTCAGTCCCGTGGCTGTCAATCCTGATTGCCCTACCGGCAGTCGTAGGCCTACTCGTGGCAACGGTCGCGCCCCTGCGCCTCCTCGGCCGCCCGATCGCCCTCATCGTGTCTCTACTCGAGCTGATGATCGGCATCACGGCCGCCACCACGATGGACTGGACGGCCCAAAGCGCCTACCAGCTAGCTGAAACCCGCGAGTGGATTCCCCGCATCGGCGTTTCGTGGGGCCTTGGCGTAAACCAGCTCGCGATGGCGATGATCCTCCTGGCTCTCGCCCTCGTGCCGATCGT
Source organism: Actinomycetaceae bacterium (assembly GCA_030532245.1). Taxonomy (GTDB): domain Bacteria; phylum Actinomycetota; class Actinomycetes; order Actinomycetales; family Actinomycetaceae; genus Gleimia. The sequence goes on from JAUNLN010000013.1 coordinate 18,567, forward strand.
CCTCATCGCTGGATGGCGTGAGGATTCCGGCAAGCGCGACGCGGCCCGCAACTCGGGCATGTACATGGCACTCATCCTCATCCTTGAGGGCTTCATGGTGCTGATCTTCGCAGCCCGCGACGTCGTACTGTTCTACATCGCGTTCGAAGCAATGCTGATTCCGCTGTACTTCATGATCGGCCGCTTCGGCGGCAAGAACTCCCGCGCGGCAGCGCTCAAGTTCTTGCTCTACTCGCTGTTCGGTGGCCTCATCATGCTAGCCGGCGTGATCGGCCTGTGGGTCTACTCCGACCGCAGCCCGAAGGCGTTCCTCGTGGAACACCTCTCGACCGTCGCTTTGCCCGCAAACGTTGAGATGTGGCTATTCATCTCGTTCTTCATCGCGTTTGCGATCAAGGCGCCGATGGTTCCGGTGCACACCTGGCTGCCCGACACGGCGGCCGCGGCAAGGCCGGGCACCTCGGTACTCCTCGTTGGCGTACTCGACAAGATCGGCACGTACGGAATGATCATGCTCGCGCTCCCGCTCTTCCCGAACGCTTCGGTGAAGGCAGCGCCCGTCATCATCGCCCTCGCGGTTATCTCGATCCTGTACGGCGGCCTCGCAGCCATCGGCCAGAAAGACATCATGCGCCTCGTGTCGTTCACCTCGGTGTCGCACTTCGGCTTCATGGTGCTCGGCATCTACATCGGCTCGCACATCGCCCTCGTCGGCGCCATGTTCTACATGGTCGCCCACGGTGTCTCGATTGCGGCGATGTTCCTCATCTCCGGATTCCTCACCGAACGCGGTGGCACCCGCGAAATCCCGGCCTACCGCGGTATGCAGCGCGTAGTTCCCGTGATCGCAGGCACCTGGCTAATCTCCGGCCTCGCGTCGGTAGCACTACCTGGCCTGTCCGGATTCGTACCGGAGTTCCTCGTGCTCATGGGCACCTGGAAGGTGAGCCCGCTCGCAGCGGTATTCGCAGTTCTCGGCGTCGTACTAGCCGCCCTGTACCTGCTGATTCCCTACCAGGCGATCTTCACCGGCCCGCCCGCAAAGAACCAGAAGTTCGAAGACATGAACATGCGTGAAAAGAGCGTCATCGCGCCGCTCCTTGTCGCAATGGTCGTGCTTGGCATCTGGTCCGCACCGCTCGTCGATGCACTAAACCCTGTTGCGCAAACCGCGTTTGAGCAGTACAGCGCCGCAGCGGTTACGGATCAAAACCTCGGCGCATCCGTGCAACTGGATGTCGTGGAAGGGAGCAACAACTAATGGAACTCGTAACCCAAGCACCTTCGATCCCCTGGATGTCGCTTTCCCCGATGCTAATCGTCATTGGAGCGGCAGTGCTCGGTGTACTAGTGGAGGCGTTCGTTCCCCACAAGGCTCGCCGCGGTATTCAAATCCTGCTGTCGATCCTCGCCGTAGTCGTTGCGTTCGTCGCAGTGATCGCGCGCTGGACGGCGGTCGTGTCGGAGCCTCTCGCACACAGTGAGTTCATTGAGGACACGCTCACGCTAACCACGCAGGCAATCCTGCTCGTCATCGCGTTCCTCGCACTCCTCGTGATCGCAGACCGCTCCGAGCTCGGCGACGGCATGTTCGCAGCTCAGCCCTCGGATCGTCCGGGCTCCTCCAAGGAAGACCTCTCGATCGCGAAGGGATACCAGCGTTCGGAAATCTTCCCGCTCGTGCTGTTCTCCCTCGGCGGCATGATGGTGTTCCCCGGTGCGAACACGCTAATCGCGCTGTTCGTCGCCCTCGAACTCATCTCCCTGCCCCTGTACATCCTGGTTGCAACGGCACGCCGTCGCCGCCAGCTGTCGCAGGAAGCATCCCTCAAGTACTTCCTCCTCGGCGCGTTCGCATCGGCGTTCCTCCTCATGGGTAGCGCCCTGCTCTACGGCGTCTCCGGCTCGGTTGTACTAAGCGAAATCTCGGTCACCATCCCGTTCGTTGCGGGCATGGACTGGATGCTCATCGTAGGCGTGTTCATGCTGATGGTCGGCCTCCTGTTCAAGGTTGGTGCCGCACCGTTCCACGCGTGGACGCCCGACGTCTACCAGGGCGCTCCGACGCCGATCACCGGCTTCATGGCAGCCGCAGTGAAGATCGCCGCGTTCGCCGCAATGGTTCGCATCTACCTGACGATCGGTGTTCGCCTCGAGTGGGACCTCATCTGGATTCTCGCGGTTGTCGCCGGCCTCACGATCGCAATCGGTACGTTCGTCGGCCTCGTACAAACGGACGTCAAGCGACTCCTCGCTTACTCCTCGATCGCACACGCCGGCTTCGTACTCATCGGTGTTCTCGCCGCAACTGAAACCACCGCAAGCTCCGTGCTGTTCTACCTGCTCGGCTACGGTATCGCCACGGTTGGCGCGTTCGGCGTGATCGCACTCGTACGCAACGCGGACGAAAACGCGAACATCACCGGCGAAGCCACGGAGATCTCCAAGTGGGCAGGCCTGGGACGTAAGTCGCCCGTCGCGGCCGGCGCAATGCTGATCTTCCTCCTGTCGTTCGCGGGCATCCCGCTAACCTCCGGATTCATCGGCAAGTTCCTTGTGTTCGCAGATGGCATCGAAGCCGGCTACCCCGGCCTCGTCATCGTCGCGCTAGTCGCCTCCGCCATCACCGCGTTCTACTACTTCCGCCTCGTCGTTCTCATGTTCTTCACCGAACCTAGCGAGAACACCGTGGTCGTGAAGTCCGAGGGATACACGTCTATTGCAGTTGTAATCGCAGCGCTTTCGACGATCTTCCTCGGCGTGTTCCCGCAGCCGATTCTCGATGCGCTCGCGAATGTGGTTGTATTTCTACCGTGACCGATTCGATGAAGAACCTATCGCAAGACGCTCTAGAAGAGCTTCTGTTATCCGACCTCGCCCGAGTCGAGAGCATGCTCACCGACTCGGTGCAGGGGTCGGATGACCTTATTGACGAACTGCTCTCTCACCTCTCCAAGGCGGGAGGCAAGAGACTACGCCCGCTCCTCACCCTGCTATGCACCCAGCTCGGCAAGCCCGGCGAGGCCGCATCCGACGACGCCATCGCCGCGGCAACGGTAGTAGAGCTCACCCACCTTGCAACGCTGTACCACGACGACGTCATGGACTCAGCGCCGCAGCGTAGGGGAGTGACCGCCGCCCAGTTGCAGTGGGGGAACAACCGCGCAATCCTCGCCGGCGACGTCCTGTTCGCCAGGGCCTCCGGGCTCCTGTCGGGCCTCGACCCGAAGCTGATCCGCTACCACTCGGAAACCTTCGAGCGCCTATGCATGGGCCAGCTTCACGAAACGTTCGGCCCGCACGACGCGGACCCGGTCGAGTTCTACATCCAGGTACTCGCAGACAAGACTGGCTCGCTCATCAACGCCGCCGCACTGTTTGGTGCTTGGATCGGCGGAGCGAGCGAGGAGGAAGCCGCCGCTGTTCGTGACTTCGGTGAACGTATTGGCGTGGCATTCCAGATCGCCGACGACGTGATCGACTTCGCGTCCAGCGAGGAGCTCACGGGCAAGAGCGCAGGCACCGACCTCGTCGAAGGTGTCGCCACCATGCCAGTTCTCCTCCTGCGCGAACGAGGCGCGGCAGGCCAGCTCGACGAGCACGGAGCCCAGCTGCTACGCGACATCGACGAGGCAGACCTCACCGACCCGGAAATGCTCGCCTCCGTCGTAGAACGCTTGAAGAACCACGAGGTTCTAGGTGAGACGCGCGAGAAGGCACAGGAGTGGGCGGAGTACGCGCTGAGCGCGCTCGAACCCCTCCCAGACTCGGCGGTCAAGGAAGCGCTCGTCCAGTTTGCGCACATGGCCGTAGACCGAATGGCCTAAAGCTACAACGAAAGCGCCCCCTTTTTGGGGGCGTTTTCATGTGCTAATTTGCCGAAAGTGGCGTATCCTCGCGGTTTGTGAAGGAAATCCGGTGGAAATCTGGATCTCTATTTTCGTAAACTGTAAGTTGCATTATTTATTTTAGGATCGAGGTAATTCGAGTGAGCTCTTCACGTCCATTGAGTGTTGCCGTGATCGGTGCCGGGCCTGCCGGAATTTACGCCTCCGATATTCTGTCGAAATCTGGCCTAAATGTGGCGATCGACCTGTTCGAGCAGCTACCCGCTCCCTACGGCTTGGTTCGCTACGGCGTGGCTCCAGACCACCCGCGCATCAAGCAGATCATCGTAGCCCTTTACAAGATTCTGCAACGCGGCGATATTCGCCTCCTCGGAAATGTTCACGTCGGTAAAGATGTGACGGTTGAGGACTTGCAGGATCACTACGACGCCGTGATTTTCGCGACGGGTTCGGACCGGGATAAGCCGTTCAACATTCCGGGAGCAGACCTTCCGCAGGTGTACGGTGCTTCGAAGTTCGTCTACTGGTACGACTCCCACCCGGACTACCCGCGCGAGTGGCCGCTCGAAGCAAAGGAGATCGCGGTTATCGGCGCAGGTAACGTGGCGCTCGACGTTGCGCGTGTGCTCGCAAAGCACGCTGACGACATGCTGGTAACCGAAATCGCGGAGAACGTCTACGAGGGGCTTTCGAAGAACCCGGTTACGGACGTGCACGTGTTCGGCCGCCGCGGCCCCGCGCAAATGAAGTTCACGCCGCTGGAGCTTCGCGAGCTTGGCAAGCAGCCCGACGTTGACGTGATCGTGTACGAGGAAGACTTCGACTTCGACGAAGGCTCGGAGGAAGCCATCCGCTCGTCGAACCAGACGAAGCAGGTTGTGAAGACTCTCACGAACTACGCGATGCAAGACGAGCACACGGCAAGCCGTCGCATCCACATCCACATGTTCCACTCGCCAAGCGAGATCCTCGCCGATGAGGAAGGCAACGTTCGTGCAATCCGCACCGAGCGCACTGCCCTCAACGGGGACGGCTCCGTACACGGTACGGGCGAGTTCATCGACACGCCGGTTCAGGCTGTCTACCGCGCTGTTGGCTACTTCTCCAGCCCGATCGACGGTGTTCCGTTCGACGAAAAGCGTGGCGTGATCCCGAACGTTGCAGGGCGCGTTATCGGTGAGGACGGAGAACCCCTCACCGGCATTTACGCAACCGGTTGGGTTAAGCGCGGCCCCGTTGGCCTGATTGGCTCCACGAAGTCGGACGCGCAGGAAACCATTGCGAACCTCGTTGAAGACGCGGAGGCGGGCAAGCTCCACGCGGGCACGGAAGCTGTTGGCCACGAGGCGATGATCGAGCTACTCGAGGAGCGCGGCGTGCGCTTCACCCAGTGGCACGGCTGGGAACTCCTCGACGAGTACGAGCAGAGGCTCGGCGAGCAGTTCGGTGAGGTTGTTGGCGGTCGCGGAATGCGCGAGCGCGTGAAGGTACCCTCCCGAGAGGTTATGACCAGGATTTCTCGCGGCGAAAGCATTGAAGGCTTGGATTTGGTCGGCACGCCGGACGAGTGAGTGAGAAGGAGCGGGGACAGTTCGCGTCCCCGCTCCTTTTTTCATGAGCATTTACGGAAGCCTTCAGCAGGGGTTAAGGAAATATTCAGAATTGGTTCCTATCGTTTTGGGAACCGAAGATTTCTTAAGTTGCTACATAGGGGCGATGAATGAATAACGCGCTGAAGACTGCGGGTCTACTCGCGGCAATGTGGGGTCTAACCGTACTGATCGGTTGGGGTATTGCCCGGGGTACGGGCTCCATGTTCTGGCTGTACCTGTCGATTGCGGTCGGTCTTGGCATGAACCTGTACACGTACTGGAACTCAGACAAGCTCGCGCTTCGTTCGATGGGTGCCGTTCCCGTCTCCAGGGAGGAGGCGCCGCAACTGCACGCTATGGTGTCGGAGCTAGCGGCTCGCGCCGGCCAGCCGGAGCCGCGCCTGTTCATCTCGCCTTCACCAACCCCGAACGCGTTCGCAACGGGCCGCAACCCGCAGAATGCGGCCGTGTGCTACACGCAGGGGATCCTGCAACTGCTGGATGAGCGCGAACTTCGCGCGGTACTCGGCCACGAACTCATGCACGTGTACAACCGAGACATCCTGACCTCCACGATCGCGGCAGGGATGGCCTCCATCATCACGTCGCTCGCACAGTTCGCATTCTTCTTTGGCGGCCGCGACCGCGAGGGCGGCAACCCGATCGCCGCGCTCCTCATGGTGTTCGTAGCCCCGTTCGCAGCCACCCTCCTCCAAATGGGAATCTCCAGGACCCGCGAGTTCGACGCCGACCACGACGGCGCAGAGCTTGCGGCCGACCCGCTGGCACTCGCCTCCGCGCTACGCAAACTCGAACGCGGCAACACGATGGCCCCGCTTAACCCCACTCCCGCGCGTGAAACCACCGCGGCAATGATGATCGCAAACCCGTTTAGAGGCTCTGGCGTGCGAAATCTGTTCTCCACGCACCCTCCGATGGAAGAGCGGATCGCGCGTTTGGAGCGAATGGCCGGCTACTAGTTTTCGCCGCCGCAAAACCCGGGTTCTGGGACATGCATCACTAACAGCGAAAATTGGCATATCGAATTGGCGTTGCAGACGCAAAGTTTGATAATCTTCTTTGGCGTCACCAAGCACGGGATAAAAAATCCAGGGCTTGCGACACAAGGCGGAGTGCCCGAGTGGCCAAAGGGAGCTGACTGTAAATCAGCCGCGATACGCTTCGGGGGTTCAAATCCCTCCTCCGCCACAGGTCGAAAGACCGTGTGATAACTGACTCAGAAAGTTGGGTTGCCCTAGCGGGAACACATCGAGTAAAGTTGCACGCGTTGCCCCGATAGCTCAGTCGGCAGAGCATCTCCATGGTAAGGAGAAGGTCAAGGGTTCGATTCCCTTTCGGGGCTCTGTTTGTGGCCACAGTAGTGGCGCAAACCCCCTGCGGCGGGGTAGCTCAGTTGGTGAGAGCGCACGACTCATAATCGTGAGGTCGCGGGTTCGAGCCCCGCCCCCGCTACCGGCCCTGTCCAGACTGGAAGCGCCGAGCAGATAGAAAAGAGGTAAGAAGGATGGCTAGCAAAGCTTCTGACGTTCGCCCTAAGATTACTCTGGCCTGCTCGGAGTGCAAGGAGCGCAACTACATTACGAAGAAGAACCGTCGTAACACGCCGGATCGTCTCGAACTAATGAAGTACTGCCCGCGTTGCCGCACCTCTACGCTGCACCGCGAAACTCGCTAAGTTCGAGTTTTTAGAGTCCTCACATTTTGTGAGGGCTCTTTTAGTTTGTACGAAAACTTTTTTGAAACACTCGTTGGAGCCAAGTAGGCCGATCAATTTGGAGGGGAGGCATGACTGTGGAGATCCCAAATCCCAGTTCACCGATTTACAAGAGGGCGGGTATCGCAACCGCTCTGATGTTCTTCTTCGCGGGGTTCACGTTCGCCTCATTCATGTCTCGTATTCCAACGATTCGTGACGCGTTCGAGCTGTCTCCCGCATCCGTGGGCAACATCCTCCTGCTTGGCTCGATCGGCTCGGTTATCGCTCTGCCGACCGCCGGCCCGATAGCGGGCAGGTTCGGGCCGCGCCTAACCGTTTGGGCTGGATACGGCTTTTGGATAGCGGGTATGACGGTCGTGGTTTCGACGTACGACCAGCACAGTCTTGCTCTGCTCGCGCTCGGCCTGTTCATCTCCCAGCTCGGTACGTCGATGGCGAACACGACTATGAATATTGCCGGCGGCTACGTTGAAGTGCTGTCGCGCCGGCGCATCATGCCGTGGCTGCACGCCTCCTACTCGATTGGAACCGTGTCTGCCGCCCTCCTCGGTGCGCTCATGATCATGTTGAACGTGGGTGTGAAACTCCACCTCGTGATCGTCATTGGCCTAACGATCGTCGTCATGTTCATCGCCGGCCTCATGTACGTTCCCCAACAGATCATCGCGCACATTTCTAGGGACGAGTCGGGCTCCTCCAACACGAAACGGACGAAGGCCGCGTGGATGGAGAAGCGTACGGTCATGATCGGCCTCATGGTGATCGGCACCGGCATGATGGAGGGCGCCGCGAACGACTGGCTCGCTCTTGCGATGGTCGACGGCTTCCACGTGAGCCACGCGCAGGGGACGGCAACGTTCGCGTTCTTCCTCGCGGTGCTCACCATGGCTCGCCTCCTCACGCCCTCAATGCAACGCAGGTGGCAGCCGCGCCCGATGCTGCAGGTCTTCCTAGTAATCGCGATCGGTGGCCTGTTCCTGCTCGCACTGTCGCCGTGGGTGTGGCTCGCACTCGTGGGCGTGATTGCCTGGGGTTTCGGCGCGTCGATCGGCTTCCCGACCGCCGCCTCCGCTCTGTCGACCGACCCGAAGATGACGGCCGCACGCATCTCCGTGCTCTCCACAATCGGCTACGGCGCGTTCCTAATCGGCCCGCCCCTCATCGGCTACATCGCGAACTTTGTCGGCTACCGGCAGGCAATCGGGTTCATCATTCTCCCTGCCCTAATCTCGCTGTACCTCGCCCGCTACATCGACGAGCGCTGAACTTCACCCTCCGCGCCCGTAGGCAGCCTGGCACGTGAAGATTAAACTGGGTGCAAGGAAAGGACGTTATGGATACTTGCAGCTACTTCCCGCGCACCGAGAACCCCGAGCCTGTGGAGGCGGTGGCCTCAAACCGCCAGTACAACTTCGCCTCAAAGAAGCTTGCCGACTGGACGACGCTTGGCATCGGTGGAACCGCTTCTAAGTTCCTAACCGCGTATAGCGAAGACGAGATCGTGGAGGCGATCCGCACGGCCGATGAGGAGGGCACGCCAGTGCTTCTGCTCGGCGGCGGTTCGAACATGCTCGTGTCGGATGAGGATTTTGATGGCCTCGTGGTTCGCGACATGCGCTCGAACTACACGATCGAACACGACAGTGGCTGCGGCGGCGTGGTGGTACGCGTCGATGCGGGTATGGCGTGGGACGAGTTTGTTGCGCTCGCGGTTGAGAACGACTGGTCGGGTGTTGAGGCGCTGTCTGGTATTCCGGGCACGGTTGGTGCTTCGCCGGTGCAGAACGTGGGTGCGTACGGCAAGGAGGTTGCCGACACGCTTTCGTCGATTCGCGTGTATGACCGTCTGCTGAAGAGGCGCCGCACCCTGTTCCTGTCGGATCTGGAGTTCGGTTACCGCACTTCGATTTTGAAGCGTTCGACGATGGATCCGTCCCTGTCTGAGGGGCGCCTGTGGGGGCCGACGGGCCGTTGGATTGTGCTGACGGTGGAGTTCCAGTTCACGCACGCCTCCCTGTCGCTACCGATTGGTTACGGACAGCTGGCGAACACGCTGGGTGTCAAGGTTGGTGAGCGCGCCGATCAGCGTGATGTGCGCGCGGCCGTGCTGGAGTTGCGCCGCTCGAAGTCGATGGTTCTTGCCGACGCGAACCGCAACACGTGGTCTACCGGCTCGTTCTTCACTAACCCGATTGTGTCGCTCGACCAGGCTGAAAAGTTGCCGGCCGAGGCTCCGCGTTATCCCGTGCGCGCGATCGCGCCCGCAGGTAGCGTGCCGACTCCTGATTTGATTGATGAGGGAGTTGTGAAGACTTCCGCTGCGTGGCTGATCGATCACGCTGGTTTCGGCCGGGGCTTCAAGGTGCGTTCGGATAGTGCGGCGGCGGTGTCGTCGGCTCACGTGCTTGCTCTAACGAATCTTGGAGGCGCTTCGATGGCCGACATGGCCGAGCTTGCCGTAGCGGTTCGCGATGGCGTGTGGCAGAAGTGGGGCGTTGAGCTCGTGCCGGAGCCGGTGACGGTCGGGTGGAAGTTCCCCGAGCTTAAGGCATAGGGAGAGTTTGGAAGCGGGTTGCGTGGTTCAACCCGCTTCTTTTTTTGGGCGCCGTCGCTTCCCTCATAGCCGATGGCTTTATCTACGGCCTCCAGCGCTCTTCGCACCCGCCAGTGGTAGTCACGGCCGGTAGCGTTCCATCTCTTCGACGAGTACGTTTATCGCGATTGGGGAGGCGAGCAGGTTGTTGTGGCCGTACATGTTTGCGGTGACGAGGCGCGCGCCGGGCAGCCATGAGCCTGTTGGTACCTGCTGGTCCCATTTCGCCTCGATCGACGTGATGCGAGGGTTTGCGCGCACGTCTTCGAACTGGTCGTGAATGTAGGGCGAGTCGGGGCGCAGGTCTGCGACGCCGAGGCCGCGAGGCACGAAGTTTGCAAGCGGGGAGCCGGTGTAGGGCGTGCCGAGCGAGACCATGCCGCGAATGCGCCAGCCTTCCGGGCCTCCCATCGCCGCCTTGCCGATCAGCCCGCCTTTGGAGTGGGCGAAAATCGTGACGTCTTCCAGGTTGTTGCTCACCAGGTAGTTTTCGAGTCGGCGCGTGAGGAGGTGGCCGGGCCCTTTCATGGTGTCGAGGGCGGGTACGAACCGCACGTCCCAGCCGGCGCGGTGGAGTGCGGCGCCTGCGAGGTGGAGGTGTTCGCTGGTCTCCACGATTCCGGGGATGCCGACGGCTATGGGCCCGCCTTCGAGGCGGAGGGTGTCGGCTATGTCGGTGCGCAGGCCGTGGCGCACGCCTTCGGTTTGTACCTTCTGGAGGGCTGAGAGCGCGTAGTCGGATACCGCGAGTGGCACTGCTTTCCACGCCGGGGGAGTGGCGACTTGGTGTGCTCGCAGTTCGCTCCACAGGTCGGAGTGGTCGGCTAGTGCTTCCTCGGATAGCGCGGGCTGTGGTTTGCGCGCGAGTGGTTCCTTGGTGGATAGGTCGATGAGGGCGGCTGCCACTTCGTCGGCGTGCGCGACGATTACGGAGTGCGCCCCTCCGGCGACTTCGATGATGGGCGCGGGTTTCCCGGTGGTGCTTTGGACGGCGAGTGAGAGGTCGAAGAGCCATTCGAGGGGTGCGATGTGGTCGTGTTCGCCGCGCATGAGTACGGTGCGCACTCCGGCGTCGGCGAGGCGCACGCCGACGGGGTACATGATCATTTCGGGCAGGGTTTCCATGAACCATTTGAGGCCCGATTCGATGTATGCGCCGATTGCGAAGCGGCTTACTTCGAACGGTTCGTGGACCGCGGATTGGAAGAAGCGCATTGCGGCTTGCATGGTGGTGCGTTCGAGGGCGTTGACGGGTGGGCCGAGTAGGAGGATGCGGTTCACCCATTCGGGGTCGCGCGCGGCGAGTTCGGTGACGACTTGCGCGCCCATGGAGTGGCCGAGAACGACGGGGTTGTCGACTTTTTCGAATCGCATGATGCGGTGAACGCACGCGGCGAATCCGGCGATGCTGAGGGGGTGTGGGGGAGCGGTTGTGTCGCCGAAGCCGGGCAGGTCGAGGGCTACGACGTCGCCGTGGGGCACGAGTTTTTCGGCGAGTTTGAGGAAGTATTCGGAGGAGACTCCGATGCCGTGTACGAGTACGAATGTCGGGTCGTGTTGGTCGATGAAGTCGCGCCGGTAGCGGTGTACGCGCACGCGCATGCCGTCGCCGATGGAGACCAGCGAGTTGCTGACGGTGTAGCCTCGTTTGCTCATCGCGCGCTCTCGCCTTCGCTCGCCTCGGCGGGCTCCGCGTTGTCGGGTGCTTCGAGCCAGGCGCGGATTTGGCGCTTCCATTTCGCCTTGTTGGAGGGGGAGGCGAGTGAGGCGTCGATGGAGCTGGCGGCTAGTTGTGCGAGCTCGGCGTCGCTGAAGCCAACGTTGCGGGCGAATTCGTATTGGTCGAGGAGGCGTGAGCGGAACAGGAGGGGGTCGTCGGCGCCAAGTGCGATGGTGGCGCCGGCGTTGAACATTTTGCGAAGCGGAACTTGGTCGAGGTCGGGGAAGACACCGAGGGAGACGTTGGATGCGGGGCACACTTCGAACGCGATTTCGGCGTCGACGAGGCGCGCGAGCAGTTCGGGGTCTTCGGAGGCGCGCACGCCGTGTCCGAGGCGCGCGGGCTTTAGGTGGGTGACGACGTCGCGCACGTGTTCGGGGCCGAGGAGTTCGCCGCCGTGGGGTACTCCGGCGAGTCCGGCGCGCCTCGCGATGCGGAAGGCGAGGGAGAATTGGGAGGTGTCGCCCGCGGTTTCGTCGTTGGAGAGGCCGAAGGCGACGACTTCGCCGGGCTGGTCGCCGGCGTATTGGCTGGCGAGGCGGGCGAGGGTGCGCGCGTCGAGTGGGTGTTTCATGCGGGAGGCGGCGACGATGACGGCTACCTGAACGCCGGTGGCGGCGGTTGCGAGCCGCGCTTCGTCGAGCACGATTTCGAGTGCGGGCGTGAGTCCGCCGACCCAGGGCGCGTATGAGGTGGGGTCTACCTGTATTTCGAGTCGTACGGAGCCTTCGCGGGCGTCGTCTTCGGCGGCTTCGCGGATGATGCGGCGCATCACTTCTTCGGTGCGTACGAGGGCGCGGGCGGAGTCGTAGGAGCGTTGGAAGCGGAACCAGCCGCGCGCGCCGGCGGGTACGCGCATGGGGTCGGTTTCGAGGAGGTGCCCGGGCAGCCTGACCCTTTGTTTTTGCGCGAGTTCGATCATGGTCGCGGGCCGCATTGCGCCTGTGAAGTGCAGGTGCAAATGTGCTTTGGGTAGGGCTGCTAGGTCTTTCATGTTTAAAGTGTTCCACGAAACTTAGAGAAACTCCCAGCCTTGTGGTGGTATTAGGGGGTGATTCCTCATCGTAGGCTTGTGAGTTTTATGACGGGCACGGGCGCGCTGCCGCTGATTCGCGCGGCATTGCAGTCTGCTCCGGCTATTTCGCCGGCTTCTCTTGCTCCGGGTTACCGTTTTTTGGCTGACTTTGAGGTCGCTTCGTGGAGTGTGGTTTCTACGCATGCTCGCCCGAATGCGGGGGTTTCGACCGTGTATCGGGTGAATTTGGAGAAGCGTGGGCAGCGCGTGCAGGTGTTGGCGGTGGCGTCGACGGAGAAGGTTGCTCGCGGTAGGGCGAGGGCGCTTCGCGCGGATCCTGCGGCGATCGCGCCGGAGGCGGGTGAGGTGGATCCGATCCCGATTAGTGTCTGGACTCTTCCGCTTGACCCCGCTTTGCCCGGCCTCGCGTGGGCGAGTGACGCAAACGCGGTTGGCGCTCAGCTCGGTCTTTCGAATCCGCGTCTTAAAACGGTTGTTTACCGGCCGACGAGGCGCGCGGTTGTGCGCGTGAGTGAGGGGAAGACTCCGCGCGCGTGGATCAAGGTGCTTCGCCCGGAGGGGGAGGAGGCGCTTCGCAATGTACTGGCCGCGCTGGAGGGCTCTAGTTTCCCGTACGCGCGCGAGTTGGAGGTGGCAGCTCCGGGAGTGGTGGTGCAACGCCACGGGGAGGGAACGCCGCTTGCAAACCTGATTTCGCGCGAGCCGCATCGGGCAGCGAAAATGTTTCCGCAGATTAAGGGCGTGCTGGATGATCTGCCGGGGGAGGTCGCGCAGCTGCCGCGGCACAGCACGTGGACCGACAGGCGCGAGCACTACGCTTCGGCCTTCTCGGCGTCGTTTCCCGATCTTGAGCCGGCCGCTCGGCGTTTGGTGCGCACAATCGACAGGCTTTTAAGCCCCGGTGGGCAGTTGGTGCCGACGCACGGCGACCTGTTCGAAGCGAATCTGCTCACGCAAGACGGCAGAATCTCGACCGTGCTCGACCTGGACTCGCTCGGGCCGGGCACTCGCGCCGATGATTACGCGTGCCTCCTCGCGCACGTCTCCGTGCTTCCGTTCCTCTCCCCGTCGCGCTGGGTTGAGGCGAAACCGACCGAACCGTGGCGCACGCGCCTCGACCAGTTCCTGCCGGGCAAGCGCTGCGCCTCCTATCCGGAGTCTGAAACCGTGCTGGAGGCGTGGCGTCTGTTCGCCCAGCGCGAGGTGGATCCGGCGGACCTGTATGCGCGCTGCGCTGCCGTCACGCTTTCGCTCGCGGCTTCGACGTCGCTTGAGTTTGGTGAGGAGGAGGCTCGCGCGCGTTTTGCAAGGGCGCAGTGGTGGGCGAGTCTCGCGGAGGAGCACGCCTGAGCTGACGGCACAAAAGTGGGGACGCACACCGCTGCGCGTCCCCACTTTGGTTTGTCGTTTAGTCGAGCGTCTTCATGGCTTCGTCGCGTAGAACGCCGAGCATCCACATGTTCATCGTTTCCATGAGCATGCGGTTCACGTGCGGTTCGTTGAACACTTCGTGGCGGGCGCCGGGAACTTCGATCATTTCGACGGGCGCACCGTTTTGGCGTGCTTTGTCTGCGAATTCCCAGGAGGCGCGCGGCATGGCGAGGGTGTCGTCGGAGCCGTGGAAGATGACGAGCGGGTTCTTCCACTTGTCTGCGCGATCTAGGGTTTCGAGGCCCTGGAGCATCATGGTTGCCGCGGTGATTGCGGGTACGCGGCCCGTGTAGTTGAGCGGATCGTTCTTGTAGTCTTCAACGACTTGCGGGTCGTGGGAGACGGCGTTCGGGTCGAGCTCGGCGGTGGGTAGGCCCTTGGGGAATTTGAGGGCGGCTTTCGCCACTTTGCGTACGATTTCGGGATCCATGCCGCCGGCGCCGTCGAATGCGGGGCCGGAGAGCACTACGCCCGTAACGCCCGCGGGGCGAATGAGGTTGGAGGCGGCTGTAATCACGCCGCCCATGGAGTGCCCGAAGAGGAAGAGCTCTTTGGTGCGCATGATGGAGCGGAGCTGTTCGCGTGCTTCGAGGTGGTCTTTGATGAGTTGCCCGACGTCTACTTTGGCGCGGGGGCCGGGCGCGGTGCCGTGGCCGTACTGGTCGTAGGTGTATACGTCGAAGCCGCCTTCGACGAGGTATTTGACGACGTGCGCGTAGCGTCCTTGGTGTTCCGCGTAGCCGTGGAGGATGAGTACGGATGCCTTGGGGTCGTCCGCCAGATGCTTAATTAGTTCAGCTTTCATGACGTTAAGTGTTTCAGATTTCACCGCGGATCGCGCGTGCTTGTGCCCACAATTCACGGTTTTGGGTTTTGAACTGTGAGACGGGTAGTAGACGGTTTGCGCCTTGGTGGGTACCTTTTACTCACCATCAACGAAGAAGGTCCAAATGCTACAGCAAACATTCGAAAGCATATCTTCCGTCTTGTGGGGACCTTTCGTCCTCATCCCACTTCTTTTGGGGACGGGTCTTTACCTGACGATTCGTCTGGGTGGCCTCCAGTTCCGGATGCTTGTCCCGGCGATGAAGCTCGCGTTCGTCAAGCGGTCGGATACCGGTGCCGGTTCTGATCTTGAGGGCGACATTTCGCACTACCAGGCTTTGACGACCGCACTGGCTGCCACGGTTGGTGTGGGCAATATTGCCGGTGTGGCTACGGCTATTCATATTGGAGGTCCTGGCGCTGTCTTTTGGATGTGGGTGACGGGCCTTGTTGGTATGGCTTCGAAGTACGCGGAGGCGTTCATGGGGTCGCGCTATCGCACGAAGGATGCGAATGGTGAGATTTCGGGTGGCCCGCAGTATTACCTTGAGCATGCGCCGAAGAATAAGACGTTCGGTAAGGTGCTTGCGATTTCGTTTGCGATCTTTGCGACTTTGGCGTCGTTCGGTATTGGCAATATGACTCAGTCGAACGCGGTTGCGGGCCAGTTGCAGGCGTCGTTTGGTTGGGATCCGACTCTTGTGGGTCTGATCATGGCGATTGCTGTGGCGGCGGTTTTGATTGGCGGTATTAAGTCGATTGGTCGCGTGACGGCTGCGTTTGTGCCGTTCATGATTGTCCTTTACGTGGGTGGCGCGCTCGTGATCTTGGCACTTAACGCGTCTGCGATTCCGGCGGCTCTTGCGATGATTGTGAAGGATGCGTTCACGGGCACGGCTGCGACGGGCGGTTTTGTCGGTTCGGTGTTCTTGATTGCGCTTCAGTACGGTGTCGCGCGAGGCATCTTCTCTAACGAGTCGGGCATGGGTTCGGCCGCTATTGCGGCGGCTGCTGCGAAGACGCGTCACCCGGTTCGCCAGGGTTTGGTTTCGATGACGCAGACGTTTATCGACACGATCATCGTTGTGACGATGACGGCTCTCGTGATCGTTGTAACGGGTGCGTGGGAGACGGGCATTGATGGTGCTCCTCTTACCGCGGAGGCGTTTTCTATCGGCTTCCCTGGCACGCAGGGCCACTTCATTGTGGCGGTGTCGGTGGTGTTCTTCGCTTTCTCCACGGTTTTGGGGTGGGCGTACTACGGTGAACGCTCAACGGAGCGCCTGGTTGGTGTTAAGGGCGTGAAGATCTACAGGCTTTTGTTCACGATCGGCGTGTTTGTCGGTGCGGTTACGGAGCTGAAGGCCGTGTGGGCGTTCTCAGACATGATGAACGCGCTCATGGCTCTTCCGAACCTACTCGGTTTGCTCCTCGCGTCCGGTCTCATTGTTCGTGAGACGAAGGCGTACCTGGAGAAGGATCCGACGCTCATGGAGGCGGTCGACTTTGACGATCCCAACTGGAAGTAGACGCCCTGCAAAACGGGTGCGAACCTAGAGCAAACCGCGCGCCCCAGGGGGAACCGCGCGGTTTGCGTCGGTACTAGTTGGATCCGTTGATGAGGTTCTTGATACGGGTGACGCCCTCGACGAGGTCGTCGTCGCCAAGTGCGTAGGAAAGGCGAATGTAGCCGCTCGGGCCAAACGCCTCACCGGGAACTACGGCGACTTCCGCCTCGTTCAAAATGACTTCGGCGAGGTCTGCCGACGAGGTGATCTTCTTGCCGGCAATCTCGCGGCCGATCACGCCTTCGACGGATGCGTAGCAGTAGAACGCGCCCTTCGGGGTGGGCACTTCGAAGCCATCGATTTCGCTCAGTAGTTCGACCATCTTCTTGCGGCGACGGTCAAATGCCTGGCGCATTTCCTCAACCGCGGTGAGGTCGCCGGAGACTGCGGCGAGTGCGGCGCGCTGAGCCACGTTGCACACGTTGGAGGTGAGGTGCGACTGGAAGTTAGCGGCAGCCTTGATCACGTCGGCGGGGCCGATCATCCAGCCCACGCGCCAGCCGGTCATCGCGTAGGTTTTCGCCACACCGTTCATCACGATGATGCGGTCGGCGAGTTCGGGCACGAGCGCCTGCAGGTGCACGGGCTCGGCGTCGTCGTAGAGGAGGTGTTCGTAGATCTCGTCGGAGAGCACCCAAATGTCGTTTTCGAGTGCCCATTCGCCGATCGCCTTGGCCTCTTCGGGGGTGTAGACCGCGCCGGTGGGGTTGGAGGGCGAGCAGAAGAGGAGGGCTTTGGTGCGTTCGGTGCGGGCGGCTTCGAGCTGCTCGACGGTCACCTTGTAGTCCTGCTCTGCGGAGGCGAACACCTCAACCGGGGTGCCGCCCGCGAGGGTGATCGCCTCGGGGTAGGTGGTCCAGTAGGGGGCGGGGAGGAGTACTTCGTCGCCGGGGTCTACTACGGACGCGAATGCTTGGAAAACCGCCTGCTTGCCGCCGTTGGTGACGAGAATGTTCGCTTCGGGATCAACTTCGATACCGGAGTCGCGCAGGGTTTTCGCTGCGATTGCGCGGCGTAGTTCGGGCAGGCCCTTGTTCGCCGTGTACTTGTGCATCGCCGGTTCGCGTACGGCCTCGGCCGCCGCTTCGACGATGTAGTCGGGGGTGGGGAAGTCGGGTTCGCCGGCGCCAAACCCGATTACGGGGCGTCCGGCTGCCTTCATTTCCTTGGCGCGGTTGGAGACCGCGAGCGTTGCGGATGGTGCGATGGCACCTAGTCGTTTGGAAACTCGATTTTTACTCACGTGTAAAGCCTAAGCTGATTCTTTCGCGCGAGATAGCGGATATCGGGAAATGATACGTACTTCTTTGGGGGAGACATTTTCTGTTGCCTCTGCCACAATATGCTGTTGAGGGGTAAGCAGTTGGACTTGGTGGCCCGATTGTGGTTACACTTGACGTCGCACATGTTCGACCAACATGGGCGTAGGGCAGTGGCGCAATTGGTAGCGCACCGGTCTCCAAAACCGGCGGTTGTGGGTTCGAGTCCCGCCTGCCCTGCTCCGTGTAGGTAAGACCAGGAAGGGCTGAAGGAAGATGGCAAACCAGCCTTCAACATCGCCTTCGAGCAACGAGAACGTCCATGATGATCTCAACATCTTCGGGCGTATCGTGCTTTTCGTCCGCCAGGTTATCGCCGAGCTTAAGAAGGTCGTGTGGCCCGGTAAAGAAGAGTGGTGGACCTACTTCCTAGTCGTCCTAGTCTTCGTGGGCGCGATCATGGCGTTCACCGGCCTGCTTGATCTGGCGTTCGGCCAGCTGAGCGTCTGGATTTTTGGATAGTAAAACTCCAGTTTTTGCAGTAAACTAAACCCGTATTCAACACACCCGAGGTCACCGACCAGGGTGTGTTACTTTTTATCGCCCGTATTTGAAACGCCGTATCGCGCGTTTGAGGAGGTCCGCAAGTGGATCAAGAAAATATTGACGAGGTCGTACCTGCCGAAGACTCGGCAGAGGACACCGCGGCTGCTGAAGACACGGCCCAGGATGCCGCGCCCGCGGAGGAGCCGGCAGAGGCCGCAACGCCCGAGGTTGTCGACCCGATTGAAGAAAAGCGCGAAGAACTCTCCGTGCTCCCCGGTGACTGGTATGTCATCCACTCCTACTCCGGCCACGAGCGCCGCGTGAAGGCCAACCTCGAGCAGCGCATCCAGTCGCAAAACGCTGAGGACTGGATCTACCAGGTTGAGGTCCCCATGGAGACCGTTACCGAACTAACCAAGGGCGGCAAGAAGAAGCAGGTAGACCGTGTTCGTATTCCGGGCTACGTCCTCGTACGCATGGAAATGAACGAAAAATCTTGGCGCGTCGTAAAGGAAACCCCGGCTGTAACTGGCTTCGTGGGTGATGCGCGCGACCCGGTCCCGCTATACCTCGACGAGGTCGTCAACATGCTCGCTCCCATGTGGCAGGCGAAGGCCGACCAGGTGGAAGCCGCTGCCGCGGTTATTACCCCGCCGGCAATCACGTTCAAGGTTGGCGAATCTGTAACGGTTACGGACGGCCCGTTCGAAAACATGCCCGCCACCGTTTCGGAGGTCATCCCCGAGCAGCGCAAGCTGACCGTGTCGATCATGATCTTCGAGCGTGAAACTCCGATCGAACTTACCTTCGATCAGGTCGAGAAAATCGACTAACCACCTTCGCGGGTGATGTGTCCCACGCCGTCTGGATTTTCAGGCGGCGCGGGCGTTATGATTATCGATCGTGCAGACTTTGGCACTATTTTGTGTTGCCTATTTACGCAACGGATAGTTACGGGGTCTGTGAACGCCGGTCACGCAACTTGCATGGCCGGAAACTAGACAAGTAAAAGGACCCATATTTATGGCACCGAAGAAAAAGGTTGTCGGCCTGATTAAGCTCCAGATTCAGGCTGGCGCTGCTACCCCGGCTCCGCCGGTTGGCCCGGCACTTGGCCAGCACGGCGTGAACATTATGGAGTTCACGAAGGCTTACAACGCGGCTACGGAGTCCCAGCGCGGAAACATTATTCCGGTTGAGATCACCGTTTACGAAGACCGCTCGTTTACCTTCATCACGAAGACCCCGCCGGCAGCTCAGCTTATTAAGAAGGCTGCGGGCGTTGCGAAGGGTTCCGGCACTCCGCA
This sequence comes from Actinomycetaceae bacterium, assembly GCA_030532245.1. Classification (GTDB taxonomy): domain Bacteria; phylum Actinomycetota; class Actinomycetes; order Actinomycetales; family Actinomycetaceae; genus Gleimia. The sequence continues at coordinate 38,030 of JAUNLN010000013.1, forward strand.
CACTGCGAAGGTCGGTTCGCTGACGGAAGCACAGGTTCGTGAGATCGCTGAGCTGAAGATGCAAGACCTGAACGCGAACGATGTTGATGCTGCTATGAAGATCATTGCTGGCACCGCTCGTTCCATGGGAATCACGGTCGAGGCCTGATTCCACTTAAGTACACGTGGCAGGGCTAAAGCCGCCCATTCACACCACAACTGCAAGGAGAAAAGCAGACATGGCTACTCGTTCAAAGGCTTACCGCGCAGCGGCTGAGAAGATTCACCCGGGTGAGTCGTACGCTCCGCTCGACGCGATGCAGCTTGCTAAAGAAACTTCTACCACTAAGTTCGATGCGACCGTCGAGGTTATGTTCCGCCTGAGCGTGGATCCTCGTAAGGCCGATCAGATGGTTCGTGGCACCGTCTCCCTTCCGCACGGCACCGGTAAGACCTCCAGGGTCCTGGTCTTCGCCGTTGGTGAGCGCGCTCAGGAGGCGCTTGACGCTGGCGCTGATGAGGTTGGCGGCGACGAACTGATCGCTAAGGTTCAGGGCGGCTACACCGATTTCGATGTTGCTGTTGCTACCCCGGACATGATGGGCAAGGTTGGTCGTCTTGGCCGCGTCCTCGGTCCGCGTGGTCTTATGCCGAACCCGAAGACCGGCACGGTCACGATGGATGTTGCGAAGGCTGTCAAGGAGATCAAGGGCGGTCGTATTGAGTTCCGCGTTGACAAGCACTCGAACCTCGCGTTCATCGTTGGCAAGACCAGCTTCACCGCTGAGCAGCTTGCTGAGAACTACCGCGCTGTCTTCGATGAGATTGTTCGCCTGAAGCCGGCTTCGGCTAAGGGCCGCTACATCAAGAAGGCTACGGTTTCGACCACGATGGGTCCGGGCATCCCGCTAGAGGTTGTCACGAAGGCCAAGTAATCGCGCGAGTTGCCCCCGACAGGTTCCACCTGATCGGGGGCAACCTGTATCTTAGGCTAGATGAGGCTGGGGGAGTGTTAGACCGCTCATAATTGGCGGTTTTGAGGCTGATCGTGCTTGCGTTCTAGCTCCTGCGTCTGTAGCCTATTTCCTAGCCAAAGACCGTTGGTACCTCATTGAGGTGTAATCCAAATTGGAACCCGCGCAGGTAAACGAACTAAGACAGAACTCTGTCCCCGTGTGCCGTGCGCGCCGGGGATTTTTTGTTGCCCCACGCTTTCCGGTTTGGGCCGGCGGATGATCACGGAAGGAGGGCCCATGGCAAGGCCTGACAAGGAAGCTACAGTCGCAGAGCTTGTGGACCTGTTCCGCAACTCCTCCGCTGTTGTGCTGACTGAATACCGCGGCTTGACCGTAGAGAAGATGAAGACGCTTCGTCGCTCGATGGCAGGTAACGCGCAGTACTCCGTGGTGAAGAACACGCTGGCCGCTATTGCTGCTAAGGAAGCCGGTTACGACTTCCTTGAAGAAGACTTGGTTGGCCCGACCGCGATCGCTTTCGTAAACGGCGAGGTCGTTGACGCCGCGAAGGCATTGCGTGACTTCGCTAAGGAGAACCCCGCACTCGTCCTGAAGGCCGGTGCGATGGAGGGCTCGAAGCTCTCCGCTGACGATGTTAAGAAGCTCGCTGACCTTGAGTCCCGTGAGGTTCTGCTGGCCAAGACTGCTGGCGTCCTCAAGGCTGGAATGTCCAAGGCTGCGTTTGCCTTCGCCGCACTGCCCACTAAGGCAGTACGCACCATCGATGCCCTGCGCGAGAAGCAGGAGCAGGCGGCCTGACACGGCCACCCCGGACACCCGGTACCGTGCCGAGGTCCAAAAAACTAACAACTGCTTCTACAGCAGGAATACATGGAAGGAAGTGCCAAAATGGCAAAGCTCACCGCTGAAGAGCTCATCGACGCTTTCAAGGAACTCACCCTGGTTGAACTCGCTGACTTCATCAAGAAGTTCGAGGAAGAGTTCGACGTTGAGGCCGCAGCTCCGGTTGCCGCTGTTGCAGCTGCCCCGGCAGCGGGTGGCGCAGAGGCTGAGGCTGCTGAAGAGCAGACCGAGTTCGACGTCATCCTTGAAGCCGCTGGCGACAAGAAGGTTCAGGTCATCAAGGCTGTTAAGGCTCTGACCGGCAAGGGCCTGAAGGACTCCAAGGACATGGTTGACGGCGCACCGTCCACCGTTCTTGAGGGCGTCTCCAAGGAAGATGCTGAGAAGGCCAAGGCTGACATTGAGGCTGCTGGCGGTACCGTCACCCTCAAGTAAGCTCTGTACTTACAACAAAACGCGCGGGTCGCAGGTGAAAGCCTGGCTCGCGCGTTTTGTATATCCCAGCCCGGCGGCGCCCCGCCCTCCTGAAATATTTGACAAAACGGTAAAACGTGAGTAAAAGCACGCGCTTGAGGCTAGAGATCGCGCGGGAAAGTCGATAAGTTGGAGGATACGCCTGTGTCCGAGGTGTACTATGCCTGCACGCAATTAATGAATGCGCTGAGCGTGGGTAGGGTATGGATGGCACGAGGGATCCAGGACGTGCGCGCTGATTAAGAGGAAAGCAGGGAAGGATCCCCTTTGGCTGCACAGAGTGAATCTGCCGCAAAGCATACGAATAAAAGAATTTCTTTCGCGCAGTTGCGCGAGCCGATGCAGGCGCCAAATCTCCTCAGCCTCCAGGTGGAGAGCTTTGAATGGCTTCTTGGCACGGATGAGTGGCGTGAACGCGTAGAAAAGGCTAACGCGTCTGGCGCCCAGAAACTGCCGACCACTTCCGGTTTGGAAGATATCTTCGCGGAAATTTCTCCGATTGAGGATGTTGGTAGCACGATGGCACTTGACTTCCGCGAGTTCCATTTTGAACCGCCGAAGTACTCTGTTGAGGAGTGTCGCGAGAAGGATAAGACGTACGAGGCTTCGCTTTACGTTCAAGCGGACTTCATGAACCAGATGACGGGTGAGATTAAGTCCCAGACTGTGTTCTTGGGTGACTTCCCGCTCATGACTGAGCGCGGCACCTTCATCATTAATGGCACGGAGCGCGTGGTTGTTTCGCAGCTTGTTCGCTCTCCGGGCGTTTACTTTGAGGCGGCCGCGGATAAGACTTCGGACCGCACGATTTACTCTGCGAAGATTATTCCTTCGCGCGGTGCTTGGCTTGAGTTTGAGATCGATAAGCGCGACTCGGTTGGCGTGCGTATCGACCGCAAGCGTAAGCAGCCGGTAACGCACTTCCTGAAGGCTCTTGGCATGACCGAGTCTGAGCTCCGCTTGGAGTTTGAGGACTACCCGGTTTTGCTTGAGACGCTGGAGAAAGACACGGTTGCGGATCAGGAAGAGGCTCTTACGGACATTTACCGTAAGATCCGCCCGGGTGAGCAGGTTTCTGCCGAGGCAGCCCAGAACTTGCTGAATAACTTCTACTTCGCTCCGAAGCGTTACGACCTGGCTAAGGTTGGCCGCTACAAGATCAACAAGAAGCTTGGTCTTGAGGCTGAGCTGGATGAGTCGACGCTTCGTCTTGAAGACATTGTTGCAACGGTTAAGTACTTGCTTGCACTGCACAAGCGCGGCAACGCTACTGGTCGCGAGCGCGATCAGGTGAAGTTTGCCGGTATGCGTAACGGTGAGCCGGTGCTTTTGCCGCTTGAGGTGGACGACATTGACCACTTCGGTAACCGTCGTATCCGCGCTGTGGGTGAGCTGATTCAGGCTCAGGTGCGCACGGGTATGGCTCGCATGGAGCGCACGATTCGTGAGCGTATGACCACGCAGGATATTGAGGCGATCACCCCGACTTCGCTTATCAACATCCGCCCGGTTACCGCGGCTATTAAGGAGTTCTTCGGTACTTCGCAGCTGTCGCAGTTCATGGATCAGAACAACCCGCTTGCGGGCCTCACGCACAAGCGTCGTCTGTCGGCGCTCGGCCCGGGTGGTTTGTCTCGTGATCGCGCGGGCATGGAGGTTCGTGACGTCCACCCGTCTCACTACGGTCGTATGTGTCCGATTGAGACGCCTGAAGGCCCGAACATTGGTCTTATTGGCTCGCTCGCAACCTACGGTCGCATTAACCCGTTTGGTTTCATCGAGACGCCGTTCCGCGTAGTTCGCAACGGTCAGGTTACGGATGAGATCCACTACTTGACGGCCGATGAGGAGGATTCGCACCCGATCGCGCAGGCTTCCGCTCCGCTGGATGAGAACAACCGCTTTATTGGTGATTCGGTTGTGTGCCGTATTGCCGGTGAGGATCCCGCGCTGGTTCCGGTTGAGGAAATCGACCTGATGGACGTTTCGGCTCGTCAGATGGTGTCGGTTGCAACCGCGGCTATCCCGTTCCTCGAGCACGACGATGCTAACCGTGCACTCATGGGTGCTAACATGCAGCGCCAGGCTGTGCCGCTACTTACCACGGAGGCTCCGCTGGTTGGTACGGGCATTGAGCGCCGCGCGGCACTCGACTCGGGTGAGATGGTTACCGCAAAGCACGCCGGTGTTGTCACCGAGGTTTCTGCGGATCTCGTTACGGTTATGACGGATGAGGGTGGTATGGATTCCTACCGCCTGGAGAAGTTTGGCCGTTCTAACCCGGGTAACTGCACGAACCAGATTGTTGTGGTTAACGAGGGTGACCGCGTTGAGGTTGGCGACCTGATTGCCGATGGCCCGGCAACCCAGGGTGGCGAGCTTGCGCTTGGTAAGAACCTGCTTGTTGCTTACATGTCTTGGGAAGGCCTGAACTACGAGGACGCGATCATCCTGTCGCGTCGCGTGGTGCAAGACGACCTGCTCACGTCGATTCACATCGAGGAGTACGAGATCGCGGCCCGCGAGACGAAGCTTGGCTACGAGGAGATCACGCGCGACCTGCCGAACGTGTCTGAGGAGGCTTTGGCTGACCTGGATGAGCGCGGCATCGTGCGTATTGGTGCTGAGGTTGAGGCTGGCGACATTCTGGTTGGTAAGGTCACGCCGAAGGGTGAGACTGAGCTGACTTCGGAGGAGCGTCTGCTCCGCGCGATCTTCGGTGAGAAGGCTCGCGAGGTTCGCGACACTTCGATGCGCGTGCCGCACGGCGAGTCGGGCATCGTGATCGGTGTTCGCGAGCAGAACTCTGATGAGGACGAGCTACAGCCGGGCGTTCAGCAGAAGGTCCGCGTTTACGTGGCTCAGCGCCGTAAGATCACGATTGGCGATAAGCTCGCTGGCCGTCACGGTAACAAGGGTGTCGTGTCGAAGGTTCTGCCGATTGAAGACATGCCGTTCCTCGCGGATGGTACTCCGGTCGACATTATTTTGAACCCGCTCGGTGTTCCGCCGCGTATGAACATCGGCCAGGTGCTCGAGTTCCACCTCGGTTGGATTGCCGCGATGGGTTGGGACGTGTCTGAGGCCGTGAAGAACGGAGAGAATTGGGCGAAGTATATTCCGGAAGAGGGCATTACTGCTCCTGCTGGCACGAATGTTGCTACCCCGGTGTTCGACGGTCTTGAGCCGGAGGCGCTGATGGGTCTGCTTCGCAACACGCTTCCGAACCGCGATGGTGATCGTCTGATCAACGATGACGGTAAGGCGCAGCTGTTTGATGGCCGCTCGGGCGAGCCGTTCCCCGGCCCGATCGCTGTTGGCTACACGTACATGCTGAAGCTGCACCACCTTGTTGACGATAAGATTCACGCGCGTTCGACGGGTCCGTACTCGATGATTACGCAGCAGCCGCTTGGCGGTAAGGCCCAGTTCGGTGGCCAGCGCTTCGGTGAGATGGAGGTGTGGGCACTTGAGGCTTACGGTGCCGCATACGCTCTGCAGGAGCTGCTAACCATCAAGTCTGACGACATGAAGGGCCGCGTTTCGGTTGTTAACTCGATTGTGAAGGGTGAGGACATTCCCGAGCCGGGTATTCCTGAGTCCTTCCGCGTTCTCATGTACGAGATGCGTTCGCTGTGCCTGAATGTTGAGGCTCTTGATGCTTTGGGCAACGCGATTGACCTTTCTCAGCAGAATGATTCTGGTCGTTCCGCTTCGGAGGAGCTCGGCATTACGCTCGATACTCGTCCGAATGCTGGCGCACTAATCGACGACATTTAGTCCGCCTTTCCGCCTGCGCGTTTGCGTTTAGGCGGGAGGCGCCCCGGCCGCTCCAGCGGGCGGTAGGGGAGCCGGACCATCCAACGCTGGACCCGGTGTACTACAGAAGGAAACACTTTGATCGACGCCAATGCTTTCGACAAGCTTCACATCGGACTCGCAACTCTAGATGACATTCACGAGTGGAGCCACGGCGAAGTAAAGAAACCAGAAACGATCAACTACCGTACTCTCAAGCCGGAAAAGGACGGCTTGTTCTGTGAGCGCATTTTTGGTCCCACGAGGGACTGGGAGTGTGCGTGCGGTAAGTACAAGCGCGTGCGCTACAAGGGCATCGTCTGTGAGCGATGCGGTGTTGAGGTTGCGCGTGCTGACGTGCGCCGTGAGCGCATGGGCCACATTGAGCTCGCCGCTCCGGTGACCCACATTTGGTACTTCAAGGGCGTGCCCTCGCGCCTTGGATACCTGCTTGATCTTGCGCCGAAGGACCTGGAGAAGGTTATTTACTTCGCCGCGTACATGATCACTGAGGTTGATGAGGAGGCACGCCGCGAGGATCTGCCGACTCTTCGTAACGAGCTTGAGGTTGAGCGTAAGCGCCTTGAGTCTCGCCGCGAGGCCGACATCAACGCGCGTGCTGAGGCTCTTGAGGCTCGCCTCGCTGAGATGGAGGAGAAGGGCAACAAGCAGGAGACTCGCGATAAGGAGCGTCGCGCTGGTGAGCGCGATATGAACGCTATCCGTCGCGGCTACGAGCAGAAGCTTGCTCGCCTCGAAGAGGTGTGGGATAAGTTCTTGAACCTGAAGGTCGGCGACCTTGAGGGTGATGAGCTTGTTTACCGTGACATGCAGGCTCGCTACGGCATTTACTTCAAGGGTTCGATGGGTGCGGCCGCTATTCAGAAGCGCTTGCAGACGTTCGACCTTGAGGCGGAGGCTGAGAAGCTTCGCGAGACGATTGCTACGGGTACTGGTCAGCGCAAGACTCGTGCGCTGAAGCGCCTGAAGGTTGTGTCTGCGTTCCTAGCTACCGACAACGTGCCTGAGGCAATGGTTCTGGACGCTATCCCGGTTATTCCGCCGGACTTGCGTCCGATGGTGCAGCTTGATGGTGGCCGTTTCGCTACGTCCGACCTTAACGACCTGTACCGCCGAGTGATTAACCGCAACAACCGTCTGAAGCGACTCCTTGAGCTGAACGCTCCGGAGATTATCGTGAACAACGAGAAGCGCATGCTTCAAGAGTCGGTTGACGCACTGTTTGACAATGGCCGTCGTGGCCGCGCGGTTTCGGGCCCGGGTAACCGTCCGCTGAAGTCGCTGTCTGACATGCTGAAGGGTAAGCAGGGTCGTTTCCGTCAGAACCTGCTTGGTAAGCGCGTTGACTACTCTGGCCGTTCGGTTATTGTTGTTGGCCCGCAGCTGAAGCTCCACCAGGCTGGTCTTCCGAAGCAGATGGCTCTTGAGCTGTTCAAGCCGTTTGTTATGAAGCGCCTGATTGAGAAGAAGTACGCGCAGAACATTAAGGCCGCGCAGCGCAAGGTTGACCGTTCGCGCCCGGAGGTGTGGGACGTTCTCGACGAGGTTATTCGCGAGCACCCGGTTTTGCTGAACCGTGCACCTACGCTTCACCGCCTTGGTATTCAGGCGTTTGAGCCGCAACTGATTGAGGGTAAGGCTATTCAGCTTCACCCGCTCGTTTGTGGCGCGTTCAACGCTGACTTCGACGGCGACCAGATGGCTGTTCACCTTCCGCTCGGTGCGGAGGCGCAGGCTGAGGCCCGCATCCTCATGCTTTCCGCGAACAACATTTTGAAGCCGTCCGACGGCCGCCCCGTGACCATGCCGTCGCACGACATGATCATCGGCCTTTACTACCTGACCCTGGATCCGGATCCGCGCGTCGAGGTCGCACGCGACCCCGAAACCGGCGAGCAAATCATCCCGCGTTTCAGCTCGGTAGCAGAAGCAATCATGGCGTTTGACCGCGGCACGTTGGACATCAACGCTCGCGCAATCATCCGTTTCGACGAAGTCGTGCCGCCCAAGGGCTGGCAGGCTCCCGAAGGATGGCAAGAGGGCGACCCGATTGAACTTGAGACCTCTCTTGGTCGCGCAATGTTCAACGACCTACTGCCGTCGGACTACCCGTACGTCGAGGCCCTGGTCGACAAGAAGAAGCTAGGCAAGGTTGTGAACGACCTCGCCGAGCTATACCCGAAGGTCCTGGTTGCCGAGTCGCTAGACGCCCTCAAGGCCGCCGGATTCTACTGGTCCACCTGGTCTGGCTTGACGCTGACGTTCAACGACATTGTTGCGCCGGAAAACAAGGGCGAAATCCTCGCCCAGTACGAATCCGCCGCAGCGAAGATCCAGCGCGACTACGAAATCGGTAAGATCACCGAGGACGAGCGCTACAACGCCCTCGTTGAAACATGGACCGCGGCAACCCGCGAAGTTGCAGACGCCATGGAGGCAGCGTTCCCCGAGCGCAACAACCTATTCCAAATGGTTGACTCCGGTGCGCGTGGTAACTGGGATCAGGTTCGCCAGCTGGCCGGTATGCGTGGCCTCGTGTCGGACCCGAAGCAGAAGCTCATTGAGCGTCCGATTAAGGCGAACTACCGCGAGGGCCTCACGGTTCTCGAGTACTTCATCGCGACCCACGGTGCTCGTAAGGGTCTTGCTGATACGGCTCTTCGTACGGCTGACTCCGGTTACCTCACGCGTCGTCTTGTTGACGTGTCTCAGGACGTTGTCGTGCATGAGGAAGACTGCGGTACTCGCCGCGGCGTGAACATGGAGATCGCTGAGCTGGATGAGAACGGTAAGGCTCACCGTCTCGACACGGTTGAGACCACGGCCTACGCTCGTACTCTCGCAGCTGATGCGAAGGACGCCGAGGGCAACGTTGTTGCTAAGGCTGGCGCGGATGTTGGCGACGTTTTGATCGACGAGCTGGTTGCGGCTGGCGTAACGACGATTAAGGTTCGCTCGGTTCTGTACTGCGAGTCGGCAACCGGCACGTGTGCTGCTTGCTACGGCCGCTCGCTCGCAACGGGTAAGCGCGTAGACATCGGCGAGGCTGTGGGCATTATTGCCGCTCAGTCGATTGGTGAGCCTGGCACGCAGCTTACGATGCGTACGTTCCACACCGGTGGTGTTGCATCGGCAGCGGATATTACGCAGGGTCTTCCGCGTGTTCAGGAGCTCTTCGAGGCTCGTACCCCGAAGGGTGAGGCGACCATGGCTGAGGCCGCGGGCCGCGTTCACATTGACGACACCGACCCGACGAACCGTAAGATCGTGATCACTCGCGACGACGGTGAGCCGGATCTGGTGGTTGAGGTTTCGCGCCGCCAGGAGCTCCTCGTTGAAGAAGGCGAGCACATCGCGGTTGGCACGAAGCTAACCACGGGCCGTCTCGATCCTAAGAAGATGCTTCGTATCCGCAACAAGTCGGAAACGCAGCGTCAGCTTGTGGATGAGGTTCAGGAAGTGTACCGCTCGCAGGGTGTGGACATTCACTCCAAGCACATTGAGGTGATTGTTCGCCAGATGCTGCGCCGCGTCACGGTTCTTGACGATCCGGGCGACACGGATCTTCTGCCCGGCCAGCTGGTTGATGAGGTTGATTTCAAGCGCATTAACCGTGCAACTGTGGCTGAGGGTGGCCGTCCGGCGGCGGGCCGTCCGGAGCTGATGGGTATCACGAAGGCTTCGCTTGCTACGGATTCGTGGCTTGCAGCGGCTTCGTTCCAGGAGACCACGAAGATTTTGACGGAGGCTGCGATTAGCGCTAAGTCGGATCCGCTGGTTGGCCTGAAGGAGAACGTGATCCTCGGTAAGCTCATCCCGGCAGGTACGGGTCTTGCACGCTACAACAAGATTCACGTTGAGCCGACCGCTGAGGCGATGGCCAACTCGGATTACGTTGAGGCTGACTTCCAGTACGGCGAGGTTGACGAAGCCTTCCTCGCTTCCCTGGATTCGATCGATTTCGGTGCTCCGTTCTCGGATCCTGATTTCCGATAAATAAGCATGTAGGGAGGCGCCTTCCAAACGGAGGGCGCCTCCTTTCTGTTGCGGCGACCCTGCGCGCGGTGTTAGATCAGGCACAAAGGGCAGGGGATATTTACGCCGACATTGACCAAGCACCCCTTAAACCCCTATATTTGAGGGCGGTGCCCGCGTCGCCGGGTATCCACCGTTCAGCATTTGCTGACAAGTGGGCTCCTTGACTGTTCGTCGGAGCTCCGGACGTCATCCTTTAACCCTCGCGAAAATGCGACTGCGAGGCTGTTGGCGGGCCGGCCCTGACGGACACCATTGTGTCCACTCGGGGATAGCGCATTAGCGTTCGGCGTCGCGATACTAAAAGTTTGTAAGTTAAGGAAGACGGAGAAGTAGTGCCTACCATCCAGCAACTGGTGCGCAAAGGTCGCAGCACCAAGCCCGCGAAGGCAGCAACCCCCGCGCTGAAGGGTAGCCCCCAGCGCCGCGGTGTCTGCACCCGCGTGTTCACCACTACCCCGAAGAAGCCGAACTCGGCTCTTCGTAAGGTCGCTCGTGTACGCCTTTCCTCGGGTATTGAGGTTACCGCGTACATCCCCGGCGAGGGTCACAACCTGCAGGAGCACTCGATCGTGCTCGTTCGCGGCGGTCGTGTGAAGGACCTTCCGGGTGTTCGTTACCACATCGTCCGTGGCGCTCTTGATACTCAGGGTGTTCGCGGTCGTCAGCAGGCTCGCTCCCACTACGGTGCGAAGAAGGAGAAGAAGTAATGCCTCGTAAAGGTCCAGCTCCTAAGCGCCCTCTAGTTGAGGATCCGGTATACGGTTCGAAGGTTGTTTCCCAGCTCGTGAACCGCGTTCTGCTTGACGGAAAGCGCACGATTGCTCAGAGGATTGTTTACGGCGCACTTGAGGGCGTCGGCCAGAAGACTGAGCAGGATCCAGTTGTCGTTCTGAAGCGCGCTCTTGAGAACATTCGCCCGACCCTTGAGGTTCGTTCCCGCCGTGTTGGCGGTGCGACCTACCAGGTTCCGGTTGAGGTTCGTGCATCGCGTGGTACCACTCTCGCACTTCGTTGGCTCGTCGATTTCTCGCGTCAGCGTCGTGAGAAGACCATGACCGAGCGTTTGATGAACGAGATTCTCGATGCCTCCAACGGCCTTGGTGCTGCTGTGAAGCGTCGCGAAGACATGCACAAGATGGCGGAGTCCAACAAGGCTTTCGCTCACTACCGCTGGTAATGCCAGCACTGCTCGTAGTAAAGACAAGCGAAGGAAAAACACGTGGCACAAGAGGTGCTTACCGACCTCACGAAGGTCCGCAATATCGGCATCATGGCTCACATCGATGCTGGCAAGACCACTGTTACAGAACGAATCCTTTTCTACACCGGCATCAACTACAAGCTGGGTGAGACCCACGACGGTGCTGGCACGATGGACTGGATGGAGCAGGAGAAGGAGCGCGGCATTACCATTACGTCCGCTGCTACCACCTGTTTCTGGAACGACAACCAGATCAACATTATCGATACCCCCGGACACGTTGACTTCACCGTTGAGGTGGAGCGTTCGCTGCGCGTTCTTGACGGCGCTGTAGCAGTGTTCGACGGTAAGGAAGGTGTTGAGCCGCAGTCTGAGACCGTTTGGCGTCAGGCTGACAAGTACAACGTTCCGCGTATCTGCTTCATCAACAAGATGGATAAGCTCGGCGCGAACTTCAAGTACTCGGTGCAGACCATTAAGGATCGTCTCGGTGCAACGCCGATCGTTATGGCGATTCCGATCGGTGCTGAGGCTGACTTCAAGGGCGTCATCGACCTGATGAGCATGAAGGCTCTCTACTTCCCCGAGAAGGATGAGAAGGGCAACGACCTCTTCGGCGCAAGGATCGTTGAGGACGAGATCCCGGCTGACATGCTTGATGAGGCGCAAGAGTACCGTGAGGCAATGGTTGAGGCCGCTGCTGAGGCGTCCGAAGAGCTCATGGACATTTACCTCGAAGAGGGTGAACTGTCGGTTGAGCAGATTCGCGCTGGTATTCGTGAGCTCACGATTTCTTCGCAGGCATACCCGGTGTTCTGTGGTTCCGCGTTCAAGAACAAGGGCGTTCAGCCCATGCTTGATGGCGTAATCCACTACCTCCCGTCCCCGCTCGACGTTCCGGCAGTTTCCGGTCACGCAGCTGACGACGAGGAAGAGCTAATCACCCGTGAGGCTGATGAGGACGCTCCGTTCTCGGCTCTCGCGTTCAAGGTTGCTGTACACCCGTTCTACGGCAAGCTCACCTACATTCGCGTTTACTCCGGCAAGGTTGCTTCGGGTGAAACCGTTGTTAACTCGACGAAGGGCAAGCGCGAGCGTATTGGCAAGATGTTCCAGATGCACTCCAACAAGGAGAACCCTGTTGATGTTGCGCACGCTGGTCACATTTACGCTTTCATTGGCTTGAAGGATACTTCTACGGGCGACACGCTTTCCGCGCAGGACGCTCCGGTTATTCTCGAGTCGATGACCTTCCCGGATCCGGTTATTCACGTGGCTATCGAGCCGAAGTCGAAGGCGGATCAGGAGAAGCTCGGCACGGCTATTCAGAAGCTTGCTGAGGAAGACCCGACCTTCA
>JAUNLN010000014.1 GCA_030532245.1 Actinomycetaceae bacterium
AACCCTTTTTACGCTCCACAGAACTCCACACTCCCCGCACTCAGCTCACTACCTGCTCAACTAATTCACTGTCCAACCGTCTCAGCACCAGGCTAGGAAACCCACTAGATCCACTAACTCGGCGAGTACCCGCCATAGGCTCACCATGTGACTCATCGACCAATTCGCGACCGCGCCTCGCGTTCGCGTTCAGCCGATCGCGGTCACGCAACTTCAACAGTTTGTTTAGCCAGTCGAACACCCAGTTAGAGGGGTGTTTCTGGGCCCGCGAGAAACTCCGCTAGGCCCAGAAACACCTCAAAGTCGGCAGCTAACCACCTAGGGTGCAGGCACCTCCTGAACAACTGAGGGCTCGCCCTCTACGGGTGAAGGCTCCTGCACTGCGGGTGCGGGCTCCTCCTCCACGATTAATGACCCGTTTGCGGCAACGGCGTCGCTGATCACGGCAACGAGAGTGTCGGCAGTGGTTGTCTCCTGAAGGAGGGCCTCATGCCAGCACGGCGTGGTTGCGAGCGACGCGGGGCGCTCAGCGCCATCATTGCCGATCGCCTCAACGCGGTGAATCTTCTCTTCGGCACTTCACTTGGAGATCACTCCGTACCTGCACACGTTGTCGACCTGCGAGTCAGCGGCGAAGGTCGCGGACTTCTGGTCGACAAGCATGTCGCCGAGCGACACGACCGGGTCACTCGTTTTACCGAATAGGCTGATGCCGCCGAGCTGAATGTCGCCAGACACGGCCGTGTAGTTGACGCTCGCAGGCATCGGCGGCAGTTCTCGGATTTCTTTCGACCCGGTTCGTAGCGCCTGGCCGCCTTCACCGCGGAAGGCGTTGAGCGCGGGGATTGGCGTGCAGTCGACGTCGGCTTCGTACAGGCTGTTGCAGATGCCGAGCGCGTCCCACACGAGTTTTGCGGGGAGGCGCAGTGCCGCAATGTCGGACGAGGCTGCTCCCCCGACGGTTGTGGCCGCGATTTCCGCGTAGATCGACCCGGTGTGGGGTGTGCCGATTGTGAGCACGTGGCTGACGAGGTCCGACACGGGCGTTCCGTCTGACGTTTCGTGGGACAGCGCCTCACGGATTGTTAGGCCGCCCATTGAGTGGCCGACGAGCACGACTTTGTTGCCGTACGCTTCGGCGAGGCACTCCACACCTTTAGCGAGGTTCGGGCCGATGTACGGGTCGGTAACCCAGTGTGCGCCGACTTCGGAGTAGTCGAACGCGTACACTTGCGCGCCCGGCACTTGTTGGGCGATGCCAATCATCGAGGAGGCGACGTCGGCGTCGGCGAGCAGGACTCCTCCTCTATCATTTGCCGTGCGGTCTACGTATTTGGAGAAGTAGCCGTCGTGGTCGTCGTCGTGTTTGAAGTAGGAAACCCAGCCGTGGACGAGGACGACCGGCGTCGCATTTTCGGCGGCTTGGGGTTGGATTGGGGTTCCGTCAGGCTGAGTGTCTGACGCGAGTAGTTGTGGATGTTCCACAAATTCGGAGCAGACGTTGGCGTCTGGCCCCTGGTTGGTTTCTTGCTGCTCGGCAACGATCGCGTCGTCGCTTGGCGCGGTCTGCGGCATATCGTCTGCATACGAGGGCGTTACTGTTGCGCACGACATGGCGAACACCGCGAGCGCGGTAGCACCGTATGCTATCGGTTTGAATTTCACGTAAATCTGTCCTCCTTTGTAAGGACGTGTACGACAATGTACCGGCGTCTGTTTGTAGGAATTCGCCTGTGAATCCTTTGTTTTGACGCACCTGCATGCTAACAAAGTGCCTGCTTACGCAGCCTGCATACAAACTTGACAGCACAAATGCGTAACAGGCACATTGTGGCGCTGCAAAAATGCGCAGAGGGTTACGCGATTTGCCCAAGAGTCGAGGACGCGGGATTTGGGGTACAAAAAACCCACACCCATTTTCGGGTGCGGGCTAAGAATGGTTGGAGGGCTTACTTCGCGATGCCGATCCTCACGCGATACTCCTCGTAAGTTTCCTTCTCAGGATGAAACGCCCAAGGCTCGCCAGCAACGTGCTCCGGGATCGGGTCAAGGCCCGTAGCACGCAGCTTCTCCAAAACCTCATCAATGTTGTGCGAGTCAAACACAAACACTTGACTCACATAATCAGGCAAATAAGAAGACTCTACAAGCAAGTCCAAATCAGGGAAGAGCTCACGGACTTTCTCCTCACTCACCTCATATTTGAAGTGGTAATAGTAGTCCTTAGCGTTGCCATACAAGACAATCCCCTCCTCTCCCTTGAGATACGACCAGCATATCCGCCACGCGCTAGCGTGTCAGTGCCTCACGATCCCTTCTGTTCTAAAACCCGATGAGCCTATTTTGGAAAGAGATAGGGCCTTGCAGCATATCGCGCGAGGCGCTTTGCAGAGCGTCAGGCATTCTGGGCAGAAGACCCCACCTCCAATCGGGTGTGGGCTAGGAATAGTCGGAGGACTTACTTCGCGGCATTGATTCTGGCGCGATATTCCTCGATTGTTTCTTCCTCAGGACGGTAGACCCAAGGCTCATCAGCTACTCTCTCAGGCACAGGATCTAACCCCGCCGCGCGAAGCTTCTCCAAAGTATCGTCAATATTGTGATAACCAAACACATAGATCTGGTCTACATACTCTGGGTACCAAGAGGGATCAACATCGAAGACCATGTCAGGAAGGATCTCTCTAACCAGTTCTTCGCTTAGCTTTTCTTTGAAGTGATACGAGTAATCACTAACGTTGCCATACATGGCGATCCCCTCCTCTCCCTTGAGATACGACCAGGATATCCGCCACGCGGAGACGTTTCAGTACCCCAGAATCCCTTTTCTCTTGAAACCCGCACCCCTGTTTTCCCTCATGAGATAAGACCTCGCATCGCTTCGGGTTCCTCGAGAGAGCCTAGAATGGAACCGAGGGCCGAATAGTTACCGTATAAGCACATGGATAGGCCCTCCTTGTTTCGAACGGGTCGTCTTAATGAGGGCCCATTTCTGCAAGAAGGCGCCGATACGCTCGGTCGACTATCTCGCGCGGCTCGCCTTTATCATCTGCGCAAAGCTTAGACTGCGTAATTCAAAAACCACCCAACACGCCTACGCCGCCCTCATCCCTAAAGGCGAATAAAAATCGCGTGTCGCAAAAATTAGAAAAGATTATGAAGTGTCCCAGGGCTTCTTCCGTGGTGATCGCTTCAAAGGCACTTTTATTGTGCGTGATATCCACTTGGTTTTTCCTTTCCGCTTAAGGCCCGTCGGCCACTATTTTGGGGTACAAAAAACCCACACCAATGGCGTGGGAGGCGTGTTACTGTAAAAGGGAGCGGGTTCCCCCCGCCGCCCTGAAATTATTGGGCTAGACGAAAGTTGAAACGGCGGGGCTTGAACCTGCTCATTTTTATTACAAAATAATTTCCTCTAAGACTTCTCCATAGTCATAAAGCACAAGCAGCCGTTTTATTTTTCCGTTCTGGACATTTTGATTGTATTTCTGTAGTTGCCGTCAATCTTCGGGAAGTCATTAAACACGTTGATGTCCGACTTGCCGAAACGCATCGGAGATCGCTGCGACAACTGTGCCACGAGCATTTAGCGCGTTCCCTGGCAAGCCTGTTCTCAACAATCTTGCCCAGGGCTTCTTCCGTGGTGATCGCTTCAAAGGCACTTTTATTGTCCGTGGTACCCATGTGGGTTTTTTCCGCTTAAGGCCCGTCGGCCACTGTTTTGGGGTACAAAAAACCCACACCGCTATTGGGTGTGGGCTAAGAGAGAAGATCTACTCTGCTAAACCTATCCGAGCCATATACTCGTCAAACGATTCTTTCTCTGGGCGATATACCCAAGGTTCGTCGGCCACATGCTCGGGCACAGGGTCTAAACCTGCGGAACGAAAAGCTTTTAGCATTTCATCGATGTTATGCAAATCCTCGATATAAACCTGAGTAACATGGTCAGGATACCGAGAAGGGCCAAGGTACCAATCTAAGCCGTCCAAAAGCGGCGCAACTTCTTTTTCTTGTACTTCTGTTTTGAAATGGTACGAATACTCTTTATCGTTGCCATACATAATGATCTCCTCATCCCGTTTCTTGCGCAGGTAAATCTCCTGCAACTCAAGAAATTCTTCTTCCAGATAGTCCAGTGGGCCTCCGAACTTCTTGAACAGCTCGTACAGATCATCGGGAAGTTTCACATCATGATTGATGAGGATGTCGGCGGCACCTTGCGCTGCGGCAGAACCATCAACAATAGCCAAGTCCGTGAGCTCTGCCGCGTCCGGCTCTGTATCGTCGTGATACTTGTCGGCAAGCTCGATCAAGCCTTCTACCAGGCGATCAGATTCCTCTTCACGACTCATTTTGTTCACCCACAAAAGTACTCGCTTTTGTAGAGCGATTGTAGACCAACTGGCTAAAGAAAAAGTTAAACCCGCGTGATTACGCGGGTTTAATGGCGGAGGGTAAGGGATTTGAACCCTTGGTGCCCGTAAGGACACAATGGTTTTCAAGACCATCACCTTCGGCCGCTCGGTCAACCCTCCTGACAAACCCCAAGTTTAACCCGCTTTCCCCATTCATAGAAATAAAACCCCTGAAAGCTTCACCACAACACCACACGAGCCGCCCGCACAATGCATGATTGAACCATGAGAGCAATCATCGCCACACAAGACCTCCCCCACCACAACACCAAAGCCACACCACTCAGTGACAGACTCACCCTCATCAACACCCCCACACCCGAACCCGGCCCCACACAAGTCCGCATCAAAATACGAGCAACCGCCGTAAACCCCGCCGACGTCCTCCAATCCAAAGGCGCCTACCCACCCCCACCCGGCGCAACCCACATACTCGGCCTCGAATGCGCCGGAACCATCGACAAAATCGGCAGCCAAGTCACCACCCTCCCCGGCTGCGAATGGATCACCCACGGCGCACCCGCAGCCGCCCTCCTCGAAGGCGGAGCCTACGCCGACTACGCAATCGTCGACGCCCGCCAAACCCTCCCCCTCCCCAACCTTCCCACCCCCACCGAAAGCGACCCCAGTAGCGACCCCACGCTCGACCCCATGATCCAAACCATGGGACTCATCGAATCAGCCGCCGCCTCCTGGATGATCCTCGAAAACGTCGCCAAACTAAAATCCGAACCCAAACCCACCGTCCTCATCCACGGAGCCTCCGGAGGCGTCGGCACCATCGCCACCCAACTCGCCAAATCCTGGGGCTGCCGCGTCTACGCCACCGCCGGAACCCCGCAGCGTTGCGCCCGCGTCGAAACCCTCGGCGCCCACAAATGCTTCAACTACCACGACAACTGGCCCGCACTCCTCAAACAAACCGAACCACGCGGCATGTGCGCAATCATGGACGTCCTAGGAGGAGGCGGCCTCACCCACAACGTCAACGCCCTCGCCCGCGGAGGCCACCTCGCCATCCTCGGCCTCCTCACCGGCACCAAAGGCGAACTCAACCTCGGCACCCTCCTATCCAAAAACGCCTCCATCACCGCCACCACACTCCGCTCACAAACCCCCGAAAACAAAGCCGAAATCATGCGCCACCTACGCAAAGCCGTGTGGCCCCTCGTCGAAACCGGCGAAATCAAACCCGTAATCGGCAAAATCCTCCCCTTCGAAGAAATGGCAACCGCACACGCACTCCTCGCCGGAAAAGGCGAAAACGTCTTCGGCAAAATCGTGGTCACCCTCTAACAGACACAAAAATCCCCCGGAAAAGAACTGTTACGTTCTACTTCCGGGGGATCAAACTACGCGGACTCAGGCGTCGCTTCCGTCGCGGTGCTTAAACAAGCTGAAACCCTTACGATCCTTCGGCGGCTCCTGCGGGTGATCCAACAACCCCCTCGACAACGCCGACGCAAACGGCGGCCAAAGCGGCAACCTCGGCATCAGCAAAGCCTGCAACGCGTGATAATTATCCGGCAAGCCCGGCAGGCTCGACTCCACAACCTCGTTGTTCTCGTCAAGCTCGCGCCTCCAAAGGCCCGGCTCCTCGATCACAAACTCCTCCATGAAATCAACCCACGAACGGTAGCAGTGATCGTAATGCTCAACCTCGCCCGCGCTAGCCCCATCATCGAGGAGGGCCCTGCGCAACGCCACCGTCGCCGCAATACCTTCAGCCGCAACCCAGTAAAGATGATTCGGCGTCACCGGGTTACCATCAAAATCAACCGTGTACACAAAGCCCGGCTGCCCATTACGACGCCAACCGTCAACGCGAGCACGCTCAAACATCTCCTGCGCCAGCTCTAGCAGCCAGTCAGGGCTCTTCCGGCCCAGCGTACGGTTCGCCGCCCTCACGTGCAACGCAAGACGAGCCCACTCAAACTGGTGGCCAATCACCACGCCGTAAGGCACCGAACGATCCTGCCTCGACTCACCATAATGGTCGCGCATCGCACGCCAATTCGAATCGTAATGCTCACCAATACGCCAGTCGTTCGCACTCGCCTCGTTGTAAACGAACTCCAAAATCGACGTTGCACGGTCGATCCAAATCGGGTCGTTCATAACCTCCGCAACCGCAAGATACGCCTCCGTCGTGTGAAGATTCGAATCCATCCCGAAATACTTCGCCGGAGTCTTGTAATCCCCCGAAATACGGTGACGCACACGATCCACGCTCTCATCCCACCAGTGGGCCTCCTGATCGTGAATCACATCCATCAACAAATCATGCGCGCCCGGACGGTTCGCCGCCGTACCCGACGCCGCCGCCAACACCACGAACGAGTTCGCATACTGCGACTTCGACTCGAGAGCATCCGCAGTCGGAACCGCGCGCCCCTCCCCGTCAAGCTCATGCTCAATCGCCGGATACCAGCCACCATGCTCCGGATCCATAAAATACTTCCGGAGGCACTTAATACCGTGATCCGCATACTTACGCGAACCCGGCAACCCCATCAGAGTAGCCAAGCAGAACACGTGCGTAAGGCGACCAGTCATAGCCAAATCAACCGGACGAGACGTGTCAATCTCCCCATCCGCAGTCACAAACCCAAAACCAGTCTCCACCATCGCCTTACGGCCAGTGCTGATCAGAGCCTGCATCTGGTGGCTCAGCCACCTGTTGTGCTCCACCGCGTCAATCCACCCCAAGATGGCCTCCCTTGAACGAAACAAGATAAATGTTTGACCATTACGAGGGTACCTGAAATCGGTGCCAGCACGTTATTTTTCCAGCCGCCAA
The DNA here is from genome assembly GCA_030532245.1 of Actinomycetaceae bacterium. Classification (GTDB taxonomy): domain Bacteria; phylum Actinomycetota; class Actinomycetes; order Actinomycetales; family Actinomycetaceae; genus Gleimia. Next base: position 7,219 of record JAUNLN010000014.1, read on the forward strand.
AGGATATGGGCATGAGGGAGCGCAAGGGCGTTAATCGAAGAAGGTGACCTGGAGGCGGAGGGGACGTAGCGGACGGCACCACGCAAGAGAGCAAAAAATTCTCGGGAAACTCCAAGGTTCGTTTATAGGTCTGCTCAGATTCGCCTCTTATAGTTGAAGTATCTTCACCGGAGACGGTGAGAGAAGAGATTCAAAGGCTTTCCAGAGGCTGAGAAACTCGCACTGTGTTGATGGGATTCAGATCGGGCCCCGAGCTTTCGCTCGGGGCCCGGACTGTTTGTGTAACCGAAGGTGTCAGCCCTTAACGGAGCCAGCCATGAGGCCGCGCACGAAGTACCTCTGCAGCGTGAGGAACACTGCCAGCGGAATAATCATCGAAACGAACGCGCCCGCAGTCAGCAAATGCCAGTCTTGACCGCGCGAACCGGCCATCGACGCGAGCCTTGCCGTAAGCGGCTGCGTGAGCTCCATACCGCCAGAGAACGTAAGACCAACGAGGAGGTCGTTCCAAACCCACAGGAACTGGAAGATCGCGAACGACGCGATCGCCGGAACCATGAGCGGAAGCATAACCGACACGAACGTCTTAACGTGTCCGGCACCATCCACCTGCGCCGCCTCAACGAGTTCGCGAGGCACCTCAGCCATGAAGTTGTGGAGCAGGAAGATAGCGAGCGGCAACGCGAAAATCGTGTGAGCCACCCAAATCGATAGGAACGGGAACATGCTAGAAATCGCAGTACCAGAGAACACGCGCAAAAGTGGGATTAGCGCCATCTGCAACGGCACAATCTGAAGCGCAAACACGATCACGAAAACCGTGTCGCGACCCTTCCACTTAAGCACCGAGAACGCGTAAGCCGCCATCGTTGCAAACAGCAGCGGGGCGAGCGTAGCCGGAACAGTAATTACGAGCGAGTTAATGAAGTACGAAGCAAGATCACCCTGCGACTTCGCGCCGTAAAGAACCGTCTGATAGTTCTCCAAAGTAAACGACGGGTTCGCGAAGAACGTCCACCAACCCGACGTCTTAATCTCTGCCTCCGGACGGAACGACGTGATGAACAAGCCAAACGTCGGAATCGTCCACAAAACAGCGATAATCACTGCGATAAACGAGCCAAACCGGCCGGTAAGAGCACGCTTAGCCTCAGCAGACGCCGTCTTACGCGGAGCCTTAGCCTTATGCGAACCCCCAGCCTTAGGAGCTGCAGCTGCGGGAGCCACCTCTTTACTCTCAGTAAGCTCAGGCACCACGCACCTCCTTGTTAATCAGCATCTGACGCACGTTGTACATAACGATCGGAATCACGAGCACGAAAATAGCGACAGCCATAGCCGAACCGTAACCATTGTTACCGTAAGTAAACGACTGGTCGTACATCATGTTCGCCAGCACCTGCGTGCCGAACTTAGCGCCCGTCATCGTCTGCGTAATATCGAAGATCTTCAACGTAGCGATCGTAATCGTCGTCAAAACAACAACGAGAGTCGGACGAATCGACGGCACCGTGATGTTCCTAAACATCTGCCACGTATTAACGCCATCAAGCTGAGCCGCCTCCACAATGTCGTGCGGAATCGCCTTAATCGCCGCCGAAAGCAGCACCATTGCGAAACCAGCCTGAATCCAAATCATTACGATCACGAGGAAGATCGTATTCAGCGGCGAGTCTTGCAAGAACCTGACCGGCTCACCGCCAAGACCCACGATGATCGCATTCAACAAACCGCGCTGCGTCTGCGACGCGCCACGGTACTCGTACACGAACTTCCAAATAATGCCGGCACCCACGAAAGAGATAGCCATAGGCATGAACAGGAGCGACTTCGCAACCTTCTCAAACCTCTTACCATCAATCAAAATCGCGTAAAGGAGGCCAACAATCGTCGAAATAATCGGAACGAGGATAACCCACAGGAACGTGTTAATAAACGCCTGCTTCGAGTCCGTAGCCGTAAACATCCACACGTAGTTGTCAAAACCAACGAACTCAGTAGAGCGACGATCCATGAACGACATCATGATCGTACGCAACGCCGGGTAAATGAGGCCGAGAGCGAGCAGAATCAAGCCCGGTCCGAGGAATACTAGAACGCTCGCAACCGTGCGTCCACGCCCCTTCATCCTGTCGGCAAACGAAGCAAGGGCAAGAAGCACCAAAACAACCGCTGCCAGCAAGATGACCGCAAAGATCATCTGCCCGATCTTTGTGTTGAGTAGATAGTTCATAATTCCCCCGAAAGCGGAGCGCTTGCGCGCCCCGCTTTTGAAACTAGACAGCTAGTTAGTTAGTAGGCCAGGAGGCCTCGATCTCACCGAGAACCGTAGGAACGTCCTTCTCGCCATTCAGCCACTGGGTCATTGCAGTCCAGAAGGAGCCTGCACCAACCTCAGAAGGCATTAGGTCAGAACCGTCGAAGCGGGCAACCGCAGTGTCGTCCTGGAGGAGCTCCATCGCGAGACGGAGAACATCAGAGGTAGCAAGCGTCGGGTCAACACCCTTGTTTGCAGAGGTCACGCCACCGATCTCAACGCGGGTGTTAGCCCACTCGGAGGAAGCCATGTAAGCCTGAACAGCCTGGGTTGCCTCACGATCGTTGAACGCGCCAACAAACTCGCCAGCGGTAAGAAGCGGCTTCTCATCAGCCGTCATGCCCGGGAGGTAGAACGCGAACGCGTCGCCCTCAGGAGAAACATCGGTGCCCTCCGGCCACTGAGCCTCGTAGAACGAAGCCATGCGGTACATGTAGCACTGGCCGTCAAGAATCGGGAGGCCACCATCGTTGAACGAAGTCGTAGCAATCGAGCGAGCGTCGCCAATACCACCGTTTACGTAGCGGTCGTCGCGCAGGATCTTGCCAACCTCTTCAGTTGCCTTCACGATCTCCGGATCGTCAAACGGGATCTCGTGGCTAATCCACTTATCGTAAACGTCGCCACCAGCGGAACGAAGTACAAGGTCCTCAACCCAGTCGGTTGCCGGCCAACCCGTAGCGCCACCGGACTCAATACCAGCACACCACGGCTTCACATCGGTGCCCTCATTGTCCTTAGCAATCTGCTCAGTAAGATCGAGCAGCTCCTGCCAAGTCTCGGGAATCTCGTAGCCACCCTCAGCAAACATCGACGGCGAGTACCAAACGAAAGACTTCACCGAAGCCATCAGCGGAGCAGCGTAGAACTCGCCATCAACCGTGCCGTAAGCCTTCCAGTCTTCAGACCAGCCCTCATCCACGTTCTTCTCAACCGCATCCGGTGCCGGGATTACGTGGCCGTCCTTAACCATGCGCTGTAGCAGGCCCGGCTGCGGGAAGATCGCCAAGTCCGGAGCGTTACCGCCCTCAACCTGAACGACAACCTGCGACTCGAACTCGCCTACACCATTGTGCTGCACGTCAATACCCGTGCACTCCGAGAACTCGTCGAACGTCTGCTGAAGCTGGTCCGCCTCAACCTCACGAATCGAGGAGAATAGCGAAACCGTCTCGCCCTCGAACTGACCGTACTGCTCGAATGCGGAGCAATCTACATCACCCGACGGGCCGTCCGAAGCAGAGCCACCGCCGATGTCGCCGCCGCCACCACACGCGGAAAGCATGAGGGCCGTTGCAGCGAAACCTGCAGCGGCAACAGACCAACGGGTCTTGCCCTTAACGCTAAAGCGCGAAGAGAACATTTAAACCTCCAGAGAGAATCTGATACGAAAGGAGGCCAGGCTCACACCCTGTTGCGACTTCGCAAAAAAGGTGGCTCCCAGCTCCTCTGGTACTACCCAACTTGCCAAATGTGAGTTCCGCAACCGGAACGGCAATTTATGTTGAGCATGTAACCAAACTGTAATCAGAAAATGATCATTTGATCAAAACGATGGAAACTGCACTCAGAATTTTGAAGTTTCTTTACCTAAGTTCGAGTCGTTTTACTTGCGCCGCAGGAGCGCTTCCATCACCGACGCAGCCCCGTCGTACTCCACCGGGCCCGTCACAGCGTTCGCACACGCCCTCACCTCATCGATCGCACCAGCCATCGCAACCGAGTGGTACGCCCATCGCAGCATCGCCATATCGTTCGTACCGTCCCCTATCGCTAGGGTTCCCTCCACGGGCACGCCAAGCTCGCGGCGAAGCCACTCAAGACCCGACGCCTTCGTCGTGTTCGCAGCATTCACGTCCATCCACGACGTCCAACCAACCGCGAAAGTCACGCCCGACAAATCCAGGCGCTCCATCTCGCCTGCAAACACATCCCGATCCATATGCGGAATCCGCACAACCAGCTTCGTCACCGGCTTCGACCGCAAGCCCGCCACATCATCCAGGCGGTACTCCTCAATCAACTCCTTCGGCGGGAACACCTGAGAAACCCTATAAATCCCAGTCTCATCCTCAACCGCGAGCAACGCCTCCGGGAAGCGCTCCTCCACCTGGTCAATCACGCCAGACGGATCAAAGAAACGCTCGTGCACCACCTCATGCACGCCATCTTCAACCCTCAAAATGATCGCGCCATTCGAAGACACGACCCAGCCGTCGTGAATCCCAACCTCCCTCAAAACAGGGAGCGTAGCCCCCACCCCGCGACCCGTCGCAATCACCACGTGCACGCCAGCGCGCTGCATGCGCTCAATCGTGCTCACGATCCTCGCCGAAGCACCATCAACCGTCAGCAAAGTGCCGTCGATATCCAGTGCGATCAGCATTTGCGGGCCCGTAGGCGCCAAATCCTTCGGGAGCGCCCGCGCGGAATCCTCCACCAACTCCTCAAACGGAATCGGCGCAAGCTTCGTAGGAGGCGGGGTGAGGAGGGGATTACTCAACTACCGGCTCCAGCTTCTCGCGCCCACCAAGGTAGGGGCGCAAGGCAACCGGCACATTAATCGAACCATCCGCATTCTGGTGATTCTCAAGAATCGCCACAATCCAGCGGGTCGTCGCAAGCGTTCCGTTAATCGTCGCCACGGTCTGCGTGCCCGACTCGGTGCGCTCACGCGTGTTCAGGCGGCGAGCCTGGAACGTCGTGCAGTTAGAGGTCGAAGTAACCTCCATCCAACGATTCTGCGTCGGAAGCCAAGCCTCGCAGTCGAACTTACGTGCAGCCGAAGTGCCCAAATCACCAGCCGCCGTGTCGATCACGCGGTACGGCAACTCAACCTTGCGCAGCATCTCCTCTTCCCAAGCGAGGAAACGAGCGTGCTCAGCCTCCGCCTCCTCCGCGGTGCAGTACGAGAACATCTCCGCCTTATTGAACTGGTGAACGCGAATAATTCCGCGCGTATCCTTACCAGCCGAACCAGCCTCACGGCGGTAACACGTAGACCAACCAAGGTAACGCTTCGGCGAATCCACGTCGATAATCTCATCCTTGTGGTAGCCCGCGAGCGCCACCTCAGACGTGCCAGTTAGGTACAGGTCGTCGGCAGGCAGGTAGTAAATCTCGTCGGAATGCTCGTTCAAAAAGCCCGTTCCGCCCATGATTTCGGGGGTTACGAGGGTGGGGGTCATCATCGGAACGAACCCGTACTCGAGCGCCTGGTTCATAGCCAGCGTCATGAGAGCCAGCTCCAGCTGCGCGCCAACACCCTTCAAGTAGTAGAAGCGAGAACCCGACACCTTAGCGCCGCGCTTCATGTCGATCGCGTCAAGGCCCTCCGCGAGCTCCAAATGATCCTTCGGCTCAAAGCCCTCCGCCTCGAAATCGCGCGGCTTCCCGCCCTCAAAACGCAAAACCTCAAACGACTCCTCGCCGCCTGCAGGCACACCCGGAAGCACGATGTTCGGCATCGACCAAACGAGCTTCTCCACCTTCTCGCGCAGCTCGTTCGCCGTGGCCTCCAGGTTCTTAACCTCCGCGGCCAAATCCTTCGCACGCGCTAGAACCTCCGCGCGCTCCTCCGCGGACGCCTTACCAATCGAACGAGACACCGCCTTTTGCTCCGCGCGCTTTTCCTCAAAATCATGAAGCGCGTCGCGGCGAGCCTGATCGGCCTCCAAAATTTCGTCGACAAGTTTCGGGTCTGCCCCGCGCGCAATCTGCGAATCGCGAGCCGGCTGCGGGTCTAATCTCAGAGCTTTCAGATCAATCATGGCTCAAGCCTACCGCGTAAAGGCGGGCATCTTCACGCGCCAACTCACTTTTGGTCAAGCGTTTTCGCGGGCACCTTCAGTAATGTTTCAAAACTCATGTCCCTCCTATCCGGTATCGTTATTTTTGAACGACCAGCTACCCGGGAGGCATTTTGAGCGACAAACAACGCGTGCCATACGTGATTTACAACCCGGCGAAAATCACCAAAATTCACCAGCTTCGAAAACTCGTGACGCTAACGGCGGCGCAAGCGGGTTTCGCAAACCCAGTGTGGGTGGAGACCACGCCCGACGAGCCGGGCACCACGCAAGCCATTGACGCCGTCGCAAACGGGGCCGACCTCGTGCTCGCCGCCGGAGGCGACGGCACCGTACGCGCAATCGGTGCGGGGCTCGCCGGCACGGGCGTACCAATGGGCATCATTCCGCTCGGCACGGGCAACCTGCTCGGCCGGAACCTGAACGTGCCACCCGACAGTATTCAAGAAGCTATCGACATTGCCTTCTTCGGCTTCGACAAGGCGATCGACGTTGCGTGGATGAAGGTTGACGGCGTCGAAGGCAAACTCGAACTCACGCCCGAGGGTCGTTTCTTTACCGACGAGCACCGCGAAATGCTGGAAAACCGCGGGTTTAAAGGGCCTGAGGCCGACGAGTTCGTTTTCGTCGTGATCGCCGGGCAGGGGTGGGACGCGCGCATGATGTCGTCCACAAACAGCGACCTCAAAGACAAAGTCGGTTGGGGCGCCTACGTTGTTGCCGGCGCCAAAGCGCTGCGCGCCCCCAAAATGAGGTCCCGACTCGAACTCGACGACACCCGCAAATACGTGATCAACGGGCGCTCCCTCCTGTTCGCAAACTGCTCCTCCCTCATGATCGGAGTCGTACTCGCACCCGACGCGAAACTCGACGACGGCCTACTCGACATTGCCAGCCTCGAAACCAGCCACGGCCTCGTTGGCTGGGCCGACCTCTTCACCAAAATCAGTGCGCAGGGGCTCGGCATCAAAAACGAGGCGCTACCCGGCACCTCCGGCAAGATCGACTTCATCCAAGCCAAAAAAGTACACAGCACCGTCAAGAAAGCACACCCGATCCAAGTCGACGGCGACGCTCTTGGCAAAGCCCGCGAAATGCGCGTACGCGTCGACAAGCAAGCGCTCATCGTCAGGCACGGGTAGGCGCCGGCGATCCGCGGCCCGGCTCGATGCGCTGTAACGGAGTGTTGGGCGGGGCTGCTGATCCCGGCGCGAGCGGCTCAGAAGATTTTGAAACTACGAAGCTCTACATAGGAGAAACATGAGCAACGACCAGCAAAACAACTGGCAAGTACCGGGCGAAAGCAACGAGCCATCGCCCGGCAACGAGCGCGGCTGGCAAGCTCAAGGCACGCCCGAATACGGCCAGCAAAGCAGCGAAACGCCCGGCCAGTCCGGTTACGATCAGGCAGGATACGGGCAGGGCAGCACCGACCAACCGGCGTACGGGCAGCGCAGTGCAGATCAACCCGCTTATGGGCAACGCAGCTGGGATCAGCCCGGACACGAGCAACAAGGGTACGGCCAGCAGGCATATGGTCAACCCCATGGTCAAAACGGCTACGGCCAAGCAGGGTACGGGCAGGGTTACGGTCAGCCAGGATATGGCCAGCAAGGTTATGGCCAGCAGGCGTACGGCCAAGGCGGCTACCCGGGCGGCAACTACGCCGTTTACCCAGGAGGCACGCCAGGCTTTGGAATCCAACGCGGAACCATCCCCCTCCGTCCACTAAGAGCAGGAGAAATCATCTCCGGCGCATTCGCCACCATGCGGTTCAACGCCAAATCCACATTCGCCGCAACCGCAGTGGTAATGGTCGCCGTCTTCCTCGTCCAAATCGTCCTATACGGCGCACTATTCGACCCGAGCACACTCACACCCACGTCAGACCTCGAACCAGGCCTCACCGTAACGTCACTACTAGGCGAAGCCGTATCCCTCATCGCATACATACTCGCCGGCGCGCCACTAATCGTCATCGCAATGCAAGCCGTCATCGGCTACAAAGCCACACCCCAAGAAGCCATCGCCATGACACGCGGCAACCGCGCACAATTCGCGCTCCTCAGCCTCCTCGCACTCATCCTCCCCGTCACCATCTCAGGCCTCCTCGCCTACCTCCTCACACAACTACTCTCCAACGACGCCCCCGGCTCCACCCTCCTCCTCATCACCGCAGCCGGCCTCACCCAAATCGCGTTCTACCTCCTCGCCATCCGCCTAATGTTCGCCTTCCCCGCAGTCATCGTCGAAGGCCTAAACATCAAACACGCGCTCGCCAAATCGTGGAACCTCACCAAAAAACGGTTCTGGCCCCTCCTCGGCCTAATGCTCCTCGTATGGCTCATCAACATGGCACTCACCGTCGTCGTCAGCACCGCCGCAAGCCTCATCGCCATACCACTCCTCCTCAGCGGATCCCTCAGCCTCTACATGACCGCCACCGCAGGAGCCGCAACCCTCAGCCTCATCATCTCAATCCCACTCACCGTCTACGCCGTCGCCCTCGCATACACCGACGCGCGAATCCGCAAAGAAGGCTACGACATCGAACTCGCACGAGCCTAGGCAAAGCCCGTGACCCCACGCGCACACACCATCCACACCGCCCTCGACCCCACACCAGACGAGGCGCGACAACTGCTGGACACCGAACTATCCCGCCTCGAATACCGCAGCCAAAAAGGGCCACTCGACTACATCATCGAATGGCTCCTCCGAAACACCGACACCAGCGCCCTCACCTCACCCGGCACCTTCAACTGGGTACTCACCGCCATCATCCTCGTCGTACTCGCAGCCCTCACCCTCAGCATCTACACGCGCGTCAAAAAAGAAACCCAAACCACCCAAAAAACCCGCGAACACCACCAAACCACCGTCGAAGAACAACTCCAACACGCCCACACCCACCGCCAAAACAACCCCACCGAAGCCATCAAAGCCGGCTTCAGAGCCATCATCCTCACCCTCGACCAAACCACCGCCGCATCCGCGCCCGGCCGCACCGTCGGAGACATCGCACACCTCATCGAAACCAAATACCCCGACCTCACCCAAACCGCCACACAAGCCGCCTCCAAATTCGACATCGCCGCATACAGCCTCGAAACCATCGAACCCATCACCACAACAGACGTCGACACCGTACTCGCCCTCCAAACCGAACTCAGCAAACGCCTCACCGCGGAGGTGCCCGCATGAACGCAACCCCCCGCGGCATGAGCCTCAAAACCTTCAACAAAACCTGGCTCCCCTGGATCCTCATCACCCTAATCGGCGCCTTCATACTCGGCCCCATCGCCTTCCCCGCCGAACGCGAATACTACCGAGGCGAACCCGAATCCACCGCACCCGAAGGCACGCGCGCCGCCTTCCAAGTACTCAAAAAACAAGGCATCGACACCAAAATCGCCTACAACGCCAACCAAATCGGCAACCTCGACCACGACACCACACTCATCGTGCTCCCCGCCCCCTTCCTCGGCATCCTCAACACAGAAGCCATCGAAAAAGCCGCCAAAAACGCGGGCCGAGTCGTACTCATCGAAACAGCGCAACACGACCTCGAACAACTAGGCCTCTACCCCACCGGCAAAACGGCCTCCCCCAAAGACATCAAACTCGCCGAACACTCGAACACCTGCGAGGCATACACCGGCAAAGCACGCCGAGCCGAATCCACCATGCGACGCACCAACCCCGGCGGCGACACCCTCCAATGCTTCACCGACGAAACCGGCGCCCTCCTAACCATCTGGCCAAACCGCGACGGCACCGACTACGTCACCCTCGAAGACCTCAGCATCCTCACCAACCGCGACATCACCCTCCACGACCACGCCGCCCTCACCCTCACCCTCCTCGGCTCCCTTCCCAAAGCCGTCATCTACTACGAAATGCCCTCCGACGAGTACCTCCTCCCCCAAAACCAAGGGATCTGGCCCCTCCTCCCACCCTGGGCATTCTGGGCAGGCATCACCCTCCTCCTCGCCGCCACCGCACTCACCTACGCCAAAGGCCGACGCTTCGGCCCCCTCGCCTCCGAACGCCTCCCCGTCATAATCAACGCAGGCGAAACCGAACGAGCCGGCGCAAGCCTCGCCCGCGAAGGCAAACACGTGCAATGGGCACTCACCATGGCACAATCACGCGCCCGCAGAAACCTCAAAAAAGCCCTATATTTACCAGCAAACGCGGCAGAAGAACTACTCATCAACACCCTCGCCACCCGCACCAACCGGCCAGCGGGCGAACTCCGAACCCTGCTCTACAACACGCAAATCAAAACCGAAACCGAACTCCAACAACGAGTCGAAGCGCTCGACAACCTAACACAGGAGGTCAAATGAACGAGCCAGACAGCCTAGACGCCCTACTGCGCGTACACGCTGAAGTCGGCAAAGCAGTCGTAGGCGCCGACGGAGCCATCACCGGCCTCATCATCGGACTCATCACCCGCGGCCACGTACTACTCGAAGGCGTGCCCGGCACCGCCAAAACCCTCCTCGTGCGCGCCCTCGCCAAATCCCTCGACATCGACACCAAACGCGTACAATTCACGCCCGACCTCATGCCCGGCGACGTCACCGGCTCCCTCCTCTACGACCGAGGAGCCTCCGAATTCCGGTTCCGCCCCGGCCCAGTGTTCACCAACCTCCTCCTCGCCGACGAAATCAACCGCACCCCACCCAAAACCCAAGCCGCACTACTCGAAGCCATGGCCGAGCGGCAAGTCAGCGTCGACGGCGAAGCAAAACCCCTACCCACCCCCTTCATGGTCGCCGCCACCCAAAACCCCATCGAATACGAAGGCACCTACCCACTCCCCGAAGCGCAACTCGACCGCTTCATGCTAAAAGTGCGCATGGACCTGCCCAGCCGCGACCAAGAAATCGAAATCCTAAACCGCCACACCCACGGCTTCGACGCAGCCGACCTCGACGCCGCCGGCCTCAAAGCAGTTGCCAGCGCCTCCGACATCGAAGCAGCAATCCGCGCAGTCGCAGCCGTCGAAGTACACCCGCAAGTGCAGGCCTACATCGTCGACATCGCGCGAGCCACGAGGCAAACGCCCTCGCTCTCGCTCGGCCTCTCACCGCGAGGCGGCACCGCCCTACTCGCAACCGCGCGCGCATGGGCGTGGCTATCGGGGCGCAACTTCGTGACCCCCGACGACGTGAAACGCATGGCCCCAACCACCATCACGCACCGCCTCGCGCTACGCCCCGAAGCCGAACTCGAAGGCGTCGCACCCGAGTCGATCCTGCAAACCGTCATGGACTCCATCCCCGTACCGCGATGATCCTCTCAAACCGGGTTGCCGCACTAATCGCGATCGGACTCATCCCGGTCGCGGTATCACCCACGCCCGCAACTCTCGGGCTGTGGCTCCTCTTCGTGCTCGCACTCACCACAGTCGACCTGATCCTCGCCCCCTCACCGCGCAAACTCACCATCACGCGCGAGCCAATCAAAAGCGTGCGAGCCGGCGAAAAATCGGCGTCCGTCGTGCGAGTTAGCGGGGCGACCAAGAAGATTCGCGGCGCCCTGCGCGACGCCTGGCAACCCAGCTCACACGCCGACCAAAACCGGCACGACTTCACGCTCGCACCCGGCCAAACCCTCACCTTCACCACCGAACTCGCGCCCAGCCGGCGAGGCGTTCTCAAAGCCGACTCTGTCACCGTGCGTTCGTGGGGACCCATGCGCCTTTCCGGCGTGCAAACCACGTTCGACCTCGACGGCTCCATCCGCGTGCTCCCAGAGTTTCCCTCACGCGCGCACCTCGGCTCCGCGCTTGCGAAACTACAACTCGCCACCGGGCAAATCCTTTCGCGCCGGCGCGGCCAAGGCACCGAGTTCGACTCGCTACGCGAATGGGTTGAAGGCGACGACCAGCGCTCCATCGACTGGCGTGCAACCGCCCGCTCAAACGAAGTCATAGTGCGCACGTGGCGCCCCGAACAAGACCGTCACATCGTGATGGTTCTCGACACCTCCCGCATGAGCGCCCAGCGCCTCGGCAACCAAACACGCCTCGACGTGAGCATGGACGCCTCCCTCCTCCTCGCCGCACTCACCGCGAAAGCAGGCGACTCCGTCAGCATGATCGCCGCCGACTCGGCCGTGCGAGCACAGGTGATCCGCCCGCCTAGAACCACGGTTTTGAGCGAGCTTTCAAACGCAATGGTTCCCCTTGATCCCTCTCTCGTCGAAGCAGACTGGGGGCGAATCGGCGCGAAAATCACCGAATTTGGCAACAAGGTTTCGCTCGTCGTCCTCTTCACCGCGCTGGATGTGACCGTGCTTGAAGAGTCGCTACTGCCCGTGCTTCTAGGCATTGGAAGGCGCACGCGGATCGTGATAGCGCACGCCACCGACCCGAGCCTGTTTGAAAGCTCCAGGCAAGACGACGTCTACTTCGCTGCAGCCACCGAAGCCGCGCGGCTTGAGCGTGAGCGGGCAACAGCCTCCCTTGCGTCCGCTGGCGTGACCGTCGTGGAGGCACTCCCCGACGAGCTACCTATGAAAGTCGTCGACCACTACCTCGACCTCAAATCCAGAGGCCTCCTCTAGGCCCGCGCCCGGGAGTTCCCTCCTCGGCTCACTCCACAGAGATGCGTTCGGGCATTTTGATGGCGATAGCGTCCGCCTCCTCGCGCCTCTTTCTGCCCAAAACCAGGGCGTAAAGCAGGAACAGCACCCAAACGAGCACGCCGATTCCAACCTGCACGTACGTTGGGGCGATCGACGCGGTCACGTATCCCTCAATGAATCCCGACACGAAAAGCGTGAGAATCAGGCCAAACAGCACCTGAACAGCCCGATATCCCGTGTGTACAAACGACTCCAAACGCGTGCGCGCGCCGGGCTGAATGAGACTCCAAAATAGGGCGAGGCCCGTGCCGGCCGCAACGAAAATAGCAGTCAGTTCAAGTAGGCCGTGCGGCAAAATGAGGCCCCAAAACACCCCGCCCCTACCGTGATACGTCATGAGCGCACCCGCAACCGCCACATTCGCCATGTTGCCAATCAGGATCTGGATCGCCCCGATCACGGTCACGCCGTACGCGAGCGAACCGGCCGCCGCATACCAGTTGTTCGTCCAGACAAGCATCGTGAAGTCGCCGTCCGGATCATTCGTGTAATAGTTCTCGAAATCCTCCTCCACGTATTGGAGGATCGACGAGGTTGGGCCAAGCTCCTGGTGAACCTCGGGGTGAGTGTAGACCCACCCTCCAACAGCGAACGCAAACGCGACCGACAGGATCGCGGCGGTAATCCACCAGGCGCGGAACCTGTATAGAGCAGCCGGGTAAGACACCGTGAAGAAGGAGACGATCGTGCGGAAAATCTTGCGGTTCTTGCCAGCCATACGGCCGCGAGCGCGAAGGAGGATCGCGGACAGCTCAGAGATGAGCTGCGCGTCTGGCGCGCCCGTGCGGATCATGGACAGGTGAGTGGACGTGCGCCGATAAAGGACGATCAGCTCCCGCGTTTGTTCCGCATCCAAAACGGATTGCTTAGACAGGTGGTTAAGACGTGCCCAAGTGTCTTTGTTCGCGCTCACGAATGCGTCGAGGTCCATGCGCCAAGCGTACTAGACGGTAATCTGTGTGTCATGAATGACGGCACCCAGGCAACCACGATCACGACCGGTGAGGGCGTGGCGCTAGACATCGTGCAGGCCGGCGTTGGCCTTAGAATCGCCGCGAAACTGATCGACATGTCTTTGTCGATGGTTCTGATTATCGCCGTAATCGTGGCTCAAATGCAGGCTACCGAGGAGGAATCCCTCGCATCCACGCGAGCCCTATACCTCGTGGTGGTCATCTTCGCCGTGTTCGCCGGAACCGTGCTTATCGAAACCGCGACCGCGGGCAAGTCGCTCGGCCGCTACATCGTTGGCACGAGGGTTGTGCGCACCGACATGCAACGCGTAGGCATTCACCAAGCCGCGATGCGAGCCCTCCTCGGCCTAGTTGAAATCTGGGGCACCTCCGGGGCGCTCGCGGTGATCGTCGCAATGATTGATCCCAAGAGTAGGCGCCTCGGCGATCTTGCAGCGGGCACGATGGTTGTTAAGGAGCGAGTGGGCACTCGTGCAATCGATTTGGCGGGCAACCGCGCGGCCATGCTTGTTGGCGGGGAGGGAGTGCCTCCAACGACTCCCGCTTGGATTCGAGACGCCGACTTGCGCCAGCTACCGGCCGATGTGACCCGCGCGGCGCGCTCATTCCTCCTACGCAGGCCCGAGTTCACTCCCGAATCGCGGGCGTCCCTTGGCGCCGAGTTGGCGGCTGACCTGCGCAAGTACGTGTTCCCCGCCCCTCCTCCGCACGTGAACGATGAAGAGTTCATCGAGGCGGTTTTGGCTGAGCGTACTCGCCGCGAGGCGATCCGGATGCGACGCAACCAGCGGGTCGCGAGGTCGCTGCTGCGTTCCTAGTTGCTGGAGCCTCCGAGAACCTCGGAAATCCACGCGCGAGCAGTCACGAAATCCTCATCGGTCGTGCCAGCTTGAATGGTCGGCCGCTGCCCGTCGACGCGCGGATACGAGCCGATGAACCGGATCTGCGGGCACGTACGGTGCAGGCCAATGAGAGCGGCAGCCACGCGCTCTTCGGTTACATGCCCCTCAATGTCGATAGAGAACTCGTAGGAGCCAAGCGGCCCACCAGCGGGGCGCGATTCGATGCGCGAGAGGTTCACGCCGCGCACAGCAAACTGCTCAAGCATGGATAGAAGCGCGCCGGCCTCATTGTCTGGGAGGCGCACCTGCACGGTGGTTTTGTCGGCGCCCGTCGGCTCGGGGATCGCGCCGAGCGGGGCGACCATCACGAACCTCGTTACCGCTCCCTTGTTGTCGGCAACGCCAGAGTGGAGTGATCGCAGGCCGTAGCGCTCCACGGACGTCTTCGCGCAAAGCGCTGCGTCGATGCCCGGGTTCTCGTCTTCGGCGATGAGGCGCGCAGCTGCGGCCGTGGATGTGGCGGGAACGTGGACGGCATCCGGATAGTTCTCCGCAACCCATTTGCGGCATTGCGCCCACGCGTGCGGGTGCGTGCCAATCCGCTTGATTTCGGATTTTTCACCCGTTTTCGAGGGGTGGATCGCGAGTTCGAACGAAACCTCAACAACCATTTCGGCAACGATAACGAGGGGCGAGCCGTGCGAGAGCGAGTCGATGGTGGCGTTCACGCCTCCCTCAATCGAGTTTTCGATCGGTACGACGGCTCGGTGTGCGCGGCCGGACCTGACTTCGTCGAGGGCGTGGGGTACGGAGGTACACGGGATCGCTTCGGCGCCCTCAGGGGCGACTTGGCGAAGCGCCTGTTCGGTGAATGTGCCGAATGGGCCGAGGAAGGCGATTTTCACTTTGCCGGGAACTTCGGGGCCGGGGAAGCTGGTTTGGTTGTGCACGGGCACCTCCTTGTCTTGGCATTCACCTTATACAGTTAGTTTTGACCTTGTTTCAGTTGTTCAGGTGGTGGCCGTGCGGTTTTTGCGTTTTTTGATGGTGTTTGCGTTTGTGGGGTTACTTGCTGTGCCTCCGGCTGCGAACGCCGACGCCCCCTCGCGCACGTTATTTGTTGGCGTGTCGGGTGTTGAGGCCGCGCGTGTTTCACCGGAGGTTTTGGCCGCGTTGGAGGAGGCTGGCGCGGCGGTCACGAATCTGCACACGCGAACGGCGAGCCCGCTGACGTGCCCTGCGGATGGGTGGATGTCGATGCGCCTTGCGGGCACGGCCGTTGACTGGGTGGGTCGCGCGGAGGGCGGTTGCAGGCCGTCGCTGGAGGTGCTCACCGACGGCGGCGCCGGCGTGGTGCAGGGCTTCGAGGAGGTTACGGCGTCGGTGCAGTGGCCCTCCGAGCCCGGTGAGGGCGTAGCGATAGGTGAGGGCGCTGCGCTCATGCTCGCGGATGCCCGGGGTGTCGCCCCAAACTGGGTGTCCGCGCCGAGCGACGCGCAGGCCCTCGGCGAAGTGGTTAGCCAAGCCCTCGAGCAGACCTCCGGCAACGTAATCGTTGACGCCGGCTGGGTGCTGGCAGACGCCTCCTCCGCAAACTCCTCCGCGCAGGTCGAGGCGAGCCTCGCCGGTGTGAATGAGCGCCTCGCCGCCGTCATCCGCGCGTACGCGAGCCACGTAGAGGCCGAGCCCGGCACGCGCCTCATCGTCGCCTCTCTCGGCGATAGTTCACCCACGCCCGCCCTCCAGTTCGGCGCGGTCGCGGGTGCCGGCTCCGGCCTGCTGTATTCCTCCTCCACCCGCTCCGCGGGCCTTGCGACGCTCGGCGATTTACGCGCGCTCCTCACCGGTACTGAGATTTCGATTGAGGAGGCTTCCTTACCGGAAGCAATGCAGGAGCTGACCGATAACGCGACTCACGCGAGTGCTGCTCGCAAGTCGCTGACCCCATTTTTCGCCGTCTGGGGCGCGTTCCTGGGTATCGGTCTGCTCGCCGGGTTACTACATTTCTTGCACAGGCCGGGCAGAGAGCAGGGGCCGGCGAAGGTTTGGCGCAACATTTCGGTATGGAACTCGGCGGCATTTGCGTTTGTGCCGGCGGCAATGATTTTGAATCTGCTCCCGTGGTGGCGATGGTCGCCCGGCCCACTGTTACCGATTGCGCTCACGGCGGCGCTCGCGGCCGCGCTGTGGCTGCTTGCTCGCACGTCGGCGCACCCGATTTCGGTGCTCGCGGCGCTCACGCTCCTGCTGGTGTCGGTCGATATTGTGTCGGGCGCTCACCTGCAGCGTGACGGTTTCTTCGGCTCGATGACGCTCGCTTCGCGCCGCTTTTACGGCGTTTCGAACCGTTCTTACGTGATTTTGCTGGCGTCCGGTCTGCTGGCTACGCTGCCGTGGATCGCTGATCGCATGCCGAAGAGGAGGGAAGCCGCTACCGGTGTTGCCGCTATGGGTTTCGGTGTGCTCCTGATTGATGCGCTCCCGTTTTGGGGTGCTGATTTTGGAGGGCCGGCCGGCATAATCGCGGGCTTTGGCGTCGCGTATTTGATGGTGAGGGGCGAGCGCCCAAGGTGGGTTCACGCCGCCGCGTGGGTGGGGTTGACGGCCGCGACGATGCTGGTTGCGGGTCTGCTTGACGCCCGCTCAAATACGCCTTCGCATATTGGTTTGTTCTGGCGTGGTTTCGGCAAGGAGGAGTCTTGGACCCTCATCGGTGAGAAGCTCAGCGACATGTTGGCGACGTTCGCCGGTTCGCCCCTGATTTTGGCGGGCGCGGTCGCGGGTATTGCGCTGGTCGCTTGGCTGGTGATGTATTCGCGCCGGCTACTCGCCCAGGGAGAACCTCCGCTCGGGCCCCAGCAAAACCCCCAAATCGCTCCGCAGGGCAAGCCCCAAGGCGAGCTACAGGGTGATCCCCAACTAGACCCCGAGCAATCCCCCGAGAGCCCTTCCCAATGCCCATCAGAGCCTACCACCGCCCTTTCGCCTCACCGCGAGGCGTTGGCAGACGCCTCCACGCCGGGTATAAAAGCGGTCGCTGCGGGTATCGCGGTGGGAGCGCTAATTGCGATCCCGATCAATGACTCAGGCCTGCTGATCGCGGTGGATACGCTCGCGTTCGCAGGCCCGGCGCTGGTGGCTATTCTTGCTCGTCAGATTCAAACCGCTCGTACGCGTTGTACGGGGAGCCGGGAGTCTGGTGAAGCGAGGCTTGAAGCCTAGCGTGAACGGGCACGCGGTGTCGGCTCAGGCGGCGAATAGCGGTGGCTTTCCAAACGTCTTTGTACTGGTCGGCGCGGTGTAGTTTGCCGGTAATGTCGTTGCCGGTGGCGCGGTGAGTGAAGTCGCACGGCACTTCTTGCACGGTGTAGCCCTTGACGAGCAGGTCGATCGTCATGGCAGCCTCGACGCCCCAGCCGGGCGCGAACGGCATGATGTCGTTTACGGCCTCGCGCGTGATGCAGCGCTGCCCGGAGAGGGGCGCGATGGGGTGCCAGCCGGTTGCCCTGCGGATCGATTTGCGGGCGCGGTTTACGACGAAGCCGTGGCCTCCGGCGCCTTTTTGTTTGGGGAGGGTGGCGATGGCGCAGTCGGCTCGTCCGCGTTGTACGGCGTCGATGAGTGAGGTGGCTTCGAGCGCGCTGTCGCCGAGGTCGGCGTCGAGGAAGAGCAGGTGGCGGGGTAGGCCGTTGGCGAGGTCGCGCATGGAGGCGACTTTGACGCCGGTTTCGAGTGCGGAGGCTTTGCCGCGGTTGACGGAGTGGCGTACGACTACGGCGCCGGCTTGCCGCGCGTGGGTGCCGGTGTTGTCGTCGGAGCCGTCGTCGACGACGATGAGGAGGTCTACGCCGGGTAGTGCCCTACATGCGCGCACGGTGTGCGAGATGAGGCGTGCTTCGTTGCGCGCGGGGATGATGACCGCGATTTTGTGTTTTTCGGGTTGTTTGCGTAGGGATTCGCGTACGCGGTTGGTGTTGTGGGCGGGGTCGATTTCACTCATGGTTTTAGTGTAGTCGGATCTGGGCGTTACCCCGTTCCCCGCCCACGCGTTTTTAGAGCGAGACTTGGCGGGATACGAGGCCGGCTCGCGCCCGTTTTTCGTCGTCGTTTAGCGGCTCTTCATTTTGGAGGGCTGCTTCGAGTTTCGCTTCGAGGGCGAGCACGGAGTCGGTGAGTGCCTCCGCCTCGACGGGTTCGGGGAATTCGAAGACGGGGATGGAGAGGCCGAGCGCGCGGAATGCGCCGATGAATTGGGCGTTTTCGAGTTTGAGGTCGCCGGCTGCCTGGAGGCGTGCGAGGGCGGTGAAGAGCTGGTCTTCGTCTTCGAGGCGGATCCAGCGTACGAAGTGTTTGCCCATGTCGTGCCAGTACGTGTTGGTTGTACCGGGTACGGCTCGCGTGGGGATGAGTTCCTTCGACGTGTCTTCGATGGCTTGTTCGACCTGCTCGTCACGGCTGCCGGGCGAAACCCAGAATCCGAGGTTTTCCTGCAGTTCCATGGGTTTTGCGGATGCGATCATGTCGGGGATGCGCGGGCCCGCGTCGCGTACGTCGACAGTGAGGGTGCCAGCGTCGGCCTCCCCCTCATCGATGAGTTTCTTGCGTTTGAGGGCGGCGCTGAGTGCGACTCCGAGGTCGTGTGCGGCGTCGCGGGTGGCGGAGCGGGTTTGGAGGGCGATGAGGATTTGGCCGTCGTCGCGAACCATGGCTGGCGCGCCACCGGGGAGGAGGGTGACGAACTGGAAGGGCGTGGAGCCGTATTCGTCGGTGGTGGTGGCGTCGAGGGTGGCGGCAGGGATGATCTCGCGCATGGCAACGAGGTCAGCTTCGGCGCTCATGCCTTCGAAGGGGCGGGCGACGTGCGGGATGATGGGTCGCGGCGCCTTGCCGGGTACTAGTTTCTTGCGGCGGGATTTCTTGCCCATGGTTTTCTCCTGTTGAAAGGGTTTGAGTCTAGTCCCAAAAAATACCGTTTGAGGCGGCTTATTGGAAGCGGGGCGCGGGCGCGGTGTTTGTGTGTTGGGACGAGGATGAAAATTTCAGTGACAGGTGCCACAATTGGACTCATGCATGATAGAGCGGGCCAGGTGGCCAAACCAGAAGATTTGATTGATGTTGATGAGGTTCTTTCGGCGTACTACGACATTGAGCCTGACGTAAATAATCCTTCGCAGAAGGTTGTTTTTGGTACGTCGGGGCATCGTGGTTCGTCGTTGGACGGCGCGTTTAATGAGGCGCACATTGTTGCTACTACGCAGGCGATTGTGGAGTACCGTGCGTCGCAGGGTTTTGACGGCCCGCTGTTTATTGGCCGTGATACGCACGCGCTTTCGGAGCCGGCGTGGCGTTCGGCGCTTGAGGTGTTGGTTGCGGCTGGCGTGAATGTGATGATTGATTCGCGCGAGTCGTTCACGCCGACTCCTGCGGTGTCGCACGCGATTTTGGTGGCGAATGGTGCGGGTTCGAAGGAGGGGTTGCGCACGTCGGGCCCGGGCTTGGCTGATGGCATTGTGGTGACGCCGTCGCATAATCCTCCGCGTGATGGTGGTTTTAAGTACAATCCGCCGCACGGTGGCCCGGCCGATTCGGACGCGACGGGCTGGATTGCGAATCGTGCGAACGAGATTTTGGCAAGCGGCTGGTCGAAGGTTAAGCGCGTATTGTCGAAGGATTTGCTGGATGAGCCGAACGTTACGCGCTACGACTTTTTGAAGCACTACGTCGACGATCTCGACAAGGTGATTGATATCGATGCGATTCGTGAGGCGGGTGTGCGCATTGGTGCGGATCCGCTGGGTGGCGCGTCGGTTGATTACTGGGTGGCGATTTCGGAGCGTTATGGCCTGGATTTGACGGTTGTGAATCCGAAGGTTGATCCGACGTGGCGGTTTATGACGCTTGACTGGGATGGCAAGATCCGTATGGATTGTTCGTCGCCGTACGCGATGGCGTCGCTGCGCGAGAAGATGGTGCCGGATGCGACGGGTAAGACGCCGTTTGATGTGGCGACGGGTAATGATGCGGATTCGGATCGTCACGGTATTGTGACGCCGGATGGCCTCATGAATCCGAACCATTATTTGGCGGTGGCGATTGAGTACTTGTTCACGCATCGCCCGGGTTGGAGCAAGGACGCAGCGGTTGGCAAGACGCTCGTGTCGTCGGCGCTGATTGACCGCGTGGTTGACGGCATGGGTCGGAAGCTCGTTGAGGTTCCGGTGGGCTTTAAGTATTTCGTGCCGGGTCTCATGTCTGGTGAGGTTGGTTTTGGCGGTGAGGAGTCTGCTGGCGCTTCGTTCTTGCGTAAGGATGGAACGGTGTGGACGACCGACAAGGACGGCATCATTATGTGTCTGCTTGCGGCGGAGATTATTGCTGTGACGGGTAAGTCGCCGTCGCAGTTGCATCGTGAGCAGGTGGAGCGTTTCGGCGCGTCTGCGTATGCGCGTATTGATAGTGCGGCGTCGAAGGAGGAGAAGGCTAAGCTTGCGAAGCTTTCGCCCGAGGATGTTGCGGCTACGGCGCTTGCGGGTGAGGAGATTACTGCTCGCCTGGTGAATGCTCCGGGTAATGACGCGCCGATTGGCGGTTTGAAGGTTGCGACTGAGAACGCTTGGTTTGCGGCTCGCCCGTCTGGAACTGAGGATGTGTACAAGATTTACGCTGAGTCGTTCAGGGGTGAGGATCATTTGAAGCAGGTTCAGGAGGAAGCTAAGCAGGTCGTGAAGGAGGCGCTTAGCTAAAACTCCCCGCTCGAGAACGCGCCCAGATAGTTGAGGCGTTTGTAGCGGCCTGGTTTTGAGCGAAGGTTCCGGGTACGGGTAGCCCCCGTGCCCGGAACCTTTTTGCTACCCTCACGCGCTTCGTTTACGCGGCTGGAAAATAGTGGTTAGACTGCAACAGTGCTGAATTCTTACCGCGATATTTTGTCGATACCGGGGGCGTGGAAGTTCTCGCTGGCGGGTTTGATTGCCCGTTTCCCGATGTCGATTGTTGGAATATCGCAAATTCTGATGATTTCGATGCTGTACGGCTCGTACACGCTTGCGGGTCAGGTTGCGGCAACGAACGTCATTTCGTTCGCGATTTTCGCCCCGTTCGTGGCGCGTCTTGTGGATCGGTTTGGTCAGGCGCGGGTGATGATTCCGTCGATCGCGATTTCGACAACAACCCTGATGGGTTTGATGATTGCGGCAGCAATGCACGCGCCGGTCGGCTACCTGTACGTTTTGACGGCGATTTCGGGTGCTACGTCCGGTTCGCTCGGTTCGATGGTGCGTTCGCGTTGGACGGTCGTGGTTAAGAGTCCGGCGCAGTTGCATACGGCGTTCGCGATGGAGTCTACGCTGGATGAGTTTGTATTCATGCTCGGCCCGATCCTTGCGACGGTACTCGCAGCGAACGTGCATCCGCTCGCGGGCATGATTCTCGCGTTTATCCTCGCGGTTACGGGCGGCTTCTGGCTGCTTTCGCAAAGGGATACTGAGCCTCCGGTTTCGGCTTCGACGGCTCCTCCGCCAAAGGGTTCGGTGATGGCGCAGCCCGTGATGGTGGCTCTTGCACTCGTGTACGTGGGTGCGGGCGCGATGTTCGGCGCGATCGACATTTCCGTCGTGGCGTTCACAGAGTCGCTGGGTAAGCAGGCGTTTTCGGGCGTGCTGCTTGGCGTGTTTGCGTTTGGTTCGATGCTTGCGGGCCTCCTTTATGGGGCGCGTACTTCTTCGATTGCGCTTTGGAAGTTGTTTGTTGGAGGAGTCGTCTTCCTCGCGCTTGGCGTGAGCCTCACGCACTTTGCTAGGTCGATGGTGGGCCTTGGCGTGATCTTGTTTATTACGGGTTTCTCGATTTCGCCGACGATGATTAATGTGACGGCGATGGTGCAGCGCGCGGTGCCGCCCCGGCGCCTCACGGAGGGGCTCACGTGGATGTCTACGGCGATGAATGTGGGTACGTCGCTGGGGTCGGCGGCGGCTGGCCGCGTGGTGGATCAGATGGGTTCGGCGGGTGGTTTCCGCACGGCGATGTGGTTTGCGTGGGTGATGGTGACGGTGTCGTTGATTGCGATTCCGGCGCTGCGTTCGGCGTCGCGTAAGAATCGCGCGCACATCCCCGTGCAGGTGAGGTCGCGGCGTACGGGTTTGGGTAAGTTGTGGAGGCGTCGGCCGCGAAAGTCGTTAGACTGAAGTTGTGCTTTTAAGGGCTGTTACTAAGGCTGGGGATGCGTTCAATACTGCGGTTGTGCAGGTGTTGTCGGATCTTGGGTGGCGTACGGAAATGATCGCGTATGGCGGTCTTGGTAATGAGCGGCGTGCTCGCGTGATTGGGCGGGCGTTGATGGCACCCACGTTTTTTGAGCATAAGTATGAGGTGTGGGCGAATCGCCACGGGCTGCCGGGCTGGTATGAGTTGCATTCGCGTACGGCGAACATGTTGCCTAACGCGGTTGGTGAGGTGGTTCGCGACGCGATTGGTGCAGATCAGGGTGACGACACTCCAACGACGGCGCATATGCGTGGTGAGCGTGGGTGGCGTCAGTTTGTGGATGCGCAGGTGCCGTTCGCTCCGGTGTTGGTGACGCTTGGTAGGCGTCGTGAGGTGTTGTACACCGACCGGGGCGGGTATGTGGATGTGACGTTGGATGGTCACGGTTTGGAGCCGGGTTGGCATTCGGCGACGTTGCAGGCGTTGAAGCCTGATGAGGTGGCTCGCGGGTTGAGGCGGGTGCGTGCGTCGCGGCCGATTCGCGTGCCGGTGCGGATTGTGTCGGAAAGCGAGACGGTTGGTTTGGTGTCGGATGTGGATGACACGGTGATGGTGTCGTGGTTGCCGCGTCCGATGGTGGCGGCGAAGAACGCGTTTTTCACGTACGTGTCGTCGCGCCAGGCGGTGCCGGGGATGGCGTTTTTGTTGAATACTCTGTCGCGTAGGTCGAGGAGTGAGGGGCCGGCTCCGCTCGTGTATTTGTCTACGGGTGCGTGGAATGTGGCGCCGAGTTTGAGGCGTTTTTTGGCGCGGTCGGGTTTTCCTACGGGTACGCCGTTGATGACTGATTGGGGGCCGTCGCAGACGGGTTGGTTCCGGTCGGGGCAGGAGCATAAGCGGAGTCAGTTGCGTCTGTTGGCTGAGATGTTTCCGTGGGTGAAGTGGGTTTTGGTGGGTGATGATGGCCAGCATGACCCGTCGATTTATACGGATTTTGCGCGGGAGTATCCGCAGAATGTGGCGGGTATTTTTATTCGTACGCTCACGACGAGGGAGCAGATGTTGAATCATGGTGCTGCTGACCCGTTGGAGGAGCTTGGCCCGCTGATTGCGCGGGTGGATCCGAAAATCCCGGTTTTTGTTGGTGAGGATGGGTTTGCGTTGACGCGGGAGGCGGAGGCGGCCGGCTGGATGGGTTTGTAGGCGGCGTGGTGTTATATCATCCTTTGGTACGCACTACGTTTAGGAGTGTTTGGTGCGTAGTCTTAGTGGCGGCGATTGTGTCGCCCCTCACGGAGCGGTTCCGTGGGGCCAGTTTTTTACGAACGTTAGGGGATGAAATTGGTGTCGAAACCTGCGCCTACTGAAGCGCTTGACTTTGCAATTCCGTCGAAAGTCCCCACGCATTGGTACAACCTCATGGCTGATTTTCCGGAGCCGGTGGCTCCGCATTTGAATCCGCAGACTCGTGAGGAGCTCAAGCCGGAGGATATGTATCCTCTGTTTTCCAAGGCGTTGGTGGATCAAGAGTTTTCCACCGAACGATGGATCGAGATTCCGCAGGCTGTCCGCGAGGTGTATGCAAGCTGGCGTCCGTCGCCACTGGTTCGTGCTCATAGGCTTGAGAGGGCTTTGGGTACGAAGGTGAAGATTTATTACAAGTATGAGGGTGTGTCGCCCGCTGGTTCTCATAAGCCGAATTCGGCTGTTGCTCAGGCGTATTTTAATGCGATTGAGGGTACGAAGAAGTTGACGACGGAGACTGGTGCTGGCCAGTGGGGTGCGTCGCTTTCGATGGCTTGCGCGATGTTTGGCCTTGAGTGTGAGGTTTTCCAGGTTCGTTCGTCGTTTGATGCGAAGCCGTATCGTCGTATGCAGATGGAGGCGTATGGTGGCACGTGTCATTCGTCGCCTTCGACGTTGACGGAGGCCGGTCGTAAGATTTTGGCTGAAGATCCGGATACGACGGGGTCGCTTGGTATGGCGATTTCGGAGGCTGTTGAGCGCGCGCTTGAGTCGGATGTTACGCATTATGCTCTTGGCTCGGCGTTGAATCACGTGATGTTGCATCAGACTGTGATTGGTCTGGAGGCGATTGAGCAGTTGCGTGAGGCTGGCGAGGAGCAGGCTGACGTCGTGTTTGGTTGCGCTGGTGGCGGCTCGAACCTGGCTGGTTTGGCGTTCCCGTTCTTGGGTGAGAATTTGCGTGAGGGTAAGACTACGCGGATTGTGGCGTGTGAGCCGGAGGCTTGCCCGTCGATGACTCAGGGCGAGTTCCGTTACGATTTTGGTGACGTGGCTGGTATGACGCCGCTGATGAAGATGTACACGCTTGGCCATGATTTTGTGCCGCCGTCGATTCATGCGGGTGGTTTGCGTTATCACGGGATGAGTCCGATGGTGTCGCATGCGAAGGCGCTTGGTTTGCTTGATTCGATTGCGGTTGGTGAGCATGACACGTTTAGTGCGGGCCTGGAGTTTGCTCGTGCTGAGGGTATTATTCCGGCTCCGGAGTCGACGCATGCTGTTGCGGGTGCTTTGAACTATGTGAAGAGTGGTAAGGCTCGTGACGGTGAGGTTGTCGTGATCGGCTTGTCGGGTAATGGTCTTCTTGACTTGCCGGCGTACGAGAACGAGCTGGCTCGCGAGCGCGAGGCTAAGCAGTAGCCTTCTTGAGTCTGACTTCACCTTCTAGTGGGCTGGTGTCAGGCTGAGGCTTGAAGCTCAAAGTTAAGAGGGAGGGGCGCGATCCAAACGGGTCGCGCCCCTCCCCTATGCCATCACAAACAGTACGCCAACCTCGCGAGCGGCTTCACCACACTCGCAGGCACCGAGCATCCCGACGGGCAGCCAAGCCGTCCCAAGCGCCTCCAAGCGCCCCTACTCGACCGGGTCCTTCAAGCTCGGGTCATTGTTTCGCACGTTGCCCACAGCTTTACCCACCTTGCGAGGCGTGAGCGCCGGGCCCGGAATCGCGTCCAGCAGATGCTGAATCTCCGAGTCCCTCTCCAGCTGCGGATCCAACCAGTCACCCCACAACTCTCGCGGCACCACCACGGGCGAACGGTCATGAATATGCCCAACCGCGTCCGGGGCACTCCGCGTCACAATCGCGAACGTCAACAACCACTCATCGCGCGGCCCCTGCCACGCCTCATAAATCCCCGCAAACCCCATCACAGGATCGCCCGCACCCGCAGACAAGAACCACGGCTGCTTCCCGCCTGGCTCCACCTGCCACTCGTAGTAGCCATTCGCCGGCACGAGACACCTGCGCCTACGCGCCGCCGCCTTAAACGACGGCTTCTCCAGCAGCGTCTCCGCGCGCGCATTAATCATCGGGCGACTCCGCGACTTCGCCCACGAAGGCACCAACCCCCACTTGAGCGTCTGAATGCGGCGCAGCACGCCCTGCCCCTCATCGTGGTCAAACACAACGGGCAGGCTCTGGCCGGGCGCCGCGTTATAAGTCTCGCGAACATCCCCCATCGTGAAATCCACGCCAAAAAGCCGCGCCAACTCGTCCTCCGGCGCCCACAGCCCGTACCGCCCGCACACGACTCCTCCTAAATGCCCGACGCGCCAAACAAGAGGCCCAGCGTGTACGTAACCGCCGCCGCCCCATAGCCGATGAGGAGCTGGCGGATCGCCCTCTTAAGCGGCGCCTTCCCCGAAAGCACGCCAACAACACCGCCCGTAAACATGAGCACAAGCCCCACCACGAGCGCAGAAACAATCACGCCAGGCGTGCCACTCATGCCAAACAGGAACGGGAGCAACGGCACAACAGCGCCAAGCGCGAAGAAACAGAACGACGAGCCGGCCGCCTGCCACGGGTGCCCAATCTCAGCGTGCGTGTCACCGAGATCCACGTGCCTTTCCTTCGACGAAAGTAGCGACTTCGTGGTGAGGATCGAACTGGTCGTCAACTCCGACGAGGGCCTGTTAATCGCGGCGAGGAGGAGGCTTGCGTGCTCCTTCGACTCCTCCTCGGAGTCACCGCGAGCGCGGAACACTAGCTCAAGCTCGTTTTGTTGGAGGTTGAGTTTCGCAACCTGTGCGGGCGCGTCTACCGCGGGGTCGGAGGCTTCGAGGAGTTCACGCTGGGAGGCGACAGAGATGAACTCTCCTGCGGCCATGGAGAGCGCGCCGGCGAGTAGGCCGGCCATGCCGGTGGCGATCACGAAACTGTTTTCCACGCCCGTTGCGGCGATGCCGAGGATGAGCGCAAGGTTCGACACTAGCCCGTCGTTGGCGCCGAATACGGCGGCTCGGAAGGTTCCGGCGAAGCGGGCGCGCGACCTCGCCGCGAGGCCTCGCACGACTTCGCCGTGAATGTGTTCGTCGGCGGCCATCGCTTCGGTGGCGTCTTCGTCTACGTCGTAGGTTTGACGCTGTTCGGAACGCTGCGCGAGGGCAAGCACGAAGATTGAGCCGAAAATGTAGGCGAGGCGAGACAGTACGCGCGAGTAGAGGGTTGGCCGAGGAGCCGGGTGAGCGTGTTCGCCAAGGAGGGCGGTCCAGTGCTCGATGTGGCGTTGTTCGGCGTCGGCAAGGCCGGTGAGGATCGCCGCCTCGTCGCCGCTTCTGCGCGCCGCGAGGTTGAGGTAGGTTTGGCGTTCCATCTGTTCTTCGGCGAGGTATCGCCTCCACCTCTTGATTTGTTCAGGGGTGGGATTGCCGTATGCCATTAAAACTTCCTTGACTCGAACTTCTCTCGCCGGACTCCCTAAATGACTCCGGTGTATAGACGAAAACTTTCCGCTGAAATTGGTTCGAGGGCGGGTTTCCCCGCCCTCGTTTCCTACAAGTTATTGTGCTCTGGGTATGTTTGTCTCGTCAACTTCGACGACTGTCACGTCGACGTACTGGTCTTGTGGCTCCCCGAACATGCGTTCCTTCACGATTCCTACGACCTTGTCGGTTGCGGCCATGCCTCCCTTGCGGAGGGCTTCGGAGAGGTTTTCAGCTACCTGGTCCATGCGCTCTGCAACGAGCGGGGACTGGCGGAATTCTGCCGCTTTGGTTTTGAGCGTTTCGTAGCGTTCACGACCGGCGCGCGTTCCGAGAACGTAGCCGACGCCGGCTCCTACAATCAACCCGAATTTCGTGCCCACAGGTCCTCCTTATGAAATGGCTTCTTGCCCAGTGTACCGGCACAAATGCACAGCACGCATTCCGATAGGCGGAAGAATCCTTTAAATCAGGCGCATTTTCCACGATTTTTGGTTGAATGGCGCGGTGCGTGCGTTTTTCCTTTAGGCTGTAGGAGTGACAGAGGTTAGGATTTCAACGCCCCGTGGAGTCAGGCTTGCGGGTACCTTTGTCGTGCCGGTGGATTCCACGGATGCTGCGGTTATTTTTGCGCATTCTTTTCTGGCGGATCGGCATTCGGGCGAACATTTTGATCGCCTAGCTGCGGCGTATCGCGGCGCGGGTTATGCCACGCTTGAGTTTGATTTTTCTGGTTGCGGTGATTCAGACGACGACGTGATCACGCTTTCGAACCAGGTTGAGGACTTGCATTCAGCGTCTGCATGGTTGAAGTCGCAGGGCTTTGACCGCCAGGTGTTGCACGCTCACTCGTTTGGCACGTTGGCGGCGCTCACGGCGCGCCCGGAGGCGGCTCAGACGATGGTTTTGACGGGCATGATTACTGGCCCGCTGTCGTTTGACTGGTCGCAGATTTTCTCTGAGTCGCAGCTGGATGATTTGGAGCGTCACGGTCACGCGATGATTCCGGACGACAATAAGTCGAACCGCAAGTACTTCGTGATTTCGAAGCAGACGCTTATCGACCTGTCGATGAATGAGACCGAAGCGCTCGTGGGGAATCTGAAGACGCCGATTCTTGCGATCCACGATTTTGACGACGAGCAGATGGGGCTTGTTGAGATGACGCAGGAGGTGTTCTCGCAGCTCCCGAAGGGCTCTCGCGTTGAGGTGGTTCGTGACGCTCGTTTCGGCGTTCACGAGGGCGTAGACGTGCTGCGTGAGCTTTCGGTGCAGTGGGCGACGCGTCTCGTGCCGGTGAGGCCGTAACGCACGTTATGAGACCGTAGGGGGCTAGAGTAACCGCTCGATCTCAGCGCTGAGGCTCTCAATGTCTCCAAGCCAGGCTCTCGTGCCGAAGCTCGTGGTCGACATGGAGGCCACTCGGTTGGAAAAGTCGATGAGCGGCGTCGGGTCTTCTGTGTCGCGGTTGACGATGCCGTGAGCACAACCCCAGGCGAATGCTCCGTGGAAGTTGTCGCCGGCGGCTAGCGTGTCGATCGCGGTGACGGCCGGAGGAGCCACTCGCCCGCTCTTGCCAAGCCAGTACCACTGCACCGGGTCAGCCCCGGCGGTGCGGATTACGCGTTCGATGCCGAAGCCGCGCAGGAACGCGACGGTGTCTTCAAACGTGACGGCGCCGGGCGGCATGAAGTCCGCCGAAATTACAGCAACGTCGATGTAGCCGAGCATGGGTGGTAGCCACGGTTTCCAAGAGCCTCCGTCAAGAATCCGCAGGTAGTCCGGCTTGTGTTCGAGCGCGTCGAACGGGTCTTCGCTATCTGGCACCCCGTGTTTGAGGATGGTCATCGCAAGGTCGGGGTTGTGCCCATCGACGAGCACGACCTGCGGCTTGCCCATTGCCTCAAGCGTTTCGGAGGCGTATTCGGGTTTTAGGGGTAGGCGCGTGTTCGTGGAGGCTACCGTGCGCGCGTTGTTTTGCGCGTTGATGAGGATCGCGGAGAGGCTGGGAGTGAAGTCGAGTTTCCCCGTCTGTTCGGGCACTTCCGCTTCGTAGTCGGTGCAGTCTACGAGCGCCACGTTTTGCGCTTCGAGGTCTTCGAGAATGAGGTGCGCTGCCGGCCCCTGGCCGATTGCGGTTACGAGTACGGGTGCCATCGCACCACCGGGGTTCGGCCCTCCGTGGGGCGTGGTGTCGCGTTCGGTGAGGCGCGACAGGTGTGAGAACACGACTGCCGCGTTGGTGGCTGGCCCACCCGCTGCAAGCATTTGGTCGAGCGAGGTTACTTTTTGGTTCTCGTGAACCGTGCCCGCGGTGAGTTGGGCGACGTCGAGGGTGGTGATGCCAGCAAAGAGTCCGTACATGCCCCTCATTATCCCACTTACCGGCTTTACGCGTGAAAGCGTGCCCATTCCCGCAACTAAAACCAGCGCGGACGGCAGAATCGCCGCCAGCCCCCTTTGGGTGGCCAGCGGCGATTCTTGATTCAGTTGTAAAACCTCTCGCGCTAAGAGCGCGACGAGATCACTAGCGCGAGCTTGGCCTAGCCTAAGCGGGCGTTAGTTGATGCCCAGCTCGATGTTCTTGCCGGGGATCGAGTTGATGAGGTTTTGCGTGTACTCGGTTTCCGGGTTGTCGAAGATCCGGTCGGTTGGGCCGGTTTCAACAACCTTGCCGTGCTGCATGACCACGACGTCGTCGGCGATCTGGCGAACTACCGCGAGGTCGTGGGTGATGAACAGGTACGACAGTTCGAGTTCAGCCTGAATGTCGTTAAGCAGGTGCAGGATCTGGTCTTGCACGAGCACGTCGAGAGCCGACACGGCCTCGTCGAGTACGAGCACGTGGGGGCGCAGGGCGAGCGCGCGAGCGATTGCCACACGCTGACGCTGGCCGCCTGAAAGCTCGTTCGGGTAGCGCCTCATCGCAGAACGGGGAAGCGCAACCATGTCGAGCAGTTCGGCAACGCGCTCCTCGCGTTCCTTCTTCGTACCCCAGGAGTGTACGCGCATCGGCTCTTCGATCGCGCGGTAAATGGAGTACATGGGGTCGAGCGAACCGTACGGGTTCTGGAACACAACCTGCAGGTTGCGGCGCATGGCGAAGCGTTCCTTCTTGGAAAGCGTCGACATGTCGGTGCCTTCAAAGATGACTTCGCCAGAATCCTTCTCGAGTAGGCCGAGAATGATGTTCGCAGCGGTCGACTTACCGGAGCCGGATTCGCCTACAACACCGAGCGTCGTGCCCTTGCGAAGTTGGAACGAAACGTCGTCGAGCGCCTTGAAAACCTGGCCGCGCTTGCCGCGAATCGGGAAGGTCTTCACAAGGTTCTTAACCTCGACGGCAACCTCGGTTGCGGTTGCGCCCTTACCTGCGCCGAGCAACTCCTCGTCGGTCACTTGAATGCCGGCCTGGTGGGCGGTCATGATGCGTGCCGTGGTGAGTGAGGGGGCTGCCGCAACGAGCCTCTTCGTGTAGGGGTGTTGCGGGCTTTGCAGGATTTGCAGGGCGGGGCCGGATTCGACAACGCGGCCGCGGTGCATGACCACGAGGTGTTCGGCGCGCTCAACGGCGAGGCCGAGGTCGTGGGTGATGAACAGCATGGCGGTGCCGAGCTCTTGCGTGAGCTGCTGCATGTGGTCGAGGATGCGCCTCTGCACGGTTACGTCGAGTGCGGAGGTCGGCTCGTCGGCAATGAGAAGCTCCGGGCGGGCCGCAAGGCCGATGGCGATGAGGGCGCGTTGGCGCATGCCGCCGGAGAACTCGTGCGGGTACTGTTTCGCCACTCGCTCCGTGTCGGGCAGGCCGGCTTCGGCGAGTAGTTCATTTACCCGCTTTTCCATGTCGGAGCCTTTAACCACGTTGTTGGCTTTCAGCGCTTCCTTTACTTGGAAGCCGATTTTCCATACGGGGTTGAGGTTCGACATGGGGTCTTGCGGTACGAGGCCGATATGGCGGCCACGGATTTTCTCCATGTCTTTACGGCTCTTCGTGGTGAGTTCTTCACCGCGGAATTTGATGGAGCCGCCCGTGATTTTTCCGGTGCCGGGTAGGAGGTTGATGACGGCGTGCGCGGTGGTTGATTTACCGGAGCCGGATTCTCCTACGATGGCGACGGACTGGCCGGGGTAGATAGTGAGGTTGGCTTTGCGAACCGCGGGAACCATGCCCGTGGAGGATTGGAACGCGACTTCGAGGTCTTTGATCTCTAGTAGCGGTTCGCTGCTATTAGCGAGTTGTTCGTTTGCCATTTTTACCTCTCCCGTGTTTTCGGATCGAGGGCGTCGCGTACGACGTCACCCATCATGATGAAGCTGAGCACGGTGAGTGCTAGCGCTCCTGCGGGGTAGAACAGCACGGAGGGTTGCGTGCGTAGCGCGACCTGTGCCTTGTTGATGTCGCCACCCCACGACACGATGTCGGGTGGTAGGCCTACGCCGAGGAAGGAGAGGGTTGCTTCGGCGACGATGAACGTGCCGAGTGCAACGGTTGCGTAAACGATGATGGGAGCCGCGGAGTTAGGCAGAATGTGGCGGACGAGGATCGTCCACTTGGATTCACCCAGCGCCTTCGCAGCGGCCACGAATTCTTCGTTCTTCACGCTGAGTACCGCGCCGCGCGTGATGCGCGCGATTTGGGGCCAGCCGAAGATGGCGAGCACGAGCACGACCGTCCAGGTTGCCCTGTAGGAGCGGAACATCTGCATAACCACGATGGCTGCGAGCAGGAACGGGATTGCGAACACGATGTCGGTGATGCGCGACAAGAGCGCGTCGAGCCAGCCGCCGAAGTAGCCTGCGAGGGAGCCGAAGAGGGCACCGAGCAGGGTTACGACGATCGTGGTGAATACGCCTACGGTTACGGACGCGCGAGCGCCGTACACCGTGCGGGAGTAGATGTCACAGCCTTGGCGGTCGAACCCGAATGGGTGCGTGCCAGAGGGGGCTTCCATGGAGCGCGAGAGTTCGCAGAAGTTCGGGTCCATGGACGTGAACAGGCCGGGGAATGCGGCGAGGAGTAGTGCAACGAGGATGATGAACGACGACACCCAGAAGAGGGGGCGTTTACGCAGGTTCTTCCAGGCTTCGCCCCACATGGAGGAGGGTGCGGAGTCGTCGGCTACTGCGTCTACTGCGCCTAGTCCGGTTTCGTCTACGTCGGAGACGAAGTGTTCTTGGCCTTTTCTCAAGATGGGTGCGTTACTCATAGCGAATCCTCGGGTCCAGGGCTGCGTATAGCAGGTCAACGAGTAGGTTGGCGATGATGTAGACGATCACGAGCACGGTCGTGAACGAGACTACGGTTGCGGGTTCGCCCTTGATGATTGCCTGGTACATGTTGCCGCCGACGCCGTTGATGGCGAAGATGCCTTCGGTGACGATTGCGCCACCCATGAGGGCGCCGAGGTCGGCTCCTAGGAATGTTGCAACGGGGATGAGGGAGTTTCTAAGCACGTGGTTTTGCACGACTTTGCCGCGGGAGAGGCCTTTGGCGCGTGCGGTGCGCACGTGGTCGGAAGACATGGTTTCGGATACGGACTGCCTGGTTAGGCGCAGTACGTAGGCGAAGGATACGGCTCCTAGCACGATGGCTGGCATGAGGAGTGCTGAGAATGTGGTGTTGCCGCCCACAGTTGTGGGTGCCCACCCGAGTTTCACGCCTATCACGAATTGGAGTACGAAGCCGATTACGAAGGTCGGCACTGCGATGACGAAGAGGGAGACCACGAGCACGGTCGCGTCGAAGATGCCGCCGCGACGCATGCCGGCGATGAGGCCGAAGCCGATGCCGAACACTGCTTCAAACGCTAGTGACATGAGCGCGAGTTTGATGGTGACGGGGAATGCGTCTGCCATTACGTCGGTGACTTCGCGGCCAGAGAACGTGGTGCCGAAGTCGAGTACGAAAATACCTTTGAGATAGAGGAGGTATTGGACGATGAATGGCTTGTCGAGGTTGTAACGCGCTCTCATTTGATCTGCGACTGCGGGTGGTAGGCCGCGGTCGCCACCAAGTGCCTGGATTGGGTCGCCAGGCATGAGGAACACTAAAGCGTAGATGAGCAGCGTTGCACCGATAAAGACGGGGATCAGCTGCAGGAGTCTACGTCCGATATATCGGATCATTGTGATCTCCTTGTTGGGACTACCTTTTGGCAGTGCGGATTGTTGTTGTGAGTTATGTTCTCACAGAAGCGAGGCTCGGGGGGAACCCCCGAGCCTACGCTACATCAAAGTGTGTGCAATCACTTAGTGATCTGGTAGTAAAGCGGTACCGAGTTCCAGCCGAACTGTACGTTGTCTACAGTGTCGATGGAGCCGCCGGTCACGTTGGAGTACCAGAGCGGGATTGCGGGTAGGTCCCTGAACAGAACCGACTGTGCCTGCAGGTATAGGTCGTTGGACTCTTCAACGGAGGCTGCGCCTGCTGCCTGGGAGAGGAGGCCGTCGAACTCTGCGGACGAGTAGTCGCCGTCGTTGGAGCCTGCGCCGGTTGCGTACAGCGGGGCGAGGAAGTTACCAAGACCCGGGTAGTCTGCCTGCCAGCCGGTGCGGAACGCGGTCTGGATCGTGCGGTTGGTGACTTCGTCGCGGAGCGACTTGAAGTCCGGGTACGGTGCACCCTTCGCGTCGATGCCGAGCGTGTTCTTAATGGAGTTGGTGGTTGCGTCTACCCATGCCTGGTGGCCACCGTCAGCGTTGTAGGCGATTTCGAAGGAGCCTTCCCACGGGGAGATGGCGTCTGCCTGTGCCCACAGTTCCTTAGCCTTTTCGGGGTCGTAGTTCATGACCTCACTGCCGGGAACGTTCTCGGAGTAGCCGTCGATAACGGGCGAGGTGTAGTCGTGTGCGGGGCTACGAGTGCCCTGGAAGATCGTGTCGGTGATCTCCTGGCGGTTGATTGCCATGGAGAGTGCCTGACGACGGAGGTTGCCCTCTTCACCTGCGAAGTGCGGGAGGCGATCCGGGATGGTGAAGGACTGGAAGATAGCGGACGGCTGGTTTACAGCGCGGTCGCCAAGCTCGGTCTCGAAGGTAGAGAATGCCGAGTCGGGTACTGCGTCGAGAACGTCGAGGTTGCCGCCGAGCAGGTCGTTGTATGCCGCATCCTGCTGTGCGTAGAACTTGAGCTCGATGCCGCCGTTCTGGGCCTTACGCGGGCCGTCGTAGTCGGGATTCACCTTGAGGAGGATCGACTCGTTGTGCTTCCAATCGTCTGCCGACTCAAGCAGGTACGGGCCGTTGCCGATCGGGGCTGCGCCGAAGGCTGCTACTGCGTCTGCGTCGCCGATGCCTGCTTCAGGTAGCGGGTAGAACGCGGAGTAGCCGAGTCGGAGCGGGAAGTCTGCCTCAGGCTGGGAGAGCTCGACGGTGAACGTCGTGTCGTCTACAACCTTTAGGCCTTCTAGGCCGGTGAAGTCGGGGCCGGGCTCGCCACCCTCCGGGAAGCCCTTGATGGGCTCGAAGAAGTAGGAGGAGAGGTGCGCTTCTGCTACACCCTGGTTCCAAGCGTCAACGAAGGAGTTCGCGGTTACGGGCGAGCCGTCCGAGAAGGTTTCGCCTTCCTTGATCTTGATGGTGTAGTTCTGTGCATCTTCGGTCTCGATGGACTCGGCGAGGTCGTTGTGTACGGCGCCTTCTGCGTCGTAGTAGACGAGGCCTGCGAAGATTAGGTCGATGATCTTACCGCCACCGGTTTCGTTGGTGTTGGTAGGAACTAGCGGGTTCTGGGGCTCGGAGCCGTTACCAATGACGATGCCGCCGGCTGCGTCGCCTTCACCATCGGCACCGGTGCCACCGGAGCACGCGGTTAGCGCTAGCGCTGCGACCGCGAACGGTGCTGCTAGGCGTAGGAAAGAACGTTTCATGATTCCTCCGTGTCGAAACTTGTTGGGGGTACGATCGGACCGAACCCTCAGTTGCAAAGACTTTAACAAAACGCGTTTTTTTGAAATCTTCGAGTTCTAACTATGAGACGAATTATTGTTAGCTTTTTGTGACAAAAAATGAGTTTTCCCCGAGAATTCAACACTTTGCATTTTCTTTACCTGCTCTAAATAACGATTTGTCTCTATCAAATCGAAACATAGATCCCACATAGTGGAACCCTCTGAATGCTCGATTTGACGCCTTTTTCTCTAGGATGGAGATATGTCTGGAAGTAAATCTCGGTTCTCGAAAGAGCAGTTGGCGGGTCGCGTTGCGGCTTTACCTGTAATTACGTTCCCCGAGGAGCTTCCAGTTTCGGCGCGCAGGGACGACATTGCGCGGGCGATCAAGGAAAACCAGGTTGTGATTGTTTCGGGCGAGACGGGTTCGGGCAAGACCACGCAGCTTCCGAAGATTTGTTTGCAGCTTGGCCGCGGTATTGGGGCGATGATTGGTCACACGCAGCCTCGCCGTCTCGCGGCTCGCACGGTTGCCGATCGCATCGCGTATGAGCTTGGCACGAAGGTCGGCACGCACCCGGGTGACGTCGTTGGCTACCAGGTGCGTTTCACCGACGAGGTTGGCCCCACTACCCTCGTGAAGTTGATGACTGACGGCATCCTGCTCGCCGAGATTCAAAACGACCCGTACCTATATAAATACGACACGATCATTATCGACGAGGCTCACGAGCGTTCCCTCAACATTGATTTCCTGATCGGGTACCTCACTCGCCTGCTGGCGAAGCGCCCGGATTTGAAGGTCATTATTACGTCGGCAACGATCGATTCGGCGCGGTTTGCCGACCATTTCGCGAAGGCGCTAGGCAAGGACGTGCCGGTTGTGGAAGTGTCGGGGCGTACCTACCCTGTGGAGATCCGGTATAGGCCGCTGGAGCCGTCGGATCCTCCCTCGTTTGTCGAGGAGGATGACTCCCCCGTTTCGGTGAAGGGCCTCGTGCTTGAGGAGCCGGATGCGCCTCTTGCAACGCTCGGCTACGGCATGGGTGAGGACATCGACTACCTGACCGGCATTTGCGAGGCTGTGGATGAGCTGAGCGCGGAGGGGCCGGGCGATATTCTCGTGTTTTTGCCCGGCGAGCGCGATATTCGCGACGCGACGCATGCGCTGAGTGATTTCCTGGGGCCGCGCTATATTGCGGCCGGTGAGGCGACACCGAAGAGCACTCCGAACGGCGTGGAGGTGCTACCCCTTTATTCGAGGCTGTCGGCACCTGAACAGCAGAGGGTGTTCCAGCCTCATCCAAGAAGGCGCGTGGTGCTGGCAACGAACGTGGCGGAAACGTCGCTCACCGTGCCGGGAATTCGCTACGTGGTGGATCCGGGTTTGGCGCGTATTTCGCGGTATTCGAATCGTACGAAGGTGCAGCGGCTGCCGATTGAGCCGGTGTCGCAGGCGTCGGCGAATCAGCGTTCGGGTAGGTCGGGGCGCGTGGCGGACGGCGTGGCGATTCGACTGTATTCGCAGGCGGATTTCATGGGGCGCCCGCTGTATACGGAGCCGGAGATTTTGCGTACGTCGCTCGCGTCGGTGATTTTGCAGATGGTTTCGCTCGGGTTGGGTAGTGTGGAGGATTTCCCGTTCCTGGATGCGCCGGCGCCGAAGGCTGTGCGTGACGGCGTGGGTCTGCTTGAAGAGATTGGCGCGGTGAAGCGTAGGAGCGCGCGCGATCCGCTGCAGCTTACGGGGATTGGGCGCAAGCTTGCGCGGCTGCCGATTGATCCGCGGCTTGGTCGAATGTTGATTGAGGCGGATCGCGAGGGCGTGGCGTCGGAGGTGCTGGTGATTGTGGCGGCGCTTTCGATGCAGGATGTGCGCGAGAGGCCGGAGCAGTTTAAGGAGGACGCGGATAGGGCCCACGCGCGGTTCCTTGATCCGGAGTCAGATTTCATCACGTATCTGTCGCTGTGGCGGTATTTGCGCCTTCAGTCGCGGGAGTTGTCGGGCACGCAGTTTAGGCGCATGTGTAAGCGCGAGTTCCTGCATTTTTTGCGTTGGCGTGAGTGGCAGGATGTGGTTGGCCAGTTGCGAGATTTGGCGCGTCCGCTGAATTTGAAGGTGGATTCGTTGAAGGTGCCCTCGCGCGCGGAGGTGCGTCAGCAGGAGCGTGAGGGTGGCGCGGTGGATGCGGCTGCGCGGGCGGCAACGGCGTTTACGGAGCGCACGTCAAAGCGTGACGCGGACGAGATCCACAAGGCGTTGCTCGTGGGACTGCTGTCGAATTTGGGTTCGTGGGATGAGACGTCTGGCGATTATTTGGGGGCGCGGGGCACGCATTTTGTGGTGTGGCCGGGGTCTGGTTTGGCGCGCAAGCGTTACGAGTGGGTGATGGCCGCGGAGCTGGTGGAGACTTCTCGCTTGTTTGCGCGCACGGTTGCGAAGATTAAGCCGGAGTGGGTGGAGAGGCCCGCGGCGAGGCTGGTGAAGCGTTCGTATTCGGAGCCGTACTGGTCGTCGAAGATGGGTGCGGCGATGGTGCGCGAGAAGGTCATGCTCTACGGTTTAACGCTGGTTGCGGATCGCCCGCTCCTCCTTGGGAATCTTCCTGCGGGTACGCGGGTGGAGGCGCCGGCGAATGCGACTTCGATTGCGGCGCGTGCTGGCGTGTTTGCGACGAGTTTGGCGGGGTCTCCGGCTGAGGTTGCGCGGGAGATGTTTATTCAGCATGCGTTGATTGAGGGCGAGTGGCAGTCGAATCATCGTTTTTTGAAGCGTAATGGTGAGTTGCTTGCGCAGATTCATGAGTCGGAGAAGAAGCTGCGGCAGGGTGGCACGGTTTCGGATGAGGCGATTTACGCGTTTTATGATGAGCGGATTCCGCGGGAGGTTGTGTCGGCGCGGCATTTTGATGCGTGGTGGCGTCGTGAACGTAACAAGCGCCTGTTGGAGATGTCGCGCGAGGACGTGCTGCCGGGCGTGGGTCGGGTGGATCAGGCGGGGTTTCCGTCGAGGTGGCGTCAGGGTGAGATTGAGTTGCCGCTTAGGTATGAGTTTGATCCGGGGTCGCCGCGTGATGGTTTGACGGTTCGCGTGCCTGTTGCGGTGTTGCCGCGTTTGCATGATGCGGGGTTTGAGTGGCTTGTGCCGGGCATGTTGGAGGAGCTTGTGACGGCGACGATTCGGGCTTTGCCGAAGCAGGTGCGTGCGCAGCTTGTGCCGGCTCCGGATGTTGCGAAGGAGCTTTCCGCTTGGATTCGCACCAACATTTGGATGCTGGAGGAGCCGTCTTCCTCGACCGATTCAGCCCCCGCAGAGGAGGCTCCTTCCCAACCTGCGACTCCGGTTCAACAGCAGGATGAGGATGAGGTTGATCCTCGCTCGCTTGAAGCGTCTTTTGGAAGGCTCGCAGCTTGGGCAGCAAAGTCTGGTTCCGCGGATCAAAAATCAATTAAACGAATGCGTCAGGCGGCGAAGGGCACGCAAACTAACGGCTCTCAGTCGACCGGAAACCCCGCATCCACTGGAGCCTCTAGCTCTGTAGCCGGCTCATCCCCGGCTTCTAGCGGGAACGAAACGGACAACTCCCACTCCTCCACTCCCCCAAGCGTTCAAGCCACATCTTCGGGCAACGTTTCTCGTCAGGCGGCAGGCGCCTCCTCGGCGGGTGCGGATGCCAAGAAGCGGCGGGTGCCGGGCACTAGGGCTGGCGAGTTCCTCCCCCACTTCTTTGATGCTTTCGCGCAGGCCGCAAATGCGGTGAAAACCGTAGACGTGCCGCGCGGGCTGTGGGATGAGTTGAACCTCCCGTCACACGTCACGCCGATGTTTGTGGCGGTTGATGCGCGCGGGCGCGAAGTGCAGAGTGCCGCGGATTTGACGTGGTTGCAGCGTCAGTTGAGCGGTGAGTCGCGTAAGGCTGTGCGTTCGGCGATGAGGGATGCGCTGGATCAGGCGGCGAAGGAGTCCGGGGCGAAGTCGAAGCCGGGCAAGAAGACCCGCGAAGCGTTTGCAGGCGTGGAGGCAAACCCGCGCACACCATCAAACGCACACACAAACACCAAGAATGCCGCACAGAATGCAGCAAAACAGGGGTTGCAGGCTTCGGTTGCGGAGCAGAATGGATTGGCGGATTGGCCTGATCTGCCGGGCGGCGAGTTGCCGACCAGTGTGCAGGCGCGCTCCAGTGAGGGGCTGGCGTTGCGGGCGTTCCCGGCGTTGGCGCCGCAGGGGTCGCCGCTCGAGCCAAAGGCTGGTGTGCGCGTGTTTGAGGAGCGTACGCGCGCAGATGAGAATCATCGCGCGGGTCTTGCGCACCTAGTTCTGGCGCGTACGGCGTTGCCGACGGCTCGCGTGTCGACGCGTTGGACGGGTCGCGAGGCCCTCACTCTTGCTGGTGGCCCGTATGCAAACACTCAGTCGCTGGTTGCGGATGCGCAGTTTGCGGCGGTTTTGTCGCTGATTGACGAGTTTGAGGTTGCGCCTGTTGCCGTGCGTTCGAAGGATGTGTTTGAGCGGCTTGTGGCGTGGGTTCAGGATCGGATTGAGGATCGCGCGTATGAGATTTTGGGTTGGACGGTTGATGCTTTCGCGGAGTTCGCGCAACTGGATGGCGTGGTGCGCAGGGTGTCGTCGCCGTCGATGATTCGGGTGCTTGCGGATGTGCGTGAGCATTCGCAGGGGCTCGTGTTTGAGGGCTTTTTGCGCAGTATTCCGTTTGAGTGGTTGCGGCATGTGGCGCGGTTTGTGAAGGCGGATCGGTTGCGTGTGGAGAAGACGTCGGTGTCGGCGGCGGTTTTGGCGCGTGATGAGGGTTTGTGGCGGTCGCTGAAGGATTTGGAGGAGGATTTGGCGTCGGCTCGCGTGCAGGTGCCGTCTCATGAGGTTGCTCGGGCGGCGGAGTTGGAGCACGCGTTGTGGCTTGTGGAGGAGTTGCGCGTGTCGTTTTTTGCGCAGGAGCTGGGCACGTCGCAGAAGGTGTCGTTGAAACGACTGTACGCAGTCCTGAATGGGTGACTAGCCTCGTAAGCTTACTGGTTATATTGTTCTTGCGACTTTCGATAAGCGTCTACGAAGTTCGGACAACTAGCCTCGAGAGACGAGAGCAATTGTTCGATAGTGACCGCAGGGTTTCGGCGCATCGCTTGCATGCTTTCGAGTGCCTTTGTAAACCTTTCAGGGTATAGGTCGAATAAGTCCAGTAGAA
>JAUNLN010000015.1:0-32148 GCA_030532245.1 Actinomycetaceae bacterium
AGAATGCAGCCTTGAATGCGAGGCCACGACGGAGGAACGGGTGACGACCCTTGTTCTCTTCCCACGCCTTCGTGTACTCGATCGGGAAGGTGCAGTCAAGCATCAGCTTCGCGTCGTAGTAGTCCTGGACAAGCTTCTCAGCACGGGCGCTTGCGCGGCCCTTAATTTCGCGGTCGCCAACCTCTTCAGGCTGCTCACCGTAGGTAAACATAAGTTCTGAACGTTCTGTCTTCGTTGACATCTTCACTCCTTGAATGGTGCTCAGTTCGGTTACACCCAGGGGCTCTCACAAATGTGATCAGGCCCTAGCTTTGAGCGTGCTTTTAACCTATGTTGTGTGATACCTAACATCATTAGTCGCAACGAACAAGTCTTTTTTCTTTAAATTGTTGCAATCGCACAAAGGGGTTCGGGGGCGCAACTCGAGCAGCCAAAAGAGACGGCTTTCACATCAAATCGATACCAAACGCCCGCTTGTTGAGATGAATTATTTCAAAACGCACAGGTGTTCGACACGCATTATAGTGAGCATAGAAATGCCGATGATCCGTGTTATCCTGCGTTCCCGCTTGGGTTTGTCGGATTGCAATACTCGAGTTAGGAGGTTCCCATGTCTGACCTTTCTGTAGATCCCACAGAGCATGAGTTGACCCCGCAACCGCCTCACGGTATGGGCGGAGCCAAGGTTGAGATCATTACTTCCCGCGACGTGCCGCTCGGTGGCCTTCGCTCTATGAAGGTGA
The DNA here is from genome assembly GCA_030532245.1 of Actinomycetaceae bacterium. Classification (GTDB taxonomy): domain Bacteria; phylum Actinomycetota; class Actinomycetes; order Actinomycetales; family Actinomycetaceae; genus Gleimia. The sequence goes on from JAUNLN010000015.1 coordinate 744, forward strand.
AGCGCACGCTTCCGCAGCGCCAGCGCTCGATGATTGGCGCCTGGTGTTTCTGCGACCACTACGGGCCTGACGACGTGTCGGTAACGGGCGGTATGGATGTGGCTCCCCACCCGCACACTGGTTTGCAGACGGTTTCGTGGCTGTTCCAGGGCAAGATCATGCACCACGACGCGGCTGGAACTCACGCGGTTGTGCGCCCGGGTGAGGCGAACTTTATGACCGCGGGTTCGGGCATTTCCCACTCGGAGACGTCCACGCAAGACACGAAGGTTCTGCACGGCGTTCAGCTTTGGGTTGCCCTCCCGGACGAGGATCGCAACATGCTTCGTCGCTTTGACCATTTTGCTCCGGAGCTCACGAAGTTCGATGAGGGCGAGGCCCTCGTTTTCGTTGGCAGCCTGCTTGGCGAAACCTCCCCTGTCTCGACGTTCACCCCGCTGGTTGGCGCGGAAATCCGCCTAAATCCAGGTGCCGAGTTCACGTTTGAGGTGGACCCGGAGTTTGAGCATGGCCTCCTCCTCGACGCTGGTTCAATCGAGCTTGAGGGCGTGCCCGTTGCTCGCGCAGAGCTTGCCTACACGGGTATTGGCGAGAAGACTTTGACGATTAAGAATACGGGCGACGACATGGCTCGCATGCTGTTCTTTGGTGGCGAGCCGTTTAAGGAGCGGATCGTCATGTGGTGGAACTTCATTGGCCGCACCCACGAGGAGGTCGCTAAGGCTCGCGAGGAGTGGCAGGCGCGCAGCGAGCGTTTCGGCTACGTCGAGGGCTACATTGGCCATGATCCGAAGGGCATGGAATGGATTCCAGCACCGAAGCTTCCAAACGCGAAAATCACGGCTCGTAAGAACCCCGGCCCCGTTGCAAGGCCGGAAATGCGCATCGGTTGATTTGTAGTCAGCGCCCAAAACCTTGAGTTTTGGGTGATTTGACGAGATCTGCCTCACGCGACGAAACTGTTAAATCACACAAGCGCCCTCCCGGATCAGCTCCCCAGCCGGCTTTGGGAGGGCGTTTTTGTGTCTTTTGACGACGAATCTCGGCGGGCAACTGAGCCCGTTCTGCCCCGTCGCGCTGGGAGCTTTGGGAAAGGCCGCTATTCTTTGCATTCACCGCGGCGTTCGGTAAACTAACGGGTGATCCCTCGTGTGACGGCATCACCCGAACCTCCCCAGGGCCGGAAGGCAGCAAGGATACGGTCGCTCTGTCGGGTACGCGGGGGATCCTTTTATGCCCAAAACCCTTGCTCCCGATTAATTGAGGCTCACACCGGGTCGCGGGAAACCGGGCACGACATGCACCTCGGGCCACCACGGCCCCTCCCAAGCTCGCCGCCAGGAACCGTCAAAACCTCCACACCCTGCGAATCCAAAAACTCGTTCGCCGCCTCATTCCTGTCATACGCCACCACAACACCCGGGCGAACCGCCAACAAATTACACGAATCATTCCACTGGCCACGCTCCGCGTTCGGGCCCGTCTCCGGCGTCGAAATAAACCTCAAACCCGGCACGCCAAGCGCCTCAGAAAACACCTCACGCATACGATCCGCAGGCTCCGCCCGCACACTCAACCCGCCGCGAGTGCCCCTCTTAATCACCACCGTATCGACCTGGCCAAGCCCCTGATAAACCATGAAAGTGTCGGGAGAAACCATCGTCATCACAGTGTCCAAATGCATTTGCGCGCGCTCACGCTCCAACATCACGCCAACAACCGTGTGCACGGCCGGATCCTTGAACACGGACTGCGCGAGCTTCTCCATACCCGCCGGCGTTGTACGCTCCGACAGCCCCACAATCAGCACGCCACCGCCGGGCACGAGGATGTCGCCTCCCTCAACGGTCGCGTAAACCTCATTATTCGGGCGCAGCCAATACTCGAAATCCTCGCGCGCAAACCGCGGATGCCAACCGTAAACGGCCGCGTAAATCGTTGTCTCCCTCTGCCTCGCCCACATCTGCATCGAATTCACCGAGACTCCCCCGTAAATCCACGCCGACGGGTCGCGCGTGAAATACAGGTTCGGCAGGCACGGAGCCACGAGGTCGTCGGGCGCGAACCTGTGGAAATACGTGGAAGGCACGGCTCCAAGGCGCGCCTCCAGCTCACTCTTCGTCAATCCATCTATGAGGAGGTCTGCAAGCCCCTCCGCCTCAAGCCCGATCGCATACTCGCGCATGGCGCTCGCCGCCGTGACGCCGAAAAACTCGTCCGAAAACGCCGCGTCGATCACGAACTCGCGAGCCTCAACGTTTTGTAGCGACTGTTTCAACAGGTCATTCAGGTAGAGGGTCTCCACACCCTCAGCCCGGAGAGTTTGCGCAAACACGTTATGGTCGCGCCTCGCCTGCGACAGCCACAGAACGTCGTCAAAAAGCATCTGCTCAATGTTGGATGGCGTCAGCCGGTCCATCTCCCTACCCGGGCGGTACACGATCACCTCGCGCAACCGGCCAACCTCTGAAAACACACCCAACGACATAACAGCTCCTCTACCTTCCTTCCATACTCACGCAAATGAGGCGTTTTTGGGTGCGTATAGGAAAAGGGCCGGGAAGCAGCGCGTGCTCCCCGACCCCAGACCGTTTAAATGCGTGGACTACTTCGACTTCGGGCCGAGTAGCATCGCGGCCCAACCCGAGTAGGTGGACTCAGCGTCGGACGGCTGGAACAGGCCAGCAAGAACGTCGCGGTACAGGCGCGAAAGCTCCTTCGAGTTGTAGTAGGAGGAGCCACCGCTTGCGCGAACCGCCTGCTGAACCGAGAACAAGGCCGCCTCCGCAGACCTGTGCTTGACTGCCGAAAGCTGCGGGAGCCACTTGAAGCCGCGATCCTCGAGCGCCTCAAACGCGTTCGAAATGTGCTCGATGTGCGGGTGGATGCCGTCCATCTCCACGGCCGCGGTGGCGATGATGCGGCGAATGTCCGGGTCGTCGGAATACGGGGCGTCGTTCATTACGGAGCGGCGCTTCTTCACCGTCTCAACAGCGATCTCAACCGCGCGGTCGCCAATACCGGCGTAGGTTGCGGCGAGGAGGATCTCGAAGTTGCCGTAAATGCCGAGGAATACGGGGCTTAGCGAGGGGCCCGGATCCTGCCTTGCGAGTACGGCGTCCTCATCTGCGTGAGCGCCTTCGAGGAGGGTCGAGTTCGACTGGGTGGCCTTCATGCCGAGCGTGTCCCAGTCGTCCGCAATGGAGAAGCCTCCATTTTCGCGGTCGAGGATCGCGAAAACTGACTTCGGGGCGTCTTCGGAAGCGGAGTCTTCGCCGAAGGTCATGAGTTTCGTCCATGCGGGTGCAAGGGAGGTGAATACTTTCTGGCCGTAGAACGAGTAGCCGCCCTTACCGTCGGGGCGAGCTTCGGTTAGCGAGCCGAGAAGCACCTTGTCGTTGCGCGGCTCGGAAATGCCGAAACCGTAGAGTTCGCCGGCTGCTGCGCCGCGGAGGATCTGCTCGCCGCGCATGTCGCCGCGAGCGACCATGTGGCGGCCGAGGCCGACGATGATCTGGTGCATGTTGATGCCGAGCGCGGTGCCGGGAGCGGCCTTCGCGAGGCGCGTTTGTTCCTTCGCGATTTCAGCGAGGGTGAGACCCTCACCTCCGTACTCCTTGGGTACGAATGCGCGGTAGTAGCCCGCCTCTTTTAGTTCCTCGTAGTCTTCGTACGGGAACGTGTTTTCCTCATCGTATTTGGCGGCACGCGAGTGAATGCGTTCTAGTAGATCGTCTTTTAGGAATGCCATGTGAAAACTCCTTAACCACAAAATCCATAAGCTGAAAATCGCACCGAATTCAGAAAAGCACACGGAGGAGCGTTTCGCACGTTTTATGTGGCTTTACGCCCGCGTTTCTCCATTTTGCTTGCGGCATAGTCTAGAGTTAGCAGAGTGAACGACACCCCGCCGCCGCCTCCTGAACAGCCGCAAGTTAGCCCGCGAATTCAGTTTCGTGAGGCTCGGCAACGACGCCAGAATTTTGTTTTTTCTGTGATCGCCTCCCTCATGGTGGCGTTGTCGTTGCTGTCGATTTTGGTGTTTTTTCAGATCCTTCCGGTGCCGTTCTTGAATGATTTTTCGAGGCCTGAGGACGTTGTTGAGGCCGACGGTGTTCCTTGTTTTCCCGAGGGTTCCACGCCTTCTGACCCGTCTACGATTCATGCGACCGTGTTGAATGCGACGGGCCGGCCGGGGCTTGCCGGGTCGATTGCTTCGGCGCTTGAGGCGCAGGGTGTGGTGATTGATTCGACGGGTAACTATCAGGGCCAGTATTACGGTTCGGTGAAGCTCACGGCTGGCCGCTCGCAGGTGGTGAATGCGTACACGCTCGCGCGCGTGTTCCAGGATTCGACGGTGCGTTACGCTCTTAGCGATGCGAACTCGGTGACCATTATTATTGGTGAGCGTTTCTCCGATTTGCCGAGTAATGAGGACGTCGCTCACCTGCTCTCTAGCGAGACTCCGCTTAAGCAAGCTGAGAACTGTAAGGTGCTTCCACCTATCGACGAGGAGGAGGCTCCCGCTGAAGATACCGAAGGCGGCACCGAAGAGGGTGCTGAGGATGGGACGTCCGAGGAGGGCACCGGCGAGGGTGCCGAGGAGGGAGCCCCGGAGGAGACCGAGGCACAGTAGCCGAGGTACGTTCTGTTTTTGATAGAGGTGTGCCGCCAGCTTGGGAATCCAGCTGGCGGCACACCTTATTTATAGAGCGCGTTGGCGCCCGCTACGCCTCTACAGGTCAGCTTTGGCTAAGCCTGCAGAGACGACTGTCTCCTCGCGAGTGCGAGTGCGGCTAGAGCGAGCACTCCTCCTGCAATCGCAACGGGGGCAACACCCGAATCGCCGGTGACGGGCAGCTCACCTGAGTGAACGTCGTTCACCTGAAGTGTTGCCGGCTTCCCCTTCTCCTGCGGATTCGTGATCGCCAAAGTAAGAGAGTCATTCGTTTTGACGAAGATCTTCCCGTCCTTTTCGGACACCTCAAAGCGCACGGGCTTTGCCAGGAGGCTCAGGCCCTTTGGCGCTTTCGTTTCGACCAGGTAGTAGACGCCCGCGTTCACCTCGAACGACTCGGAGGTTGTAATGTCGCGGATCTTCCTCTCCTCATCGATCGCGGCGCCATCGGCGTTCGCGCCAAACAGCGCAAACTCAGCACCACCGAGGTTTTCAAGCACGGTCGCTTCGTCAGAGGAGGGGTCGTAGGCGGCCTTCGTGATCTGCACTTCGCCGCTCGGCTTTGGAGGAACCGTACATACCTTGTTCTCCGAGTCATCAAAAGGCCCGTCCATGGTAGCGGTGTTGCACAGCTGCTCGACGTTCGCCCTCCAGTCGTAGTCCTGTTCGGGCCAGAAGTAGAGCGTAACCGTGTAGGCGTGCGACTCTCCTGCCGCTAGGTTCTTCTCCGCCTCAGTGCCGACGGCGAACGTGGAGGTGTTTCCAGCCGCCACGTCCTCCTCATCGCCCAAATGCCAGTAGGAGTTGAGAGCCATCCTCACGGGTAGCCCGTTCTCCTCCTTGCCTTTGGACATGTAGCTGAACGCGTCTTGCACCTGCGTGTAGCTTGCGGGCACAGTGCCCGGGTTCGACACCTCAATCGTGTAGGTGGACTTGTACCAGCCCACGCCGTTACCAATAGTGAGGTCGTTGATGCGCGGATCGTCCGGCTGGACCTCCTCAATATTGCCGCCCGTCTTTGTCACCTTGAGGTACGGGAGGGGAACACAGGTTTCGTCGGCCTCCCCTGCCTTGGTCGGGTCGTCGGAGACGAGGAACGTCTCGTCGTCGCCGGTACCAAATCCAACGTTTGCGGTGTTGCAAACCTCTCCGCCGAGGGTCTTGCCCTTGGCACGCACTCTAACCACTGCGGCCTCGCCCGGCAGAATAATGTCGGTCGACGCGCCCGGAGAGCGAAGTGACAACCCGTTCTGGAGCGGGCTAACGCCGTCAATGTCCTCAACTGCGACGTCGTTCAGAGTAACTGAATCGGCGACATAGTCTTGTAGCGCGTCAGTGAGGGTTACGTGAGGGGCGGCAAGGTTGCCCGAGTTGCGTACGGTGATGGTGAACTCGACCTCTCCATTGTTGCTCGGCTTTGCACCCGTCTTTTCGACCGACAGGACTGACTTCGGGAACGCACACGAGCTGAGGTCCTGAGAGCCCTTCATCGCCTCGCTATCAAACTGGTGGGTGGCTTCGCCCGAAACGGGGTTGATGGTGTACACGTGAGCGTTCTTAAGATTATCCGCATCACCATCGGACGGGTCGAAGCCCGCATAAAGCTCCCCATTTGGCCCAAATGCGAGCCCGTAAAACCCTCGGATAGCGTCGCTCGAGCCGTCGAAAGTTACCTGGTTGATGTAGTGTGCCTTCGTGCCTGCGATCATCGAGGATTCATCAACCGGAACAGCCTGCCCCTCGCTGAGAATCTGATTTAGAGAAAGAGAGAAGAGGTAGGTTCCAGCAGTACGGCCTCCAGAGATAATCTGACCATTGTGGTCAATCATTGTTGCCTCCCTTTGCGAGGCTACAATCCACATCGTGTTGTTACCATCGATGGCGATATCTCCGAGCTCCATCTGCTTAAAATCCGTGTACCCAAGCGCGCTAAAGCTCGAGTCGGTCAAAACCTTTCCGTAGAGCTGCCAATCCCCCTTAGCGTGGCCCTCCTCATTTAATTCCATGGAGAAGAGGAAGCCCCTCTGGTTTAGCGACCACAGTTTGCCGTCGCGATCAAACCCAAGACGATTGGTGAAGGTTGCGCCGATGTTCTCCCGGTAACCGGTTCCATCTACGGCAAGAGAATGAGGCCCCGTGATCCTCTCAATAGAACCCGGCGTATCCTTCCTGACCCGGTGAATTCCAATGGGACCGAGAGTACCTTCCTTATCCTTCACGCTAGCGGCAAAGTAGACGTACTCCGGAAACTGGGATGACGTAGCCGAGGCCGTGGTCATGAGCGACCTGCTCTTGTTGTTGATTTCTACATTCGGGATTTGCTTAGAATACTCAGGCTTACCGGCTCCTGGGATGAAGGAGCCCAAGTTACCAATACCGGTTGTCTCATTCTGGGTCGAGAAGTCGATGACATCGCACCTAGAAATGCCGTAATCAGCACCCTTGAAGTTGGTATCAACGAGCACGCCAACACGGGTCGCGGCACCAGCCCAAGACACCACGTTGTTTTCGTTCTTAAACGAAGCGTCAACGATTCCAACCGTTTCGCTCATAACGTGAGCCTCACACGTCCAGGTTGCACTCTGCCCAGCCGGAATAAACTGGCCGATGCCGTCTTCGGACAATCCGCTACCCTCTTCAGCCTCGATTGGCTTCAACGGCCAGCAGTGGTCGTCCTTCATCGAACCGTAGTAGAGCTTGCCCTCACCCGTGTTAGTCACCGTGTAGGTGTAGGTAACCATCTCACCGGAGGGTCGAACATAGTCGTGGCTAGCAACTTTCGTAATCTCCCACGAGGGGCCATCCGCGTACGCAGTCGCCACATCCGAAGCCTTACCCGGAATGAGTACCGTGTAATCGCCCTTGTCCGCCCATGTATTTTGACGCTCGACTTCGACGTTCTTCTGGAAAGCAACCGGCCCGAAGGCATCCTTCTTAAAGTTGCCATACCAAAAACTGCCAGATTTCACCACAAGATTCGACACTGCTGGCTCATCTTCCGGGAGCGTCGTGTCGCAGTAAAGTGTGGCAGTCTGATCTTTTCTAATACCGAAATACTTGCCACTGGGAGTAAGTTCGGGGTCGAACTGCATGGGGTTCGCACCGCACAGGCTGTCGCTCAGCACCTCGTCCGCGGTAATCTCCTTGCCATCCGCGCTCTCCCACCACATGTTCCACCAGGGGTGATTGTTGGTAAGCGTGTAGGTGATTCTTACATTGTTCCCCTCCCCTTGGAGCGAAACATTCACGTCTAGCGTTGGAATAGCCGAAACCGTGAGCGCATTCGCCGGCAGGGTCACCACACCCAAGGCCAGAGCGAACGCCATTACCGTCGCCACGGCCGCCGAAAGCAGCCGGCCGAGCGCGCCCGAACCGCCAGCAGAAACAGCGCCACCACTCACAGCGTTCACGTCACTACCCCTCATCGCACGGAAAATACTCACGCCCGCTCCCTCCAACGCAGCATAAAGAAGCCCAACAACAAGCCCACCGCCGCAACACCGGCTAGCGCCTTTACCGAAACACCCGTCGAAGCGAGCGGATCATTCGGCGTAGGCGGCGGAGTCGGCTCCGGACTAGGAATATCCGAAGGAGGCGTCGGCTCCTCCGGCGTCGCATGCTTCAACGTGAGCGACACGCCGTAAGCCCAAGAACCATCCTCAAAAACACCCGGCAACACAACCAAAATCGGGTTCAACTCCGGAGCGCCCGCGCGGCCAGCCGGCACATCCGCCTCAACCGCATACAAGCCAGCCTCCAGGCCCTCAAAAATCACGACACCATCCGCGCCCGTCACCTTCTCGCCTACCACGGCGGTCGAAGTGACCTCCTCAAACGAAACCTCACTCGCAGACGCGTAACCTGCCGGAGTAGAGACGTCCACTCCCTGTACGCGGCTGACCCCGACCTTGTAGCCGTCAAGGGGTGCGGGAGAAATGTCGTCGTATGGATTGCCGGCCGGAAGCGTGACGATCAAACGAGCGGGTCGATCGATCGGCTCGTCAAATGTTGGCGTCGCCGCAAAAGCAGCAGGAGTCGCCGCTAGCCCCAAAAGCGCTACCAGCGCGGCAATGAACATGTGCAAAGTCTTTTTCATTAGTTGCCTCTACCGCCTACAAGAGTCTTATCCACAGGTTGGGTGGCCGCGCGCTTTCCGCTGTCGTCGCGGCGCAACTGCTTCCTCGCCCAAAGCCCCATACCGATCGCCAAAAGAACCGCGCCGGCCATGAGGGCGAACATCCACCATTGCCAGTTGAGTTTCAACGGCTCGTTGAAAGACGCGTATTCGGCCTCGTCCATCGGCACCTGCTCCGCATGGACGAGGAGGCGATGCGAGTTGATCCCATAGGGCGTACACGTGATGAGAGTGACCAGATCCCGGTCGCCAGCGACGGCGAGAGACTCGATTTCGTGCGGCAAAATCACCTCGGTGTCGTAAACCTGATACTTGAGGCGCTGGCCCGAAACACCAATGTAGAAGACGTCCCCAACCTGCAAGTCAACTAGGTTGTCGAACAGTGTGGCGTTGCGGAGACCGGAGTGTGCGGTGAGGATGGAGTGCGTGCCGTCGCCTCCAACGGGTAGATCTGAACCGTAGAGGTGGCCGACCCCGCGCTGGAGCGAATCCTCGCCGGATCCGTGGTAAACCGGCAAATCCACGTTGATCTTTGGGATGACGAGCCTTGCCATCACCTCATACGTGGAGAGTTGGGCGAGGTAGTGCTGGTAGTCCTCGTTGTCTGCTGAGACGCGTGCGAGCCAGGGGTCGAGGATCGGCCCGGAAGCGTGGGACGAGTTGTATTCTTGCGCCTCTTTGAAAGTCTTTGAAAGCTCGCCTGAATCGGTCTGGATTTCTTGAGCCGTGTAGTTGGAAGAGACTCGGATTTGTTCGAGGTTTTTGAGCTGCGTCACGACGACGGGGTACAGCATGATCCCGATCGACAGGAGGGTTAGGAATATCGGCATTGCGATGCGGCCGGCGGCTTCTCTTTTGTTGGTGCGGTGGCGGCCGCGGCGTGCAGGTTTGGTGTTGCGCAGTGTTTGAGTGGGCTGCGGCTGGTTATTCATGCAGATCCTCTATGAAAATCGCAAAAATGGCTTTGATGGGTTGAGTGTTGATTCGCAGTTTGGTGGGCGCGCATTTCGCGCGCCCACCAATATGAGGGGAAACTTAACGGTTTCCTAAGCGACCACGTTGGGTGTTATGCCCTAACGGAGTTGCGGCGTGCGGAGTAGACAGCCGCGCCAGCAACTGCTGCACCGAGTACTACGAGGAGGCCAACGCCCTTGCCACCGGTAAGCGGAAGATCCGGGGTGTTCGACGGGGTGTTTTCAATGGCCGGGAGAACCTTCACCGTCTCCGTAGCTTTCCCTCCTGCAAGAACGAGGTCTGCGCGGGTAATGGTGAACGGGGTGATCGCCGCATCTCCTTCAGGAAGGATGTAGCCAGCGGGAGCCTGGGTCTCCTGCAAGCAGTAGTTCTGGTTTTCGGGTCGGACCGTTTGACTGTCGTTCTCGTAGTCCGTCACATGCAGGCCCTTGGAAACTGCAGTACCGTCTGATCCGGTCTCTAGGGTCTGAATCGCGTTTCCGTTAAGGGTGTAGGTGCCGTCACCATCGGGATCGCAACGGTAGATGTCGAACTTAGCGCCCGAAAGGGACTTGCCACCCTGATCCTGCTTCAAGACCTTCACCTTACCGAGGTAGGTGACAACGGGTTCAGCAGACCTAGTGCGATCGGCTTTCATCGACGAATCACGATCAATACGAGATGCATTGTTCACAATCTCCCCAACAGCATCGTCCTTCATCTTCGCAGAAAGATTAACGGTAACTGTTGCGTTGTTCGGAATCTCGTAAATCAGCGCGGATTTCTCGTCGTGTTCGTCTTGCTTCTTGAACTCTACCAAGATGGTTCCGGGGTCCGGATACTCGAGAACATCGTAATGGGTCCCCTCATCAATCTCTTTGTCATTGACTTTGACGCCGGTTACCCAAACATTTTCGAGCTTGGTCTTGTCGTAATGGTCTTCAACAACAAACTTGGTGCGCTGGTCACCCGTTGCGACGAGCGGCGCTGCAACATTAATCGTGTACGTGATCTTATCGCCTGCGTTCTTACGAGCATCGATAACCTTCTTCTCCACAAGATCGGTAGAGTTCTTCGGGTAAACGTGAACGTTGTAGTTCCAGCTCTTACCATCCGAGGAAGGCATCGGAACACGGACTAGGAACGGCTTCGAAGGAAGAATCGTCGACGCATCAATCGGCTTGCCGCCAGCAGTTACGGAATCCTTCGGCACAATTTCGGTAACAAGGTAGACACCGACTGGCACATTCTGCGCGGCCTCGCCGTTCTCCTCAGTGGTTACTTCCCACCTGGTCGGCTCTTTCGAGGTTCCGGCCTCGTAGTTCTTTTCCGTTACATTTTCAGCCTTCAATGCCGCAACAGTCTTCAGGCCGTCGTTATCATCAAGTTTGTAGTTGAGCTTCTGAATCACAAACTTGATGCCAGCAAGATCCTGCCCCTCAGCACTGTCATCTTTTTCGCCAGTCGCCTTGTGCGTGGACTGAGGGTTCAGTTTCTTGTGGATAATGATGCTGGCGTCTTTGTAGCCAACATCAATGCTTCCGGCACCAAGCTGAACTGCAGGATCTTCGTCTGCGAGCGCTGCAACGCCACCGCCAAGCGAAAGCGCAAGCGCAGCAATCGCCGTAGCGGCAAAAGCACGCAAAGATTTCTTCGTCATGTTCCTCTTTCTTCACGGAGAGTTTGTTGATGAGTTGAGCAGGCTTTTGCAAAGAAATGAACACCTGCTTCTCAACGTGAGAGAAAACTTTAACCAATTTGAAACCCGCAACGCTACGAGCAAAATCATTCAAAAAACAAAAAACGCAATTTTCTGTCTCCACGCAATTAGCAACCATCGCACGAAACCTGATATCTTTGCTGCTTTTTAAAACTTTCACCCACCTTCTTAGCGCAACTACACATTCACTAACCACGCCAATCCAGCACTTAACCCCGAACTTGCGCGGAAAACTCCACCTCACACACCTTTACGAAATTAAGTTATTAATTACTTCAATTCGCGGTTTTTAACAAGACAAATTGCTTTACAAGCACCAAAATCAATGTCAAGAAAGCGAGACACCATTCAACGCACTAACTGACAAGCTGTCGACGAAACATTTGAAACGCGCCACAATTTACAAAAAATAAAATCGATTTCATAAACCGATTAGCGCAATCATTCACTCCATTGAGCGAAATGTTATGCCCGCCGAAACAAAATGCGACAAACGTGCAGTCAAACAAAAATGTGAAACATATATCAGGAATCAACTGCCATTTGCAAAGCAAATTTGCACATTTCAACAAACCTCGTATATCTTGCACCGATTTAACATGGCCTCACACAGCCATCTTGGGTATTTGGTCGCACAGTGCAGACAAAAAGTCCCCGCTAACCTATGCCGGGTTAGCGGGGAAACCTTTAGTTGAAGGTGCTTTTAGCTCTCCTTCTTGTGGCGGGTTGCGTAACCCTCCCACTCAAGATCCGCGCCAGCGGGAGCCGAAGCGGGGGTAGCCGCCTCCAAGTTCGTACCACGAAGCTTCGAAATCCAACGCATCAAGTGGTACACACCAATCGCCGCTGCAGAGCCAAGCGCAATACCACCAAACTCCATACCGAACGGGACCCACGTGTAGTTCGCGATCGCCACGATCATCGCCACAGCCGCCGTATTCAAGTTCACCGGATCAGCAAAATCAACACGATTCTGAACCCAAATACGAACGCCCAACATGCCGATCATGCCGTACAGCACCGTTGCCGCGCCGCCCAGCACGCCAGCCGGAATCGTCGAAATGATCGCACCAAACTTCGGCAGTAGCGACAAACCAAACGCCACCAGAGCCGCAACCACGTACGCAGCCGTCGAATACACGCGGGTAGCCGCCATAACACCAATATTCTCCGCGTACGTAGTGGTACCAGAACCACCGCCAGCACCAGCAATCATCGTCGAGAGACCATCCGCAAACAGGGCGCGACCCGTCACGTCATCCAGGTTCTGGCCCGTCATCGCCGCAACCGACTTCACGTGACCCACGTTCTCCGCAATCAACACGAACACAACCGGCACAAACAAGCCCAGCGTCGACCAAGCAAACTGAGGCGCCATGAACTGCGGAAGACCGAACCAAGCAGCCTCACCAATCGCCGAATAATCAACCTCACCCTGAAGCGCGGCCGCAGCATAACCGATCAAAACACCAATCAGAATCGACAGGCGACCAATAATGCCCTTAAACAACACGGTAATGAGGAGGATCGACGCGATCGTAATCACCGCGGTCAGCGGAGCCTGGTTCACCCAGTTCCACGCCGCCGGAGCAAGGTTAAAGCCGATCAGCGCCACAATCGCGCCAGTAACAATCGGAGGCATAACCCTGTCGATCCAACCCGCACCCGCAAAATGCACAATCAAACCAACGCTCGCAAGAGTCGCGCCCGTCGCAATAATGCCACCTAAAGCAAAAGCCGGGCCCAACGACGCGGACACGGCCACAATAGGAACAATCAACGCAAACGACGAACCCAAATAAGAAGGAAGACGACCCGCGGTAATCGCAAGGAACAACAGGGTGCCAATCGCCGTAAAGAACAGCGTGGTATTCGGCGGGAAGCCCGTCAAAAGCGGCACAAGGAACGTGGCACCAAACATTGCGACCACGTGCTGCGCGCCAATACCAATAGTACGAGGCCAAGTTAGGCGCTCGTGCGGCATAACAACTTCACCCGGAGAAATTGACTTGCCATCGCCATGGAGGCGCCAAGAAAAGAACTTCTGCAACTGGGACTTCTGCCCCGAACCCGAAACGCTCATCGGCATCCGATCTGTGTTAGACACTGCGGCTCTCTCGCGGAGCCCGACCGGAATTCCACGGTATAACGCTCACCCACATTCTCCAAAGTGGTGTCCATCCCGTGGCCCGCATCATCTCGCAAAAATACGCGGCCAAAATGAAACCGCCGCTCATAAACTGGCGGATTTTAGCCACAACCGCTCGTTACAATGAGGGCGGGAGGCGACCCAAAGTGACCTATTACACGCAACTATCCGAAACCAACCAGCGCAAAGTCGACGAACTAGCAGACCTCATGCGCGGCAAAACAACAGCAATCGTTGCAGGCGCAGGAATGTCCACAGACTCCGGAATCCCCGACTACCGCGGAACCGGCTCCGCAGGCGGACAAACCGTCGATTACGACCTGTTCATGTCCCACGAAAAATGGCAACGCTGGGTCTGGCAACGCAACCAAGAAACGTGGAAAACCGTAGCGGGCCTCTCCCCCACCCCCGGCCACAAGGCCGTAGCAGCCTTGCAACGCGCCGGCCTCGTAAACGGCATCGCCACACAAAACGTGGACGGCCTCGACGCTAGAGCCGGCATCCAAAACCCGGCCCTCCTGCACGGAACGTTCGACACCGTAGACTGCACGCGCTGCGACGCCCAATACTCGCGCGCCGAAGTCGACACGTGGTTGCGCGAACTCAACCCGGACACCGTCGACGACCCCGACCCCGCTAACGTTGCGATCCTCGCGAAAGTCGATGAGGAGGCGGCAAACGCCTCCACGTTCAACACCGCCCCCTGCCCCAAGTGCGGCGGCGTACTCAAACCCTCCGTCGTGTTCTTCGGCGAAATGCTCCCCGCCGAAGCAATGAGTCTCGCCTTCAAATACGCGGGTGAGGCAGACGTAATCCTCGTGGTCGGCTCATCACTACTCGTTGCCACCGGCCTTTGGGTCGTGCGCGAAGGCCTGCAAAATCCGGCAACCAAACTCGCGGTCATCAACCGCGGAGCAACCCAAGTCGACGCTTACGCCAACGTGCGCATCGAGGGAGGTTCCTCAGAAACGCTCATGGCTCTCGCCGAACGCCTCGGGGTAGAAGTTTAGGCAACGCTCAGCTGCTCGGGCGCACAAAACCGCGAACCTTAGTCGCGGACAATTCCTTTGAAACTGGAGGCTACTGCATCCAGGGGAACTCAGACTCAGGAATGAACCCCTGATCGCCAGTCGTCCAACCCTGACGCGACAGCGCGAAACCGTAACCCGACTTCTGATTCCAACACGTCATACCGTACTGCTGCGACGCGCAAGCCACGTCACCGTGCTGGGCGTACTCACCGTAGTTCACGGTCTGCGTGCCCGCACCGCTCACCGTCTGCGAACAGTCGCGCCTCGCGCTATCCCCGTCAGCTACCAAAGTGAGCGACTGCGCCTCACACGGGCCACCCTCAATACCGGGATTCGCCTCCACGATCGTGCAACGCACGTCCTCCCCGCTTAGCGAGCAGAAAATATTCTGCGACGGAGCCGCCACGTACGCGATATCCGGCGTGCCCTCAGGCGCGGGGAACTTGATTTCCGGTTCAGTCTCAGAAGGCTCCTCCTCAGCGGTCGGCACGGTAACCCCGCCCGTAGCCTCCTCCTGCACCTGGGTTTCCGTCGTCTCCACCACTTCACTCGCCTGCGGCGTACCAAAGAGGAGCTTACCCACCACAAACGCGAGCGGAACCGCGACGAGGAGTAGCACGATCGCTAGGATCAGCCCCGCGTTCACCCGGCGCTTCTCCTCTGGCTCCTCGGGAATCCCCGCCGTCATCGCAGGAGCAAACGCGGGCGGCGCCTGCATGCCCGCCGCCTGAGGATAAACCGGCCCAGACTGCTCGCGCTGCCTCAAAGCAGCATTCACAGCCTCATCCCCCAAATCACCCAGCCAAGCAAGAAGCCCCGGATACGCCGAAGGGTTGAGCGCAATCACCGGACGCAAATGCGGGTACTCGTAAGCGAGCGTACGCAAAACCTCAAGGTCGGTTGCCGGGTTCGCAGCAATCTGCGCAAGGTTAGGCCGCTGCGCTGATGCGGACGGATCCGTGTTCATCGAGGTACCTTTCAAAGCGGACACGTGAATATACGTGCAAGTATTCCACTAAACGCCCGCCAATTGAGAGTTCTAAGCCCTCCGGACGATCAAATCCTCAAAACCAAGCGCCTCAACATCGCGCGCAAGCGCATCAAACTGATCCTGCCAACCGGGCATATCCGCCTGGAAATCCTCAGGCGCACCCTCGCTCCTCGCCTGCTGCAACGCGAACGTCTTCACGCCCGCCTCAAGGCAAAGCCTCGCCACTTCCAACTCAACACCGGGCGAGGAGGGGAACGCCGTCAAACGAATCTCATACTCCAAGTCGCCCCCAGACGCGGCCACGGCATCGAGGAGGATCTTCAGCGACTCGAACGCCTTCTCACCCGAGTTAGCGCGCCCCACAACGGAGGGATAGTTCGACACGGTCGCCTTCACATCCATGCCAACCCAGTCGATGAGGCCACTGCCAAGCAACTGCTCCAGCCTGCGCGGATACGGGCCAGCCGTATGCAACCCAACCTTGAAGCCCATCCGCTTGATCTCAGCCGCAGCCTGTATCAGCGCCGCCTGACGAGTCGCCTCGCCCCCGGAGAACACCACCCCGTCGAGCAGGCCCCTGCGGCGCTTCATCAGCGCAATAACCTCATCCCACGGCACAATACCGGGAGTTTGCGGGTCGATAATCGCGTGATTATGGCAGTAACCGCACGCCCACGGACACCCCTGGGTGAACACGGTCGCGACCAGCTTGCCCGGCCAATCAACCGTAGACATGGGCGCAAGACCCGCGATCTGCAGGTCTTGCGCTTCAACCACTGTCACTATGCCTGCGCCTTTTCAAGCACGCGCGAGCGCAGCGGACCGTGCTCGCCGGCCGCCTCCTCCGAGAACATGAGACGCTCGGTGTACTCAGAACGCTTACCCTTGTTGAACGACTTGACGGGGCGGAAGTAGCCCATCACGCGCGTCCAAACCTCGCACTCCTGCTCACGGCCGCGCTCAGCACACTTCGGGCAGGTGAAGTGCTCGCCCACGAGGTAACCGTGGTTCGGGCAAATCGAGAAGGTCGGCGTGATCGTGATGTACGGAATCTTAAACGCCTGAAGCGAACGGTGAACCAGCTGCTTGCAAGCCTCCGCCGACGAGACGCGCTCACCCATGTAAAGGTGAAGCACCGTGCCGCCCGTGTACTTGCCCTGCAACTCCTCCTGCATTTCAAGCGCCTCAAACGGATCCTCCGTGTAGCCAACCGGCAACTGCGAAGAGTTCGTGTAGTAGGGAGCGTCGGGCGTGCCCGCCTGGATGATCGTCGGGAAACGCTTCTGATCCTCACGCGCGAGACGGTACGTGGTGCCCTCAGCCGGCGTCGCCTCCAGGTTGTAGAGGTTACCCGTCGCCTCCTGTAGCTCAACCATGCGCTCGTTCACGTGGTCGAGGAGGCGAGCAGCCATGTCGTGGCCGAACTCGTCGGTAATGTCGTGCTCGTCGAGCGTGAAGTTGCGGACCATCTCGTTCATGCCATTCACGCCAATCGTCGTGAAGTGGTTGTCGAGGTTGCCAAGGTAGCGCTTCGTGTACGGGAATAGGCCGTTGTCGATGTAGTGCTGCACTACCTTGCGGCGCTTCTCCAGCGTGTCCGAAGCCATGTCGATCAGCTCATCGAGGCGCGCAACCAGCGCCTCCTCGTCGTTCGCGTAAAGGTAGCCCAGGCGTGCCATGTTGATCGTCACCACGCCAACGGAACCCGTCTGCTCTGCCGAGCCGAACAGGCCGTTACCGCGCTTCACGAGCTCGCGCAGGTCGAGCTGGAGGCGGCAGCACATGGAACGGATCATGCCCGGGTCAAGGTCGGAGTTCAGGAAGTTCTGGAAGTAGGGCAAACCGTACTTGGCGGTCATCTCGAACAGGAGATCGGTATTCTCGCTATCCCAATCGAAGTCGGGCGTGATGTTGTACGTCGGGATCGGGAAGGTGAACACGCGGCCGTCCGCGTCGCCAGCCGTCATGACCTCCATGAACGCCTTGTTGATCATGTCCATCTCGACCTGCAGGTCGCCGTACGTGAAGTCGCACAGCTCATCGCCAATGATGGGGGCTTCGTCACGCAGGTCTTCGGGGCATGTCCAGTCGAACGTCAGGTTCGTGAACGGGCACTGCGAACCCCAGCGGGAGGGAACGTTCAGGTTGTAGATGAGCTCCTGCATGTTCTGCACGATGTCTTCGTACTTCATGTTGTCGAGACGTACGAACGGAGCCATATAGGTGTCGAAGGAGGAGAACGCCTGCGCGCCCGCCCACTCGTTCTGCAACGTGCCAAGGAAGTTCACAATCTGACCGCAGGCGGAGGAGAAGTGCTTCGGCGGGGCGGAGGCGATAGCTCCTGGAACACCGTTGAAGCCCTCCTGGAGGAGACGCTTCAGCGACCAGCCCGCGCAGTAGCCCGACAGCATGTCGAGGTCGTGGATGTGAATGTCACCCTCGCGGTGAGCCGCACCCGCCTCCGGAGAGAAAACGCGGCTGAGCCAGTAGTTCGCAACCATCTTGCCGGCAGTGTTCAAAATGAGGCCACCCACCGAGTAATCCTGATTCGCGTTTGCGTTTACACGCCAGTCAGACTGGTCGAGATACTCCTCGATCGTCGAGATTGCATCCACGTGGTATTTAGGCGTTGAAGCGCTATCCGTCTGACTCATTTTTCTACCGCTTTCGTCTTCCGTTTTTAGGCGCAGAAAAGTACTGCGTCTAGTTTTTGTGAACTGGGGCACTGAACAGTAACGATACACCATGATCACTACATGTTGTGTAGTTACACTGTTGCAACTACTAGATACGGGGTCAATTCGTATATTGTTTTGGCGTGGCGTTTTGAGACGAGCTCAAAAAATAGAGAGAAAAGCCCGAGTTCAAGCCGAATCCCCACTGCCTGTTTCAAGGCGCCCGAGCGCGTTCCTGCGTACGATGGTTAAGTAATCACACATTCCCCAAAGCGACGCAAAAACGTGCATAGAGAGGAAAGCATGAGGACGTCAAGAATCCAGTCGTACGGCATGGACGTGTACACGCCTGCCGAAGACCGCTACGAACAAATGCCGTACCACCGACTCGGCACCACCGGCCTGCAGCTACCGCCCATTTCGCTTGGACTGTGGCACAACTTTGGCGACGACAAGCCCCTCCAGACGCAGCGCGACATCATCCGCCGTGCCTTCGACCTTGGCGTCAACCACTTCGACCTCGCCAACAACTACGGCCCGCCGTACGGCTCCGCGGAGAAGAACTTCGGCCGCATCCTCCACGAGGATCTGCTTCCGTACCGCGACGAGCTGATTATCTCCTCCAAGGCCGGCTGGGACATGTGGGACGGCCCGCACGGCATCGGCGGCTCCCGCAAGTACCTGACCGCCTCGCTCGACCAGTCACTCGAGCGCATGGGTCTTGACTACGTCGACATCTTCTACTCGCACCGCCCCGACGCCGACACCGACCTTGAGGAAACGATGATGGCCCTCCACAGCGCAATCAAGGCCGGCAAGGCACTCTACGCGGGCATCTCCTCCTACTCCGCAGAAGACACGGCTCGCGCGCAGGCGATCATGCGCGACCTTGGCACGCCGCTCGTAATCCACCAGCCGTCGTACTCGATGCTGAACAGGTGGATTGAGGAGGGCGAGCCGAACCTCATCGAGACGTGCGCACGCGAAAACATGGGCATGATCGTGTTCACGCCACTCGCGCAGGGGCTGCTGACGAGCCGCTACCTGAACGGCATTCCGGCCGATTCGCGCGCTGCTGCGGGTAAGTCGCTCACGCACGACATGCTCTCAGAAGAGACGCTTGGCCACGTTCGCAAGCTGAACGAAATCGCGCAGGGCCGCGGCCAGACGATGGCTCAAATGGCTCTGTCGTGGGTTCTTCGCGACCAAAACGGCTACAGCGTGGACTCCGCGCTCATCGGCGCTTCTTCCGTGAAGCAGCTTGAGGAGAACCTCGCGGCCGTTAAGAATCTCGACTTCACCGATGAGGAGATCGAGCTGATCGACCAGTACGCCGTTGAGGCGGGCATCAATATTTGGCGCGAAGCAACTGATTCAACGAAGAAGTAACTAGCGCTTTAGGAGGCGGGAGCTGGCGGTGGCCGGCTCCCGCTTTTCGTCTGCCGGGCGTCTTGCGTGCGCTACTTTGAGGCGCGACCCGTTTGCAGGTAGACGACGAGGTTCACCGCGAGCACAGCAAGAGCGACGAGGACTGCGCACACTCCGATCGTGAAGATGAGCGCGATCGTGCCCGCCCCGTCCGTCATCATGTCGACGGGCACACCCTGCTCGACCTGCGCCACAACCTGAGCGATCCGGCCGCGCTGCTGGCCTCCAACTGCGAACGCGAGGCCCACCGCGAGGATCACGATCATCGACACGGTAATCGCAGCCGTGTTCACCGTGTCTTTAACCGGGCTGGGCTCCTCCTGCGGGGCAAGAGCCATCGCCCACATAAACGCGATGAGGATCCCTCCAACAACGTCGGAGGGCCTGTGCCAGCCGAGCATCACAACCGAAACGAGGGCTGCAGACACCGCGAGCGACAGCACGAGAGCCGCGATCGAGCGGATTTTGCGGGGAAGAACAATAACCAGGCCGAGCGCCAGAGACATCAAAACCGTGGCGTGGCCGGAAGGGAACGAGTTTGGCAGGTCAAAGCCAACACCCATGTAAGGGCGGTGAATCAGGTAGGTCTTAAACAGTTGCGCCATTATGTTCGCGCCAAGAATCATTACGCCCACGCGCATCGCCAGCGCGAAACGCGCTCTGATAGCCGCGATCAGCATGATCACAGCCGCGGCAACAGCGATCGTTGTGGCGGTAATGGACTGCGTGAGCACGTCACTCACCCAACCAACCCTCGTGCTGCCACCCATCGCAACATCGAGCACAATCTGGTCGAGCGCCTGCCCAACCGGCGTGAACAAGCCTCCTATAGCGAGAAGCAAAAACAGGAGCAAAGCGCCGAAAGTTAGGACAACTCGAACCGTGCGCCGGGGGTTGCCCGCCAACATGGGGCCACTTACCTGGTCAGTCACTGATCCTCCTTCACCTTTCGAGACCTCATCTTCTCACTCACTCGGCTATCATTCGATGCGACGCGCGCTCTTCAACGCGCGCTCTTTCGCGCCCTCCCCTAATCTGATAACTAGGTTAAGGATGAATGGCTGATAGATTAATTTTATTTGTCCAACGAAAGGTTACGTCGTGTCCGAAGAGATACCTACAGTCGTCACACGCGAGCGGGTAAAGCACTTTCTTTGCGAACTCGACGAATCCGAAGAAGGTTTCGAGATTTTCGAGCACGGAGAACACGAATTCGTATTCCCCGCAGAAACCGGACTAGTTTTCATTAACTTTTCCAGCCCCTCCATCCTGCAAATTCGCGCTATCTGGCGTGGCATTTCCAAAAATGACGACGATTTTGGAGACCTCGCACAGCAAATCCACATGTGCAACGTGCAGCGCTCCGGCCCGAAGGCGTACCTCATTCCGCTAAACGACGCCAACGAATTCAGCCTCGGAGCCGAAGTGAATCTCGTTATTTCAAAGGGCGCAACGAACGCGCAGCTAACCAACTTCTACGAGACGGCACTAACCATGATTCTCGGCTACTTCCAAGACGTCGAAACCGTGCTACCGCACCTCATTCCAAGCGAAACAAATAACCCTGAAGGCACGAAGGAGGCGTAAGAAAGTGCACCTGCACGTGGTATCAGACAATCCGCAAGTACCCTCCCCGGTGACTTTTGAGCGAATTAAACGCGCTGTCGAGTCGATGGGCGCACCTTTTGAAATGAACGATGAGGGTGACGCTGGGCTCGCCGATTTTACGGGCTTCCCTTTCATCTTTTCTTTCACCACTTCAGGCAATTTTTTGTCGATCCGAATCTTGTGGAAATCGGATCTGCCAATGTCGATGCAGACGATGTCCGCAATGTTCTTTGCGACTGATCAGTGGAATCGCGAACAGTACTTTTCGACGATTTACACGCTGGTCGATGACGGACTCATTAGCGTGTTCGCCGACTACATTTGCTCCGTTGAGGCGGGCATGAACGACGATCAGCTTCTAGACAACATTTCTGCCGGAGTTGCGGCAGGCATAGACGGCATGAACTTCATGCAATCTGTGGCAAGGGGCTTGGCCGCGCAGCTGGGAGAGTGAAAGACATGAGCGGGCAATCTGACTCGATGGCTGATCGCCTGCTCACCTCTTTGCGCTCTATTGCGGGCAAAAGTGACCGCCTGGTATCCATCCTGCACGTTCCCGGTCGTGAAGAGAGGTTGGAGGAGTGGCCGGCGTGGGTGCCCCAGAAGATTGTTGACCACTACCGCGCCCTCGGCATCGAAAAGCCGTGGTCGCACCAGGTTGAAGCCGCGAACGCCGCTCATGAGGGCTGGCATACCGTTATTTCAACCGGCACGGGTTCGGGTAAGTCGATGGCCGCGTGGCTACCCATTTTGGCTGACATTGAGGGAGGCACCGGCACCCGCCTTTCGCAAATAAAGCGGCGGCCCACCGCTCTCTACCTGGCTCCCACGAAAGCTCTCGCCGCGGATCAGCTACAGCACCTGCAGGGCGTTATCAATGCCAGCTCGACGCCTCTCGCCGCCCGCCTTGGAACGGCGGATGGGGACACTCCGCGGGAAGCGAAAGACTGGGCGCGCGGATTCGCTGACGTAATACTTACGAACCCCGACTACCTGCACCACGTGATGCTGCCCGGTCACGAACGGTGGAGCAGGGTGCTCTCTGGCCTGCGCTACATCGTGATCGACGAAATGCACTACTGGCGAGGCGTTACCGGCGCGCACATCTCCCTCGTCTTGCGCCGGCTTCTGCGGGTCGCGCGCCACCTCGGGGCCGATCCGACCGTCATCTTCCTTTCCGCAACCGTTGCCGAAGCACCGAAGGCGGCCGCAAGACTCATCGGAGTTCACGAAGCCGAGGTGGTTTCCGTGACGGAGGACGGCTCGCCGGCAGGTGCGAAAGAACTCATCCTGTGGCAGCCCGCCCTCCTCGCCCCACGCGATATGCCTATTGAGGAGTTTTTGGCCGCCCTCGAAGCGGAGGAGCCAAAGATCCTGCTTGCTGAGATGCAGCGGCGTTCAGCAACCTCCGAAGCCGCGATTTTGACGGCCGAACTCGTGCAGCAGGGCGCGAAACTTCTTACGTTCGTGCGCTCTAGGGCGGCCTCCGAATCGGTTGCGGCTAAGGCTCGCGACACGCTGTCGATGAAGGCTCCCCAGTACATGTCGAAGGTCGCCTCCTACCGCGGCGGATACCTGCCCGAAGAGCGCCGCGCGCTTGAAACCTCCCTGCGCACTGGCGCCGTGACCGCGCTTGCCACTACGAATGCGCTCGAGCTTGGCGTAGACGTTTCCGGCCTGGACGCTACGATTACCGCGGGCTGGCCGGGCACGCGCGCCTCCCTTTGGCAGCAGGTTGGCCGAGCGGGCCGCGCTGGCGGGCACGGCGTTTCCGTACTGATTGCTTCGGATAATCCGCTGGACGCCTACCTCATCCACAATCCCGAAATGATCCTCGAGCCGGTTGAGGCAACCACGTTCGACCCGGCTAATCCTTACGTTTTAACTCCTCACCTGGCTGCGGCCGCCTCCGAAATGCCGCTCACGGAAGCGGATGTTTCGCTGTTTGGCCTGGACTCGACGGACGCGTTTGATGCGCTGGCGAGACAGGGTTATTTGAGGAGGCGCCCGACCGGCTGGTATTGGAATGTGGCGCTACCGATGCGGGCGCAGGATTTGACGGAGCTACGCGGCTCGTCGATGGAGGTGCAGGTCGTTGAGGAGGCGACGGGCACGGTTATCGGCACGGTTGCGTCGGATCAGGCGAGCGCCCAGGTGCATCCGGGTGCGATTTACGTGCATCAGGGGCGCACGTATCAGGTGACTGAGCTGACGCGTGAGCCGAGCGTCGCCGCCGGCGTTTTGCAGGGCACGGGTTCGGGCGCCACCTCGGCGGGCACGGCGGGCACGCGGATTGCGCTGGTTCGCCCGGTGGTTACGGATTTGCGTACGCGGCCGACGGTTCAGTCGCGCGTGCAGATTCTGAACGAGTCTGAAACGTGGAGCGACGAGCTTGTTTCGTGGAGTTTCGGCGAGGTTGAGGTGGCCTCCCAGGTCACGGATTTCGACACACTGCGCTTGCCGGGCCTGCAGTTTGTGTCTAACACGAAGCTGGATATGCCGGTGCAAAAGCTACTCACCATGTCTGTTTGGTGGCAGATTGATGAGGCTGCGGCCGTGCGGCTCGGCATTCCTGCGGCGGATTTGCCGGGTGCTCTGCATGCGGCTGAGCACGCCTCGATCGGCATTTTGCCGCTGCTTGCCACGTGTGACCGCTGGGATTTGGGTGGGCTTTCAACGGCTGACCACGAGCAGACGCTCCGCCCGACAGTGTTTGTGCACGACGCGTACCCCGGTGGGGCCGGGTTTGCTGAGCACGCGTGGCGGCACGCGAGCGACTGGGTTGCGGCCACCCTCGGCGTGATTGAGAGTTGCCCGTGTGAGGACGGCTGCCCGTCTTGTATTCAGTCTCCCAAGTGCGGCAACCGCAACGAGCCTCTCTCTAAGGCCGGGGCGATCAAGCTCCTGCGGTTCCTCGGCAAGCACACGCCCTCCGAGGCGGACACCGCGCTACAGGCCGATTGAGGCGGCTGCTCATAGGCCTTCGGTTATCGCCTCCAAAATCTCGCTATCGCGAGGGCCGGCACGCGCGCGGACCTCTATTTTTAACGAAAACACGGGCGCCTTCGCGGTCGCTGAAGCCACAACATCAAATCCGCGGACCTCGCAGGTTGCAAGTTCGATGCCGTTCATTCCCGCCACTTTTGCGGCCGCTGCGCACGGCTGGGGTGACGCGGCCGAGCCGATCGCTGAGATCATTTCGGAGGCACCCGCAAGTACGGCCATGTCGAGCGCGGCCTGCATTCGCTCCCTCTCCCCCAGCACTCTCACCGCCGAGATAGAGAGGGATGCAACCATCGTGAGTGCAACAATCACCGCGAGCGCCCGAACCGTTGCGTTGCCGGCCTCTCCGCGATACGTGGGGCGAGCGGGCCGGGCGTTGTCGGCCTCGACGGGCGAAGCGAGGCGAGCAGGCGCCGTATCACTGACCTCTACAGGAGAAGTAGCACGGGTGGACCGGGCATTGTCGGCCTCTGCAGGAGAGGCTGGGCGAGCGGGCCGGGCGTTAGCGGAGCACATTGTGTAGCTCCTTTTGAGCTGTCACCGTGCACGAGATGGGCACGAGTGCGCTAACCTGGGCGGTCACCGTGACGCTCGAAGCGCCGTGCTCGATCCCTACGCTCACGCCCCTAACTGCCTGCTCGGCGAGCGAGAGCGCCTCGCCATTACTCTCGCCGACCGCAACCGCGCGGGCGGCTGTGCGCGCCGCGAAGCACGCCTGCCCCTGCCCGACCGCTGCGGCAAACCCGGCGAGAAGTAGCGCAAACACTGCTAAGAGTGCGGGGATGGTGGCAGCCGTTTCAGCCGTCACCATCCCCTCCTCACCCCTTGAATCAAACACTGAGCGCCATCTTGATGAGCTCGACCAGGAGCGTCCTCACCGCCCCCGACTTCAACACCGCGAGTAGCACGCCCGCAAATGCGACGGCCGCGAGGATGCCGACCGCGTACTCCGCGGTAACGAAACCTCCCTCATCGCGCCTATCGATGTCGCCGCTAAACGGGTTGCGGTTCTTCCTAAAGATTCGAGTTTCACGTTTTGCTGACATGTTTCCTCCTTGTGTCTTGTTCATGTCGGCACCACTCTTTCGCGATTCGTCAACCCGTATTCGTAAAGACTTGAAAAGTTGTGGATGGCGGCCAGCTTCTAAAGGTTGTGCAACTAGGCGACGAACCTTTGACGAGGAGGATCGGGCCGACCCCCTAGAAGCCCGGGAGGGAAATCGAGGTTACGATCGGCACAACCGATATCGCGACGAATGCGGGCAGGAGGCACAGGCCGAGCGGAATCACGAGGCGAACGGCGAGTTTCTCGGCTTCCTCGCGCGCGCTTGCGACCCGCAGTTGGCGGATTCGCCGCGCGAGCAGGTGAAGCATCGGGGCGGGTGCGGCGCCGAGAGTCCAGGCGGGGCGCAGGGCGTCGATCATGGGCCTGAGGTTGTCGTCCACCTGGTCGAGGAGGGAGTCGAAGGGCGCGCCCATGCGAAGTAGCGCCGCGCACCTTGCGAACTGGGGTTCGCGACACGCGTTCGAAAGGGCGTCCAGGCTGTGCGGGATCGACGCGCCCGCGCTCAGTGAGGCGATCAAAAGGTCGATCATAACGATCGGGTCCACGCGCTCTCCCGCGAGCGACGCCGCGCGGATCAGCCGCTTCGACCACACAACTCCGGCCACCCAAAACCCAATCCCGATGATCAGGGAAATCGTGGCGACCCCGCCCTCGAGCCAGCGGTCTATCACGTCCACACCAAACCCGCCCCCGGCCACGATCCCCAGCAGGGGCAGGGCCGCGAGAATCTTCGCCGTGGTCTGCGGGCCGGCGCGGGCGACCGCACGGTCGCGTTCGGCGGCCTCCACCTCATCGATGGTTTCGAGCACGGACTCAAGGATTTGCGCAAGCGGCGCACCGATTCTGTACGTGAGCCTGCACGCTGCTTCAACCGATGAGGCGGACGCGCCAAGCTCCTTGGGGAGCGTGGGCACGCCCTCGCTATCCATGCCCGCCCAGTGTAGGCCCGCGTCGGTGAGGGAGCCTCGCCACGCCTCCTCCACGGGTGTGCCGGACTTCAGTCGCGCGATTACGTCCGCGAGGAGTACCGCGGCTGAGACCTCGCGGGGCTTGCGCAAAACCTGCCCTTTTTGGCCCAGCCATGCCTCAAATGCGCGCTCCCTCAGCTCCTTTTTGTGTGCGGATGTGCCGAGCCAGAGCGCAATAAGTAGAGCCCAGGCACCCGCTGCGAGCGCGCTCAAAACTGCGTGCCTCGCCGCGCCGCGATGCGGGAGCGCAGGAGTGCTAGGCCCGGCCCCTCCCCGCTGCGAGTTAGTGCGGGCAGAACTTTCAGGGGATTTCCCGCCTCCACGGCCGCAAGGTGCGAAACCATGCGGTTGCCGGAGGCGTCGCGGGTTACGTGCACGATCGCGTCCAGGGCCGCGGCCGCCTGCGCGTACACCGTCGTTTCCGCCATGCCCGCGAGCGCGCCGAGCGCAACCAGGCGTGCGGGCACGTCGGTTGCCGCGTTTGCGTGAATGGTTGCCCAGCCTCCCTCATGGCCGGTGTTGAGGGCCGTCAAAACGTCGCGCACTTCCGCGCCTCGGCACTCGCCGAGCACTAGCCTGTCGGGCCTCATTCGCATCGCCGCGCGCACGAGATCCGCGAGCGACACTT
The DNA here is from genome assembly GCA_030532245.1 of Actinomycetaceae bacterium. Classification (GTDB taxonomy): domain Bacteria; phylum Actinomycetota; class Actinomycetes; order Actinomycetales; family Actinomycetaceae; genus Gleimia. The sequence goes on from JAUNLN010000015.1 coordinate 27,778, forward strand.
CGCCCTCGCCCTGCACGTTCGGCCCGCGCTGGCACAGGCTCACCACGTGCGGGTGCGTTGGGGAAAGCTCGGGCACCTCCTCAATACAAATGATTCGCTGGCCGGCATCGACCTTGGAGAGGATCGCGGAAAGGAGCGTCGTTTTGCCCGTTCCCGTTGCGCCCGAGAGGAATACGTTCGCGCGCGCCTCGATCAGCCCTTCGATTACGCGCAGCATTTCGGGCGTGAGGGTGCCGCCGGCGGCAAGCTCCTCCAGTGTGAACGTGACGCGGCGTTTCGTGCGCAGGGAGATGAGGGGGCCTCCAACCGCGGGAGGTGACAGCACGGCGTGCAGGCGGGTGCCGTCGGGGAGGGTGCCGTCCGCGATGGGCATCGCCTCGTCCAGGCGTGTGCCGGCGGCTGCGGCCATGCGTACGGCGAGTTCGCGCACCTCACTCATCGAACCGAGGCGGATTGGTGCGCGCTCCATTTTGCCGTGGCGGTCAACCCACACGGTGTTTCCGTTTACGAGCACGTCGCTCACGCCGTCTTCGCGAATGAGGCCGAGGAGTTGCGGGCCCGGGCCTGCGATTGTGGCGTCGAGGTTTCGCATTGAGGTGACGAGGGCGGAGGCGCCCTGCAGCGGCGACGCGGTTTTGCCAACTGCGCGGGCCGGCACCTCCCCGCGCGCGATGCGGCTTCGCAGTGCCGCTTCGGTGTTAGTGGTTTCAGTTCTCATAGAGTCGCTCCAACTCTCGGTCGCGCGCCCGCCTCCTGCTCGGTAGCCACACGGGGCGCAGGTGGAACTCGCGCAAACGTTCCTTTGCCGCAAGCACTTGGAATCGCGCGGCCTCGCGGCGGCCAACCAGCACCGGGAGCGCCGATGCGGCCGCCGTAAACTGCGCGATTTGGCGACTCCACTTGCCCGCATCGACCACTACCGGGCCGGCTTTTCGTAGTGCCCGCACAAGGGGTAGCAGGTCGCTGGCCGCGGGTGCAACGCTCGTTTTGCCGCTCAGAATCGCGAGAATCCCGGTGGGTAGGCGCGAGATGAGGAGGTCTGGAGAAACCGTCACGTCTTCCCACTCGATCGCAACGTAGTGCGATGTGGATTCCTCGAGGTACACGCGAAGCGCGGGATCATCCTGCAGGTCGAGCACGAAAACGCTCCTCTCCCGCGCCTTCACGACGGCTCGCACGGCCGCGGTCGTCGTGCCGACGCCTCCGCAAATGCCGGCGAACACGAGAACCGGGTACGCCTCATCGCCGCCAGCAGTGTCGACTATGCGCATGAGGTCCGCTTCGCCGCCGGGTAGCCGCACGTCGACGCCAACCCGCACGACCATTGCACCCGGATACAAGGGCCGGTTTTGCGCGGTGAATGGGGGCTCGTCTGTGATCACGAGGTCGCCAACCGCGGGTTTTTCATTCCCGATGAGGAGGTAGTCTCGCCCCATCACCTCAAGCGCGCTCACAACGCTTGCGAGCGCCTCAGCCTTCTTCACCTGTACAAATACGCGCATGAACCCTATCCAAGCTTCTATGGGTTCCGGAGGCCCCCTCGTCGCCTCTGGGTGTGGATAACGTCGCCCGCACGTCTGGTGTGGAAAAGCTGCCCAAAATCCGCGTGCCGGACGCGCGCCCGTTGTAGCGTTTTACTCCAGGAGGCTTCATGAACAATCCGAATCAGGCGAAAGCCGCGATTTTTGATCTGGATAAGACGATTCTCGCGACGTCGTCCGCGCTTGCAATGCGCAAGCCGCTACGTAAGGCGGGAATGCTCAGCCGTTCCGACGAGCTCGCGTCGACGCTCGTGCAGATTCCTTTCCTCCTTTTCGGTGAGGCGGAGGCGCGAAACGACCGCGTGCGCAAGCAGCTCGGCAAGATTTCAAACGGCTGGCAGATTGACAATTTGAATGAGATTGCGCAGGCTGCGGCGCTGTCGGCGATGCGTCCGCTGTGTTACGTGGAGGCGCTGGACCGCATCGAAATGCACAAGGCGGCGGGCTACAAGGTTGTGATTGCGACGGCGTCGCCGAGTCCGCTCGTGCAGCCGCTCGCCGATCTGCTTGGCGCGGACTACATGCTCGCAACCACGGTGACCGTGCGTGGCGGCCAGCTGACGGGTGAGGTCACCGATTTTAACCACGGCAAGTACAAGGCGGATGCCGTGGAGCGCCTCGCTAAGCGCGAAGGCTGGGATCTTTCCAAGTGTTGGGCGTATTCAGATTCGATTTCGGACCTTGACCTGCTTGGCCTCGTCGGCCATCCTGTCGCCGTGAATCCTGACCGTCAGTTGCGCGGCGTCGCCCGCGAGAACCAGTGGGAGATCACGCGTTTCCAGCGCACGGTTCAGTTGCGTCCGAAGGATTTCGCGGCCCGCGCGCTCGCGGTTACCGCGCTTGCGGCCACCGGAATCGCGAGCATTTACCTGATCTCGCGCTCGAGCCTCAAAGATCGATGAGGGGCCCGCAACCCTCAAGTGCAGAACCTGCAACGCAAAGGCTGAGAGCACAGAACCTGCAACGCACAAACAGGCAGCGAAACCGGCACCGGAGTCCGGTAGTACAACGACCGGTGAGGGTCCAGTTACCCTTTCATTCCTGCTACTCGCTTGGCAGGATTCCTGCTTGCACGCTTTGGATCATGCGCAAGGTGGGGTCGAGGGCGGAGGCCATGGCTTGCGCGTAGGCGTGGAGCCAGGTCGAGGGGTCGGGGTTGCCTAGTGAGGCGAGGGCTGCGGCGTCGATTGTGCGCGAGGTGAGGAGTGTGCCTGTGGGCTCGAAGCCGGTTTGCACGAGGTGGTGGCGCGCTAAAACTCGCGCGACCTCACTCGAGTGGGAGGCGAAGGCGGGTCGCTGTTTCGCAAGCCAAATGAGCATTCCGGCGCGGAGCGGCGCGGGTAGTGGCGAGTCGAGAACGGCGCGAATGGCTGCGAGTGCGGAGGGGTCTTTCAAGATTGCAACATCGCTGCTCGCGATCCGGCCGTCGGCGTGGAGGCGCGCGGTGAGAGTCTTGTGGATTTGGCTGAGCATGCGCGGTAAGGGTGCTTCAACGACTCGCATGGGTGTCTTGGTGTTGAGCGGCGCCCAGCCTTTTTGCACTAGGCGATGTGCTTTCCAGTAGTCGAGCGCGGTGAGGAGTGCGGGGTCGTCGGCGCTGCGGCCGAGGGTTGCGAGTCGGAGTTCGGAGAGGTCGGTGCGTGCGCCTCCTTGTTGTGCTTCGAAGTGTGCGAGTTGCACGGAGGCTTCTGCTCGTGCGGCCTCCCAACCTCGACGGAGGCCTTCTGCGAAGCGGATTCGTACTACTGCCTCATCGATCTCGCGAAGTAGTTGCTTCATTTGGGGTTCGGCCGCGATGTTGAGGAGTGCGGCGGGGAATGCGGGTTGAGTCACTGCTCCAGCTTAGCGGGCTGTATGGTGTAAGAATGAGCACCGCTGCGATTAAGCCGTCCACGGGCGCAGAAGAAGAGAGTCTTGAGCCGTTCCTCGGGCGCGGGAGTATTGCTTTGATTTCCGCGATCGTGTCTCCGGTTATGCTTATTTTGCTGTTTGCTGCTGCGGCTCTTATGCAGGAGGCGAGTGTTACGGGTACGCCGCTTGGCTCGCCTGGCGGGCAGCTTGGCATGTTGGTTGGCGCGATCCTGATTATTGGTCTGGCGCATACGGCGATGTGGTCGACGATTGGCATCATTATTTCAACTGTTTGGGCGGGTTTTTTCGCGGTCCTGTTGTTGATGCGGGCGCTTGTTGCGGGTGTTCCTGCGAATTCGCTTGAGGCGCTTCTTTGTTGGGAGCAGTTGCCTTTGCAGGCGTTCGTGATTCTGTTGACTGCGCTTATTTCGACGCGTTCTCAGAGGAGGCGCCGGCGTGAGAGTGAGCCTGTGGATAATGCGGGTGTGGTGGAGGTTTCCGCGCTTGGCACGGTTGCGTTCATGTTTGCGCTTTCGCTTGTGTTCTTGGTGCTTGCGAGCGCGCCTTCAACTATTACGCCGATTATTATGAATGACCCGTCGCTCACGACTCGCCCGCGTGGTGAGGATTGGCTGATTATTCTGATCATTTCGTGTATTTTGTCGGCGCTCACTTGGTTGGCGACGAAGTCTGTGATTGTGGTGCAGCTTGCTGCGTGGCTTGTCATGTTGATTCCTGGCATGTTTATTGTGCCGTTGATCTCGACGCTTGCGGGCGTGGTTGCGACTCCTCAGGATCCGCAGATGTTGGCGATTAGTTATTCGATGCCGGTGATTGGCGTTTATGGGCTCATGATTGTGACGGCCACGTATGCGATCGCTCTTATGAATCGTATTGAGCCGTTGCCTGAGGAGCCGTCGGTCGATGAGGCGTCTGCCGACGAGGCGTATGCCGAGGAGCCTTTGGGCTAGGAGTCTTT
>JAUNLN010000015.1:32158-46930 GCA_030532245.1 Actinomycetaceae bacterium
GTCTGCTAGTCACTCTGCCGGCAACTCTGCTCATAACTCTGCTGGCAATTCTGCTAACAAGTCTTCGAACTCGCGCTACTAAATCCGCGTGTTTGCGAGGAACTTTAGTCGTTGAGAGTTGTTGAGAAGTTGTTTGGAGTTATTCGTAGTTGTTTTGGGTGGGTGCGCGCCCCATCAAGCCGAGCGCAGGGAAGGTACGGTCGGACACGGGTGCGTGACTGAGCGAGGGGTCGTGGGTTGTAGTCGCCAGACTAGGAAAGTTGTTTCGTAGTTGTTTGAAACAACTTCCAAACAACTCTTCTAGTCACTGTGCCAATAACTCTGCTAACAACTCTTCGGACTCGCGCTACTAAATCCGCGTCTTTGCGAGGAAATTTGGTCGTTGAGAGTCGTTGAGAAGTTGTGCAGAGTTGTTTGGAGTTGTTCGTAGTTGTTTAGAGTTTTTTAAAAATTGTTTATTGCTCCCCAGTACCGGGCGTACGCGGATATCCAGCGCACTGAGGGGCCTCGTTTGGGGCTGTTCGGCGCAATTCTCGCTTCGCCCGTGTCGCGTAAGTGGCGTAGGAGGACGCTGACCGATTCGCGTTCGACTCCCAGTTCGTCGGCGACCTCGCGGGCATTAAGTGATTTTCCTTCACGCAGTTGAGTGAGGATCCACTCCTCGATAGTTAAGGCGGGGGTTGCAGTGGTGTCCTGTTTACCAAATGCGGCTCGAGCCTCGGCTGAGAGAACCCACTCGGGCGCGTCCCTTAGCTGTTCCAGGAAGCCTTCACTCGTGTACCAGGAGAGGATTTCTTGGGCTTCTGATTCTGAGACTTGCATTAACCGGGCTGCGGTGGTGGCCGTCAGGATTGGGTTGTCCGCGAGGTGGCGCGTCACTAGCAGACCGTACACGCTGTTGAAAATGTCTTCTCTGAATATGGCGCGTAGTTGGGCGAGCGCCTCGATGAAGTGAGTGTCGACGCGTCCTGATGACAAGGCGGCCCGAACGAAGAGACCTGCTACTAGTTTCGGTGCGGGGCGTCCGCTGGAAAGCATGGATACCCACATCCTCTCTAAACCGCGGGAGGATTCTTCTGCTAGGCCGAGTCGCCGTAGTGCTCCCATGAGTACAGGGTTTCGTGGGATGGATTGGGTGCTTAGGAGTTCGTCTCGGGAGACTCCTGCGGGCAGGCCTCCGGGGGACCAGACGACCAGCTCGATGGGTGACTGGTCAATTTCGATGGCGGAGGCGGCACCCCAGTCGCGGTGTGCGAATGCGTTGGAAATGGTTTCGTCGACTGCGTCTGCGGGAAATGCTGGGATGGCGATCTCTCGTCCGTTTGGCAGGCGCACTCGCGCAACTTCTTGGGATATGTTTGCGCTGATAAGGGAGCGGACTTGTTCTAGAGCGGTGATGAGAGGTGCCGAAATTCCTGTGATTTGGGGTGCTCCTCGGGGAACGTTTCGGAGGAAGTGGAGCACGGTGGGTCGATTGTACCGGGGCTGCATGAAGAGGATTTCCGCAGCGACGGTGAGGGAATTGTCGGTGGTGAGGAGGCCGAGTTCGTCGCAGAGTTCTAGGGGTGTTTCTGGTATGGGCGAGGTGTCGCCTAGAGCTTTTTTGCGGACTCCTAGCAGTGTTTTGGCGCGTTCGAGGGCGTTGGGGTCGAGGTCTTCGAGGCCGCGCCGCGATTTTGCGGCGGTGAGGTCTGGGTGCGCGCGCGAGAACGCAATTCTGCTGCGTTCGTCTTCGGTGAGTGGAACACAGTTTTTTCCTACGCGTTTGCTGGCTTGTCCTTTGGACGAGTGGTAGAGGGTCATACCTTTTGGAACGCGCAAGATGATGAGGCGGGTTGAGGCCCACTCGATTTCGAACGCCTCGACCTGAATGCTGGGTTGAGTGTTGTTGTAGATTTTCTCGACGAGCCAGTCGCAGGATCGTTCGGTGCCGGTGAACGCTGCAGGGCCTGTTGCCTTGTCGCTGACGCCTAGGACGATATGAGCAACTCCGTTGTCTGCGTTGGAGAAGCAAATGGCCTTGTCGATTAGAGACCGGATTAGGTATGTGTCAGGGGATAGCACCTTAAGATGCACGGCAGGGTCTTCTTTGAAAGTGAGGATTTCGGATTCCTGACTGTCAGCACTGGCGCCTGCTTCAATTGCTGCCAGTGCTTCCTTTACGATTTCAAACTCTGCGCCGAGCATAAGGCGAGTATATGAGGAGTTGTTTTAAGTTGTTCAGAGTTGTTTCGTAGTTGTGAATTACTGGTAGTTTTCTCCGTACTTCAGGCGTTTTCCGCCCCCTCATATTGGAGCGTTTCCGAGGTACAAAGAAGGGGTGCTTCTAATGTTTGTGGGGTCGGCCGTAAAAGTTGCGCTCCTGCATATGATGGAAGCATGGCTAACTCGATCGGTGATTACTTTCCGAGTGGTAATGTTCCGAATCTGACGATTAAGAACATTGAGGCTCCGCCGGCTGACGCGGCTCGCCCAGAACCTGAGGATGTTGGGGCGGCGGTGCAGCCTGTAGCTGACCTGCTCCGGGGTAAGAAGTTCGCGGTAATCACAGGCGCGGGTGTTTCGACGGATTCGGGGCTTCCGGACTATCGTTCGCCGGGCGCGCCAGACCGTAATCCGATGACGATCCAACAATTCATGGCCGACGAATCCTATCGAACGCACTATTGGGCTCGTAATCATATTGGTTGGTCGCGGCCGTATCATGCGGCGCCGAACGCGGGGCATTACGCGCTCGCGCATTTGGAGAACCGCGGAAAAGTCACGGGAATCATCACGCAGAATGTCGACATGCTGCATGTTGTGGCGGGTTCGCGGAAGGTTGTGCATTTGCACGGTCGTGGTGACCGCGTGGTGTGTACTCAGTGCGGTCTGGAGATGAGCAGGCAGAGCTTGCATAGGATTTTGGTGGAGCTGAATCCTGGTTGGACGGAACGTCACGTTGCCGATGTTGAGATTGCTCCGGATGCGGACGCAGCTATCGCGGATACGGCTGGTTTTAAGGTGGCGCCTTGTCCGAGGTGTGGAGGGATTTTGCGCACGGATGTTGTGTTTTTTGGTGGGAAGGTGAAGCCTGCGGATATTGAGATGGGTCGTAAGTTTGTGGATGAGGCGGATGCGTTGCTGGTTGCGGGTAGTTCGTTGGCGGTGGCGTCGGCGATGAGGTTTGTGCGGCAGGCTTCGCGTGAGGGTAAGGCGATTGCGATTATTAACCGTGGGCCGACGCGCGCGGACAAGCTCGCGGACGTGCAAGTCTACGCAGGAACCTCGAAAGCGCTCCCATACCTGGATAGACTTTTGTAACAGGCTTTCTACGGTACAGTGACCTTCTCAGCTAGCCGGAGCCACTCTCGTCGTGGGCAGTAGATTCCGCAAAGACTGGATAGAAATACTCCGTACCTTCGTAAGCTACCGAACGTTGAACGAGCGTTGGAGTATCAGCTCCCTCTTCCAGGTGGGCGTGCGATAATCGGTGTATGTTTCTGACCCAAAGTTATGAGAATGATTCTGTAATGCCACCGGAAATTAGAGCCAAGTATTGGTTCCTTGAAACCGGTTCTGCTGCTGCAGTGATGAGCGTGGTCTCCCCAACCGAATGGGAAGATATTCTATCCGCCCTTGATGAGTTCCATCTGAATCCGCAGACCTGGCTTAAGGCCGGAGGAAACAGAGGTGACGTAGCGAAGGAGCTGGATGGACTTTTTGAGAAAAGGGGTTGGGCTGAGCGGCGCCTAGATCTTGAAGTAAAAGGGTTTTTGCTTAACAGAAAGAAGGAAAAGGTAAAGGAATTCGTTACCCAATATCAAGAAGGGTACCTCGTAGACAATTTTAAGGGGCGCATCGCGGTTGACGTAGAGTGGAACGCCAAGGACGGTAATCTAGATCGCGATATGACCGCTTATCGCACCTGGTATGAGGCAGGGGTGCTTACTGCGGGCGTCATAATTACCAAGGAACTGGAAGAGCAGAGAGTCCTATATAAAGAGCTCGAAAAGGAATGGAATGACTCAGCACCAGAAGATCAGAGGATTACTAAACCTCTGATTGATTTAGGGACTACCACTACCACCAACTTCGCCAAAGCAACTCTCAGGATACAACGCGCGGTGCAGGGAACTTGCCCTTTACTTGTTGTCGGTGTGGGGCGTAATGCTTGGAACCGACAACCTTACCTCGGGCCTAATGTTTCTTAGCACCCCGTTCGCGTAGCCGTACGTTCTTGCGCTCTAACAGGGAGTAGACCCGGTGAATTGAGTAGCCGGAGAGGGAGGCTAATTCTCGAACCGATTTACCTTCTGCGTACATAGTAGCGAACTTGCGGGCAAGGTTGTCTGCCAGATCGTCGGTCAGACGCTGGTGTGCTACCAGGGGAGGAAAAATATCGCCACCTCTGTAATTTTGGTAGACCTGACCCCGGGTCTCTCCATCGGCTTCGTCACCCCAAGCTACCCAGCCTGGGCGACTCTGCCTGGCAAACATTTCTAGGAATGGACCAGGGGAGCAGGCTTCAATCAGGTCGTATTGTTCGTCAGGCTTGCGCGAATGCTCTCGCTTCCGAGTCTCGATCATGTTTACTTGGCTTCGGGCTGGGGGTAGCGTACGCATTCTGCCTTTGACGCCGAACAGAATCATCTCGGTTACGTTTCGGAAGTAGAATCCTACGCCTCGGCCATCTGGACCCCCGTCTTTGCGACGTTTTGCCCAGATAATGTTTGTTACGTACCGGAAACCCCACGCCTCTAGCACCTTTAGTCCATCCGGCAAGAGGGCATTGGGTACCCACAAATATAGGTGGGCGTTCTCTGCGGTCACCTCATTGACAGGCAACGACATGATGTCCTTCAGAGACAAGGTAGAATATCTGTCCAGTCGGCGATGTTCGGGTGCTACCTTGCCAGTACGGTTAGCAAAACGCCACGGAGGATCAGCAAGTACGGTCTGAAATCCCCCTACTACTTCCGGCAACGGGGCGATCTCGGTATTTTCTCTAAGGGGTTCAACCATGAAGAATAATCTACCATAAATAGATCTTATAGTAGATCTTTACGGCAGGTTTTGGTATAAATCCGAGGCGTAAGAATGGTGAGGTAAGCGACATCCTTCCAAGAGTCTTCTTGCGCCCCACTCAAAAGTGTGTCTATAGATCCGGTTTTCGCGCGTTATTACGCGGGAAAGTCGACGTTCGTTAGCTTTTCCGAAACGGGAGAAAATGGCGGCCCCGGCCGGTGGCACGCAAGACCTTGTCAGCGGCAACCCAGGAAAACGGGACTCAACCCTTGCGGGCTGCCGGCTAGGGGAGCGCCAGCAGCTCGGCCATAATCTCGCTCGCCGGCGCCTCCCTGCAGTAGCGGAAACCCTCACCCGCCCACAAATTCAGGCACTCCGCATCCCCAGCCTCATTCGCACGCGCGCGCATACCAGCCGTCAAATAATGCACCTCCGGATACATCACTGGTGCCACCCCCGAAAACCTCTCCACAAACCCATTCACAATCGCGCGAGCAGGTTTACCCGAAAACGCCCTCGTCACCACCGTCCCACGAGCACCAAACTCCAGTAGCGCACGCCTATGCGTCACCTTCGTCCCACCCTCCGTGGCCGTTAGAAAACGCGTCCCCACAACCACCGCATCCGCGCCCGCCTCCAAAAGCTCACGCACATCCCCAGCCGAGCCGACACCTCCTCCAACAAAAATCGGCACATCCGCGCGCGCGGCCGCATACTCAAGCAACTCCCGCGCATCGTAGGAATAACCCTCCTCGCCCACATCCAACACCGACCCGCGATGCCCGCCCGCCGCCTTGCCCTGCAACACAACCACATCGCAGCCCAAGTCGATAACATGATCGACCTCGCGAGGCGTCGTCGCATTCAACACCACCAACTTGTCCGCCCCACGCACGCGCTCAACCCGCTCCGCAGTCGGATACCCAAACGTGAACGACACAAACTCCGCCCTCGACCCCAACGCGATCTCAAACTTCGCCTCAAAATCATCATCCGACCACCGCGGGTTCTCAGGGAACTCGCCCGCGCACTCACACTCATCAATGAGGAGCCTGCGATACTCCTCATACGCGCCTGCCCGACCCGTGTTCGGCTCCGAAGGATAAAAGAGGTTGATCCCGAACGGCCTGTCAGTGAGGGACTCCGTTGCGCGCACGTGCTCACTCAACTTCTCAGGAGTGAGGTACCCTGCCGCCAGAAACCCCAAACCACCAGCGTTACTGACGGCCGCGCAAAGCTCCGGAGTCGACGGCCCACCAGCCATTGGGGCAAGAACTATGGGCTTTTCAAACGTATTCATCGCGGGCTTCCTTAACTAGAGGCGAAATCGATGCTTGCTCGTCAGCCAACCACAGCCCGAACCGAACTTCTAGAGGGATCTCAGCTTTAGCCGAGTCCCAAGGGAGGAGTGGTGTTGCGGCTATTCGGGGGTGGAGCCCCGTTTAGGCAACGCGTGGAATCCGGGACAGATGAGTGAAGATATAGGTCAAAAAGTGTGTCTATAGATACGGTTTTCGCCTGCTGTGGTGCGGGAAAGTCGATGTTCATTAGCTCTTGGTTTTTCACAGGGAAAACTTCGCATCCCGGAGTCAGACGCCAATACCTCATGATTAGCTTTTGCTAGAAAATGAGAAAAACCGCAGACCCTCACTTTTCAGCGAGATTCTGCGGTTTTCACCGAGTCGGGGTGGCGGGATTTGAACCCACGACCTCTTCGTCCCGAACGAAGCGCGCTACCAAGCTGCGCCACACCCCGTGTCGTTAAGACTTAACAAGTATAGCCAGCAGCAAGCGATCCCCAAAATCGGAAAACCCAATTTGCCGCACACCTCACAGCACCACACCAAAATCAAGAGCGCGGACGCAGCTCCACAATCGACGCCTCCGGCCTACACGCAAACCTCACCGGAGCAAACGGCGAATTCCCAAGCCCCGCACTCACATGCAAAACCGCAGAATCCCCACCAAAACACCACTCATGCAAACCCGAAGCAAACCGCCTCGGCAAATCAGAATTCGTCACCAACGCGCCAAACCCCGGCACACACAACTGACCCCCGTGCGTATGCCCCGCAAACACCGCATGCGCACCCGCAGCCACAAACTCATTCAGAACCCGCTGATACGGAGCATGCGTCACACCAAGCCGATACATCGCCGAGTCCCCCCAATTAGCAGGAACCTCCGGCACCCTATCGCGCTTAATATGCGGATCATCAACACCCATCAACCCAACGCGAACAGGCACCACAGCCCGATCCGAACCAGCGCCTCCCGAACGAGAGCCCTCCGCACCAGAACCAGCACCAGAACCCGCCGGCCACACCTCCAGCACGTCACTCTGATTATTCAAATTCACCCAGCCGGCATCAGAAAACAGCTGCGCCATCTCCCGCCACGGCAAATCCTTATCCGTCCGCTTAACCTTCGGCTTCGACGAACCAAACAAATACGACGACCACCGCTTCCTCCGCGGCGAATAATAATCATTCGACCCAAACACAAACGCGCCCGGCCGCCCCAAAAGAGGCTCAAACGCCTCCACCAACAACCCAAACCCAGCAGCCGACCCCAAATTGTCGCCAGTCGCCAAAACCAGGTCAAAATCCTCCCGCGCAAGACCCCTAATAAAGTCCACGAGAAACTCCTGACCCACATACAAATGCGGGTCAGCAACCTGCAACACGCGAAGCGGAGGAGTCTGCGGATCCACATCCACATACGCCACATAACGCCTCAAAATCGGCATACGGCGCTCCACCTGAGTCCACGCAGCAACACCCAACGCGCAGGCCACACCAGCGCCAGCAACCGCCCTCAAGCCACGCAAACCACTCACAACGCCTCCAGGATCAGTCGTCATCTTCCCCTTCAGAGTCACCCTGACCCTCATTATTCGCATTACCACCACTATTGGCGTTCCCATTACCAGACTGGCCACGCTCCGACGGCTCCGTACGCGGCGGCAACGGCATCGGCCCCAAATCACCCTGCGGCAACGACACCCACTCCATATCCGCAGTAACGCGCGTCATGTAATCATGCCAAACCGGGCCCGTAAACGTGCCACCATACACGAAGCCCCACTGAACACCATTCGCATAAATGTTATTCATCGACATCGACGACGCATTCGCATGCCCCGCCCAAACAGCCGTCGCAACCTGAGCCGTCGAACCCGCAACCCAAAGATTCGAGTTCAACTCCGCCGTACCCGTCTTCGCAATATGCGGACGATCAATCGCCACCCCGTAATAACTCGGCGTCTGCGAAACCTTCTGCAAAACTGTCGACACCAAGTTCGCCTCACGAGCCGGAACCGCCTGCTCACACGACGGCTCATACTTCACAAGCACCTCATCATTACGATCAAGCACCTCATTCACCGGCATCGGCTTACAAAGCACACCCTCATTCGCCAACGCCCCATACGCGCCCGCAAGCGCAAGCGGCGTCGCAGGAGCACCAATAATCTGCGGCGGATACGGCTTATGCGGCGAACCATCCGGCTCCGAAATACCAAGCGCCGCCATGCCATCAAAAATCTCACACATATTCAGCTGCGTCGCCATCTCAGCAAACACGCGGTTCACCGAATACGCCGTCGCATCAATCACATTAAACGTGCCGCGCTTACCATCAACGTCACCAACCGTCCACGTACTCGCATACTCCGGCGCACACGGAATATTCCACTCATGCGCCTGGAACGTCGTACTATGCGAACCCAGCTTCGTCCACACCGACTTACCCTCACGGAACCACTGCAACGTCGTAAACGGCTTCAACGTCGAACCAGCCGAAAAACCATCACCGCCGCCAAGCGCCCTCTCAACATTAAAATTCGTCTGCGTCGCCTGCGGGTCACTCTCCGTCGGCACACCAAAATTCGTGTTCTGCGCCATCGCCAGCACGCGACCCGTCTTCACATCCCGCGACACGAGCGCCGTATTCGCACCCGAACCATCATTCACACCAATAAGGCTCGTAATCTCCTCAAACGCAGCCTTCTGCATGTTCGGATCCAACGTCGTCTTAATCGTCAGGCCACCACGAAGTAGCTTCTGCTTACGCTCCGCCTCATCCTTACCAAACTGATCCGACTGGAGGAGGAACTGGCGCGCGTACTCACAGAAGTACGCCGCATTCCCCGCACCCGCACAACCCTGCGGCGTGAAATTCGGGTTCAGCATGTCCTCAATCGTGAGAGCTGTAGCCTCGTCGAACTCCTCCTGCGTAATCTTCTCCTCGGCCAGCATCGCCGCGAGCACCGTGTCACGCCTATTCTTCGCCGCCTCCGGATCATTAAACGGGTCGTACTGGATCGGCGACTTCACAAGCCCAGCCATCAACGCCGACTCCGGAATATTCAACTCACTCGCATGCTTCGAAAAATACAGTCGCGAAGCCGCCTCCACGCCATAAACATTCGTACCAAACGGCGAAATATTCAGGTAACCCATCAAAATGTCGTCTTTAGACATCTTCTGCTCAAGCGCCAACGCGTAACGCGCCTCGCGAAGCTTACGACTAATCGTCTGCTCCGTCGCCGAATCAATCTTGTCCTGATTACCCTCCTGCAAACCAGCCTCAAGCAACGTGTTCTTCACATACTGCTGCGTGATAGTTGAGGCGCCCTGCGTGCTCTCATCAGCCAGGTTGTTAATCGCCGCGCGAGCCATACCGTTCGGGTCGATACCCTTATGCTCGTAAAAACGCCTGTCCTCAATCGTGATAATCGCGTCGATGAGGTGAGGTGAAATCTCCTCAAGCGGCACAATGATTCGGTTCTCCGAGTAGAAAGTCGCAAGCACGCTACCGTCCGCGGCGAGGAGCGTTGACTGCTCGGAGGGCGGAAGAATGTCGAACTCCGCGGGAAGCGCGTCGAACACCTTCGGACCAGCCTTCACAACCAGCCCAGCGGAGCCTGCAGCCGGCACGAAAATACCAGCAAGTAAGACACCCGACAGAACCGACGCCACCAAAAAAGTAGTCAAAAGAGTGGCGAATTGTCCTTTACCTACATGACGAGAGCGAGATGACGACATGGTTTAAGGGTACGTTGAAAACTCTTGTTTGTAACTACGAGACGCATGAAGCCGCGCATTTACTTCACGAAAACCAGCCAAAAACTTTAACCGGAATTTGCCTAACTATGTTGATTTCGAGCGAGTTTACCCTTGGCGCGCTTGTTTGAGCAGTTTTTGACCAGCCTGCGGCTAGTGGTATCGACTTGATAACGAAGTCTTTATGTGTGTATGGTCACATTAGATGGTGCGCCGAAAGCGCACGTGGACAATGGGGTGAAAATGACCTACGCGCATACTGATAAAGACCAAAGCTGGGCGGCAAAGGCGCTCTGCGCAGCGGAGTCTCCAGACACGTTATTTGTTCAAGGCGCAGCTCAGCGACAGGTAAGGTCCCGCTGCATGGCATGCCCGGTACGCCTCGAATGCCTGGCAGACGCCCTCCAGTCAGAAGCAAATTTCGGAGTTTGGGGTGGTCTCACCGAGCGCGAGAGGCGAGCAATGCTCCGCTACTACGACCACGTAGAAGACTGGCACGCATGGATCATGGAATCCGACGACCCACTCGCTGAAGAACTCCGCATCCCCAAGATCCCCCGCGTACTCGCGCGCGTACGCCACTCGATAACCGCGGACGCCACTAGCTAACCCAGCCGGCCGCCACTAGGATTGAGCCATGGCTAAATGGGAATACGCAACCGTACCGTTGCTCATTCACGCAACGAAGGCAATCCTCGACCAATGGGGAGAGGACGGCTGGGAGCTCGTACAAGTAGTACCCGCCCCCAACAATCCAGAAAACGTAGTCGCATACCTTAAGAGGCAAAAAGCCTAACTTCTTGGGCAACCCGCCTTGGGGAAGTCCCGTGGGCCACCCGCCTTGGGAAACCCCTTGGGCAACCCGCTTCGCGGAAATCCGAAGCAAGCGACGAACTAGACAACTAAACACCGGCTAAAGACACAGACTGACAACACAGTGTTAAAACACAGTTTGGGGAGGGAAGCAGCGGCTTCCCTCCCCAAACTATTTGCTCTATCGAGTTATACTCCCGGCGCTAGCGGGCGCGGCGAGCCAGACGATCAAGATCCAGTAGCGTGACGGCGCGGCCCTCAAGCTGAATCCAACCGCGAGAAACAAAGTCGGCAAGCGACTTGTTAACCGTCTCGCGAGAAGCACCAACCAGCTGAGCGAGCTCCTCCTGCGTCAAATCGTGAGGAACGTGCACGCCCTCATCCGCCGGAGTGCCGAAACGATCCGCAAGATCAAGCAGAGCCTTAGCCACGCGACCCGGAACATCCGAGAACACCAGATCCGCAAGACTCTCATTCGTGCGACGCAGACGGCGAGCCAAAGCGCGAAGCATGTGCTTACCCATCGTGGGGTTCGTATCAAGAATCGCGTTCAAGTCCGCATGATCGAGGTGCAGGAGCGTAACCGGCGAAACTGCGGTAGCAGTCGTGGAACGTGGACCCGGATCAAACAAAGTAAGCTCACCAATAATCTCGCCGGGGCCAAGCACTGCAAGCAGATTCTCACGGCCGTCACTGGAGGTGTGGCCGAGCTTAACCTTGCCCTCGGTAATGATGTAAAGACGGTTACCAGGCTCGCCCTCCTCGAAGAGCACCTCTCCACGGCGCAGGGTGGTCTGACCCATCTTCGAACGTAGCGAGCGCTGCTGCTCTTCATCCAGCCCCTCAAATAGTGGGACCTGACTGATGTAATTGCCTTCCACGGTCACCTTCATTCTCTCGTTAGCTGTATAAGTCTTCTTTGCGCGGACTTTCGCGTGGGATATGGCGCAAGTCGGCGCATGTCCTCAGAACTAGCTTAACGGTTTTAAGCCAAGGTATGAGGAGAACACCACAAACAGCCCTGATTTTAAAGCAAAAAGCGTCAACCACTCATTTTCGCCGCGAACTTTGTAGGCTCAATACATGGCCAACTCTTCCCCACACACCACGCCAGGCGCGCAACCGACTGCTCCTCCAAGCATCTCCCCGAAAACGCAGCCGGAAAAAGTTGCCGCAGTTTTGCGCGGAATCTACCCGCTCGCAACCTGCGCGCTCATCCACCGAAACCCGTTCGAACTACTCGCCGCAACCATGCTCTCGGCGCAAACAACCGACGAACGCGTAAACACCGTTACGCCCGAACTCTTCGCCACGTACCCAACCGCGGAGGCGCTCGCGGGCGCCGATGAGGAGGACGTCGCCCGAATCATCCGCCCCCTCGGCTTCCAAAACCGCAGGGCCATGCAGCTCACCCAAATGGCGAAGTCGCTCGTCGAAAACTTCGGCGGGGAGGTGCCCGCAGACCGCGACAGCCTCCAATCACTGCCCGGAGTGGGGCGCAAAACCGCGCACGTCGTGCTCGGCAACGCCTTCGGAATCCCCGCAATCACCGTAGACACGCACGTGTCCCGCCTTTCAAAACGCCTCGGCTGGACCAGCGCCAAAACGCCCCTAGCCATCGAGCGCGACATCGCGAAAGCACTACCAAATGAGGACTGGACGATCCTTTGCCACCGCCTCATCGAACACGGCCGCACCATCTGCCACGCAAGAAACCCCGAATGCGCACGCTGCGACCTGAAGGAACTGTGCCCCTCCAGAGAAGACGTTTAAGCAGTCACCCTTCTCATGTGATCGAGCACAGCCTCATTCAGTTTCGCGGGCGCCTCCTCGGTCGGGAAATGACCGCACCCGATCTCGTAACTCGTAATCGGCTGGCGCGCCCACTGCTGATCGCGCAGGAACGTTTTCGGAGGGCGAATCGGGTCGAGAGTGCAAATCACGCGCGAAATCGGCAGGTCAATCACCGTGTCGATGCGCTTTCGCGTGCGGCGAGTGAGGGCGTTAACGCGAATAACAGCCTCAAGCGCGGTCTCCGCGGCAAACGGGCGGGAGAACGCGTACCGGTACACCGCCTCGTCGGCGCGAGCGTTGGAAACCGTGGCGGGTGCCGCCCACGTCTTCGCCGTCTCCTCAATAATCTTGCCCGAACGCAGCTGGTGAATATTCACCCAAGGAGCGCGAATCTTGGCAATCGTGCGACCCGCAGCCGTAAACGGGGAGGGGGAAGCATGCTCCAAATTCAGGGGGTGCGGCTCCGCAATCGACATGAGCGAGCGGACCGTGCGCGGGTTCGTTGCCGCGAGAATCCAACCGAGCTTACCGCCCATTCCAGCGCCGATGACGTGCGCGCTCTCCAGGCTCAGGCTTGAGATCACGGCCGCAACATCGGCCGACATGCGCAGCGGATCCTGCCCGTGCGGCTGCAAATCCGACATTCCGAAACCGCGCAAATCCATCGCCCACGCCCGATATCCAGCGCCGGCGAGCGCCTCAAGCACCGGGCGCATCGTGTACCACGTGCGCGGGAAGTTGTGGAGCAAGATCACCGGCTCGCCGTCAGCCGGCCCCATTTGCGCGACGTGGAAGTTAGCGCCTCCAGCATTAACTGTCAGGTGCTGCCATGGGCCCTCTGGGAGTAACAGTGACCGGCCATCACGGTTCGACGTTGATGGCCGGTCTAGAAAATTTGATGCCATGGCACCAAGTTACGCCACGCGGCTCCTATTTCGAAGCCGCGAGCGCTCTACTTCTTGCGTTTGCCACGTAGCGTGCCGGGAGCGAGCTGCTCGATTTGAGCGCGAATCTCCTGGTCGCGGCGGCCGTCGCGGCGAGCGAAGATCGCTGTCAGACCGATCACGAACAAGATGAGGCCCGATACTGCCATGACGCCCGTGTAGCCGGTCCACTGGATGTGGTGGGCGACGTTTCCTCCGAAATCGTTGAACGCCGTTAGCCAGTCGTAGGCGGGCGTCATGTATTGCTTTGTGAGCTCCGGGACGGCGAGGAAGAAGCCACCTGCAACCATTGTGATGAAGCCGAAGATGAGGGATCCGAGCGACGAGCGGATGTTGAGGAGCACCACGATGATCGCGACGATCGCGCCCGCACCTAGTTCGATGAGGGCTGCCGGGTTGATTACGCCGGTCGCAACGGGGTTGCCTGCGGCGAGCGTGAGGCGAGCGGCGGCGTCGGTGAGCAGGTACCACGCGGCAATCACGCCAACGAAGGTGAGTAGGAACGACCACACGCGGGCGCCAATGCGGGAGGGGACCTCTGGGATCACGGTCGCGTCCTCAAAGATCGACTTCGTGTCGTCGTCTTCTGGGGTTTCGCGCGGGATCCATGAGGAGGTGGCCTCCGGCTCTGGTTCGGTCGGAACCTCGGGGTTTAGAAGCGACTGGCGGCGTACCTTGGTTGCCTCAAGGTCGTCGTCTTCCGCTGGAGGTAGGGGCGCAGCCGCGGCGGCCACTGCGCCGGCTGCAATTGCGGCAGCGGTTTCGGCTGCTACGCCGTCACCTGCATCAGTGGTAGAAAGGCCAAAGTCTGCGGGTTCCGGCTCGGATGCCTCGGCGGGTGCTGAGGGCGCTTCGGGTGCTGCGGGTGCTGCGGGCGCTTCGGGTGCTTCGGGCGCGGGAATCTGGTGGGGGAGCTCGCGTGTGCGATCGTAATGCTCTTCAGGTAGCTGGCGGCGCTCGAGTACATCGCGTGGAATTTCGCTGCCGCCCGCGGTCGAGTGGATGATCGGCGTGTTCGCGTCGCCGGCCTTTGGTAGCGAAGTTTGAGTCTCGTACGTCCATGAGGGGGCCGGCTCAGGCTCAGGCGCGGACTCCGGCGCGGGTTCCGGCGCGGGCTCAGGTTCCGGCAGGGGTTCCGGCTCGGGAGC
>JAUNLN010000015.1:46940-47791 GCA_030532245.1 Actinomycetaceae bacterium
ATCGTGGGGCTGCCGGATGCAGCGGTCAAGGAGGCTCGGGAGCGGGTGCGGGCGTGGGCGCGGGCTCAGGTTCCGGCGCGGGTGCGGGCGTGGGAGCGGGTCCAGGTTGCGGCTCAGGCTCGGGTACCGGTGTGGGTTCGCGCGTGGGTTTGGGGTCGGCGACCGGGGTCGGCACTGGTTGGGCGAGCGGTTCCGCGATGGGCTCAGGAAGGGGTGCGGGCTCTCCCTCGGCCTGCGTGGGCTCGTGCGAAGTGGCCTCAAACGTGGGTGCGTCTAGACGCTGCGCACCCTCCGCCGCCGGTTCAGGTAGGGGTGCAGGTTCTGGCTCCTCCGTGCCGAAGGACGGCTCGTCGCCGCTTCCTACAATGTCTTCAAGCTGGTCGTCGCCGAAGATTGCGGCACCCTCATCCAAGTGCAAACCGTCGCCCTCAAGTGAGAGATCTTCTGGCGCGGGGTTGCCAAAGTCAGCTGGATCCGACGCGGGATCAATGAGGTCTGGTTGTTCCGTTTCCTCATTTACGTGGTTGCCAAGGTCCCAGGTAGCGCGTTCCTCAGGCTCGTTTTGCGCCCCATCGTTGAAATTACGATCAGCCATAAATCCTCCAAATGATGCTGCCTAACTGTGAGCGCCATGCGCACACAAAGGCGGATAGAACCATAATTGCACGCCAAAATAAGTGAGGCTAAGGCTCGCTCGGCGTGTTGAAAAGTACCGAACTCGGCGAGGAGGCGTTCCCGCCCAAAACAACTCTGAACAACTCTGAACTACTCCAAACAACTAATCTTCTTCGCAAACACGCGGATTGAGTAGCACGAGTCCGAACAGTTGTTAGCAGAGTTAGAAGCAGAGC
>JAUNLN010000016.1 GCA_030532245.1 Actinomycetaceae bacterium
CGCCCTGGTTGACTTGCGGTTAGCTTCAAATTGGGGTTTAGTTAGGTCTTCTGTACTTTTTTTGCGTAGTGGGTTGTAAACCGGTGTGTGCACCCCACTCCTTGGCTCAACACGACTCTCGGCGTGGAGCTCTATGCGAATAAAGCTCTCGTTCTACAGGCAGGTTATTTACCTGGGAGTCGAAGACTCCCTCACGACCAGTTCGAAATCTATAGTTTCTTCGCCGGCGTCGGTTTTTCCGTCTCTTATAAGTTCCATCAGTGTTTGGACTGAGCGGTGGGCGATAGAAGCTTTATCCGGCTTTATCGCAGTCAGCGAGGGTAGCATGTAGGACGCAATATCGGTGTCGTCCCAACCGGTAACAAGAACGTCGTCCGGAACGCGGGCGCCGACATCGGCAAGAGCCCTAATAGAGCCTGCTGCCGCGCTATCGTTCAACGCAATAATGGCATCGGGGAGATCGTGATTTCGTAGCCACTCGGTTAGCGCAAAATGTGCTGCATCGTGTGTCCAAAGAGTCTCCACAACCGAATCTTTGCTCAGTTTCAACCCTCTAGAGGCTAGAGCATCTTCAATGCCTTTGCGCCGCTGCGGGCCGGGTCCTGACGTTATGACATTGTCAGACGAACCAACTACTACAAAATTGCGTGCTCCACGATCAAGTAGGTGTTCAGTGACGGCGTATGCCGCGGCCCACCCATCAACTGAGAAGTGCGGCCTCCCCACATTAGCGATTTTCTCACCGATCAAGACAAGAGGAACATCCAGCTCAGGTAAATCTTTTCCCTCAAGTTCGACGGGGGAGAAAATTACGCCGTCGACAACATCGGATCTAAAACCTTCCAGAGAACTAATCTCTCTGTCCCGCAAAGCATCAGTTTCAACAACGAAAACGGTCTGTTTGAACTCTTGAGCTGCTTGCTGCACGAGGTGGGCAAGTTCGGCAAAATAAGGCCAGGAAATATTGGGAAGCGCCAACGCAATCATTCCCGTTCGGCCTGATCGCAGTCTCTGAGCAGATACATTCGGACGGTATCCAAGCTCCTTGATTGCCTTTTGTACTTTCTCCCGGGTTTTTGGCGAAACGTGAACGTAGTTATTCACAACATTAGAGACAGTTCGCTGAGAAACGCCAGCATGCTCCGCTACGTCCTGCATATTCGGGGGGCGCAAGCTTCTACTCCCTTGATGATCTTTACTAGTCACTGCACTAGAAACCAAGAACGGATCAATATATTACCGCCGGTATGGGCGAAAAACGTAGTTGATTGCCGGGTGGCGGGGTCGGCGCTAGCGTAGTCCCGCCACCCAGCAAATCATTCTATTTGTTGAGAATTCCTTCTACGGTTGCTTGGAGAGTATCCAACGTAGATTGAACATCAGCATCATTGAGCCACGTGGCCTCGATTGTCTCTACGATCGCCGCATCGATTGCAGGCCACTCGAGGACACGAGGAGGCAGCTTGCCATATTCCTTCGCAGTTTCGAGGTATTGATCCCTGTGAGGTGCTGCAAGATACTCTGCAGAATCTAAGGCAGTCTTGCTTGCCGGCATGTGGCCAGTCTTGATGCCCCAAATACCGGTATTGTCATGCAGATACTTCGCCAGCTCGAAAGCTGCACGATACTTGACGGGATCTGCTACGTCCTGGGTAGGAACAGCCCACACGTGGGAGTTTGCCCAAGTAGCGGGGGTGTCGAACAGCATAGGTGCGTCCGTTACCTGATATTCAAACGGAGCTTCAGCTGCGAACTGGTTGACGGCCCAAGAGCCGTTGTACATAATGGCTGATTCTCCGCGAAGGAATGCCTGTACCGAGGCGTCGTAATCATGCGTCTTCGCGATGTAATCGTTGTCGACGAGGGTGTTGATGTACTCCAGCGAAGTGACGGCGGCGGCGCTATTCATGTTGACCTCTCCCGTTTCGGGGTTGAGGAGATCCTCACCTTGCTGGTAAATGAGTGCCTGCCAGAAACGTGCGGCCATGGGGTCGTTAGTCATGGCGACATCGAGGAAGGTTTTCCCCGTCTTCTCCTTGACCGTAGCGGCGTCCTTCATAAACTCCTCAGGATCCGAAGGTACAGAGTAGCTTTCCCCTTCAGAGACAAGACCTGCTTCGCGAAGAATGTCCATGTTCAGGTGAGAGATGATCGCGTGTGAATCGAAAGGCAGAGCATATTGTTGCCCCTCAAACTCAACGGCTGCGACTGCAGGGGCAGTGTAGTCATCGGTGTTTTCTGTGAACGACCCAGGCACTGGTTGCAGAAGGCCCCTAGCTGCGTACTCGGGAAGGTTAGAACCGTGCATCACTGCAATATCAGGCTTCTCAGAGCTTGCTAGAGCAGTGTTGAGGCCGTCGTAGTACGAATGCCAGGCAGCGCCGCCAAGGCGTTCGACCTTGATACCCCACGCGTTTTCGGCTTCAAATTTGTTCGTAAGGATCTGGATTGCCTCGCACTCGGTGGTCGCTTGGTCGATGTCTGTGACACCGTTCGTGGTGTCATTACAGTCACCGAAGAAGCGAGCCATCGTGATTGTGGCGCCTTGAAGATCCTCGTCCGATACTTCCTCAATTTGGGTTGCGAGATCCTTATCTACCGCTACACCACCGTTTGGCGTGTCAGAATCTCCTGATCCACTGATACCGCATCCGGTCAAAACCATAGCGGTCGCGCCCAGCACCATTGCTGGAACACTAATTTTCCGTATCCTCATTTTTCCTCCGATCGATATGAGGTGGTTTTACTTTTCACCCGAAGACATAGAGACGCCTCGAATGAGATATTTCTGGAAAAAGATGAAAAGTAGCAGTAGGGGAAGGGTTCCGACGATACCGCGAGCCATGAGGGAACCCAGCTCTGTCGACTGCGAGAAGTTGCCTTGCAATGATGCGAGGCCTGTAGTGACTGTGAACATGGATGGCTTTGTCGCTGAAACTAGCGGCCACAGGTAGTCGTTCCACGTCTGTACGAAAGTAAATGTTGCTAACGCAATCAATGATGGGCGGGCGAGGGGCAGCATCACCGAGTAGAAAATCCTCCAAGACGATGCGCCGTCGATGCTCGCTGCTTCCTGAATCTCATCTGGTACCTGGGCGAAGAACTGAGTCATGATGAACACGCCCAGAGGGAACGCGATTCTAGGAAGTATGAGTGCCGAGTACGTGTTGTGCATATTCATGTCGCTGAACATCATGAACAGTGGGATGAACATCGCTTCCTTCGGGACCATCATGCCCGCAAGGGTTAGTGAGTACACAACTAGCCGCCCAGTAAAAGGAAGTTTAGCGAAGGCATAACCTGCCATAGCGCATACGAGCACAGTGATAACGGTCGTCACCACAGTGACTATCGTTGAGTTGAGAAACCATCGGGGAGTTCCACCGGTAGTAAAGACGTCTGCAAAGTTGGAGAGCGTGAGTCCTTGAGGGAGCAGAGTCTGGGAGCTGGTTTTCAAAATCTCATTCGGAGTGAGCGCTAATGAAACCGTCCAGAGTAGCGGGAGAATCCAGATCAGTACGATTACCAGCATCAGGCCGTGGTAAATCCAGGTTGCAACCTGTCGTGGTTGACGAGGGGTTGTCGTAGAGTCGGTAGCCAACTTGCGCGGTGCGGTGGCAGACATGTCAGCTCCTCCTTTCGCGTGACATCAAGAACTGGATTATCGAAATAAAAACCATCACCGTGAACAGGAACAGAGACATCGCGGAGGCATATCCAAGTTGCGAGTTGCGGAATCCGGTCTGGTAGATGTACCTGACTAGGACGTCCGTAACTCCTCCCGGGCCGCCGCTGGTCATAATGTTTACCTGTCCGAAAATCTGGAATGAGGCAATAATTTGTGTCACCACGACGAGCAAAGTTGCGTGCTTCAGTCCCGGTAGCGTGATTGAAATGAACTTCTGCCATGGACCTGCTCCGTCGATGGAGGCAGCCTCGTAGAGCGTGGGGTCAATGTCCTGAAGGCCTGCCCCGAACAGAATCATGTTGAAGCCTACCGTCCACCAAACAGTTGTAATAACGATTGCGGCCATGGCGGTTCGCGGATCCGAAAGCCAGGCAACAACGCCTATGCCAAGCGTTTCAGTCAATCGGGAGACTATCCCTCGAGAGGGATTCAGCATGTAACCCCAGATCAGTGTGGTGACCGAGACCGGCAACAGGTAAGGGACAAACAGGGCAGCCCTGTAAAACCCGCTCCCCTTATTGCCAAGATCTAGAAGCAGCGCAAATACTAAACCCAGGCCGGCGATTAACGGTGTAGAGACAGCCGTGAAAATAACGGTGTTTTTGAAGGCATTCCAAAACCTTGGGTCATTCCACGAACCGTCCTCTCCTGGTTGGAATCCCAGGAGCAGAGCAACGCCGAGCAGTGAAACGATCAGTAGAATCTCCCCTGCGCGCATACGCCTATTTCTAATTGCCCAAATTGCAAGCAGGATTCCGATGACCAGTAAGAGCAGCTGGACCCACCAGTAGGAGTGGATGCCCCACTCGATTCCGACTCCTCCGAACATTCTCTTGTAGTTATCAAGTCCGATCCAACGCGGCGTCTTCCCGAGTAGATCCCAATCGAAGAAGCTCATTAGTATCGCTTGAATGACGGGGTAGAGAACGAAGAAGACATAGAACACTAGAAACGGGATAGTGAAACCGAAATTGTTTAGCCAGCGTCCCACGTCTCGCCTACGTTTTGAGGTCATAAGGATTCACCTACTTCCATTGCATCCTCAGCCACGAAACGGGGGCGTACCTGGGAATCATGCTGTCGGGAGCTAGAAATGACCGCGCGAATTGTTTCGATGGGGAGTTTTGGTTCCCTGTCTGCTGTGCAAATGCCATTTGCTTCTTGTGCGGTATCTGTTAGCTGCGTGTAGCAGAAACCGGAGATATAAGGAGATTCCAGGAGGGCGAAGACCAAGCCTTTAAAAAGCTCTTCGTATTCCTGCCGGCTGTAAACCGTTCTGTATCCCCATTTTTCTGTTGAGCCGTCGGCAAGGGCGATACCTCCGAACTCAGAAACGATGACAGGTTTGTCGAAGTTCCAATTCGAATCAAGCACAGTGCGGCGTCCTTGTGGACCAACCCCGTTCAACGACCGCAGTACGGATTCTTTGCTCTCATACGTAGATAACAGTTGTTCTGGCCTGTCGGCGTAATCGTGTGTCGTAACGATATCTGTCGCAGGTTGTTCCCAACCGTCATTAACACTGACCGGCCGAGATTCATCCAGCGCCCTCGTTAGCTGCACGACCCCTTCGACGAAGGACCGCTGTTTGGGGCTTGTTGCAATCCTGGAGATGCCCCAAGATTCATTGAATGGAACCCAGGTGACGATTGAAGGTGAGGATCGGTCTCTGCGCACGATATTGAGCCACTCGGTCGTCGTATTTACCACAGAGAAGTCGTCGAATGCGTAGGATGACGGGAACTCTGCCCATAGAAGTAGGCCCAGCCTGTCTGCCCACGCGAGGTAACGACGATCTGGCGTGCGTTCGTGGATGCGAGAAAGATTGAATCCAAGCTTAAGAATTAGCTCGATTTCTTCCTTGATTGCATCGGTGGAAGGGGCGGTGAAAAAGCTTTCCGGCCAGTACCCTTGGTCCAGCACGCCGCGAATGTAAATAGGTTCGCCGTTGATGTGCAGGTATTCATTCGATACGCCAACCGTTCGGATTCCCGCGTAGGAGGTAACCTCGTCGACAGCGTCTTCTGATTGGAGCGATAGTCGCAAATCAATCAGATGCGGGTGTTGCGGAGACCAGAGCCACTCCGGCCAGTCCATATTGTTTCTCAATGCCGGTAGGGGGATAGTAACCTCAACATGTTCGGAGCTGGGTGCAAGCGTAATTTCAGCAATCAGCAGGTCTTCTTTGGTTGCATGGATCGTGAGCCGGGTGTTTACAACGGGCGGCTTCGAAAGAGTGATTTCGCCAATCAAACATGCGTTGTCGAGGTCGGCGCGCCAGTGTAGCTCCTCGATGGATAGTTTTGGCTTCTGCTCGACCCAAACATCGCGCCAAATACCGGTGCTTCGTTCGTACCAAATGCCATTCAGCTCGCTTCTCCAGGCTTGTTTTCCGCGAGGCTGATTGGTCTTCCTGCCGTCCTTAGCCCTGATTACTATCTCGACGGGCAAGGTATCGGGCAGTGTCACTGTAAAAGGCGTGTACCCTCCCCTATGAGAGCCTACGTGTTGGCCGTTTGCCCACACGTCGCATTGATAATCGACGGCTTCAAAGTTCAAAGCCCAAAGGTTTCCCTCGTGTAGGGGACCCAGTTGGTCTTCGGTAAGAACACGTCGGTACCAAACTACTTCCGCGTCTTTGCCCGGGTTCTGCCATGCATATTCGGAAAGATCTGAGCCTGGTGGGAACGGCACGCGAATACTGTGTTTGAAAATATTTGTTTGGTTAGGCGCATACCAGTTTTGGTCAAGTCCTAGATCGTCGGGATCTTCCTGGAAATCCCAAGTTCCGTTAAGACTAGACCAGCGGTTCCTGCAAAGTTGCGGGCGAGGGTATCCTTCCTCAAGCCACTTTGAAAAAGTATCGTCGTTGATGCTCATGCGACGAATATATGCTACGTAGCAAAGAAATAATTGCCACGTAGCAAAAAAGTTTATAACGATATGGTTACATTTGCCGCTTGAGTAGGTTTTTCGCCATACAACCCCCTTCCGGGATTGTCTTTTGCGTCTGGGTGTGGTGTCTGGGAGCGCATATGCGCAGTAAACCCTACTT
This sequence comes from Actinomycetaceae bacterium, assembly GCA_030532245.1. Classification (GTDB taxonomy): domain Bacteria; phylum Actinomycetota; class Actinomycetes; order Actinomycetales; family Actinomycetaceae; genus Gleimia. The sequence goes on from JAUNLN010000016.1 coordinate 6,744, forward strand.
CCTGTCCGATTCTTGCGAGGAGGGAGTGGTCCTTGTTGAGACTAAGGGGATGAGGTGAGACCGGCCCCTAGTCGAGGTCTTGTTCCTCCGCGATTCCCAGTCCCGGCCGCTCCTCCAGGGAATCGGCATCCTCCAGAGCATCGGTGTCCTCCGCAGCGTCTGTATCCTCCGGGGTGTCGGCATTCTCAGGCTCTGCAGGCGCGCCTGAACCCACAGCTCCCTCAGAACCATCGAAGACGTCGAAGCCTTCCGCGTTCCCAGAGTCTTCCAAAGTACCGGAAGTTCCGTCAGGAACAGTGCCGTCAGGAACAGCACCAGAAGGAGCGGCGTCTCCTCCGAGCACGAGGTCCCCCGCATCGCGCGGCGTACCGCCAACCAAACCGTTGAGATCCTGCCCATCAAGAGACTGAGCCGACGAATCACCATCACCAGTCGACGAACCCTCAGTCGCGTCCCTCAACGCACCCAAATTAATCGTCACCCTGTGAAGCAACTCAAAGCCGACTTCCAAATCATCAACCGTATTAATCGGCATGATCGGCTCATCCTGCAGGGCAATCGCCTCCTCAACCGCATCGTCGAGAGCCGCCTGAGCCTCCTCATTCATGCCCGCACGATCCACGTTCTGCGCATCCGCCAAAGCAACCTGCAAACCCGCACACGCCTTACCAGTATCAGCGCCAACAGTTGCGCCAAGATCCCTAAGCAAAAACGAATTCGCAGCACGCAACTGCTGGAGCACAGGCCGAGCCGCCTCCATATGCGTATTCAACTCGTCAATCTCCGCAACAAGCTCCCTACGCCCCGCAGTCGCACCATCAATCTCGCCAACAACATCCTCAAGCCGCTCCGCAGCCTGCAAAGCGCGGCGAAACTCCGGCGCCTTCGTCCCCGGCGCATACTTGTTCATAAGCAACAGCAGATGATCCGCATCCCGATGCGCCTCATCCAACTCGGCAACAATCTGCTCCTTCATCTGCTTAGTCTGCTCATACTCAGCGCGCGCCTTCGCAGTATCCGAATACGTCTGCCAACCAAGGACCGCCAAAACAAACACGACAATCCCAATAGTCATCGCAAGAAGCACGGAAGATTTAGGCTGGGCAATAACCTGCGCACCAAAATCTCCTACACCCTCAACCGGGCTAGGAGGCGTACTGGAATCCGCGCGAGACACCGTTCTACGCGCGTCGACACCACCCTCAGGCAGCCTATTCTCAGTGCTCATTTCCGTCCTTGCAAAGATCTTCCACTGCAAAGATTAACCGCACTTCGGCGGATAGTTTTAGGACTATCACTCTAGTTCCCACGCCTTGAACAAGAAAACTGACTTAAGAGCTCTGACGTCATGTGAACGGCGCAACAAGGCCGCCACAATTTGCCGAGATCCTGGGCAAAAGACCGGATAGTGGGAGAAAAATGGCCCCTTATTTCTCATGGGACGTGCCCTTCATCACTTTTTGAGAGAGAATATAGGAGTACAAAACCCGCCTCGAGAATCCTGGAGAAATCATGAGTCAGCCGAAGTTCCGTCGCCCCGCAATGCTGAGCTTCGAAGACGCAGAAAAGATCGAGGGCGATGAGGATCCCGCAGCGGCCGCGCAAGTTGCAATGACATCCGCGCGCGCACTTCTCGGCCTTGCCGACGAAGAGTTTGGTGAAGACGCGGTAGAAAAACTCGTTGCCGCAATCGACGAGGAGGGCGTAGATATCGTTGCGGACCTTTGGGAACGCAGCCCCGAGTTCACACTTCCAGGCGCACTTTGGCGGCTCTACCTGCTCAACGAGTGGTACAAGCGCGACGCGCTGAAAGTACACGAACGCTACGTTGAGGGGCTGAACGCGCCGTTCACAGCCGGTATCGACGATGCGGAACCGAAGCCGGAAGCCCCGGACGATATCGAGTTCTTCGACCGTTTGGAAAACTTGATGCGCGGCCGCGAGTTCGGCGATCTGACGAAGCTGTTAAGCGACGCGGCACTCGTCATGCGCATCATGGCGTCCGGCGCAACGTTCGGCAAGACGTGGATCAGAACCGACAAGGATCGTCTCGCAAACATGGTGACGCGCCGCGCGGCAGCGCTCGTCGAAACTGCGGATGAGCTTGACGCAGCCGCAATGAGGTCGCGAAGCGGCCGCCTAATTTAGCCTTCAAAATCAACCAACAGCCGAGTGAGGGGTAGGAATGGCTGACACCGAAATCAACAAGCAGCTTGATCCGGATGCCGAGGTAGGTGCGCCTGCGGAGGAAACAAAAACTCCGTTCTCGTCCGCAGAGCAAAAGGACATGTTCATCCTCGTAGAGAAGGAAGGGCACAAGGAGGAAGACGAACTGCCAAAGGGCCGGTTCGCCGACCGCGAGCTCTCCTGGATGCGCTTCAACCAGCGTGTGCTCGAACAGTCGGAAGACACGGAGCTACCGCTTCTTGAACGCGCGTGGTTCTCGACGATCTTCTCGTCGAACCTGGATGAGTTCTACATGGTTCGCGTTGCCGGCTTGAAGAGGCGTATCGCGGCGGGTATCGCAAAGGTTGCGGCATCCGGCCTCACGCCGCGTCAGGTTCTAGACGGCATCACGTCGCACACTCGCGAGTTAACGACGCGCCAGGTGAAAGACTTCCACGAGGATCTTCTCCCTCTCCTGCACGAGCAGGGCCTGCACCTTCGCAAGTGGGAGGAGCTGAACGACAAGCAGCGCGAAGCTCTCTCTGAGTATTTCCACAACCGCGTGTTCCCCGTGCTCACTCCGCTGGCTGTGGATCCGTCGCACCCGTTCCCCTACATTTCGGGCCTCTCATTGAACCTCGCTGTTGTCGTACTGAATGAGGCGACCGAAAAAACGTACTTCGCGCGCGTGAAGGTACCGCAGTCGCTACCGAGACTCGTGAACGTTGAGGCGTTCATGCCCGAGTATGAGGGCATCGCGATCGAAGACCTCGCCGCAACGAAGGTTGGCACGAACTTTGTGCCGCTTGAGGAGATCATCGCCGCACACCTCTACACGCTGTTCCCCGGCATGAAGGTGCTGGAGGCGCACACGTTCCGCGTAACCCGTAATGAGGACCTGGAGGTGGAGGAGGACGACGCCGAGAACCTCCTCACAGCAATGGAGAAGGAACTCCTGCGCCGCAGGTTCGGCCCCGTGGTTCGCCTGGAGGTGGCGGAGGATATCTCTGAGTCGGTGCTGAGGTTCCTCATTGATCGCCTTGAGATTACTGAGCAGGACGTGTTCAAGCTCCCTGAGCCCCTTGACCTCACGGCGTTGAACGACCTACACGACCTTGACTTGCCGCATTTGAAATACCCGAAGTACGTGCCGGTCACGCCGAGTGGTTTGGCGGAGTACGAGTCGGCTCGCGCGGGCGACATTTGGGCGTCGATCCGCAACCACGATGTGCTCCTTCACCACCCGTACGATTCGTTCTCCACGTCGGTGCAGCACTTCGTTGCAACCGCGGCGGCAGACCCGAAGGTGCTCGCTATCAAGCAGACGCTGTACCGCACGTCCGGTGATTCGCCGATCGTGCAGGCCCTCATCGACGCGGCGCAAAGCGGTAAGCAGGTTGTCGCAATCGTTGAGATTAAGGCGCGTTTTGACGAGGAGGCGAACATCTCCTGGGCGCGCAAGCTGGAGCGTGCGGGCGTGCATGTCGTGTACGGCATGGTTGGTTTGAAGACGCACTGCAAGCTGTCGATGGCTGTGCGTGAGGAAGCGGACGGGCTCCGCCGGTACTGCCACGTGGGTACGGGTAACTACCATCCGAAGACCGCTCGCGGTTACGAAGACCTTGGCCTACTCACGTGCGATCGTGACGTGGGTCAGGATCTCACGCGCCTGTTCAACCAGTTGTCTGGTTACGCGCCGCGCACCACGTTCCACAGGCTCCTTGTTGCTCCGACGTCGATCCGCTCGGGCCTCATTGAGAGGATTGAGGAGCAGGTGGCGCGCCACGAGCGCGGCGAAGACGCTTACATTGGCATCAAGGTGAACTCGATTGTGGATGAGGCGACGATCGACGCTCTGTATCGTGCTTCGCGCGCGGGCGTGCAAGTCGACCTGGTGGTTCGCGGTATTTGCGGTATTCGCGCGGGAGTGCCGGGCCTGTCTGAGAACATTCGGGTTCGCTCGATCCTTGGCCGCTACCTTGAGCATTCGCGTATCTACTGCTTCGGCCCCGAGGGCGATGAGGAGGTGTGGATCGGCTCTGCTGATCTCATGCACCGCAACCTTGATAGGCGCGTGGAGGCGCTCGTTCGCGTTAAGGATGAGGGTCAGGTCGCGTACTTGTCGAAGCTGTTGCGCACGGAGGCGTCTGATGAGGTTTCGTCGTGGCACTTGCTTCCGGACGGCTCGTGGGTGCGTCACACGCACGGCAAGAAGGGTAAGGAACTGCTGGATATTCAAAAGCTCCTCATGCGGAACGCTTCGTCTCGCGTGAAGGGCCGCAAGGTGTTCTAGTAGGGTTTTAACAGATCGATTCGCGGGCACTGCGTTTTGTGGTGCCCGCGTTTTGAGTGTTTGTGATTGATCTCGACTTTTAAGCTATAGGTAGCCTCCGAGCTACCGCGTACGATTATCGAGAATGAGGCGAGGTGAGTCGATTGATCGAGTTCGACAAAGTTTCTAAGACGTATCCGGGTGGCACGCAAGCGGTTACCGATGTTTCGTTTACGATTGCGAGTCATTCGACAACCGTGTTGCTCGGGTCTTCGGGGTCGGGTAAGTCGACGTTGCTCGGCATGGTTAACCGCATGATTGACCCAACTTCGGGTCGTGTTTTGATCGACGGGGTGGATATTGCTTCGCTGAATCCGGTGAAGTTGCGTCGTTCGATTGGTTACGTGATGCAGGCCGGCGGCCTCCTCCCGCATCGTACGGTTGTGGACAATATTTCGACTGTGCCCGTGCTGAAGGGCATGAATAAGCGTGAGGCGCGCGGGCGTGCGCTTAAGTTGATGGAGCTGATGGGGCTCGACCCGAGTTTGGCGAAGAGGTACCCGACGCAGCTTTCGGGCGGCCAGCAGCAGCGTGTGGGTGTTGCGAGGGCGCTCGCGTCGGATCCGGATATTTTGCTGATGGATGAGCCGTTCTCCGCTGTCGACCCGATCTTGCGTCGCGAGCTGCAAGATGAGGTGCGTCGCCTCCAGGGTGAGCTTGGCAAGACCGTGTTGTTCGTAACGCACGATATTGATGAGGCGTTTACGCTTGCCGATGAGATCATCATGCTTGCAGATGGTGGGCGTATCGCTCAGCGGGGCACGCCTGATGAGCTGCTGACGGATCCGGCGGATGAGTTCGTGGCTTCGTTTGTGGGGCTCACGAATGGTTCGCGCAAGTTGCGCGTGACGGAGGGCGACTCTCGCCTGGTTACGGATGCGACCGGCCGCCTGCTTGGGACGCTCGAATGAACTGGGTAGCTAACAATATTGGGTGGATCTTTCACCTCACGTGGGTCCACTTCCTTCTCGCATCCAGTGCGATTCTGATTAGCCTGTTCATCTCCGTTCCGGTGGGGTGGCTGGTGAATCGTCACAGGCTTTCGCGCGAGGTCACGGTTGCGCTGATCAGCGCGCTGTACGCGATTCCGTCTCTTCCGATGTTCATTATTATTCCGGTGCTTACGGGTGTTCCGATTCGCTCGTCGGCAACGGTTGTGATTGTGCTGAGTATTTACGCGGTGGCGCTCTTGCAGCGCACGGCTGTGAACGCGTTCGGTTCGGTGCCGCCTGAGGTTATGCGTAGCGCGGTTGCGCTCGGCTATTCGAGTTGGCAGCGTTTTTGGCGCGTGGAGCTCCCGCTCGCCGGCTCGGTGATCGCGGCGGGCCTGCGCGTGGTCGTGGTGAACACGGTTAGCCTCGTAACCGTCGGCGCAGTGGTTGGCATCCAGAGTATCGGCACGCTGTTCACCGATGGTTTCCAGCGCGGAATCATGGTTGAGGTGTTGGCTGGCCTCATTATGACGATCATCCTGGCACTCTTGCTTGATGCTGTTGTGGTGTTCGGTAGCAGGCTGGTGTTCCCGTGGACGAGGACGGAGCTTGCAAAGATCACGCCTCCGGGGCAGCCGACTTCCCAGAGGAGCACTGCAGGCGCGGCGAAGGGGGAGAAGCGATGAATATCTTCCTCGATGCAATCTCGTGGCTGTTCACGGCGACGAACTGGACTGAGGCTTCTGGTATCAGCGCTCGCCTGTACCAGCACATTCGCCTTGCCGCGGCGGTGCTACTCACGGCTAGCGCAATCGCGCTACCGATTGGTATCGCGATTGGTCACACGCGAAAGGGCCAGGAGGCCGTGGCGGCTATCGCGGGCGCGGCTCGCGCGATCCCGACGCTCGGCCTGCTCACGCTCTTGGGCTTGATCTTGGGTATCGGGTTGAAGGCTCCTTTCATTGTGCTCGTGGTTGTGGCGATCCCGCCCCTGCTTGCGGGTGCGTATTCGGGCGTGGCGAACGTGGACGCGGCAACGGTTAAGGCCGCCCGCGCTCTTGGCATGTCTGAGTGGCAGATTGTGCGGCTCGTGGAGCTTCCCCTTTCTGCGCCGATCGTGCTTGGAGGCGTGCGCACGGCGGCCGTGCAGGTGGTGGCGAGTTCGACGCTTGCGGCCTACATCGCCGACGAGGGTCTGGGGCGCTTTATTTTCATTGGTCTTGCGCAGCGTCGCTACGAGCAGATGGTCGGAGCCTCGGTGATCATCATTATTTTGGCTCTAGGGGTGGACATTCTGTTCGGACTTGCGGTGAAATATTGGGAGAGGCGTACAAGTAGCCTCTAGACAAGCGCATGTGTATATATAGATGTGAATACTCATAGACGCGCATCGAGTAAGGAATGTAAATGTCAATGAAAAAACTTCTTGGCGCAGGTGTCGTGCTTGCAATGGCTACTACTTTGGCTGCATGTGGCGATTCTTCGTCCATTGAGGGTGAGCCCGCACCGAGCGCAGAGGCGACTGGAGCTGAAGCGATTGTGATCGGCTCGTCGAACTACTACTCCAACGAGATTCTCGCTGAGATTTACGCGCAGGCTCTTGAGGGTGCTGGCTTTGAGGTTCAGCGCGAGTTCAAGATTGGTTCGCGTGAGGTGTTCGGCAAGGAGCTGCTGGACGGCAATATTGACCTGTTCGCTGAGTACACGGGCCCGCTGCTCCAGTACTGGAACCCGGAGAACGAGATCACCGAGTCTGCGGCGATCTACGAGGAGCTACAGAACCGCGTACCGGAGCACCTCCAGATTTTGGATCAGGCTGACGCTACCGACCAGGACTCCTACGTGGTTTCCCGCGAGTTCTCCGAGCAGAGCGGAATCACTTCGCTTGCGGATCTCGCAGCTTACGATGGCGACCTGATTGTTGCTGGCACCACCGAGTTTGAGAACCGTCCCAATGGTCCGAAGGGCTTGAAGAAGTTCTACGACGTTGAGGTTGGTTTCACGCCGATTGAGGATAAGGGTGGCCCGCTTACCGTTAAGGCTCTCTTGGACGGCGAGGTGCAGCTTGCGAACGTGTTCTCCGCGAGCCCGCTCATTAAGCTGAATGACCTGGTTGTTCTTGAGGATCCGGAGGGCATGTTCCTCTCCTCGCACGTTGTACCGGTTGCGTCGACGGATCTTGATCCGAAGGCCGTTGAGGTGATCAACGAGGTTCAGTCGAAGCTTTCCGCAGACGCCCTTCTTACGCTGAACGTTCGCTCTTCTGAGGATCAGGAGGCGACTGACGTGATCGCGAAGGAATGGATTGAGGCCAATCTCTAAATCCTTGTAGGAGGCGCCCGCGCAGGCGCACTCCGAGCCAAGACACTTGGGGGCTGTTTCAAAAGCCCTGCTTTTGGGGGAGCAGATCCTGGTTTTCCAGGGTCTGCTCCTTTTTGTTTTGGGATGTTTGCGGGGCTTTTGCGCGAGTGGAACTAGTCCATTGCCGGGAATACGCTAGCTCAGCGGAAGAGGCTGGTTCGGCGGAAGATCCCAGCTCAGAGGAATGGGGCCGGTCGCGTTACCCGTGGGCGGAGCCGAGACAGTTGCCCGCATATCGGCCCTCCACTCGAAAAGTTCGGGAAACCGAAATATGATTATTGTGGATACGAAACTTTCGATTGGTGAGGAGTTTTCTAAGTGGCGCGCACAGCTCGATCCCGTAGTCGCTGGGCCCTGCTTGGCCCGGCGTTTGTTGCTGCCGTTGCTTACGTGGACCCCGGTAACGTGGCGGCGAACATTTCGGCGGGCGTCACCTACTCCTACATGCTCGTGTGGGTTCTCGTGCTCGCAAACGCGATGGCTGTGCTGGTGCAGTACCAGAGTGCGAAGCTTGGACTCGTAACTGGGCGTTCCCTGCCGGAGTTGCTCGGTGAGCGTCTGCCGAGACGCAGGCGTATTGCGTTTTGGGTGCAGGCGGAAACGATTGCGGCGGCCACGGATTTGGCGGAGATTATCGGTGGGGCGATCGCCCTCCAACTCCTGTTTGGTCTCCCGCTCGTTGCCGGTGGGGTGATTGTAGGCGGCGTATCGATGGCGCTCCTTGTGTTCCAAAACGAGAAGCGTCAGCGACAGTTTGAGTCGATTGTCGTTGCGTTGCTAGCGATCATTACGATTGGTTTTCTTTCCGGCTTGATCCTGCGCCCGCCTTCGGTGAGCGGAATCGTGTCGGGTTTGGTGCCTCGTTTTTCGGATGCGAACTCGGTGCTCATTGCCGCGTCGATGTTGGGAGCAACGGTGATGCCGCACGCGATATACCTGCACTCTTCCCTCGTGAATCATCGTTTCCGCAAGGAGGGGCGTAACCTGCCGAGGCTCCTGCGTGCAACGAAGGCCGACGTGGTGTTCGCGCTGGTGGTGGCGGGTCTTGTGAACATCGCGCTACTCCTGCTCGCGGCTTCGGCTCTTGGCGGTCAGGAGGGTACCGACTCGATTGAGGGAGCGCACGCCGCGATTGAGGTGGCGCTCGGCCCGGCGGTCGGCGTGGTGTTTGCGGTGGGCCTGCTCGCTTCTGGTCTGGCGTCGACGTCGGTTGGTGCTTACGCGGGTTCGGAGATTATGAGTGGTTTGCTGAGGGTGCAGGTGCCGCTTTGGGTGCGTCGTTTGGTTACGCTCGTGCCGGCGCTAGTGCTGCTTTGGGTGTATCCGAATCCGTCGTGGGCGCTGGTCGTGTCGCAGGTGGCGTTGTCGTTTGGTATTCCGTTCGTGTTGATTCCTCTAACTCGCTACACGGCGAAGGTTGAGATCATGGGGGAGTACCGTGATTCGATGCCGGTGAGGGTCGCGATGGTCGTCATCTCGACTCTGATTGTGAGTCTGAACTTTGCACTCATTTATCTCACGTTCAAAGGTGTTTCCGTCTAACGCAAAACCTCGATACCCGGGAGTTTAACCTGCAGTTTTGCGCGGTATTTCGCTTGTTACGGCTCTTTCGGGCGGCGCAATAATTCGCGGTTTGGTCGTGCATTTTTTCTTTGCCGTGAGATGGATACTAGGGCGCGGTGCATTTGGAAACGGTAGAATCGAAGCAGATTTGTCCGTATCCGCAACTATCTGAAAATTTTCGCCCGTAAACTCGGGGTTTTCAGTGGTACCTAAGTTCGAAAGTTCATCGTGGCTAAGTTTCGACCAAGCCCAGTACCTAGCCGAATTGTTAGGGCTGCGGGCGCCGTTGTTTGGCGTCCGCGAGATCCGCATGTGCCCGTCGCGTTCGGCAGGGTGTATAGACCGGAGGAGATCGAGGTGCTGGTGGTTCACCGGCCTCGCTACGACGATTGGTCTTGGCCTAAGGGTAAAGCAGAAATTAATGAGCCTCTCCTCGCTGCGGGTGTTCGCGAGGTGGAGGAGGAGACTGGCGTAATCGTGCAGATGCACGCGCCTTTGGTTACTCAGCGTTATCGTCTCGGTTCGGGGCAGACGAAGGAAGTCCACTATTGGATTGGTACGCCTGTTAAGAATCAGGGTGTGGAGCGCTCTCGCATTCCGGTGGTGCCGGCTCCGACGAAGGAGATTGATTTTACTCGTTGGACGGATCCGCAGACTGCTCGCGACCTGCTTACGCGTAGGGGAGATAGGCGTCTTCTCGACGACGTTATGGCACGCGCGCAGGCGGGCACACTCGTCACTTCGACTCTCGCGATTGTTCGCCACGGTGCGGCTCTTACGCGCAAGCAGTGGCCGGGCCCCGAGGCGAAGCGTCCGTTGAATCGTGCTGGAGGCGTTGAGGCGCTCGACTTGGTCGACTTGTTCTCAGCGCTTGGCATCTCTAGGTTGCTGTCGAGCCCGTGGGCGCGTTGCCGGGCGTCGATGGAGCCGTATGCGGCTGTGGCGGGGCTTAGCTTCGTGACAGTTGAGGAGTTGACGGAGGAGAGCGTTCGCAGGGCGCCGCAGGAGACTGCGCAGGTGGTTGAGAGGCTGCTTCGCCGGCCGGCGGAGCCGGTTGCGATCTGTGGTCACAGGCCGGCATTGCCGACAATGTTCGCTCCTCTTCGTGAGGCTGCGTCGAGTCAGGTTGCCCGGTTTTTGCCGAGTGAGGACCCGTACTTGCGGACGGCTGAAATGTTGGTCGCGCATGTGGCGTACTCCGCAGAATCTGGGGGAAAACCCGAAATAATTGCATTTGAATCGCAAAGAACTATCAAACGCGCCTGAGTTGCTCGTAAGTGTTCCAAGAATTCATCTGTAGTTAACCTAAGTCGAATCACCTTTTAACTTTGCGTCGCTACCTTTTCAAGCGGTTACATAAGTAGCCTTCCCACCTCACTGAGTTGAGTCAGGGGAACTACTCTCATTGAATAGGAAAATTTGACGTGAAGAACCTTCGACTCTCGCAGGTAGCTCTCGCTTTCGGTGCGGGTGCAATGGCCCTCACCCTCGCAGCTTGTGGTTCCGATGCGGCCGTTCCTCAGACTGAAACCACTGATGGAACCGAACCCCCGGCAGCGGAGAACCAGCTTTCGGGCGCACTTGCAGGCGCTGGCGCTTCTGCACAGGAAGCAGCGATGAACGCTTGGATTGCTAAGTACCAGGCAGTCCAGCCCGGCGTGACGGTCTCTTACGACCCGGTCGGCTCGGGCGCTGGCATCACCCAGTTCATCGACAAGCAGGTTTCGTGGGCGGGCTCGGACGCTGTCCTGAAGGACGACGAGATCGCTAAGGCAGAGGAGCGTTGTGGTGCTCCGGCCTTTAACCTCCCCGTTTACATTTCGCCTGTTGCCGTAATCTTCAACCTTGAGGGCATTGACACCCTCAACATGGACGCCGACACGATCGCTAAGGTCTTCTCCGGCGAGATCACCATGTGGAACGACCCCGCGATTGCAGACCAGAACCCGGATGTTGAGCTTCCGGATCTTGCAATCACCCCGGTGCACCGCGCTGACAAGTCGGGCACGACCGAGAACTTCACCGACTACCTAAGCAAGGCAGCTCCGGAGGCATGGCCGCACGAGGCCGCTAAGGAATGGCCGATCAACGGTGGCGAGTCTGGCGATAAGACCTCGGGTCTTGTACAGGCTGTAACCTCCGGTGAGGGTACGATCGGCTACGCTGACGCTTCGCAGGCTGGCGACCTCGGCACGATCGCTCTTAAGGCGGGCGACGGCTACGTTAAGTTCTCGAACGAGGCTGCAGCAACCGCAGTTGATTCGGCTGACCGCGTTGAGTCGGGTGTTGAGGGCGACCTCGGCCTCATGATCAACCGTACGCCGGAAGATGCGAACGCTTACCCGCTCGTCCTAGTCTCCTACTCGATCGTCTGCTCGACCTACGAGGATCAGGAAACCGTTGACCTGGTGAAGGACTTCATCGGCTTCCAGACTTCTGAGGACGGCCAGAACGCTGCAAGCGAGGCAGCCGGTTCCGCACCGCTCTCCGCTTCGATGCGCGACCAGATCGCAGCTTCCCTAGAGCTGATCCAGGTGGCTAAGTAAATGAATAACACCGGGAAGATCGGCAACAAGATCTTCCGGTCAGGGTCAACCGCAGCGGCGGTCACAATCCTTGTGACCCTCGCCGCGGTTGCCACATTTCTTCTAGTTCGAGCCTGGCCGGCGATCAGCGACCCAAGTGTACGCGTCCGAACGGTTGGTTCCGCACAAGAGCTGAACATTTGGGAGTTCACCGCTCCCCAGATCTTCGGCACAGTTCTTGCCGCACTGCTGGCAATGCTTCTCGCGGTACCCCTATCGATCGGTATTGCACTGTTCATCAGCCATTACGCGCCTAAGCGCCTAGCCCAACCCCTTGGCTACATGGTTGATCTCCTTGCGGCTATCCCCTCCGTAATCTACGGTCTTTGGGGCGCTATGTGGTTGATCCCTAAGCTCGTGCCTTTCTACGACTGGCTGTCAACCTACTTCGGCTGGATTCCGCTGTTTGCACCACCTGTATCCACCACTGGTCGAGTGCTCCTTTCAGCTTCTTTGATTCTTGCTGTGATGATTCTGCCTATCATCACGGCTGTTGCTCGTGAAGTGTTCTTGCAGACCCCTAAGTCTCACGAGGAAGCTGCGCTCGCCCTTGGTGCAACTCGTTGGGAAGTTATCAAAATGGCCGTACTCCCATTCGGCCGTTCGGGCATTATCTCCGCAGCAATGCTTGGCCTTGGCCGCGCGCTGGGCGAGACGATGGCCGTCGTCATGGTTCTCTCCGTTGGTTCGAGCTACTCGTTCAACATTCTGCAGGCTGGTAAGCACTCGACGATTGCTGCAAACATTGCGCTCCAGTTCCCTGAGGCTACGGGTATTAACACCTCCGCCCTCATTGCGACGGGTCTTGCACTGTTCGCAATCACGATGATCGTTAACATGCTCGCGCGTTGGATTATCGCGCAGCGTGCTGAGTTCTCAGGAGCTAACTGATGTCTGCACAAACTCAAGCTTCAGAGGTTGAGAATCCGTTCGCGCCTCGTAACCCCGCGTTGAACCGTAGGCGTCAGATTGCCGACAAGATCGCGATCGTAATGGTCGTGATCGCGTTTACGCTGGCGATCATTCCGCTCATCTCGCTCCTTTGGATCGTGATTGAGAACGGTTGGACTCGAATCTCGCCGTACTTCCTCACCGTTTCGATGAACGGCGTTTACGGTGGTATGGATGCTGGCGGTATCTACCACGCCATTATCGGTACCCTGCTGGTTACCGGTTGGGCAACGATTATTTCGGTGCCGATTGGTCTTGCAACCGCGATTTACCTGGTTGAGTACGCGGGCAATTCGAAGCTCGCTAAAGCGACGACGTTCTTCGTGGACGTTATGACGGGTATCCCGTCGATTGTTGCCGGCCTGTTTGCGGCCGCACTGTTCGGCCTCCTCGTGTCTCCCGCTTACCGCGCGGGCATCATGGGTGCGGTCGCGCTGTCGGTGCTCATGATTCCGACGGTGGTTCGTTCGAGTGAGGAGATGCTTCGCCTCGTTCCGAATGAGCTCCGCGAGGCCGCGTACGCGCTTGGCGTGCCGAAGTGGCTGGTGATTGTGAAGGTCGTGCTGCGCACGGCTGCCGCTGGCCTGACGACCGCTGTAATGCTCGCTATTGCGCGTGTTATCGGCGAGACTGCTCCGCTCCTCATGACGGTTGGTGTGATCGATTCGATTAACTTCAACGCGTTTGAGGGCCGTCTTATGACTTTGCCGGTCTACGTGTACCGCCAATACTCGCAGGGTCTAGCGCCGTGTGGTGCGATGGAGAACTGCGTTACGACGATCAACTATGACCGCGCGTGGGGTGCCGCGCTCGTGCTCATCGTGCTCGTTATGCTCTTCAACCTTGTGGCGCGAATCGTTGCCTACTACTTTGCCCCTAAGGGCCGGAACTAAGAGAACATCATGGCTCAAGAAATCACTGTTGAACACGAAGATATTTACTACGGCGACTTCCTAGCCGTTAAAGACGTGAATATGAAGATTCACGCGAAGTCGATCACCGCGTTGATCGGCCCGTCTGGCTGTGGCAAGACCACCTTCTTGCGCACGCTGAACCGCATGCATGAGGTTGTGCCTGGCGCTCACGTTAAGGGCAGCGTCAAGGTTGGCGATAAGAACATTTACGATAAGGACGTTGACCCGGTTCAGGTGCGTCGTTCTATCGGCATGGTGTTTCAGCGGCCGAACCCGTTCCCGACGATGAGTATTCGTGAGAACGTGCTTGCGGGCGTGAAGCTGAACAATCGTAGGATGCCGAAGTCGGATCAGGATGATCTGGTTGAGGAGTCGCTGCGTGGCGCGAACCTTTGGACGGAGGTTCGTGACCGTCTGAACAACCCGGGTTCGTCGCTTTCGGGTGGCCAGCAGCAGCGCCTCTGCATTGCGCGCGCGATCGCTGTTTCGCCGGACATTCTCCTCATGGATGAGCCTGCTTCTGCTCTTGACCCGATCTCGACTCTCGCGATTGAGGATCTGATGATGGAGCTGAAGAACGACTACACGATCGTGATTGTTACGCACAATATGCAGCAGGCTGCGCGTGTTTCGGATCGTACGGGCTTCTTCAACTTGAAGGCTGCGGGCGAGCCCGGTGGCCTGGTGGAGATTGACGATACGGCGAAGATCTTCTCTAACCCGACTGAGAAGGCTACGGAAGACTACATTTCGGGCCGCTTCGGATAAATCTGCTCAAAGATTAAGGGCGGCGGGTCTAGGCGAAAAGTCTAGGCCCGCCGCCCTTTTGCATGTGGTTGCAAGTAGGCGCTCGTAAAACGATAAGTTTAGCGACTACAGCTTGGAGTTCTTGAACGTGTCGGTCACGGGTGAGGCGGAGAATGCTACGCACAGGAGTGTGCGGTCGCCGGCGCGTTCCCAGCCCTCTTTAGTGGGCATGAGGGGGAAGGCGTCGAGTGAGGAGCGAGCTAGCGGAACGCCCACAAACTCTTCAAAGGCCGGCTCGCAAAACTCGATCGCGCGTTGCTGGAGTTCCTCGGGGCTCGGCATTTCTTCGCCGTCTAGTTCGACGGAGGCGTAAACCTGCGCCTCATGTTCACTGGAACAGGAGACCTGGCTGACCGAGGCGAGTTCGATGCCGGTTGCCACGTTGGTGTCGTCGGGTAGGTTGATGCAGTCGCCGGGCTCGAGGTCGAGTGTGGAGACCGTGGAGCAGGCGGAAAGTAGGAGCGCAATTGCGGTTGCCCCGCCTAGAAGACGGGGCAGCTTGTTTGAGTTGATTTTAGGCATCGTTACGGTAGTACGAGGCTCACCAAGAGGTACATGATTGCTGCGACGCCAGCCGCTGCTGGGAGGGTTAGGAACCATGCGACCACGATATTACCTGCAACGCCCCAGCGCACTGCGGAGAGGCGCTTAGTGGCGCCTACACCCATGATTGCGGAGGTGATCGTGTGAGTGGTGGAGATCGGCGCGTGGATGACGAACGCAGTCAAGTACAGCACGGATGCGGCGACGGACTCGGCGACGAAGCCGCGTGCGGGGTCGAGTTCGATGACCTTGCGGCCGAGCGTGCGCATGATGCGCCAGCCACCGGAGTAGGTGCCTGCGGAGATTGCGAGAGCTGCCGCGATCTTTACCCATAGCGGGATGGTGAGTTCACCGTTTACGTAAATGTTGTGGGTTTCGCCGTAGCCGCCTGCGAGGAGCGCCATGACGATGATGCCCATCGTCTTTTGTGCGTCTTGGAGGCCGTGGCCAAGAGCCATAGCAGCCGCAGATACGGTTTGCGCTAGGCGGAATTTACGCATGGTGCGGTGGTAGGGAAGTTGGCGCACGAAGAAGAGCACGATCTTCATGAGGACGTATGCGAGGCCGAATCCGACGACGGGGGAGGCGAACATCGGAACGATGACTTGCCAGCCGATGCCAGACCAGAGCACTGCGGTGGAGGAGGCGAGGCCTGCACCTACGAGTCCGCCGATGAGGGCGTGTGACGAGGAGGAGGGGAGGCCGAGCCACCAGGTGATGAGGTTCCAGGCGATGGCGCCGATGAGGGCTGCGAGGATGATTCCGAGCCCGTGAACCTGCATGACGTGGTCTGTTGAGGTTGTGAATTGGGAGATGTCGATGATGCCTTCACCGATGGTTTTCGCGACTTCTGTGCCAAGGAGCGCGCCGATCACGTTCATGATGGCGGCCATGCCGAGTGCGACTCGGGGGGTTAGTGCTCGCGTGGATACGGAGGTTGCGATGGCGTTGGCCGCATCGTGGAAGCCGTTCGTGAAGTCGAAGCCGAGGGCTATGACGATTACTAGAACGACGAGGAAGAGCGTTAGATCCACCGGTCAGGACTCCTTGATAGCAATGACCTCAACACCGTTTGCGAGTGCTTCGAAGGAATCTACTGCCTTTTCCAGAACTTCGATGATGTCTTTGAGTTTGATGACCTCGATTGGGTCGGTGTGCGTGTCGAAGATGCACGAGATGGTGCGCCTGTACGCTTGGTCGCCTTCGTTTTCGAGGCGGTTGATTTCTACCCAGTAGTCGCTGAGGCCGCCGAGTGTCTTGAGGCGCGGCATTGCTTGTGCGGTGAGGTCGCAGCATCGTTGGATGACGTTGAGCTGTTCAGAGATGCCGTTTGGAAGGTCGTTGACCTTGTATAGGACGATGAGGTCTCCAGCTTCATCCATGTAGTCCATGCAGTCGTCGAGGCGACCGGAGATGTAGCTGATGTCGTCACGGTCGAGTGGTGTGACGAACGTTTGGTTTAGTTTTTCTGCGATCTTGTGGGTGACTTCGTCACAGGCCTGTTCTAGTACGTGGAGTTCGTCCCTGAGGGCGGCTCGACGTTTCGGATCTGCGCCGTAGATTTTGGCTAGCAGTTCGGCGGCTGATACGAGGTAGCCGGCTTGTTCCGTGAATAGGCTGAAAAACGCATTTTCGGTGTCAGACTTTGAAAATCGCAATTGTCGTACTCCATTTAGCGGTCGATGGCCACATGCAAATTCAACATTAGTGTACTTCACCGTTTATACCTATATGAGTCATCTCCTATTAAACTGCCGGTAATGTGTTGGCCTCTACATAATTGAGGGGGCAAACGCGGGGATTGGGCCTAGTTTGCGCGGGTTTGGCGTGTGACTGCGCGGTTTCTCGGATGTTCCGCGAGTGCGCGCTACGGGGGTGAATGTTCGTAATATTCCTGAGTTTGTCCAAACTTTTCGGAAAATGTGAGCATTTTGTATTGAAAACGGCGCGGTACCTTTCATTGTGTCCGGCTATTATGGGTTTATGAGTAGTGACAAGTCTGCAGACCCGGGTTTTGAGCTAGATGACATTTATTTGGAGATTTTGACTCAGTTGCGCCGCGATTCGCGTATCTCTGTTGCGACGCTTGCTGAGGAGGTTGGGATTTCGCGGTCGAACGCGTATGCGCGTTTGAATACGCTGGTGAACGCGGGTGTGATTAAGCGGTTCACGATTGATATTGATCCTCGCCTGGTGGGTAAGAAGGTGAGTGCGCTCGTTTTCGTGTCGTTGGATCAGAGTAAGTGGAAGCAGTTTGGCATGCAGCTTGGTGCGCTTGCTGAGTTGGATTATTACGCGGTTACGACGGGTGAGTACGATGTTGTGCTTCGTCTTCGTGCTGATGATGTGCCGGGTATCCAGCATGCTGTTGTGGATGTGATTTCTCAGTGGGAGTGCGTGCGCGACACGGAGACGGTGTTTTTGATGCAGGAGCAGTCGAGTGATTTTGATTTGGCTCCGCAGGATGTGCATCCGGCGACGCTTGATTTGCTGGGTGTTTTGAATTTTGAGGCGAAGGCGTCTCGTTCGTTGAGGGATGCGAAGCGCCGCGAGTAGTCGGCGGCTACTCGGCGTTAGTTAGTGAGAGCGTTGTTTGACGCGGGGCGCCTGTTGAGTCTCGGACAACGAGTTTGGGTGCGAACGAGATGTGGTGGGGTTCCTTTTGTTCTAGGAGGAGTTCGGCTGCGGAGCATCCGAGGTCGTCCATTGGCTGTTGAATCGTGGTGAGCGGGGTGACGAGTTCGGCGGCGGCTGGTATGTCGTCGAAGCCGACGATCGACATTTCTCCTGGGATGGCGAGGCCGAGTTTTCGCACTTCTCGCATTGCTCCGAGTGCAAGCTGGTCGGAGGCGCAGAATACTGCGGTCGTTTCGGGGTGATTTAGGAGGAGTTGCTTCAGTGCTTCTCCTCCGTCGGTGGAATCGAAACTTCCTGCGTTGATTTCGGTGACCTTGATGGAGTTGCCGAGGTTTGCGCAGGCTTGTTTAACGCCTTGCTGGCGTGTGCGTGCTTGACTGAAGTCTTTGGGGCCGTTGATGAAGCCGATGTTTTTGTGGCCGAGTGATACGAGGTGTTGGATGGCTTCGGCTGCTCCGGTTTCGTCGTCTACGGCGACGCTGCTGATTTGTTCCGATAGGGGAGGGTGGTCCATTAGGACTAGTGGGATTTTTCTTCGGGTTAGCAGTTCTA
Source organism: Actinomycetaceae bacterium (assembly GCA_030532245.1). Taxonomy (GTDB): domain Bacteria; phylum Actinomycetota; class Actinomycetes; order Actinomycetales; family Actinomycetaceae; genus Gleimia. The sequence continues at coordinate 25,087 of JAUNLN010000016.1, forward strand.
TGTTCGAGAGTGCGTCTTTGGAGGGGACGAGGATTACTCCGTGAACTCTTTGGGAGGTTAATTGGCCGATGAGTTCTTTCTCCTTTTTGGGGTCGCCGTCGGATGAGGAGATCATCGGGTAGTAGCCGTCTTTGGCTAGGCGGTTTTCGATGGCTCGCGCGGCTTGGGAGAAGAATGGGTTCGCGATGTTGAATACGATGACGCCGACGAGGCGTGAACGGCCTGCGCGCAGGCTTCTTCCGGTGTCGGAGGGGACGAATCCGAGTTCGGCGATTGCTTTTTCTACACGTTCTTTCGCTGAGGCGGACACGATTTCGGGGTGATTAAGCACGTTGGAGACTGTGCCTACGGATAGGCCGGAGGCTTTCGCGACGTCTTTAATGCCTGGCATCCGTTTCATTTGCCCTCCTCGAAGTTGTCACTAACGATTTTAAACGATTCAGCGTAGCTGTTGCCCCGTTGCCGCTCGGCTTCTTAAACGGCGTCCGCCTCTGATCTTGGCGTTATCCGGAGCGGGTGTCTGTGTAGTAGGCACAAGGGTACGTGGAGGAGCGGTGCGGAGTGCGCACGTTTGAGGTGTGCGTGAACGCATTGTTGGTCGCTTTTTGTGGCGGGGCTGCTGAAATGTGCTGTCGATAACAGGGAAAGGCTTGTAGTTGAACCGTTTCAGTAATAAACTCGAAGTGAGATTGAAACGATTCAAGACCGAGGGGAGCAGTTCCGGCTTAGCTCAAATGGGCTTGCTCTTTACCGGGGTTTTCAACGTCCGAAAACTTCAGGCCGCCGGATGTTTCCCTTAGATTGTGCGGGGAAGGCAAAGAAAATGGTACAGCTTAGTGATCTCAGTGTTGAGAACCGGAAACTACTTGAAGAACAGACGATTGAGTTGCCGTCGTGGGCGTTTGGAAACTCGGGAACGCGCTTCCGCGTGTTCACAACGGATGGTGTGCCTCGCGATCCCTTCGAAAAGGTTGCGGATGCCGCGCAGGTAAACAAATACACGGGTGCAGCGCCGCGAGTCTCCCTCCATATCCCGTGGGATCTCACAGACGACTTTGAGGCGTTGCGCGACCATGCCGAATCTCTCGGAGTGCAGCTCGGGACCATCAACTCGAACGTGTTCCAAGATGAGGACTACAAGTTCGGTTCCCTTTGTAATCCGAGCAAAAAGATCCGCCAGAAGGCAATCGACCACCACAAGCAGTGCATTGACGTAATGCGCAAGACTGGTTCGAAGGATCTGAAGATCTGGCTGGCCGATGGAACGAACTACCCGGGCCAAGACTCGATCTACGCAAGGCAAGATCGTCTGGCGCAGGCGCTGTCGGAAATCTACGCGGAGCTTGACGACGACATGCGCATTGTCCTTGAATACAAGTTCTTCGAGCCGGCGTTTTACCACACGGACGTACCCGACTGGGGTACCGCGCTCGTCCACTGTCTCGCGCTGGGCGAGAAGGCGAAGGTCGTTCTCGACACCGGCCACCACGCTCCCGGCACGAACATCGAGTTCATCGGCGCACAGCTACTTCGCGTAGGCCGCCTCGGCGCGTTCGACTTCAACTCCCGTTTCTACGCAGATGACGACCTGATCGTAGGTGCCGCCGACCCGTTCCAGCTGTTCAGAATCATGAACGAAATCGTCTCGGCTGGTGCGCTCGCTGCAGATTCGCAGGTGAACTTCATGCTGGATCAGTGCCACAACCTAGAAGAAAAGATTCCCGGCGAGATCCGTTCGATTACAAACGTGCAGGAGGCGACCGCTAAGGCTCTCCTGGTCGACAGGGATGAGTTGAAGAAACGTCAGGAGGCGGGTGACGTGCTCGGTGCGAACGACGTTCTGATGGCTGCCTTCAACACGGACGTGCGCGGTCTGCTCGGTGAGCTCCGCGAGTCGAAGGGCCTCGACCCCGACCCGATGGGTGCATTCCTGAAGTCTGGGTACCTAGAGAAGGTACGCAGTGAACGCGTTGGCGGGACCCAAGCCGGTTGGGGAGCGTAGGGGCTACGCAGATGGCGACGTTCGCTGCAGTTGATTTGGGCGCTTCATCTGGCCGGGTCATCGTGGGGTCGGTTGCAGATAAGAAAATAGAATGCCGTGAAATCACGCGTTTTACGAATGGGCCTACGAGGGTGCCTGAAGGAAATGGAGCCAGCCTGTATTGGGACATTTACAGGATTTGGAACCACGTACTTAAAGGATTGAACGATCTGAAGGTCGAGTCGATTGAGTCTGTAGGCGTTGATTCTTGGGCTGTCGATTACGGGTTGGTCTCAGCGAGCAGGAAGCTCCTTGGCGCTCCATACAGTTATCGAGATTCGCGCACCGCGGGCATTCCAGATAAATGGTTTAAGGAGTTTCCTCCTCAGGAGTTCTATGAGCGAAATGGTTTGCAGGTTCTGGATTTCAACACGATTTTCCAGTTGATTGCAGCAACCAAGACTCCGGGGGATCGAGATGCCTTAACCAGCGCGGAGCATATTTTGTTGCTACCTGATCTTTTGAACTACTGGTTGAGCGGTGAAAACTACTCCGAGATTACGAACTCCTCCTCTACGGGCCTAATAAATCCTGAGACGAGGAGGTGGTCGCAGCAACTACTGGAGAGTTTTGCTCAGAGCACGGGCGTTGATATCCGCTCAAAACTCGCCCCACTCATCGAGGCTGGTGAGCGTGTCGGAGAAATTCGATCTGACGTAGTTCCGCTAACCAAAAAGAACGGCGCACCGACGTCGCTGATAGCTGTTGGGAGCCACGACACGGCGTCTGCGGTTGCTGCTGTTCCAGCTTCGAATGAGCGCTTCGCCTACATCTCGTGCGGCACCTGGTCGCTGGTTGGCTTGGAGCTAGAGAAGCCGGTTTTGAGTGAAGAATCGCGGCTTGCGAATTTCACGAACGAACTCGGCGTAGACGGGACTGTTCGGTATCTGCACAACATCATGGGCATGTGGGTTCTGAACGGTTGTGTGGCCAAGTGGAGAGAGCAGGATCCGAACCTGACTTTCGAGGAGATCGACCGCGCAGCTGCAGATGCGCCCGCGCTACGCACGGTCGTGGATATCAACGACCCGATCTTCTCGTCACCCGGCAATATGGTCGCTCGAATCGACGAGCTGGCGGATCGTACCGGGCAACCGCGCCCACGTTCTATCGGCGAATACGTGAGGTGCATAAACGAGTCGTTAGCTCTCGCTCACGCGAGGGCAGTTCGAGAGGCGTGCTCGCTCGCGGATAAGAGCGTGGACGTGATCCACATGGTTGGAGGCGGCACGAAGAACCGGCTCCTATGCCAGTTGACGGCAGACGCATGCGGTCTTCCAGTAAAGGTTGGGCCGGTTGAAGCAACGTCACTTGGAAACCTGCTGGTGCAGGCTCGCGCGCAGGGAGCTATTCCGGATTCGCTCGGGGCGATGCGTGAGGTCGTCCGAAACTCGATCCGTCTTGAAACGCTCAACCCAGCGGGGAACGACTCGGCTTGGCGGGAAGCCGAATCTCGAATCTTTAACTAATTCGTAAGGAAGAATGATGAACTCTGAAACGACGCTCGAAGAGCTTTTGGTTGAAATGGGTAAGGCGGGTGCCCGTCTTGATGAGATGCATGCTGTGGAGGCAGGGGCTGGAAACATCTCGGTTTCGGTCGCGTGGGATTTGAACCTGGATTCCATGTTCCCCGAAAGCCAAGAGAAGGTGAGCCTTCCGCTACGTGTTCCCGCGCTCGCGGGCCGCACCGTGCTGGTAACTGGTTCGGGATGTCGACTTAGAGAGGTTGGAGTCGACCCGCTAGTGAATGTGTCTGCGTTCGTTGTCGATGAGGGCGGCGAGACGGGCACTTGGTACACGCATCCGAAGAAGAGGTACGTGCGTCCGACCAGTGAGTTTAACTCTCACCTGGCGGTTCATAACGATCAGGTTGAGAAGCGGGGTGTGGAGTTTCAGGCTGTTATTCACGCGCAGCCGCCGCATCTTGTGGCGCTGTCGCACGATGCTGAGACTTTAAACAACCATGATTTTAACCGTCGGGTTTTCCGTTGGGAGCCTGAGACTATCGTGCAACTGCCCGAGGGGATCGAGGTACTCGAGTTCATGGTTCCAGGTAGCCAGGAGTTGATGGAAAACAACGTTCGGGGATTGCGCGACCATCAGATCACGTTGTGGGCGAAGCATGGCATCATGGTCCGTTCGGATGAGTCTCCGCTGTCTGCGGTAGACAAGGTTGAGTACGTCGAGACGGGTGCGATGTATGAGCACATGAACTCCGCTATTGGGGGAAAGAATGCGGGTCTAAGTGACGAGGAGATCCGTCGGGTGATTGACGCTTTTGGTGTCCAAACGAACCTCTACTAGGGGTCGCCTAGCGTTTCTGTAGAGAGGTTTATTGCCAGGAGGCGGATGCTCCTGTTTCTTGTAGGACGCTTCCTCTTTTTGCCTCAGTGAATTAGGACTGGGTGAATTAGTTTGTGGGCCACCAAAACCGGTGGCCCACAAACTATGTGCGGCTAGTGCCGCGGTTACTGCACTGTGTTACGAGTTGCGTCGACGCGTCACAACTACCAGGCCAGAACCTGCTGCAAGAAGCAGGAGGCCAACACCAGCCATCGGGAGCACGCCGTTCACGCCCGTAGTCGGAAGCTTCGGACGAACCTGCGGCTTCGTCTCCTCTGTCGGCTTCGGCGCGGGCTTCTTGTCAACCGTGTTGATAACCTTCGCAAGGTTGTCTTGGCCGATGCCGTTCTCATCCGTGCCAGCCTCAATGATGGTCACCGATTCGGGTTCAAAACGAACCTCACCCCAGACTAGACCCTCAGCGGGGACGGCTAGATCATCCTCAGTGACGGTACACGTGAAACCGACCGGCACGTCGATCGCCTTGCTTGCGTTCGGGGCGCCGTCCTGCTTCAAGTCAGCGAAGCCAGGGCCAACCAGCGCCCACGTGCCAGTAATCGGCTTGCGAAGACCCTCGAGCCTCTCCACCGGAACGCACTCGAACGCGCCCGAGAAACCAATCTTGCCCGCCTCGTCCGCGGCGGATCCTTCGACTACCTTCTCGATGGAGAACGAGCCGGTCTTCTCACGGTTCACAATCTTGACGTGCTTGCTGACGCCCTGGCTGATCGTGAACTTGTTACCAGCATCGCCGTATTCGACGTTGTAATCCGCCGAGTGGGCCGAGTCCTCAGTCACGGTGTACTCGCCCGGAGCGCCAAGTTCAACGAACGTCTGAGAGGCGCCAGCAGCCAGATCGAAGTTCCACTCGAAACCATTCGAGTCCGTCAAAGTGACTCCGAAGGTAGTCCCAGGAACCGACCAACCAATGAGTTCCTTCTCGATCTTGACGATCGACACCTTGACGGTGGGAACGGGGAAGGTCATCGAAGCCTCCTTGCCCTGAGCGTTTACATACTTCAACACTGCGTCGCCGTTAGTGGGGTATGTGCCATCTTCGTTCGGCTTAATGTTCGCAATGCTGTCGTTTGCCTTGATCGTGTAGGTTAGCTCGGCCGACCGGACGCCGTTTGCGTCTTTCTCTTCGAGATTAGGCGTCCACGTGAACTTTCCACCTTCGAAGCGAGCGTCACTGTTCTTAAAATCTACTAGGTCAAAGCCCGGAGCGATCGGATCAGTGACAACAGGGTTAGTAATGGTCTTAGCAATCTCTACGGCAATCTCCGAGTAGATCTCGCTCAACTCGGTCGGGTCAGTCGTGGGGAAGTAGCTATCTTCAGAGGCAATCTGCTCCAATACGTCTCCACCGAAGGTTCCAGACTCAATCCCGACACTCCAAATTTTAATGCCATCAGCCTTCGCGAATCCGGCTTCAGCAATCGCCGAGTTGGCGTGGTCGTAGTAGAAAGAGCAGTAGAGGAAGATACAGCCAACACCAGTGTAGGGGTCGGTACCATAGCCAACCCTGTGAGGGTAGTTGAACTGCCCCTCAGGAACTGCGGCGGTGGTGTGGTCGTCTGCGTCTAGATAGCTTTCCGGGTTCTTGATGGCATAAGAGTAGGTCGGCTCACCATCCGAAAGAATAATGATGTGCTTGTTCTTAGCCGGATCAACCGCGTTAGATAGTTGCTCCCTTGCGTTGTGGATGCCGTACTGCGTGTGAGTTCCGCCATCTGCCACTAACGCTGCGAGTAGATCCGTGTGATCAACGTGGGAAGGTGCGGCGCTCTGATCGTTGTCTCCGGAACTGAACTCAGACAAGCCGATCCTCACGGTCTCGTCTAACTCGCGCATTTTTTCAATAAACAGCTCCGCAGCCTTCTTCGCTTCTACAAGGCGGCCAAAATCAGCCATACTTTGGGACGTGTCGATTACGAGCATCACGTCCGTCGTTTCGTTGGGATCGCGTACCTGATCCCTAGCCTCAACGCGGAGCTTAACCTCCCAGTGGTTCAACTTCCCCTTAACGGGTGTCGCAGTCTTATCGACCCTAACCTCGCCTGGCTGCAAAGTGTTTCCAGCTGCAGCTGGCGCATCCGAGGGTGTTCCCTCGTCTGCCATCGCGTATCCGGGTATCAGCCAAGCAATCAACGCCAAGATCAAACCCAAGACCGCGAACGAATGAGTAAACCTAACTCTCTCGCTCATGATCAAACCCCTAACTCGAGCCCAACAAAATGCCGGGCAAAATTTCCTCACAAATTATCAACTAGGAAGCCCCACATATCCGAAGATATGCGTACTCGTATTCAAATGTAGCATCATAAAATAAGGAGAAAATGGATTACGTCCCATGCTGAAAGCCCGCTAACATGCGGAGTGAGAGAATTTGTGCAAATTTCCAAAATTGCATCAAAATTATCAATTTAGAGCACTCACCCTTTTGGGTGAGAGGCCGTTAAAATAGCGGAAAAACTAGCCCGCCAATAATTTAATTTCGCGCACACCCAGCAGGTAAAGATTTGATAACGATTTAGGTGGACGCGAGATCTTGAGACGACGGCGCTTAATCTGCCCAGGCAATCGCAGTCGAAAACAGACGCTCAGCTTATAGGCTTGGCTGAGGGTGTTGATCTTCGACGAAGGAGTTGGCGAAACATGAAAGCAGCCGTGCTGAACTCTCCCGGAAACCTCGAACTAATCACCAGGCCGGAACCAAAGGCGGGCCCCGGCGAGGTCATCATAAAAACCGCTGCAAACACGCTCTGCGGCACCGACTACCGCCTCTTCACAGGCGCAAAAACAGCTGGCGTGCGCCCAGGTGTAGTGCCCGGCCACGAAATCTCCGGCTACATTCACGAAATCGACAAAGAAGCCGAACAGTACCTCCCCGGCGTAAAAGTCGGCCAGCAGGCCACAGTCTCCATCGTGGTCTCCTGCGGATCCTGCCGAAACTGCCTGCGCGACCTCGAACACCTGTGCCTCAACCTCGAACTCTTCGGCTACGCGCTAGACGGAGGCCTCCAGGAATACATCACCGTCCCCGCCCACGCTGTGAAGCGCGGCAACGTGATCGCAACCGACAAAGAACTCGACCCCAAAGCCCTGTGCCTCGCCGAACCAATCTCGTGTTGCCTAAACGGAATCGACAACTACCGCGTCGAACTCGGCGACACCATCGTCGTACTCGGAGCCGGCCCAATCGGCCTACTCCACACTCAACTCGCATACGCTCAGGGAGCCAGCCAAGTCATCGTCTCCAACAGGTCCAAGCCCAGGCGCGACCTAGCCGAAAAGTTCGGTGCGATCGGCGTAGACCCAACCGCGGAAGACCTCGAAAAGCGCGTCCTAGAACTCACCGGAGGAGCCGGCGCAGACGCGGTCGTAGTCTGCATCGGCGCCCCCGAGCTCGCGCACGAGGCGCTCCTCCTCGCCCGAGAAGGAGGGCGGGTCAGCTACTTCGCAGGCTTCCCCAAAGGTTCAACATCTGTAATGGAACCAAACCTCATCCACTACAAAGAACTCAGCATTTCGGGCGGCTCCAACGCTCGCCGCCGCGACGTGAAACGCGCAATCACCATCCTAGAATCGGGAGCAATCGACACGGACGCGATGATCACCCACGAGTTCCCACTCTCTCGCGTACACGAAGCGTATGAGGCGGTGAACAAGCGGCTCGGCGTCAAGATTGCGGTAGTCCCCGACTAACCACGAGAGCCAAGCGCTGTAAAACAAGAACAAAAACGAAAAACGCCCGAATCCAAAACGCTGGAGGACGGCGTTTTTCGTGGCATGCGCATGGCAAAGGCACCGAACCAAAAAGCGCCTGTCGGCGCGAAGGCCGCTCGCGGCGGCTTATGGTGGAGCCCGGGGCATAATTGGTTCGGTGCCTACATCTATTTTAAACCATTTGACTCGTTTCGTGTAGTTGGAAGGCGCACGTTAGCTCTCCACCCAAAGGCCGGTGCTTGCGCGCGCCCCACACCGGGGAAACGTCGTGGCGGGCAGGTTTGCCCGGCGCGGTAGAAAATGTGCGACTATTTGAAGGTGCGAGAAGATTCAGATAGCCAAGAAAATCCTGTAAACGACCTAGAAAAACTCAGGCGAGCCTCCCGGCTAGCCACTCCAGGCCTCACGGGAGCGACGAGCTCAGATACTAAACCCTCCCGTCTCTCACGAAACTTGAGGGACGCGCGGGACTCGCAGCGCCGCCGCGGCACCATGCGCGCAGGGCGCATGGACCGCATCCTCTCAATCCCAGCCCAGTACCTGTCTGCTACGGTCGCGATCCTGCTCGCCGCAATCGTGCTGATCGGATATCCCCTGTTCGAAGTTAGGGATGTTGTCACGTTCGCCGTCGTCGCCGGCATTCTCGTGCTCGCTCACGGCTGGGCTGATCTTGTGCGCGCTCCGGCGAAATACATGTCTGCGGTAACCATCCTCTTGACCGGCCTGTTGGCCGTGGTCGCAGTTCGACTGACCGATGACTACGCGTGGGCAACGGTCGCGCTCGGCCTCGTCGTACTTATTGCGGCGATCATGGAAATGACGCGTCCGCTACCGCGCGCAAACCTCGTACAATCCCTCTCCTCCTCAGCATTCGGTGGCTTCGTAGCGGTTACCGGCGTTGCGTGGATAACGCTTTGCAGGTCGGAGCTTTGGGCGGCGATCATGATGACGGCCGCGTCCCTCGTGATTGTCACGGTGATCGGAAACCAGCTCGGACGCACGGTGCGCGCAAACGCGCTATGGGCATTCGTGTTCGCAGTCGCGGCGAGTGTCGCCGCCTCGCTTATCGCGATTTCGATGGGGAGGCCGGCGGGCGTCTTGTCGATTACGTTCGGCAGACTCGTAGGGTCTACGTCTGCAGAGGTTTCCCTCGTCGCCGTATCCGTACTCATGGGCCTCGGCGTTGCGGCCGTGGTGGTAATCGTCGACGTTCTCTTTGGCGAACACGAACGCCGCATTTCCGAGGCGGGTGCCCTGGCTAGGGGAGCCGCGAAGTTCCTCCTTGCGGTAATGCCGATCTACGTGATCGCAAGAGTAGGTGCCCTCCTTTAGCAGAAGTGCGCGAGTAGCTAAAGCGCGCGAACTTGCCGCCTACTCAACACTCGTAAGGTTGTAGAAGGAGCGCGCGAACCTAAGCGTGAGCCTGCGCTCGCGACGCCGCCCGCGCACATCCCCCTCAACAATCGCCTCAAAACAGCGTATTTTCACGCCTTCGGGCATGGCTGAACCCAAATGTGGGGGATTGTGAATAGCCTTGAAACATGATCGTTATTCCGCAGAATCTTCCAAATCAGGTTGCGCCCCTCACCTGGCTCCTAGGCACGTGGATTGGGTGGGGCACGAAGAGCTCGCCGGAGGGCAACAAGCTCGTCACCTTCCAATTTGACGCGCAAGTTGTGGGGGAGAGAGTACGCACAGTGCTCAAAATCTACGACACCGACTCCATCGTCGAACTAGACGCACACATCGGCGCACTCGAAGGCGAACACGCCCTCGGCCGCAGCCGCCTTGCCAGTGAGGAAACCGCGTACTGGCACGTACTCGACGACGCCGGCCAAAAATACTTGCAAGTCACCTCCACGTGCACCGAAGGCGTAAGCGGCCTGTGGGTCGGCAAAGTCCAAGGCCCGCGAATCCGCCTCCTCCTCGACACCGCCGCACGCCACGAGGGCGCGCCCGCAGTGTCGAAAGGCGAGCGGATGCTAGGACTCGTCAACTCAGATATTTTCTTCACTAGAAGTTACTCCGTAGAAGACGGTGAACTAGTCACATCGGGCCGGGTCGCCCGCGTTGCAGACCCGGAGCCGATAGAAACGTTTGAGAGGCAAAAATGATGGAATCCCCACTGCTTAAAAGGCCGGGCGCAATGCCCGATTCGATAGATGAGGGTGTTGCAGGCCGCTTCAAAGATTGGAGCGACGAGCAGTGGGAACTCGAAGCCGGCCGCGCGCTATCAGACATGTCCGACATGGGGGTCGTGCGCGTGAGTGGCCCCGACCGCCTGTCTTGGCTCACCACAATCTCCTCGCAGGTGGTTGACCCGCTCCCCGTGGGCGAATCGCGCGAACTGCTCCTCCTCGACCACAACGGCCGCATCAGCTTCGCCGCCGGCATTATCGACGACGGGCAGGCCGCAACCCTCCTCGTCGAAGGTAACCGCGCCGAAGCGCTGACTGAGTTTTTGGAGAGCATGAAGTTCATGCTCCGCGTCGAAATCCAAAACGTGACCGGCGAAATCGCGCTTGTAGGAGGCATCCTGCGCCGCGAAACCGACAGCGCCGACGCTTCAAACCCGGCCGGCGGTGAGAGCGCAGAGCTGTACAAGCGCGCCACCAAAACGGTTGAGGATCTACCCGGCTACCAGTTCACCTGGGTCGATCCGTGGCCTGGAATCAGCGAGGGAGGCGCGGCCTACACGCCCGCAGACTTCAAGCACCCGGCGGCAGGCCGCACTCGCGTGCTCCACGGCGTGAACCGCGCCGACCTGGAGGCGTTCGCAAACGCGTGGGACGAGCGCGGATCGTGGGCGGGCCGCGTGGTTTGGGAGGCGCTACGAATCGAAGACTTGCGCCCACGCTTTGGCCGCGAGGTGGATGAGAAGGCTGTGCCTCACGAACTCGATTGGCTGCGCACGGCGGTCCACCTGGAGAAGGGCTGCTACTCGGGCCAGGAAACGGTTGCGCGAATCGTGAACTTGGGTAAGCCGCCGAGGCGTCTCGTGCTACTACAGCTTGACGGCTCGCAAACGCGCGTGGTGAAGCCGGGCGCCTCCGTCGAACTGAAGGGCCGCAGTGTTGGCCGCGTGACCTCGGTTGCGCGCCACGCAGACTGGGGCCCGATCGCGCTTGCTCTCGTGCGCCGCGGAATCGCGCTAGACGTAGAGCTCGATGTTGAAACCGATGAGGGCCCGATTTCGGCCGCCCAGGAGGTTATCGTCGACCCGCTTGGCCGCTCCACGGCAACACCTGATGAGCGCCCGGGCGAGGAGTTTCGCCGCGCGAGCCGTGACCTTCGCCCCGGCCGTCAGGGCGGCCTAAACGTCGGAGGGATGTCGCTGTGAGGGCAGTAATTCAGCGCGTGCAGGGCGCTTCGGTGTCGGTAGACGGGGAGGTCATCGGCCGCGTCGATGGCACCGGCCTTTGCGTTTTAGTGGGCGTTACCCACGACGACGGCTCGCAGCAGGTGAAAACTATCGCCCGCAAGATTGCGTCGCTTCGGATTTTGGAGGGGGAGCAGTCGGTTACAGACGTAGGCGCCGGCGTGCTCGTGATCTCCCAGTTCACCCTGTACGGGGACGCACGAAAGGGCAGGCGCCCAACGTGGCAGGCGGCCGCCCCCGGCGACGTGGCTGAGCCGCTCGTCGATGCGGTGGTCGAAGAACTGCGCTCCGAATACGGCCTGCACGTAGAGACCGGCCGCTTCGGCGCGAACATGCAAGTGAGCCTCACGAACGACGGCCCGGTAACTATCCTTCTCGAGGCTTGAGCATAAAACCTCCCGCAAGCGCCTGCGAATACGCATTTTCAAGCTAATGGTGAACAAACGCGAAAATGGTTGCGCCGACCTTTAATGTGGAAGTAATGCAATCTTGAGGGAGGCTATCTATGTTCGAGAGGTTTACCGACCGCGCTCGCCGCGTTGTGGTGCTCGCGCAAAATGAGGCGCGTAGCCTCAATCACAATTACATTGGCACTGAGCACCTGCTGCTCGGCTTGATTGAAGAGGGCGAAGGCGTTGCCGCTAAGGCCCTTGAAATGATGGGCGCCGAGCCGGACGCCGTTCGCGAAACGGTTGTTGAGATGATCGGCAAGGGCTCGCAGGAGCCGAAGGGCACGATCCCGTTCACGCCGCGTGCGAAGAAGGTTTTCGAGTTCGCACTACGCGAGGCGCTCCAGCTTGGCCACAACTACATCGGCACCGAGCACATGCTCCTCGGTTTGATCCGTGAGGGCGAAAGCGTTGCAACGAAGGTCTTGGTGGAGCTCGACATCGATTTGGGTCAGCTGCGTGAGACCGTGATCCAGCTTCTGCGCGGATACCAGCGTCAGTCCGGTGGCCGCGAGTCGGTTGGTGCGGGCGCTCCCATGCGCGAGCAGCAGTCGAACTCTGCGATTTTGGAGCAGTTTGGCCGCTCCCTCACGAATGCCGCCCGCGAGGGTTCGCTCGACCCGGTTGTGGGCCGCGTGCAGGAGATGGAACGCGTAATGCAGATTCTGTCGCGCCGCACGAAGAACAACCCCGTGCTTATCGGTGAGCCGGGCGTTGGTAAGACCGCCGTCGTTGAGGGCCTCGCGCAGGCTATCGTGCGCGGCGACGTGCCCGAAACGCTGCGGGACAAGCAGATTTACAGCCTCGACATGGGTTCCCTCGTTGCGGGTTCGCGCTACCGCGGTGACTTCGAGGAGCGCCTGAAGAAGGTGCTGAAGGAGATCCGCACGCGCGGCGACATCATCCTCTTCATCGACGAGATTCACACGCTCGTTGGTGCGGGTGCGGCTGAGGGCGCGATCGACGCAGCCCAGATCCTAAAGCCGATGCTCGCTCGCGGTGAGCTCCAGACGATCGGTGCAACCACGCTTGAGGAATACCGTAAGCACATTGAAAAAGACGCAGCCCTGGAGCGTCGTTTCCAGCCGGTGAAGGTCGACGAGCCGTCGGTTGAAGAGACGATTTCGATCCTGAAGGGTCTTCGCGACCGCTACGAGGCACACCACCGCATCATCATCACGGATGAGGCGCTGGCCGCGGCCGCTCAGCTTGCGGACCGCTACGTGTCGGATCGCTTCATGCCTGACAAGGCAATCGACCTGGTTGATGAGGCGGGTGCTCGCATGAGGATTCGTCGCATGACGGCTCCGCCGGAGCTTCGCGAGCTCGACGAGCGCATTGCGGAGGTTCGCCGCAACAAGGAGTCCGCGATCGACGATCAGGACTTCGAGCGCGCTGCAGCGCTTCGCGACGAGGAGAAGAAGCTCGCGGAGCAACGTGACGAGCAGGAGAAGTCTTGGCGTGCCGGCGACAGCGACACGATCAGTGAGATTGGCGAGCCTGAGATTGCTGAGGTTCTCGCAATGTCTACGGGCATCCCGGTTGTGAAGCTAACCGAGGCTGAGTCGCAGAAGCTTCTGCATATGGAAGACGAGCTCCACAAGCGCATTATTGGCCAGGATGACGCGGTTCGCGCACTGTCTCAGTCGATTCGCCGCACGCGTTCGGGTCTTAAGGATCCGAAGCGTCCGGGTGGCTCCTTCATCTTCGCCGGCCCGACCGGTGTTGGTAAGACGGAGCTTGCGAAGACGCTCGCAGAGTTCCTCTTTGGCGATGAGGATGCGCTGATCCAGCTGGATATGTCGGAGTTCTCGGAGAAGCACACGGCTTCGCGCCTGTTTGGTGCCCCTCCGGGTTACGTCGGTTACGACGAGGGCGGTCAGTTGACCGAGAAGGTTCGCCGTCGCCCGTTCTCCGTGGTGTTGTTCGACGAGGTGGAGAAGGCTCACGCCGACATCTTCAACTCGCTACTCCAGATTCTTGAGGAGGGCCGTTTGACGGACTCCCAGGGTAGGGTAGTGGACTTCAAGAACACGATCATCATCATGACCACGAACCTTGGTACGCGCGACATTAACAAGGGCGTGCTCACGGGCTTCCAGGCGCCGGGCGCTCAGGCGAACGATTACGATCGCATGAAGCAGAAGGTGAATGAGGAGCTGAAGCAGCACTTCCGCCCCGAGTTCTTGAACCGTGTGGATGAGACCATCGTGTTCCCGCCGCTCCAGAAGGAGCAGATCGTTGAGATCGTCGACCTGATGGTGGCTCAGCTTGCTGAGCGCATGGCGGATCAGAACATGCAGCTCGAGATGACGGAGGCGGCACGCCTGCTACTCGCCGACAAGGGCTTCGACCCAGTTCTCGGTGCTCGTCCGCTGCGTCGCGCCCTCCAGCGTGAGATTGAAGACATGCTTTCGGAGAAGATTTTGTTCGGCGAAATCGAGCGTGGCGACACCGTAGTGGTCGATGCTGAGGGCATTGAAGGCGAAAAGCGCTTCACTTTCACGCCCAGGCGCCCCGCAGTTTCCTAACTCTTTACTAACCGCATATTTGCACTTTGCTCCCCGCGAGGAGATCTGAGAGATCGGATACCTCTTTGCGGGGAGCGCTTTGTTTTCCGCTATAATTTTCAGGCCGAATGGTCAGATTTTCGTAGGGGCTTCTGCGTTGGGTGAACTTGTGCAGTAGTTGTTACCCTAGAAAACAGTGTGCAAGCACGTGCCGTGATGGAGCGGCTACAAAGATTAGTTATAGGAAAGAAGAGGCCACGAATGGTCAAGTACGTCTACGATTTTTCCGAAGGCGACAAGGACATGAGGGATCTGCTTGGTGGCAAGGGTGCAAACCTTGCTGAGATGACCAAGCTCGGACTTCCGGTTCCTCCTGGATTCACGATTACCACGGACGCATGCCGTGAGTACATGAAGCTTGGAGGCGTTCCTGAGGAGTTGGCTCCGGAGGTAACGGAGCGCCTCGCGGCCGTTGAGGAAAAGATGGGTCGCAAGCTGGGTGATCCTAGCAACCCGCTACTCGTGTCGGTACGTTCCGGTGCTAAGTTCTCGATGCCCGGCATGATGGACACGGTGTTGAACATCGGTCTTAACGATGAGTCCGTTGAGGGTCTTGCTAAGGTTTCCGGCAATGAGCGTTTTGCTTGGGATTCGTACCGTCGTCTCGTGCAGATGTTCGGCGACACGGTTCTTGGCATTGAAGGTGCCCTGTTCGCGGACGCGCTGGATGGCATGAAGGAAGACCGCGGCGTTAAGTTCGACCACGAGCTCACCGCTGAGGATCTTAAGGAACTGGTTGTGCAGTTCAAGGAGATCACGAAGGAGGCTGCTGGCCGCGAGTTCCCGCAGGATCCGCGCGAGCAGCTTGATCTTGGCATTGAGGCCGTGTTCCTGTCGTGGAACACCGAGCGCGCGAAGATTTACCGTCGTCGCGAGCGTATTTCTGATGATCTTGGTACTGCCGTTAACGTCCAGACGATGGTGTTTGGCAACATGGGCGAGGATTCCGGCACGGGCGTTTGCTTCACGCGCGACCCTTCCACGGGTCACGCTGGCGTGTACGGCGACTTGCTGATGAACGCTCAGGGTGAGGACGTTGTTGCGGGTATTCGTAACACGGAGCCGCTGGTTCAGCTTGAGACGCACGACAAGAAGTCGTACGACGAGCTTCTTGCGATCATGGACAAGCTGGAGAAGCACTACCGCGACCTTTGTGACATTGAGTTCACGATTGAGCGCGGCAAGCTGTGGATGCTTCAGACGCGTGTTGGTAAGCGTACGGCTGCTGCGGCGTTCCGCGTTGCAACCCAGCTTGTCGATGAGGGCCTGATTGACATGGATGAGGCTCTGACCCGCGTAACGGGCAACCAGCTGACTCAGCTCATGTTCCCGCAGTTCGACGCGAAGGCTCACAAGACGCTGGTTACGCGCGGTATGGCTGCATCCCCGGGTGCTGCTGTGGGCGAGATTGTGTTCAACAACCAGGAGGCCGAGGTTGCTGCTGCGGAGGGCCGCAAGGTTATTCTCGTTCGCCGTGAGACCAACCCGGATGACCTGCCGGGCATGGTTGCCGCTGAAGGTGTTCTGACCGCTCGCGGTGGCAAGACTTCGCACGCTGCTGTGGTTGCTCGCGGTATGGGTAAGACCGCTGTTGTTGGCGCTGAAGAGCTGGAGATCCACGAGAACGGCAAGTTCATCAAGGTGGGCGACATGCTGCTCGAGGGCGGCGAGACTATCGCTATTGACGGCTCGACCGGTGAGGTTTTCCTCGGCAACGTTGCGGTTACGGATTCGGCCGTAACCACGTACCTTGCTGATGGTCTTGAGGCTGGTCGTGTGGCGGCTGGCGCCGGCGAGAGGCGCGCTGACCTGATCGAGTCGGTGGGCCGCATCCTCACGCACGCTGACGAGAAGCGCCGCCTCGATGTTCGCGCTAACGCTGACACGCCGGGCGATGCTTCGCGCGCAGTTAGCTTCGGCGCTCAGGGTATTGGCCTTTGCCGTACCGAGCACATGTTCCTTGGCGATCGCCGCACGCTCGTTGAGCGCGTGATCCTCTCTGAGCCGGGTTCGATTAACCGTGAGGAGTCGCTCGCTAAGCTTCAGGAGCTCCAGTTCGCTGACTTCGTTGACATGCTTCGCGTAATGGACGGCAAGGAGATGACGGTTCGCCTCATCGACCCGCCGCTACACGAGTTCCTCCCGGATCTTACGAAGCTTGAGGTCAAGGTTGCTGTTGCCCAGGCTAAGGGTGAGAACGTTCCGGCTACCGAGCTGAAGATGCTTGAGGCTGTTCGCCGCATGCACGAGTCCAACCCGATGCTTGGTACCCGCGGTGTTCGCCTCGGTATCCTGCTTCCGGGCCTGTTCGCGATCCAGATTCGCGCACTCGTTCGCGCAACGCTGCAGCTGAAGAAGGAGGGCCTGGATCCCCGTCCGGAGATCATGGTTCCGCTCGTTGGCTCCGTTCGCGAGCTGCGCATGATTCGCGCTGAGGCTGAGGGCCTGATCCGTGAGGAGATTGAGGCTGCTGGTGTTGAGCACGACTTCCCGATTGGCTGCATGGTGGAGCTTCCGCGCGCTGCTGTGACTGCTGAGGATCTTGCTCGCGAGGCTGACTTCTTCTCGTTCGGCACGAACGACCTTACGCAGACCACGTGGGGCTTCTCTCGTGACGACGTTGAGGGCACGATCTTCCCGACCTACATCGAGGAGTCTGTATTCGGCGTTTCTCCGTTCGAGACGATCGACCAGCACGGTGTTGGCCGCATCGTTGAGATCGGTGCGCAGGGTGGCCGCTCGACGAAGCCGGACTTGAAGCTGGGTGTTTGTGGTGAGCACGGTGGCGATCCGGAGTCGGTCCACTTCTTCCACAAGACTGGCTTGAACTACGTTTCTTGCTCGCCGTTCCGCGTTCCGGTTGCTCGTCTCGAGGCTGGCCGCGCAGCGGTAATGGAAGGCTAATAGACGCTAGCTGTAAGGGGCTGGGCTGGAGTAACTCCGGCCCAGCCCCTTATTTATGCAACGCTAATGTTTCGAAAATGTGATACATTAAGAACTGTCGGTGTTGCGTAATTCGGGTGGCTTGACGGGCGTATTTTTCTTCGCACCCCCTAGTTTTCCCTTTATTTGCGGGGTTTTGTTGGCGACAGTCAAGAAAGCCCCTCGAATTAGGAAAGGGTCATTGCAAGTAAGGTATGCCTTATCTAAGGTGGTTGGCGTGAAACTTTCTGAATGCAAACGCGGTGATCGCGGTCACCTGCGTAACGTTGAAATCCAACCGTGCTACCAGCTCCGCGTTCAAGAACTGGGTTTGCGCTCCGGCGCACAGTTCGTGGTTACGAACAGGGCGGCGTTTGGCGGGGTGGTTCTAAACGTAGGGGGTGCGCGCGTCGCCGTTGATGCCCGTTCCTCCAAGCTGATCGACGTGGAGGTCGCGAAGTGAGCTGCCCGCACTGTTCCCCGAGGGAACCTCAAGACTGCGACAACCCGAATGCGCGCGTATTCATAGATGCAAGGTCGCTTACTGCGCGCGGGCGCGAAACCGTGGTTCTGGTAGGAAATCCAAACGTCGGTAAATCCACTCTTTTCAACGCGGTCACGGGGTCGCACCAGGCGGTCGTGAACGCTCCCGGTACTACGGTCGAGGTGATGCAAGGGCGCTCAACACGCCTTGGCGTGCGGGTTTTGGACCTGCCGGGCACGTACTCTCTCGTTGCTAACTCGCCAGACGAGCAGGTCGTCGTTGACACGCTCGCAGGCGTCCCAGGTTCTGCTACCGACAGGTCTAAGGGTCACTCGATTGATCTTGTAATAGTTGTGCTTGACGCCTCCGCAATGACGCGCTCGCTATACCTCCTCGGCCAGGTTGCCCAGACGGGTCGCCCAATCGTCGCCGTTATAAGCATGGTTGATGTTGTCGAGCATGAGGGTGAGGTTGTGGATGCCGCCTCCTTGTCGACCACGCTCGGTATTCCCGTGCTGGCGGCTGATGCTCGCACGCGTGAGGGCGTGCAGGCGATTGAGGATCTGATTCGTACGGGCCTGATTTCGCGCCCACGCGTGAAGTCGGTGGTGCCCGACCCGACGGCTCCGGGCTACAACCAGCTTGCCGCGCAGGCGGCGCTCGAGCAGATTAAAAACGCGAAGGGCCAGCAAATCCTCGGCATCGGCGAGGGGGTTCCGGCTGCCTCGTCGGTGGACTGCGGCTGTTCGACTGCGGAAAATCTTCCCTCGGGAGACGCGATTGACTCGTCGGCGGAGGCCGTGCGAGCCGCAGAAACTTCAGAGTTTGACCGCGCGGCGAAACTGTTTGAATGGGTCGAACAGGTGGAGAAAGACGCGGGCCGAAGCAAGGAGGCGTCGAAGAAACCGTCGCGTTCGGATCGTATCGACTCGCTCCTGCTGCATCCGGTGGTTGGTATTCCCGTGTTTTTCGCGGTCATGTGGCTCTTGTTCCAGATCGCAACCAACTGGACTGCGCCCGTGCAGGAGTTCTTCGACGGCCTGTTTTCTAGTACTGAGGAGGGTGCCTTCTCGCTCGCAAACGGGCTCACGTGGGTGATCGAGTCGGTGGGGCTTGGTAGCACGTGGGTCGAGTCGCTCCTCGTGAATGGCCTTGCGGTGGGGCTCGGCGTGGTTGCCTCATTCTTCCCGCTGATGTTCATCATTTTCCTTGCGATCGCGATTTTGGAAGATTCGGGTTACATGGCGCGAGCCGCGTTCCTGGGGGATCGCGTGATGCGCATGATCGGGTTGGATGGGCGCGTGATTTTGCCGCTGATTATGGGCTTTGGTTGTAACCTGCCTGCGCTTGCGGCGACTCGCACGCTACCGAATGCGAGGCAGCGGCTCGTAACTACGCTGATTATTCCGTACACGTCGTGTGCTGCGCGGCTCACGATTTACCTGATGATTGCGCGTATTTTCTTTGGGGAGTCGGCGGGTAACGTCGTGTTCCTCATGTACGTGCTGTCGCTTGTGATGGTTGTGCTTGGCGCGCTCGTGTTGAAGCCGTTCATCACGAAGGGGGAGTCGCGTGCTCCGCTGATGTTGATTTTGCCGGCGTATCAGATGCCGCGTGTTTTCGTGATTTTGCAGAATACGTGGAATCGCGCGTGGTCGTTTGTGAAGGGCGCGGGCGAGATCATTGTTGTGATGACGCTGGTCGTGTGGCTGATGGGTTCCGTGCCGGTCGTGTCGGGTTACAGTTTCGCGGATGAGGAACTGCCGATGGAGGATTCGATTTACGGGGCGACTGCGCAGGCGTTGGAGCCGATTTTTAAGCCGACTGGTTTTGGCGATTGGCATATGACGGGCGCGCTGATGACGGGGTTTGTGGCGAAGGAGACGGTGATTTCGTCGATCGTCACGTCGTATAACCTCGGCGAGGAGGCGGCTGGTAACGCGGAGGATGGCGGTGAGGATTTGGGTTCGTTGCCGGAGCTTGTGACTGCCACGTTTGAGCGTACGGCTGGTGAGCATGCGGCGCTCGCTGCGTTTGCGTTCCTCGTGTTTGTGCTCACGTATACGCCGTGTTTGGCGACGGTTGCGGAGCAGAAGCGGCAGATTGGTTGGCGTTGGACGCTTGGCGCGATGGGCGTGCAGCTCACGTCGGCTTGGGTGCTCGCGGTGGTTATTTTCCAGGTTGGGAAGCTTTTCCTATGAGTACGAAGCCTCCGCTCTATCGTTTGATTGGCGAGTTGCAGGCCGGCTCGACGCTTGAGTCGGCGGCCAGTCGCGCGGGTTTGCGTCTTGAGATTGCTGAGGTGATGGTTGATCACTTGAGGCGTTCTGGCAAGCTGGATAGTGCGGGGTCGCTGTGCGCGTCGGGTTTGGGGGCTTGCGGTACGGGCACGTCGGATCAGGTGAAGATCCACTGCGCCGGTTGCCCGCTAAGCAGGTAGGAATGCCTCCCGTCTAGGCTGCCGTTCGCACTCGCGCGTACTAGTTTTGCGGTAGCGCGGGCACTTGCCTCACTGGTTTGCTGGCTCGCGTGTCGAACTGGGTGGAGGCTAGAGCGCGTTCCTTGAGGGTGACCAGGTCGAGGATGTCGTGCGCGATGTAGGCAGTGGTTCCGCGCGAGATTTTGCGCGTGGAGAGGATGCCCGCCTCGTGGAGCTGAGTTAGTGCCTCACTCGCATTTTGTGCTGAGAGGTTGTAAATCTGCTGTGCGGTTTTGGCCGTCAAAACGGGTGTTCCGGGCAGTCTGCTAAGGATTCGGGCAACGCCGGAGTTAGACCGGAGCGCTCGCGTGAAGCCTTTTGAGGCGCGGTATTCGTCGAGTTTTTGGTTCCATTCCTCCTGCAGTTCGATGATGCTGCCGCGAAACTCTTCGGCCTGCGTTACCGCTCGGTCTACCGCTTGGGTGAAAAGGTGTATCCAGTCTCGGATGCGGGAGGCGTTTTCAGGCGCGTTTGGATCGCCCTCGAAACGTGTGGCGCTGAGGGCTTCGACGTAGGTTTCTTTAAATGTTGCAAGTATGAGGCTGACCGGCAGGATTTGGCTGGGGGTGAGGCCGCGCCTCGTGAGGACGGTGTGGATAAGGGCGCGGCCTACGCGTCCGTTGCCGTCTGTGAACGGGTGGATTGATTCGAACTGCGCGTGGATGAGCGCAGCTTGGATTAGGGAGCTGTGCGTGGCGCCGTTCAGGTATTCGAGGAGGTCTTCGAGCAGGCTGGGGACGAGGTGTGGTGCGGGTGGAACGTAGTCGGCGTCTAGGGGGTGGCTGTTCGAGGTGCCGATCCAGTTTTGGACGCCGCGTATTCCTGCGGAGGAGGTGTCGTCTCCAAGGAGGGCGGTTTGGAGGGCTTCGAGGTCGGCGGAGGTGACTTTCTCGGCTTGGGCTAGGCGTTTTGAAGCTTCGCTGACGACTGTCATGTTGCGTGCCACGAGCCGCGCGGCTTCGGAGATGCCGCGGATGTCTTCAGCTTCCCCGATTTCTGCAAGCGCAATCTGTTTGGCGGCGGGGACAATGCCTTCGATTTGTGATGAGGCGATGGCTTCGGAGCGGAGGAGGAATCTTGATAGGTCTCGAAGTTCGGTGGCGCCGTCTGCGTCGATTAGTTGCCTCACGCGGCGTTCGGTTTGGGCGATGTAGGAGCTTAGTTCGGGGTCGATTTTGATTTGGAGGTCCGCTAGGCGGTCTGGGGTGTAGTAGTAATAGATGCCGCCCTGCTGGTTGGCGCGGCCGGGCAGGCTGAGGTTCGGCTCCCACTTAGCGGCTGTCAAAGTACCCATGGTTCACCCCTTTAAGAGTTAAACATGACCAGACTGTAAAACTATTCATGTTTAACAGTTATCTATGAAAGGTTACGCCAGGTTATCACCTTTAACGCTTATCCATGAATAGATTTCCGAAGTTGTCACCTTTAACCTCTATCCG
>JAUNLN010000017.1 GCA_030532245.1 Actinomycetaceae bacterium
GAATCGCAGGCACTGCAGAGCGAGACTTGCCCGCTACGGGGTTCGGCCTGCGAGTGCTTAGAACAGGAGGCTGGAAAGGCGTGCGCGGGCGGCCTTAACTCGAGGATCTGCACCAAGAACCGTGAACATCTCAAGCAGGCGAGCACGAGCCGCCTCAAACGTCTCAGGGTCGGTAGTCTTCGTCTTTGCAATCTGATCGAGAAGAATACCGAACGCTGAATCAGCATCGCCCTGCACGAACGCGGCGTCAGCCATCGCAAGCGGAGAGTCGTCCTCCCCCTCCTTCACACGCTTAGCCAAGTTCAGGCGGGCAATAGCCTCCTTCGCGACCTGGTCTTTAGGAGCCTGAGCCAAAACCCTGTTCCACTCGGCAATCGCTCCATCCAAGTCGCCCGCATCCTCAGCCGCGAGCGCAGCCTCATGTAGCGGATTAGCCTTCGGCGTATCAGACTCGGGAGCGTCAATCATGCGGCCAGTTAGCCCCGCATTTGCGGCAATCTTCAAAAGCTCGTTGAAAACAGCAACAACCTGCTCCTTCGGCTGTGCTCCCTGGAAGAGGGGCACGGGGCGGCCGGCGATCACTGCAACCACGGTGGGGATGGACTGCGCGCCGAACATTTGCGCGAGCTGCGGGTTCATCTCAACGTCGACCTTGGCGAGCACCACGCGGCCGTCGAGCTCGCGAATAATGTCTTCAAGAATAGGCGTGAGCTGCTTACACGGCTGGCACCAATCCGCCCAAAGGTCGATAACGACGGGTAGCTGGTTTGATATCTGGACGATTTCTTCTAGATCAGCCTCGTCGATGTCGCGGATAATCGGGCCGGAAAGGCCTGGCGCATCCTGCGGCGCGCCGGCGCCACCTTCCAAAGAAACCGCGCCAAACGTATCTGCTGGCAAATTCTCCGCCATCAAATCACTCTTTTCTTATTCGCAAACTTTTACTCTACGGTGCGGATCTTTAGAATCTGGCGTTCCGCACCAATCATCTGAATTTTCGCACTAGCTTCGGCAGACGGCACGGTGAGAGCTACAGAAACGATGTAGGTAACCTCCACCGGCTTATCCGTGACCTGCGGATCGTCCATCAGTTCAGCAACCGTGCCACCGAGCTTGATCTTCGCGTTTTCTGTAACACGCTCGTATGTGACCGTGTAGGTAATGTGGCCAAGCACGAGCGCGGAACCGTCGGGCATCTGCACTGCGGTTAGCGGCTCCTCCGCGGCGGTCGCGGCGAACGTAACCTTGCCGTTCTCGCCGAGCGCCTCCGTGAGTTTGCTCTTCTGATCCTGGTATTCGAGCGTGAACTCGTCCTCTTCAAAGAGTTCTGCGTCTTCAGGAGTGCCGTCCAGCTTCTCAGTCCAGGTGGTGAGAGCCTTCTTTGGAGTGAGGAGGAACTTGTTCGAGTTCACCTCAACTACGGGCGAACCCTCCGACACTGAAATGGTCTGTAGCGACTCGCCGGGGAACATGCGAACCCAGCTTTGCAGCTTGTAGGGATCGCGAGCCGTATCCTGCGTGATCACAGCGATCTTTGGAAGCTCCCCCTCCACAGGCTTGCTGGGCACCACAATCGCGCGCGGCCAAGAATCGGTTTGAGTAACCGTCGCAGCGTCTTCATCCCAATCAACCGAGGTGACCGACTCTCCCCTTGCCTTTGCAAGATTGTAGATAGCCGAAATCATGGCCCTAGCCGGATCCTTCGCACGCGGGTCGATTAGCGAAGCGTCGAGCGCCTCATCACCGGCCTGGAGGGTCTCCTCCACCTCGGCAATAACGGTCGCAACCTGCGTTTCGTCAAGGTTCGGCGCACTGTCTTCAGACGCCTGCGTTTGCGGCGCAGGAAGTTTAGGGGTGTCGTTTGTGCACGCCGCCAGGCCCGCGCTGGCAAGCGCCACGATTGCGATAGTTGCGGTTAAGGACTTCTTCATTACTCGTCCTCCTTCTCTTTCCCAGCCTCCGGCTCATTGCGAGGAATCACCGGAATGAGGCCGGTTGCAAAAGTCTGCCCGCCCATAGAGATCTCAGCCTCGCCGCGCTCGCGCGCCTCACGAATCGCCTTACGAGAGGGGAGCACGTGCGTCTTGCCGTCAATCGTCGTTTCGATCTGCGTGCGCTCCTCCGCAAGCATGCGACGCTGACGCTCCAACACCGCGATGCGCCTGCGCTTAGTAGCATCGTCCTCGGCGGGGGCAGCTACAGCGGGAACCGCACCGCTTTGAGGCGCATCCGCATCTCCGGCTGCCTCCTCAGCACGCTTTTGTTCGGCTGCGTCTTGGCGAGCGGGCTTTCGGTTTGCAAGGTTCTTGAACTTCTCCACAGCCTCACGCCTGCGCTTCTTCGCCTCCTCGCTACGAGCATGCTCAAGCAGCACACGGCGAAGCGCAACGTACAGGACGATGCCAAGAACGATCAAGATCGCGCCGGTAGCGCCGAGCGCGTAGAGCCAAGCGCTCGAGATGTCACGCTTCCACGTGAGCGACAATTCCGGAGCGGGTGCTGTGCCGTCAGTTACGGCAAGAATCACCAGGTCGTCGTCCTGATCGGTAAGGTTCCACCGAAGGCTGCCCTCCCCGGTTCGCACGTCGAGCCACATGTCTGAGGAAGTTAGCGTCTCGAGAGCCGGAAGCTCAGGAGCGGTCGCCTCCTCCTCCGGCTCGGTGGTTTCAGGCTCCGTTGCAGCCGGCTCAGAGGGAGCAGACTCGCTCGGCTCCTCCCCGGTCGGATCAGTTTCGGTCGGCTCCGGGGAAGGCGCGTTATGAACCTTCACTGAGATAGCCTCCCACGACGCAAGTCCCGTAGCCTGCGTGTACGGCAGATCGGCAAGCCACGCCTCAACGTCGTCGCCGCGGCCAAGAACCATGACGATAGACTCGCCGGGCGCATTCGCCGTCACAGTAACTTTCGAATCGACGAGACCAAGAAGGCCCGGAGCGGTTACAAAATAAGGAGTATCCGGGCGCTCAGAATCTGCGGTCACAGAGGAATCGGGGCGAAACACGGTTGCCAGCAGCGCACTAACCACCACCATGACGATGCCAAGCACAGCCAATGCAATCGGAATACCCTGACGTCTAGCCGGTATTTTCACCTTCTACCTCTCAACCCCCAGTGAACATATACAACTTCCAGATTAGGGGCAAAATCGCGCGTAAACCACAGTTGCGCGGCCGATAGCGACTAAAACCACGATTTGTACTCACAAAACCTGCCAAACTGTAAGTTTTCACGCTTAAGCGCCGGTTTGTCTTACACTGGTAACAGTGTGTATTTTTTGAGGCACCCTTATTTAAGCGGAGGATCCTTCGGTGAGCGAAGAGCAGACAGATTTCCCCATCGTAATGCGCGGGTACGACCGAGTTCAGGTCGATGAGCAGCTACAGACCCTAATGACTGCCCTTTCTGAGGCGCGCAGGCGTGCCGAGATCGCAGAGAACCGCGCGCGCGGGCTTGAAACCGAACTCGAGGATTCTCGCTCACGCCTCGAGGAGCAGGAGCGCGCCTCCTTCACGGGCATTGGCGCCCGCGTTGAGCAGCTGCTCCGCTCCGCTGAGGAGCAGGCAACCGCTGTAACCACGAAGGCTCAGGCTGAGTCCGATGCCCTCATGGAGCGCACCCGCACCCAAACCCAGCGTCTGACTGCGCGTGCAGAAGCCGAGGCTGAGGCGCTCCTTGCCGAAGCTCGTCGAGAGGCTGACGAACGCACTTCGCGCGCACACACCGAAGCGGAGACTCTGCTTACTAACGCTCAGCACCGCGCTGATGAGATGCTTGCTTCCGCCGAGCGTGATGCTCAGGCTACCCGCACCGAAACGAACACGTACGTGAACGACGCGCGCGCCAGCGTGGAGCGCGAGGTTGAAGTGCAGCGTGCACGCGTTCAAAAAGAGGTTGTTGAGATGCGTGTTGCGGCCGAACAGGAAGCCGCTCAGCTTCGCGCCGACGCGGGTGCTGATGCTCAGGCGGTTCGCGAATCTGCGAACGCTGAAGCGAAGCAGACGCTTGATTCTGCTCGCTCTGCTGCCGAGTCTGCTCTTTCTGCGGCTCGCGCTGAGGCTGAGAAGGTTGTGCGCGATGCTCGTGCCCTGGCTGACGAGACGAAGGCGACCGCTAATGCAGAGCGTCAGCGTATCGAGCAGGAGGTTGCAGACATGCGCGCTGAGGCTCGCGAGTCTGATGCTCGTGCTCATGAGCAGGCACGCGAGGAGACGGCGGCTATGGTTTCCGCTGCTCGCACTCAGGTGAGTGAGGCGGAGAAGCACCTGTCTGAAACCTTGCAGCGTGCTGAGCGTCTCCTCACGGACACGGACGCGGTGGTGCGTCGCCGTCAAGAGGATGCTCGCCGAAGCGCTGAAGCGATTATTGCCGCGGCTGAGGCTGAGGCGGAGCAGCTTCGTGAGTCTGCTCGTCAAGAGGCTCTCAGCGAGCGTGCTTCCGCGCAGCGCACGGTTGAGAAGCTTTCGCGCCAGCGCGAGTCTATCGCCGCCTACCTTGACGAAATGCGCGGCCTGCTCGGCTCGCCTGTTGCCCGCTCCATTGCGGGCCTACCCTCCGGTGAGGAGGAAGGCAGCCCCTCCCTCTTCGAATCCGACAGCGAAGCGTAAGCTCAAGCTCTGGCAAAAGCCAAGAAAACTGGCGCCTACCTTTTGGTGGGCGCCAGTTTTTTGTTCCAAGTAGTGGAGAGCCGTTTAGGGTTTACCGCGGTCTCTAGTAGAAGTTTGACACTCCGCTATCCCAGCAGTGCGGATGCCAGTGACGCCGCGCGTCAACACCCGTATCCAGCCCAAAACGCGCTTCCTCACGCCAAACCACGACGTGCGGGGAACCAACTTGAATCGGCCGGTGACAACCCGGGCACGTGTACTCCTTCGCCGCGCGAGACAAGCGCTGCACAGAATACGTGCCTCCCCTACGCTCAACCTGACGCGGCATCGAAGCCAAACGATCCATATCAAGTGGCCTATGAGGCTCGTTATACGGTCGTTTATTTGAGCGGCGAGCCACACCAACCTCCAGGCAATAGAAACACCAAACTAGAAAACGCCCCGGCCAAACCGGGGCGCCTCCTACGAAACTTAAACGAGTACGCCGCGACGGTAAACCGCGACGGGCTCTAGGCTATCACTCGTCACAAGCACGTCGCCCTTCGCGCCCTCACGCAAGTGACCGATCGTCTCATCACCCAGGATCTTCGCACCCTGAACAGACGCCATGTAGACCGCATCCTCAAGCGACATGTAGCCGCCCGTCACAAGCAGGCGAACCTGATCAAGCAGGTGCGAAGTACCACCCGCAATCGAATCACCGCCGGTTAGACGAGCAACACCGTCCTTAACCGTCACAGCCTGAGGGCCAAGCTGGTAGGAGCCGTCGGGCATACCCGCAGCAGCCATAGCATCGGTTACAAACACGAGGCGCTCGCGACCAATCGTCTCGTAGACCGAGCGAACCATTTCAGGCGCTAGGTGCACGCCGTCAGCAATCAGCTCCAGGATCGCGCCATCGTTTGCCGCATCAGAGATGAACTCGGGCACCGGGCCCGGGTCGCGGTGGTGAATCGGACGCATACCGTTAAACAGGTGCGTCGCGGTAGCCTTCGGCGAGCGCGGAGCAGTCTCAGCAAGCTTCTCACGCGAGTAGATCAGAGCCTCACGAACCGTCTCTGGGCCTGCATCCGTGTGCCCCCAAGACGGCAGTGCCCCACCTTCAATGAGCGCCTCGGCAACCGAGCCTTCACCGAACGCACCCGGCTTCTCCGGTGCGAGAGTCATGGTTACGCAGTATCCCTCACAAAGCTCGATCAGCTCCTTCGTAAGCTCCGCGTCAGGATCGATGATGTAAGTCGCGTCCTGAGCACCCTTGCGCTCCTCAGACACGAACGGGCCCTCGAAGTGAATGCCCGCAAGCTCGCCATCCTTGCACAGCTTCGTGAGAGTCACGGCGCGAGAACGGAGCACGTCCGCAGCTGCGGTTACGCCGGAGGCAACAAGCGACGTCGTACCGTGCTTGCGGTGCTCCATAATCGCAACGAGTGCCTGCTCGGGAGTCTCGGCGTTCGGGAAAGACTCTCCACCACCGCCGTGGCAGTGCACGTCTACAAGACCGGGGAGAATGTACCCTTCAATAGCCTGCGCGCGCTCTGCTTCTTCTTCGCTCAGAACTTCCGATGCAAGACCAGACTTCAAAACGGTTTTTCCAAAAACGACCGCACCGTCGTCGATAACTCCGTTTTCCGTAACGAGCCGCCCTCTAAGGACCTGGGGTTCACTCATTTTAGAAGAGCTCCTTCATAGAACGTGTAGAAAGTCGCCAAGGTTTGGTAAACGACTATTTACAGTCTAGTTCTAACCGCGAAGCTCCAATTCGAAAGTTAGTTTAAGAAGAAGGAGATATGCGCGTATTTACCGGCTTTTCGTGACATAGACCTGCAAACTTAATCGAAGATGTGAGACATCAGACAACTTTGCGCTGGGTGTGGAGCTCGCGTTAGAAAAGCCTGGAGTCTACGTCGTCAATACCGCGCATGGCATCGTAGTCGAGGAGCACGCAGCGAATCCCACGATCCTCGGCGAGTGTGCGCGCCTGCTTCGTGATTTCCTGCGCCGCAAAGATCCCCGTGATTCCCTCAAGGAGGGGGTCTCGCCCAAGGAGTTCAAGGTAGCGCGTTAGCTGTTCAACGCCGTCGATACCGCCGCGTCGCTTCACCTCTACAGCAACAGGGTTGCCTTCGGCGGTTCGAACGAGCAGGTCTACGGGGCCGATAGCCGTTGGGTATTCGCGCCTAACGGTCCACCAGCCCTCCCCCAGCACTTCAACCTGGTCGGCTAGCAGTTCTTGCAGGTGCGCCTCAACGCCATCTTTCGTAAGACCCGGGTCGATGCCGAGGTTCTCCTCGTGGTCCAGGTAGATCTCCCCTACTCGGATCACGAGCGTGTCGTTCGTTTTCGTAGCTTCGACAACCCAAACGTCTTTAACACCCGCCTCAGTCTCATCCTCGGTGGGCTCCTGGGTGCGCAAGTTGCAAGGTGCCGTCATCCAGTTCAAAGGCTTGTAGGAGCCTCCGTCTGAATGAATGAGAACAGAGCCGTCACCCTTAAACATGAGAACTCGCTTTGCCATCGGCAAATGAGCGTCTAGGCGGCCCGAATAATCTACTGCACAATCTGCAATCACAATACGCACCCAACTACCCTAGCAGGAATCGGGCGAGGCCAAACACGCAAAAAGCGCACCCGCAGGTGCGCCGAATCAGTATTCTTCTCTAGGTTTTGGAGGGCCGGACTCAACCCAGGAAACGAGGCCGTTATACCACTCTTCCCGCATAGCTAGATGGGCTACGTGATCCTCAAAGGTCAGTACGATTTCTACTACGCCTTCTTGACGGTGCAGTGGTGCTGAAACCTTTAGGCCCTCGCGCGGCATTCGAAGCTGCGGGCCGACCTGGAATCCGACTAGTCGGAACCACTGCAGGTCTTTTTGACCGAACCTCGCCATACCGGACATCCAACCGGCCGTCGCGTCTGGCCGATACCAGCACTCAAACGTGCCAACAATGCGGCCAATGCGGCGAACCCTAATCAGTAGGTAGAGCACAGCAAGGATTGCTATCGACAATATGACAAGGAGGAGGGACAGCATGACCAACAAAAAAGCGTTCATGATGCCCCTCCTCCTTTTCTACAGATACTACTGCGCGAAGTTGCCTTCTTCTACAACAATCGTTACGAAGTCGGAGTCGACAGACGCGAAACCGCCGGAAACCTTAATAATCTTGCGGCCTTCCAGCTCAGTTTCAATAGCAACCGAACCTGGACGCAGCACTGCAAGAAGCGGCGCGCGCCCGGTTAGCACACCGAGGTCACCTTCGATAGCCGGAACAACAACCGACGTTGCTCGCCCGTGCCAAAGCCTCTCCGTGCGGGTCACCACTTCAACTTGAAGGATTCCAGTTCTCGTTGCCATTTACTTACGCCTTCTGCAGCTTCGCCCAAGCGCGCTCTAGATCGTCGATACCGCCGATGTTGAAGAACGCCTGCTCAGGAATGTGGTCGTACTCGCCCTCAACGATGCGCTTGAACGCCTCAATCGTTTCGGTAAGCGGAACCGTCGAGCCGGGAACACCCGTGAACTTCTCAGCCATGTACGTGTTCTGAGAGAGGAACTGCTCGATACGGCGTGCGCGAGCAACCGTGATCTTGTCTTCCTCAGAAAGCTCGTCCACACCAAGAATCGCGATGATGTCCTGAAGCTCCTTGTTCTTCTGCAGGATACCCTGAACGCGCGTAGCAACGTCGTAGTGCTCCTGACCGACGTAGGTCGGGTCGAGAATACGCGACGTCGAAGCTAGCGGGTCCACTGCCGGGTAGAGGCCGCGCGACGCAATGTCACGGGAAAGCTCCGTGGTTGCGTCAAGGTGCGCGAACGTCGTTGCCGGAGCCGGGTCCGTGTAGTCGTCAGCGGGAACGTAAATAGCCTGTAGCGACGTAATGGAGTTGCCACCAGCGGAGGTAATACGCTCCTGGAGCTGACCCATTTCGTCTGCAAGGTTCGGCTGGTAGCCCACTGCCGAAGGCATACGGCCAAGAAGCGTCGAAACCTCAGAACCTGCCTGCGTGAAGCGGAAGATGTTGTCGATGAACAACAGCACGTCCTGGTTCTGAACGTCACGGAAGTACTCAGCCATCGTGAGGCCCGTCAGAGCAATGCGAAGACGCGTGCCCGGCGGCTCATCCATCTGGCCGAAGACAAGTGCGGTCTTGTCAAAGACGCCCGCTTCGTCCATCTCGTGGATCAGGTCGTTACCCTCACGGGTACGCTCGCCAACGCCGGCGAACACGGACACACCGCCGTGGTCTTGAGCCACGCGCTGAATCATTTCCTGAATCAGAACGGTCTTACCAACGCCTGCACCACCGAACAGACCGATCTTGCCACCCTGCACGTACGGGGTGAGAAGGTCGATAACCTTAATGCCCGTTTCGAACATCTTGGTCTTCGGCTCGAGCTGATCGAACGTCGGGGGCTGACGGTGGATAGGCCAGCGCTCCTTCACCTCAATCTTCTCGTCGTTACAGTTCAGGCACTCGCCAACCACGTTGAACACGCGGCCGCGCGTCACGTCGCCAACAGGGACGGAGATCGGGTTGCCGGTGTCGCGCACCTTAGCGCCACGAACGAGGCCGTCCGTCGGCTTCAGCGCGATTGCGCGTACCAGGTTGTCACCGATGAACTGCGCAACTTCAAGCGTCATCGTGAACGAGTTCGCTGCGTCGCCGCCACTTGAAAGATCGACGTCAACCTGAAGTGCGTTGTACATTGCGGGCATCTGATCCGGCGGGAACTCGATGTCCACAACCGGGCCGATGACGCGGGCGATACGGCCCACACCCGGATTCTTGTTAGATTCTGCAGTCATGTTTATTCCTTGTCCCTGCCTCAGCCGTTCGATAGAGCGTCGGCGCCGGATACGATCTCGCTGATTTCCTGCGTGATCTCCGCCTGGCGGGCCGAGTTCGCCAAGCGAGTGTAGTCTCTGATGAGTTCTTCGGCGTTGTCCGTAGCCGTGTGCATTGCCCGCTGGCGCGAAGCCAACTCAGAAGCAGCAGCCTGGAGTAGCGCGTTGCGGATACGGTTCTCAACGTAGAGAGGTAGAAGCGCGTCTAGCACGTCCTTCTCACTCGGCTCGAACTCGTACTCTGGGAACGCAAGCTCCGGATGGTCCTCAAACCCAAGTTCCTTCTCACGCTCCGTGTCCTCCTGCGGAGTATCAACGATCGTGAGGGGAATCATCTGACGGATCTCAGGCACCTGCGACACCATGTTCTTAAACCTGGTGAACACGAGGTGCACTTCGGATACGCCGGTGTTCGGATCCTCGTCGAGGAACGCGTGAAGAAGCTCGCGGCCAATGTCGCGGATCATCTCAGCTGACGGAGAGTCCGACTCGCCATCCCACGTCTTAGCAATATTCACACCGCGGAAACGGAAGTACGATGCTGCACGCCTACCGGAGGTGTACAGTACCGGCTCCTTACCCTGCTCACGCAGCTCATCGAGGAGCTTCTCCGTTTCGCGGAGGATCGTCGCAGAGTATGCGCCTGCCATGCCGCGGTCTGACGTCACTGCAAGAACAGCAACGCGCTTCGTGTCGGTACGCTCGCGAGTTAGCGGGTGATCCAAGCCTCCGTGAACTGCCACGGCGGCAACAGCCTGCGTCAGAGCCTTCTCGTAAGGCCCTGCCGAGGTTGCTTTATCGCGCGCCGCGCCAATTCGGGAAGCCGCGATCAGCTCCATCGCACGGAAAACCTTCTTCAGCTTTTCCGTGGAAGCTATTCGCTGCTTGTACGTCCTTAGTTGACCTGCCATGGATCAGGCCTTCTTGCCGCGAACGATCTGCTCTTGAGTGCGCTCTGCCTCGACGTCTTCCTCTTCACCATCAGCCGGGCTCAGACCCTCAGCCGAGAGGAACGAGGAGTGGAATGCCTCTACGCCTTCCTTAAGTGCCGCGAGAGTATCGTCCTCAAGCAGACCAGTTTCCTTGATCGTCGTGAGAACGTCCGTGCGCGAACGCAGGTAGTCGAGCAGGCCGCGCTCGAAGCGAGCCACGTCAGACACCGGAATGTCGTCAAGGTAGCCGTTCGTACCCATCCAGATCGAAGCAACCTGATCCTCAATCGGATACGGGTTAGCCTGCGACTGCTTGAGTAGCTCCATGAGACGCTCACCGCGAACCAGCTGAGCCTTCGTTGCAGCATCAAGGTCGGATGCGAACATTGCGAACGCAGCCATCGAACGGTACTGGGCGAGCGTAATCTTCAGCGTGCCCGAAACCTTCTTCATAGCCTTAATCTGCGCGTCACCACCAACGCGAGACACCGAAACGCCTACGTCAACAGCGGGGCGCTGGTTAGCGTTGAACAGGTCGGACTGGAGGAAGATCTGGCCGTCCGTAATCGAAATGACGTTCGTCGGAATGTAGGCGGAAACGTCGTTTGCCTTCGTTTCGATGATCGGAAGGCCGGTCATGGAACCGCCACCGAGATCATCGGAGAGCTTTGCACAGCGCTCTAGGAGGCGCGAGTGCAAGTAGAAGACGTCACCGGGGTATGCCTCGCGGCCCGGCGGACGACGGAGAAGGAGCGATACCGCGCGGTATGCTTCCGCCTGCTTCGATAGATCGTCAAAGATGATGAGGACGTGCTTGCCCTGGTACATCCAGTGCTGGCCGATTGCCGAGCCAGTGTAGGGAGCTAGGTACTTGTAGCCTGCCGGGTCGGACGCGGGAGACGCGATGATTGTCGTGTACTCCATGGCGCCGGCTTCTTCGAGCGCGGAGCGAACGCCTGCGATCGTGGAGCCCTTTTGACCAACTGCAACGTAGATACAGCGGACCTGCTTGTTCGGGTCGCCCGATTCCCAGTTGGCGCGCTGGTTCATGATGGCGTCGAGTGCGATCTGGGTCTTGCCGGTCTGGCGGTCACCAATGATCAGCTGACGCTGGCCGCGACCGATCGGAATCATCGAGTCGATTGCCTTAAGGCCGGTCTCTAGCGGCTCGTGAACCGACTTACGCATCATTACGCCGGGAGCTTGCAGCTCGAGGGCGCGCGTGCCTTCCAGGTCGGTGATTTCGCCGAGGCCGTCGACGGGGTTACCCATCGGGTCAACAACGCGGCCGAGGTATCCGTCGCCTACGGGGACCGAGAGGACGTCGCCGGTGCGGCGAACTTCCTGGCCTTCTTCGATCTGGGTGAATTCGCCAAGGACGATAACACCGATCTCGCGGATGTCGAGGTTTAATGCAAGCCCAAGCGTTCCGTCTTCAAAGCGGAGGAGCTCATTGGCCATGACGCCCGGCAAGCCTTCGACGTGTGCAATGCCGTCAGCGGCTTGGGTGACGTGGCCGATTTCCTCCGCGGCGGATTCTGACGGCTCGTAGGATTCTACGAAGCTGTCTAGAGCCGCCCGGATCTGTTCGGGCCGGATAGAAAGTTCAGCCATTGAGCTTTTCCTTACCGTTTAAAAATAGAGAAATCATGGGATCAGTGCACCAACTCTCGTTTGGCCTTAGCCAGGTTGGAGCTCACTGTTGCGTTAATACCATCGCCACCCACCTGAATGTGGAGGCCACCAATCAACTCACTGTCAACAACATGGTTAAGAGCAATCGGCTTTTGGTACTTGGTTTCGAGGATCTTCTGAAGACGGTCTAGCTGTGCTTCAGTTAACGGCTGGGCAGACGTCACGCGTGCAAACAGGCGACCCTGGCGGTTTGCCGCCTGGTGGGTCAGTTCACGCAGAGACGAAAGCAACCTGCCGTGGATCGAGAGACGAACTGAGCGACGGACGAGTCGCGACGTGTACGGAGTGATCGAATCGCCAAAGAAACGAGCTGCGAAATGCGCGCGATCGTGAGCGGTACCAACACCGAGATCGGAAAGGTTAATCCGAAGCTCCCTGTTGGCGGCGAGGAAGTTATGAACCGCGAACAGTTCCTCCTCCACGCGCTTCAACTCACCCGCATTCTCAGCGGCAACAAATACTGCCTCGTTTCCAAGACGTTCTACCGCAACCTCAAGATCATCTGCACTCGACCAGCGGTTGCCCGCCAGCTCCTGCATGATCTGAATGGTTGCCGGTTCCACTCCCCCTTCGAGGAGTTCATGCGCGAGCTGACGCTTTTCAGCCATCGCTCGGCCTGGATCCGTCAGCGCGTGCGATAGACGCGCCGAATCACGCAACACGTCCGAGATACCGTAAAGGTTCTCAGCAACAGCCATTGCGTTCGCGTCCGAGCGCAAGGCTCTCAAAAGCACCTCGAGTCCAGCATCAAAGCTGTTCTCACTCGCTGCACGCATTTAGGACTCCTGTACTGTCGTTTCGGACTCGAGATCGTCGAGGAACCTGTCGACAATACGAGACGTAAGCTCGGTGTCTTTCAGGTGCTCGCCAACGATCTTCTCCGCGAGTTCGGTTGCCAAGAGGCCAACCTCAGATCGCAAAGAGATCTCGGCTGCCTGACGCTCGGCGAGAATCTGACGCTGTGCGTTCGAGAGCACGCGTTCAGCCTCCGCCTCCGCGTCCTTGCGAGCGGCTGCGATAATAGCTTTCGCATCCTCACTCGCGTCGGCGCGAATACGACCAGCGTCTGCGTTTGCCTCAGCCATCAGCTCTTCAGCCTTACGCTTAGCAAGCGCCTCCGCCTCCTTCGCACGATCAGCCGCGGATAGTCCCTCTTCGATCTTCTGAGCGCGCTCGTCGAGGATCGCGTTGAACTTGGGTAGTGCGTACTTGTATAGAACAAGTCCGATAATGATCAACGCAATCAGCTGCCAGACAATGTCATACAGCGGCGGGAGCAAAATATTTGGCTGCTCCGCCGTTTCAGCTGCTGCGGGTAGGAACGTCATGTTAGAAGATCAGTCCCGGAAGCAGGCCGATAAGGCCAAGAGCCTCAATAAGAGCCAGACCAATGTACATGTTCGTCGAGAGCTTGGATGCAACCTCCGGCTGGCGGGCGGTAGCTTCCTGCGTCTTACCAATCATGTAGCCAAGGCCAATAGCCGGGCCTAGCGTTGCAATACCGTAGCCTATTGCTGCGATCGAACCAGTCATGCTTACTTTCCTTCTCTATATGTCCAAAAGGCTTTTGCCTTAAGGGAACTTGTGGTTTGCCCGGTTGGGCCTAATGGGATTCGATAGAAGTCTTAATGTAGACGGCCGTCAGGATCGAGAAAATGAACGCCTGAAGACCAGCCACGAAAATCTCAAACGCGGTAATCGCAAGAGCACCCGCGAACGTGAGGACGCCAACGCCCTTCAAAGCTCCCGACGCCTCAAAGAACAGGTAGTGCGTGCCAAAGAACGTGAGGGCAAGCATGAGGTGACCCGCGAGCATGTTTGCAAGCAAACGGATCGTGAGCGTTGCCGGTCGAATCACGAACGTAGACAGCAGTTCAATAGGAGTCAGCAGAATGTACAGCGGCCAGGGCACGCCCGGCGGGAACAGCTGATTCTTGAAGAACCTAAGCGTGCCGAACTGCTTAATGCCCGCACTCACGAACACAACGTAAGAAAGTAGTGCGAACACGAGCGGCACGGCAACCACGGACGAAGCGGCGATGTTCAAGCCCGGAATAACGCCCGTAATGTTCATGAACAAAACGCCAAGGAAGATCACCGTGAGGATCGGCGCGTACTTGCGGCCATTCTTCTCACCAAGCGTCTCAATCGCGACCGAATCGCGAATAAAGAGCACGAGCCCCTCGAGGATCGACTGACCCTTCGACGGAACGAGCTTTGCCTTTGAAGCACCGATCGAGAAAATAAGCACCAGGGCAAGGGTTGCGATGATGCGCACGAGAACCAAACGGTTCATCTGGAAGATCGTGCCCTCAAATGCGAACGGGGGTGGGAAGAAGTCTCCCAAACCCGGTAGCGCTAGAACAGGTCCGTGACTAGCCATTGTCAAAGCGGACGACACTGTTG
Source organism: Actinomycetaceae bacterium (assembly GCA_030532245.1). Lineage (GTDB taxonomy): Bacteria > Actinomycetota > Actinomycetes > Actinomycetales > Actinomycetaceae > Gleimia. The sequence goes on from JAUNLN010000017.1 coordinate 14,488, forward strand.
CAGTGAACAGGATGCACCCCCTGGTAGAAGTGTTGATGGTACCTGACCGTGGAGCAGGACTTGCAACCAGCCACGTCGAGGTTACCTTGTCCCAATCGCCTATGTTAGCAGGCTAAATGAGGCGGGTACCACGTTTTTACTCATTCTTACCTTTAATAGGCATATCTATTGTAGGAACTTTAGCTCTCGCCAGCGTCCAAGTTTGCGTAGCGGCCTGGAAAATCACCGAAAGAATAAGAGTTAAGCCCAGGGCCGTATGGTTCAAGCCGGTTAAGTTCTTCACGATCAAAACAGTCGCAATTAGAACCAGGAATTTAAACAGGTAGTCACCGACCATTAAAGCGCCTTGCATTTCCAAGTTGCTCATGGCGAGGGTCATCGTGAACCAGGTGACGAGCGCCAGCACAACCCCCACGCCGGTTCCGATCAAAGCGGAAACACCCGCCAGAGTGCCTCCAAAAATGAAAGCCACAATACTTGCAAGAACGCCTATCAGCGCGGCAACGACAATCACGTTCCTTACCGTTTTAGATACGGCAGCCTTTAGCGCCGGACTTGCTTCAAGAGGTGTAGACATTCGCTAGTTCCTTTGCAGCTTTTTACGAAGACCTGGCAAAAATCGGATCGTTAAAACAATACTAATGAGTACCGCGGGAAGCGCCACGGTAGCCACTTGGCGCGGAGAATACGCAATGAGAGCAACCGCCGGAATAGTGATCACCGCAGTCCACAGGTACATGATCAGCACGACGCCCATGTGCGTGTGTCCAAGATTGAGGAGGCGGTGATGCAGGTGAAGACGGTCCGCCTGGAACGGCGACTTGCCGGCGCGCAGGCGCCTGACAACGGCAAGAGTCATGTCGACCAGTGGAATCACTATTACAAGAAGTGGCAGGAGAATAGGTAGGAACGCGGTGATTACCTGCTCGGTGCCAAGCACGCTCGGGTCGATCTGGCCGGTAACGATGATGCCGGCAGCCGCAACCAGGGTGCCAAGGGTGAGCGCGCCCGAATCCCCCATGAAGATCGAGGCGGGGTGGAAGTTGTGCGGGAGGAATCCAACGCATATACCTACGAGGATCGCGACTAGGAGGGACGACGTGGTTGCGTACGTGAGTGCGCCCGTCACGCGCGTAAGCATATAGGAGTAAACGAAGAACGAGAACGCGCCTATACCTACTACTCCCGCGGCCAAGCCATCTAGGCCATCCACGAAGTTCACCGCATTCATGATCGCGACGAACACAAAAATCGTGACGACGAGGGAGAGCGTTGAGGAGCCAATCGTTATGCCGAAAATCGGGAAGGTGATCAGCTGAACCCCGTTGTACGCCATGAAGACAGCAACTAGGATCTGGCCGGCCATCTTCGCCATCCAGTCCAGTTCCCAAATGTCGTCAACAAGCCCGAGCGCCGCGATGGCGAGCACGCCGCCCATCACCGCCCACGGCGTATTCTCTGCAAATACCGGGCCAAAATATTCCAGCTGCGATGCGAACAAGAGCGTGATCGCAAACCCGAGCGCCATCGCAACGCCTCCAAGCCTCGGCGTTGGAACCGTGTGCACGTCCCTTTCGCGAACCGGCGTGAGCACGTGCCATTCTAAAGACAGCCTACGCATGATAGCGGTCATCACATACGTGATTCCCGCGCTCAAGACCACCAGTAGAATGTATAGCTTCACTTGTTCGTAAGTACTTTCTGCCCGCACGCCCGCTCAAGATCTGCAACGCTGAGCACGCCTTCGCGTAGCAAAACCGGCTCCTCGCCAGTTACGTCGACGATCGTTGAGGGAACGGGACCTGGAGTTGGACCAGAATCAATGTAGCAAGCTACATCCTCGCCAAAATATCCTACGGCCTGCTCGGCGTCGATCGCGGGAGGCTGCCCCGTAAGGTTCGCAGAAGTGACTGCGAGCGGCCCAGTTTCGCGAAGCACGCTTAGCGTGACGGGGTGGTCCGGCATACGGATTGCGACCGTGTCTTTAATGTCGCCTAGATCGAAGCGGATTCCCTCCGCGGCCTTGACGATGAGGGTGAGTGCGCCCGGCCAAAACGCCTCGATAAGGGCGTTTGCCGCGGGCGTGAGGTGCGCTGCCACCTTCGCGGCGTCAGCTGGGTCTGCGATCAGCACCGGAGGAGGCATCTGCCGGCCCCTCCCCTTCGCCGCGAGGACGGCGTTCACCGCCTCAGTCGAATACGGGTCTGCGCCGATTCCATAAACCGTATCGGTAGGCAGGACGATGACGCCTCCGGCATCAACTACCTGCTTAACCGCTGCCGCGTCTTCACTTCTGATTTCGCCGCGTGCTTCGATGTGCATACTTGCCATTATTTCGCCTCTTAGGAAGATTTTCTTGCCGTCAAAAATCGGGGGCGACCGTTTAGGTCTTCCAGTGTTTGAACGCCCGTGAATCCGGCATCGGCGGCGAGTTTGCGGGTTTGATCGCCCTGCGTGTCGTCGTGTTCCATACCGAAGTAGCCGCCGGGCTTTAGGTAGGAATAAGCGATGGGGATGAGCTCGCGGATAAAGTCCAGGCCGTCTTCTCCCCCACCCCAAAGCGCGGCCGGCGGATCAAAATCGAGTTCGGGGTCGAGCCGGCGGGGCGGCACGTAGGGAGGATTCGACACAACCACGTCGAACTTCCCCAGCCATTCTTCTCGCGGCTCGAGCGCGTCGGCCTCCACGACCTGCACGTTCAGCCGATTCTTCGCCGCGTTCAAGCGAGCGACTTCCGCCGCTTCACTCGACAGTTCCAGCGCGGTCACCTCACCGCCGCGGTTGGCTGCGATCGCGAGGGCAAGCGCACCCGACCCCGTACACAGATCAAGCACCGAATCGCCCGGCCTCGTCTTCTCGATCGCCCAGTGGGCAAGCACCTCCGTCTCGGGGCGCACCGAAAACACCTGCGGGCCAGCCACCAACTCAATGCCGTAAAACCACATTTTTCCAAGCACATGCTGGAGAGGAACCCTCCCAGCGCGCTTCGCCACCAGGCTTGTGAGCGCCTCGGCATCCGGCTCATCAATCATGCTCGGCCACATGTACTGCGGCTCGTGCAAAACCGACTCAAAAATCAAACGGGCATCATTTTGCGCGCTTGGAACACCAGCGCCAACAAGTTTTGAAACCGACTCGCGAAACAGTTCGTGAGGATTCGGCATTCTCTATTCCTTAGCAGATCCCGCCGCGTCCATGCGTTCCTGCTCGTCCATGTCGATCGCAGACTGGATTACAGGGCCAAGATCGCCATCGAGCACGTTACTGAGGTTGTACGCCTTATAACCCGTACGGTGATCGGCAATACGGTTCTCCGGGAAATTGTAGGTGCGGATTCGCTCCGAGCGGTCCATGGAACGCACCTGCGACTGACGAACCGCGGCCTCCTCAGCCTCGCGCTCCTCACGCTGCTTTTGAATGAGGCGCGCCTTCAGCACGCGCATCGCAGCCTCACGGTTTTGAATCTGCGACTTCTCATTTTGCATCGACACGACAATGCCGGTCGGAATATGCGTGATACGAACCGCCGAGTCGGTCGTGTTAACCGACTGGCCACCCGGGCCCGACGAGCGGTAAACGTCGATGCGCAGATCGTTCTGATCGATTACGAGCTCTTCATCGTCGTCCTCAACCTCGGGAACCACAATCACGCCAGCTGCGGAAGTGTGGACGCGACCCTGCGACTCCGTGACGGGCACGCGCTGCACGCGGTGAACACCACCCTCAAACTTGAGGTTCGCCCAAACGCCGTCCTCGGGCGCAACATTGCCCTTCGACGCGATAGAAAGCGAGATTTCCTTCATACCGCCAAGGCCGGTCGGCGTCGAGGAAAGCTCCTTAACCTTCCAACCCTTCGCCTCCGCGTAACGCGTGTACATGCGAGCCAAGTCAGCCGCGAACAGGGCCGACTCCTCGCCGCCCTCACCAGCCTTGACCTCCAAAATCACGTCGTCAGCATCCGACGGGTCACGCGGAATCAGCGTGCGCACAAGCTTGTCGTGAGCCTCTTCCAGCGCCTCCTGCATTGCCGGAAGTTCAGCGGCGAACTCCTCATCGAGCTCGGCCATCTCCTCACCGGCCTGAAAATCTTCGAGCGCCTGCGTGAAACGATCCGCCACCGCTTTAATCGCACCAAGCTCCGAAAAACGCTTTGCGAGCTTGCGAGACGCCACCCTGTCGGTCAACACTTCCGGGTCGGCAAGCTTCAGCTCCACCTCCCGGTACTCTTCAACTAGGGGCGCAACTGCTTGCAGTTCGTGGCTATAATCCTTGCTCACCGGCATCCTCGCAATCTCAACTTTGCCTGCGCTCACGCGCGGGCCCATCACCTAAATTATAGGAACGGCGCCACGCTCCCAACCTGGAGCGCGGCGCCGCCTTAGAAAAATTAACGCTTGCGCTTGCCGTAGCGGGCCTCGAAGCGAGCCACGCGACCACCGGTATCCATAATCTTCTGCTTGCCGGTGTAGAACGGGTGGCAGTTCGAGCAGACGTCAACGCGGAGATCCTCCACGCCTAGCGTCGAACGCGTATCAAACTCATTGCCGCAGGTGCAGGTAACGTGCACCGGGGTGTAATCGGGGTGAATACCCTGCTTCATGGTGTCTCCTTAAGGAATTCGAGGATGCCGGGTCCAGACGCTTTTTGCGCTGGTGAACCGGAACCACCGATCCATTTTGCCAGGTTTTGCCTCAAGTATCTACACGCAAAACGTCTGATTCCTCACGTTACTCCCGCGTTCTCTACCGGCTTATTCCTATTGAGATTGAGACGGTGCTCGTTTAGCTTTTGCTTATGGACACCACAACTGGAAATAGCGCAGTTACAGCGTGGCAACGCTGGCGCGAAGAAGAAGATGCTGACATGCGCAAGTCGCACGGCTGGCTCACTGTAATCAGCCTGGATTTCTTGGATGAAACCCCTCGAGAGGTCGATGAATTTCCCGGTCTTTGGAGCGTGGAGGGCAACCTCATACGCGTGGAGTTCTCCGAAGGTGATGGCGTGACGCTAGACGGCAAGCCCGCTGCCGGTGAGCACAAGTTCCCGAGCGACTCGCAGCCCATGCCGCAGTTCACCCTGGGTTCGAAGGTTCCAGAGATTGCGCTTCGCGGCGGTCGCGTGCTTGTTCGCGTGCGCGACGATGAGGCTCTTTTCCGCAAGGTTTTCACCGGAACACCCACGTACGAATATCAACCGCAGTGGGTTGTGCCCGTTACCTTCCGCCCCTACGACGCTCCGCGCACGCGTGAAATTTTCACGGCCCAAGAGGGCCTCACGCGCGACATGAACTTCATTGGCGAGGTGGATATTCAGTTTGAAGACCGCACGCGCACGCTCGTGGTTACGCAGGCGCCCGAGCCCTTCGTGATCTTCGAAGACCTCACTTCCGGCAAGGAATCCGCGCTTTGGCGCAGGGCTCCCCTACGCCAAACAGAAGAAGGCTACGTGGTCGACTTCAACTATTCGCATAACTTCCCCGCCCACTACCTGCCGTTTGGCACGTGCCCACGCCCGGTAGATGAAAATATTATCGACGTTGCGATTCCGGCGGGCCAGAAGAAGCCGAACGAGACCTATCAGTCTGTGCATTCCTAAAAGTAGGCGCAGGCAAAGGCGGCGGCGACCAGATTCCCTGGTTGCCGCCGCCTTCTTATTTAGATTGCCGCGAGGCACCTACGTATCGGGTGCCGCGCTTCAGCGCCTAGTCCTTCGGAGTCGTCTTAGCGACCGTCATCAAGAACTCAGCGTTGTTCTGCGTATCCTGCAGCTTGTCGAGCATGAGCTCCAGAGCCTGCTGCTGGTCGAGCTGGCCGATCACGCGGCGCAGACGCCACATGATTGCGAGCTCCTCCTTCTTAAACAGCATCTCTTCGCGCCTCGTACCCGAAGCGTTCACGTCGACAGCCGGGTAGATGCGGCGCTCAGCGAGCTGGCGTGAAAGCCTCAGCTCCATGTTGCCCGTACCCTTGAACTCTTCGAAGATGACCTCATCCATCTTCGAACCGGTCTCAACGAGAGCCGACGCGATGATGGTGAGCGAGCCGCCCTCCTCAACGTTGCGGGCTGCACCGAAGAACTTCTTCGGCGGGTACAGTGCCGAAGCGTCGACACCACCGGACAGGATTCGGCCAGAAGCCGGGGCTGCGAGGTTGTACGCGCGGCCGAGGCGAGTGATCGAATCGAGTAGAACAACAACGTCGTGGCCGAGTTCGACGAGGCGCTTTGCACGCTCAATCGCAAGCTCTGCAACGATCGTGTGGTCGGTTGCCGGGCGGTCGAACGTGGAGGCAATGACCTCGCCCTTCACCGTGCGGCGCATGTCGGTTACCTCTTCGGGGCGCTCGTCAACAAGCACAACCATGAGGTGAACGTCCGGGTTATTCTGCGAAATCGCGTTCGCGATCTGCTGCATGATGATCGTCTTACCGGCCTTCGGCGGCGACACGATGAGGCCGCGCTGGCCCTTACCGATCGGGGCGACTAGGTCGATAATGCGAGGCGTGATTGCGCGCGGAGTGGTCTCAAGGCGCAGGTGCTCATCCGGGTAGAGCGGCGTGAGCTTAGCAAACTCGGGACGATCCCCCGCCTTGTCTAGCGGAATGCCGTTCACCGAATCGACAGCGACGAGCGCGTTGTACTTTTGACGCTGACGCTCATTTTGGCGCGGCTGGCGCACAGAACCTACAACCGCGTCACCGGGGCGTAGGTTCCAGCGACGCACGTTGCCAAGCGTCACGTAAACGTCGTTCGGGCCCGGCAGGTAGCCGGAAGTACGCACAAACGCGTGGTTATCCTGCACGTCGAGAATACCGGCGATCGGAATCAGTACGTCGTCTTCACTGACCTCCGGCTCGTTATCCTCACGGCGGCGCTTGCTACGATCACGGCCGCGGCGACGACGACCGCGATCATCACGGTTGTCACGCTGGTTGGAACGGTTGTTACGGCGGCGGCTTCCCTGCTGCTCGCCTTCACCGTCGGAGTCAGAATCCGCCTCATCCGCGGAAGGTAGCTTGATGTCTTCGAGCGTCTTGGAGGGCTTTTCTTCATGCTTCTCCTCAGACTTCTCAGCAGCCTGAGTGCCTCCGAGTTCTGCCTTCACGTCGAGCTGGATTGCCTCCGGCGTACCCCCGCTACTAACTGCGCGGCGGCGACGACGGCGAGGCTCTTCCTTCTGCTGCGCCTCGGGTTTCTGCTGTGCCTCCGGTTTCGTTGCAGGCTCCTCGGCGTGCTCAACCTTGAGCTCTGGCTGGGTTTCTTTAGCGGGCTCTTTAGCGCCGGAACGCTGACCGCGAATTGCTGCCAACAGCTCGGGTTTACGCATCTTCGAATAGTCTTGAAGCCCCATTTCTTCGGCAACTTCACGCAATTCGGCAAGGCGCATCTGAGAGAGTGGGCGCCTCTTAGTAGTTGGGTTTTCGCTCAACGAATTTCCTCACTTATGTTGGCCTTGAGCCATGAAATCTCTGCTCATTTAGGCAGGAGCGTTTCCATCAAAGAAAGCAGGAAAGAAAGAACATCGGTGGATGTGAAAGCATTCTTCCCTACACGAAACACGTGATGGAAGATTAGAAATGCTGACCTTGTCAGCTTCGGCTCAACGAGCCTTTCTTGATATTAGCAGGAATTTCAAGGCTTTTAAAACATCAGCACTTTCAAAGCCTTGATAATCCCCACAAAATGGCGCTTTTAGCATGATCAACCGCCTCCGGGGAGCCGATTTCACGCGCACGCGCTCACTGCGCGAGCCGCCGCTTAGTTGTCTGCGCCGCCGCGCGATGCCTCCATCGACGCGCCCTGCGCGCTAATACCGGGGTTCTTAACCGCCCAGCCGGCGCCCTTCGCCTCCTCAATCAAGCTCGGCTCGAGGCTACCGAACACGAGCACGGTTGGCCCCGCACCCGAAACGACTGCGGGAAGGCCCTGCTCGCGGAGGTACTGCACGAGCTCGTACGTGGCGGGCATAACCATCGCACGCGGCTTTTGATGGAGCCGATCCTCGGTTGCATCCATGAGGTGCTGAAGCGGCGCCGCTCCCGAAAGGATGAGGGCAAGGAGGGAGGCTCGAGACAAGTTGAACGTGGCGTCTTGCATCGGCACTTCGCGAGGAAGCGCCGCGCGAGCAGCCTTCGTGGACACCGAATATTTGGGCGTAAGCACCCAGGCGTCCAGGCCCGCGGGAGGCGCCATCACAACAGTTTTAGCGGTCTCCTCCTGCATCCACGAGAACGTGACTCCCCCGTAGATTGCGGGCGCAGCATTATCGGGGTGGCCCTCAATCTTCGTGGCGAGCTGAAGCACTTCCTCCAGCGAGAACGCGTCTTCACCCACAAGACCGCGAGCGAGCATTAGGCCGGCAACCACGGCGGCCGCGGAGGAGCCCATGCCCGCCCCGTGCGGAATGCGGTTGCGCGCAACCATTTGGAGGCCGACCTGCGGCACGTCCAGGTACTCAAGCCCCTGGCGAACTGCGCGGACAATTAGATTGTCTTCGCCCTCCGAGACTTCGCCGGCGCCGTGGCCGATCACCTGCACGTGGGTTTTGCCGACGACCGCGCGCAACTCCACCTCATCGAAAATGCCGAGCGCAAGGCCCGCCGCGTCGAAGCCGGGGCCAAGGTTCGCAGACGTTGCCGGAACGCGCGCGCGAACCGTGTCGTTTGTGAGGCGCATGCCTACTCCCCTTCGATCCGCAGTACGGATTCGACAGAAAGCACGACCTCAGATTCTGCAAGCTCGCGCCTCACCGCATCCATTTGTGCGCCCGAAGTGGTGTGCGTCGATAGGGACAGGGAGGCGACGTCGCCCTCGGCTACATCTTGCGAGACGGTGAGGAGCGAGACGCCGTTGTTACCAAACACGCTGGAAACCTCGGCGAGTACGCCCGGGCGCTCCGCGACCTTCAGGCGAAGCTGGAAACGCGCCTGAGCCATGCTCGGATCGAGAACCGGGAGGTCAGCGTAGCGAGACTCGCGCGGAGCGTGACCGCCAAGCACGCGGTGGGAAGCGCCCGCAACCAGGTCGGATAGAACCGCGGATGCCGTGGGCGTGCCGCCGGCACCCTGACCGTAGAACATGAGGCGACCAGCGGACTCGTTGTCGAGGAGCACCGCGTTGAACGCTCCAGAAACCATTGCTAGCGGGTGCGTGTTCGGCACGAGCGCGGGGTAAACCTGCGCCAAAATGCCCTCCTCGCCGCGACGCTGAGCAACCGCGAGGAGCTTCACGACCATGCCGTTCTTCGCAGCCTCCGCAACGTCTTCTGCGGTGATTCCGGTGATGCCCTCGACCTCGACGTCGTCGATCGACACGCGCGTGTGGAATGCGAGCGATGCCATGATCGCGCACTTCGCAGCCGCGTCGAGACCCTCAACGTCGGCGGTTGGATCGGCTTCAGCGAAGCCAAGCTCCTGCGCCTTCTTGAGTGCTGCCTCGTAGGTTGCGCCCGTGGTCGACATTTGATCGAGAATAAAGTTCGTCGTGCCGTTCACGATGCCAAGGAGGCGGTTTACGCGGTCTCCCGCGATCGACTCGCGCAGGCCGTAAACGATCGGGATTGCGCCGGCTACGGCTGCCTCGAAGTAAAGGTCGGTGTCGTTTGCTTCGGCCAGTTCATACAGTTCCGCGCCGTGCTTTGCGAGCAGAGCCTTGTTGCCGGTAATGACCGTGGCTCCGCGAGACAGCGCGCGCTTTACGTGCGTGAATGCCGGCTCGATGCCACCGATCAGCTCAATCACGATGTCGGCGCCGTCGATGGCGGCGTTCGCGTCGGTGGTGAGTAGCTCGCGTTTGATCTCGTAGTCCCTCTTGGAGTCCAAGTTCCGAACCACTACGGCATTGACCTCAAGTTTCGCGCCGGAGCGCGCCTCCAGCTCGGCCTGGCTCTCTTCAATCAGGCGAATCACCTGAGAGCCAACCGTACCGGCTCCTAGAACCGCAACCTTCTGCAGATTCGACATGTTCCCTCCAATTATTTCTCAGGTGAAAGCGCTGCGTCGCGCGCGAATAGATCCGACAGAGTTTCGGGGTAGACAACCCATTTTGGCTCCCCCATGCCAACGCCGAGCGTGCCCGGGCGGGTCAGCATATTGTAGTTCGACGACATCGTGTGCCCGTAGGCGCCCGTTGCCGGAACCGCGAGGATATCTCCAGCCCTAATGTCGGCTGGCAAAGCTACTTCAGTGACCACGATGTCGCCAGATTCGCAGTGTTTACCAACTACTCGCGAAAGCACTAGCGGCTCCTTCGACGTGCGGTTTGCAAGGAGCGCCGTGTATTTGGCGTCGTAGAGGGCGGGGCGAATGTTGTCTGACATACCGCCGTCTACCGACACGTACAGGCGCGAGCCCCCCTCCAGGGGCACCTCTTTCACCGTACCGACCGTGTAGAGGGTGACGACCGAGGGGCCAACCGTTGAGCGACCCGGCTCGATTGATATGTGAGGTACCTTGAGCCCCATCTCCTCACACGCGGTGCGCACCGCGCCGGCGAGGGTGCGCGCAATGTCTTTGGGGCTCATCGCCTCCGGATCCTCGCCCGTGTAGGTGATGGCGTAGCCGCCGCCGAGGTCGACTTCGCGACACTCGATGCCCTCTTCGTGGAGGGTGCCCATGAGGCCGAGGAGGCGCGAAGCGGATTCGGCAAATGCGTCGAGTTCACGGATTTGCGAGCCGATGTGGGCGTGGAGGCCCACGAAATCAAGGCTTTCTCGCTTCGCAATCTCACGCGCGGCCTCGAGCGCCTGCCCCGTGGATAGGGAAAGCCCGAACTTTTGATCCTCGTGCGCGGTCGCAATGAACTCGTGGCCACCGGCGTGAACGCCCGTAGTCACGCGGATCATCACCCTCGCCTTGCGGCCAAGCTCCTTCGCGATCGCTGCAACCCGATCGATTTCATCCATCGAGTCGATCACGATACGCGCGATTCCGGCGTCGCCCGCACTGATTGCGAGGCGAAGCTCCTCATCGGACTTGTTATTGCCGTGCAGGCCAACCATGTTCGGGTCGGCGCCCGCGCGAAGAGCGAGAGTGAGTTCGCCAAGGCTAGCCGTGTCGACACCCATGCCGGCGCTCGTGACCAGTTCGACCACGCGCGCACTCATGAATGCCTTCGCGGCGAAGTAAGCTGAACCGCCACCCATTCCGTAGCCGTCCCAGAACTCCTCAGCCATGACCGTGGCCCACACCGTTGCGCGGCCCATCAGGTCAGCCTCATCTAGAACGTACATCGGAGACCCGAACGAAGCCACGAGGCTTTCAGCGCTCCTACCACCGAGGTGGAGCTGGCCGTCATGCTTGGCACTCCACGGCCAAAGATCCGGCCGCTCACTCGGTAGCGGAGCCTTCAGGCTTTCAAGGTCGCGGTTCATAACTTCACCTTCTACATGCGGCTTACATGCGCTCCGGCGCGCTCACGCCAAGCAGGCCAAGACCGTTTGCGAGCACCTGCGAGACAGCATCGTTTAGCCAACGACGAGCCACGTGGCCGGCGTTAACCTCTTCATCAGCGCGCGGAGTTACGCGGCACTGGGCATACCACGTGTGGTAGGCGCCAGCCAGGGTTTCGAGGTAGCGGGCAACGCGGTGAGGCTCCAAGAACTGAGCGGCCTGAGCCACGACAGCCGGGAACTCCGCGAGCACGCCGAGTAGCTGAGCGTCGGCAGCGTGCGACAGCTCCGCCGGGTCGAACTCGCCGCGGGTTACACCGTGCTCGTCCGCGTTACGGCCAACGTTCACCGTGCGTGCGTGAGCGTACTGCACGTAGTAAACGGGGTTGTCGTTCGTGTTCTGCGACAAAAGGTCGAGGTCGATATCGAGGTTCTGATCCATCGACGCGCGAACGAGCGAGTAGCGGGCCGCGTCAACGCCAACAGCGTCGAGGAGGTCGTCGAGCGAAACAATCGTGCCCGCGCGCTTCGACATGCGCACCGGCTTGCCCGAGCGAACGAGGTTCACCATCTGGCCAATCAGGATCTCGAGGTTTTCGTGCGGTACGTCGCCGAATGCCTCACACATCGCCATCATGCGGCCAATGTAGCCGTGGTGGTCTGCGCCAAGGAGGAGCACCGCCTGGTCGGCGCCGCGACCGCGCTTGTCGAGGTAGTACGCGAGGTCGCCCGCAAAGTATGCGGCGTCGCCGTCAGACTTGATCACCACGCGGTCTTTATCGTCACCAAAATCGGTGGTGCGAAGCCAGAGCGCACCATCCTGCTCGAAAATGTGGCCGCGTTCGCGAAGCACCTCAATCGCGTGGTCTACAGCGCCGGACTCGTGGAGCGAATCCTCGTGGAAGAACACGTCGAACTCAGCGCGGAACTCGGAAAGCTTTTCTTTAATCTCAGCGAACATGAGCTCCACGCCGCGAGCGCGGAACGCTTCAACCGCGTCTTCGGCCGGCAGGTCGAGCGGGTTCGGCTCCCCCGCCGCGGAGGCGTCTTGCATAACCTGGTTTGCAATGTCCTCAATGTACTGGCCGCCGTATCCGTCTTCGGGAGCCGGCTCGCCCTTAGCGCGAGCGTAGAGGGAGCGTGCGAAACGGTCGATCTGCGCGCCGTGGTCGTTGAAGTAGTATTCGCGGGTAACCTCAGCGCCCGCGGCCTTCAAGAGACGAGCCATCGAGTCGCCAACCGCCGCCCAGCGGGCGCCACCCAGGTGGATCGGGCCGGTGGGGTTCGCCGACACGTACTCAAGATTTACCTTCGTGCCAGCCTTCGAGTCGTTGTGACCGTAGCTGCTACCTGCCTCCAAAATGGTGCGGGCAAGCTCGCCAGCGGAGGCGGCCTCAAGGCGGATGTTAATGAATCCGGGGCCCGCAACCTCAACTTCGCTGATCCCCTCACGTGCCGCGAGACGATCCGCAAGAATCTGCGCCAACTGACGCGGGTTCATGCCCGCCTTCTTCGCCAGACGCATCGCAATGTTCGTAGCCCAGTCACCGTGCTCGCGGCTTCGAGGGCGCTCAACGGTAACTTCCTCGGGAATATCTTCAGCGGCCAGCTCGACCGCGCCTTCGCTCACCGAACCCGTGAGCACTTCATGAATCAACTTTTCTAAATCTTTTGGAGTCACGCCCCTAATCTTAGGGGCAAACCGTCTACTGCGGTAACCAGTGTTCGAGAATCGGTTGGCTTTACCCCAAAGTGCAAGGAGCGTCACTAAACCAAACAAAAAGTCAGGCCCAGACCAGCGTCTGAGCCTGACTTTCGCGTATGGCAGCTAGTACTACTTCTCGCCGACTTTACTTGCAGCGAGCGTTCTCGTAGTCGGTCATCAGCGCAATACGATCAGCGTGACGCTGCTCCTTCGAGAACGGCGTTGCAAGGAACACCTTCACGAAGCTCGCCGCCTCCTCCAACGTGTGCTGACGAGCACCAATCGAAATCACGTTCGCATCATTGTGCTCGCGCGCAAGCGCAGCCGTCGCCTCATTCCACACGAGCGCAGCACGCACACCGTCAACGAGGTTCGCAGCCATCTGCTCACCGTTACCACTGCCACCAATCACAATGCCCAAAGACTCCGGCTCCTTCGCCACAGCCTCCGCACACGGAATACACATGGTCGGGTATGCATCAAGCGCGTCGTACTCCTTCGCGCCGTGATCCACAACCTCGTGGCCTTCCTTTTCCAACATTTCAATCAGGTAGTTGCGAAGCTCGAACCCCGCATGATCTGCGGCAATATGCACGCGCATGTGAACCTCCAAAAGTTGTGTCTATATAAAACTAAGCGCCCCGAACAGGACTCGAACCTGCGACCTTCTGCTCCGGAGGCAGACGCTCTATCCGCTGAGCTATCGGGGCTTGTCAAACGCTTATTGACCTTGGCAATACTACCAGCCTCATCTTTTAACGAAAAACGAGGCGGGAAGCGCTAGAGGCGGCCCCTTGCTTTTATTATCTCGCGAGCAAGTACCGGATTGTCCGAAATGATGCCATCTGCACCCGCTTCTAGCGCGCGAACAATCTCACCTGGCTCGTTTAGGGTCCAAACATGTACCGCAAGTCCTAAGCGATGCGCCTCGTACACGAAACGCTTCGTCACGATGGGCACCCGCCACGCGGTTAAAGGCACCTGCGCCGCAACGATTCCGCGAAGAGGCCAGTTCGACCGCGACACAAAACGATCAATGCCTAGGTGGACTGCGCCAAACAGGCGAGCCGCCTCAGCCTGGCCGATAGACGTTTGAATCTCGGGAGCGTACGCCCGGATGCGCTCGAGCCTGGAGGAGTTGAACGACGCGAGGAGCACGCGATCTGTTGCGCCCTGCCTCCTGATCACGTCGATCATCGGCTTCCAAACCGCTTCTTCCTTCGCGTCTAGATTGAGGCGCATATTCGGGAATGAGGCAAGCACATCTTCTAGTAGCACGGGGCCGTACTTGGAGCCGTTCACCGTGACGCCCTGCAGCTCCTCCCACGTGTGGGTTGCAACCGCGCCGAAACCGTTGGAAACGCGTTCCAAAACCGGGTCGTGAATCAGCACCACTTTGCCGTCTGCGGTGAGGTGCGCGTCTGACTCCACGTAGTTGAAGCCAAGATCATTACAAGTTTCGAAAGATTCCCAAGAGTTTTCAGGCGCGAGCTCGGCGCCTCCGCGATGGGCAATAACCAGGGGGAATCCTTTTCGCGGAATGCTATACATGCGCTCTATTCGCATCCTTTACCCGGCTGGCGAGCATCCTGATCTGCAAGCCAAAGCGCCGGATCCATTAGCGCGTCGTTCTTGTCGTGCACCTCGAAATGCAGGTGTGGGCCGGTTGAAGTACCCGTATTACCGACCGAGGCGATCTGCTGGCCAGCCGTCACCTTGTCGCCGGCTTTAACAAGAACATCGCTTTCAAACATGTGGGCGTAAGCCGTGTAGAACGTCTCGCCATCCGCGTACTGGTGCTTGATGTAAAGCCAGTATCCAACACCGACCGCGGGGTGAGACTCAACCACTACACCGTCGGCAGCTGCAAAAATAGGGGTTCCAAGCGGACCGGCCAAATCAATACCCTCGTGGAGTTTCGAATAACCGAGAACCGGGTGGAACCTCATGCCAAACGGCGAAGCCATGTTGAACGTGCCCTCAAGCATCGGCCAAACAATCGGCGCCGACTCCGAAACAGCGCGGTTGCCGTTCGCGGGCGTCACCTGCAAACACTGGGACACTTCGAGGGGCGTGCGGAGCTTTGCGCGGGAGGCGGCAGCCGCCACCTCGCGAAGGCCTTCAGCCTGAGGAATAATCGAGTTCTCCGCGGTAGCCCAAGACGCCTGGCCTACCGGCATTGCTGTTGCTTTCGCGGGGAGGGACAGCGAGGTGTCGGGGCCTACAAATCCGGTTACTGGAACTGCAACCGTGCCGGCTGCAACGATCGCAACCAAACCGCCCTTTAGAAGACTGAACCACTTCGACTGCTTACCACTTTGCTCACTGTTTTTGCGAGCCAGTTCCGCCTGCTCGCGAAGCTCCCTGCGGGTAGGGAAATGCGCGGCGTGCGAAGCGTCATGTGCAGTCAAGTTTGCTGTTCCCTTCAAGCATTTTCAAAGCCCGCGACCAAATATAACAGCGGAACATTCGTAACGAACATATAACGGAGAAACGCCTTCAGCAACCAGATCGAAAATGCTGTGTATAGAGTCACTTTTTCGCTGGCTGTGAACGCACTTTTTCGAGACCTAGCCCTCACCGCGTTCGAGATGGCGTTCCAAAATCAGGTCTTCACGCTGAAGCGAATCGCGAACTTCACCTACGAGTTCCTCGATCACGTCCTCTAAGAACAGAACACCAACCGTCTTACCCTCGCTCACAACCTCCGCCAAGTGCGTGCCAGACTGCTGCATGATGCGAAGCGCATCCTCAACTTCGTCCGTCGCCTCAACGACCGGCATTTCGCGCAGACGCCACTCCTCCACCGGCTGATCGCGCTGCTCGGGAGTTGCGTGGAGCACGTCCTTTAGGTGGATGTAGTAAATAGGTATGCCGTCTTCATCCACGATCGGGTAGCGAGAGAATCCGGTTTGTGCGACCTCTTTTTCCAGTTGCGCGGGAGTGACGTCGCGCGGCAGGCTGATCAGCTCGCTTAGCGGAACCATCGCCTCACCCGCGCACTCCTCCGAGAACTCGAGCGTTCCAGAAAGCAGGCCAATCTCATCGCGGATCGTTCCCTCCTGCTGCGACAACTCCACGATTGAGGCAACCTCCTCGGCCGTGAACGTTGCGGCGACCTCGTGGCGCGGCTCGAGGCCAAACAGGCGAACGAACCAGTTCGCGAGGTGGTCGAGGCCCACCACGATCGGGCGGAACACGTGCCCGAGCGCAACGAGCGGAGGCGCGAGGATGAGGAGCGCCTTGTCGGGGCGCGAAACCGAAATGTTTTTCGGAACCATTTCGCCAAACACGACGTGCAGGTACAGCACGATCAAGAGGGAGACGATCAGCGCAACCGCATGCGAGGAGGCGGCCGGCAGGCCGAGCGCAACCATCGGTTTCTCAACAAGGCGGGCGATCGCAGGTTCCGCAACGGCGCCGAGCGAGGTCGACGCGATCGTGATACCAAGCTGCGAGATGGAGAGCATTAGGGAAACGTTCTCGATCGCGTAAAGCGCGGTCTTAGCACCCCGCTTACCCTCGGCTACGAGAGGCTCGATTTGTGCGCGCCTAGAGGAGGTGACTGCAAACTCGGCTCCCACGAAAAACGCGTTCAGTAGCAGTAGGAGAACCGTGATTATCAGGCCGGCGGTGATACTCATTGCGCCTCCTGAACCGAGCTGTGCTCCATTTGCGGGCCGCTCACAATGATCTGGTCGATGCGGCGGCCATCCATGCGCGAAATTTCGAGTACGGACTCCCCCGCCTCCACGCGGTCGTGGAGCTTACCAATGCGGCCAAGCTTGAACATCATGAAGCCGCCCAAAGTTTCGTACGGGCCGTCGTCGGGCACGTAAATTCCTGTGCGCTCCTCAAGTTCGTCTGGGCGGAGCGTGCCGGGCACAGTCCAGCGCCCATCCTTTCGGCGCCTAATACCGTGGCGGCGTCGATCGTGCTCGTCGGCCACCTCCCCGACGATTTCCTCGACGACGTCTTCGAGCGTGACGATGCCGGAAGTGCCGCCGTATTCATCTACGACAACGGCAACCTGCAGGCCCTCCGCGCGAAGTTGAACGAGTAGCGGCGCGAGCGCCACGGTTTCGGGCACGCGGAGCACGTCTGAAGTGAGGGACGAAGACAGCACCGAAACCTCGGCGCGCTTCTCGTAGGGCACGGCGATTGCGCGGCGCAGGGAAGCGAACGCGACAATGTCGTCGGAGTCGTCGCCAACGATTGGGAAGCGCGAGTGCCCGGTGACGCGCGCAAGCTCCACCACATCCGCTGCGGAGGCAGACTCGGGCAGGTACTCCATGCGCCCGCGGTCGGTCATCACGTCGATCGCGGTCAGCTCGCCAATACCAATCGACTTAGTTAGGAGCGTGGCGGTGGAGGTGTCTAACGTGCCCTCCTGAGCGGAGTGGCGCACCAAAGCCGCAAGCTCGGACGCCGAACGCGCCGACGAAATCTCCTCCATCGGCGTAATCCCCATCGCATGCAGCACCTTATTTGCTGTGTCGTTCAAAAGCTTGATGAGGGGGTGAAGCAACATCGTGAAGCCGTGCTGCACCGGCGTGACGAGCCCCGCGGTGTGGAATGGATCGGCAAGCGCCATGTTCTTTGGCACGAGCTCGCCAAACAGCATCGAAAAGGCGTTCACAAAAATCACCGAAAGTACGACGGCGATCGTCGTGGAGAGCGCTACCGCAACTCCCGCGCTTTCAAACAGCCTGGAAAACAGGCGCATGAGGGAGTTTTGCGTCGTGTAGCCAAGGAGGATGGTCGTGAGCGTAATGCCGACCTGCGCACCCGAAAGCTGAGTGGATAGCGTGCGGATAGCCTCGAGCACCTGCTTTGCGCGCTTGTCGCCATCGTTTGCGCGCCTTTCTACAGATGCTGAATCGAGTGCTACGAAAGAAAATTCGGCCGCAACGAACACGGCCGTCCCCGCGGTTAGGACGAGCCCCAGCAGGAGCATCAAAACATCAAAAATCACCGGTCAAACACCGGCTTCGGACTTCGAGGAGGTTCATCGTTATGCATCGTCACCAGCTTAGCGAAAAACCGGGGTTACTGCGCAAGCGAAAACAAGGTGAGAAGCAAAACGAGAAAGCTCTCGATCATTAAACAAGATTGCCCTAATTACCCCGTGTTTCCAACGGTTAAACCATCTTTCATTATCACTTGTGCAAATAAGGTTAAAATCTCTCTATATCGAGAGAAATTGTGCATTTTTCGTCCTAAACTTAGGGCAAGTTGACTAGCGCCACTGATTGCCGCGGCAACCAACCCCTAGCGTTAAAGAAATGGGAACCCAAGGAACACGAGCGATGACAGATTACACATCCGGACCGATCCAGGCAGCACCTCGTCCCCCGGCACCTCCGGCACCCAAACCACCAGTAAGGCCCTCCGCCGAATCTGCGCCGGAGACCTTCTCAGCTCCCGTCGCCGCATCGGCATCGAGGTTCAACCCGAACGCGACGGACGTAACGAGGGCCGACCTTCCGCCTCGTCCGCTTTCGAAGATCGCTGAGGCGACGTCGCCCTACACCCGTTTGAAGCATGCGGGAGCGGCGTCGACGCTGAACGAGAACCTTCGCACCGAAGACGAAGTTGAGACTCTGAAGGGCGTGTTCCGTGCGGTTGCGAAGAACATGGACGCTTCCCTCGAAGTTCCGACCGCTACTTCCGCACGCCAGATTCCGGCGAAGCTCCTCATCGAGAACCGCGCTGTAATCAACGGCCACCTAGCCCGCACGCGAGGCGGCAAGGTTTCGTTCACGCACCTCATCGGCTACGCGCTGGTTGAGGCGCTTGTCGAAATGCCGTCTATGAACGTGCGCTACACGTTTGACGAGAAGGGCAAGCCGGCGATCGAGCAGTTCGCTCACGTTGGTTTTGGCCTCGCAATCGACATTCCGCTTAAGGACGGCAACCGCACGCTGATGGTTCCCGTCATTCACGAGGCCGACACCCTCACGTTCGCGCAGTTCGTTGCCGCGTATGAGGACATTGTTCGTCGCGCTCGCGACGGCAAGCTCGGCCCCGACGACTTCGCCGGTGGCACCGTAACGCTTACGAACCCCGGCACGATCGGCACCACGCACTCCGTGCCGCGCCTCATGAAGGGCCAGGGCGTGATCGTTGGTGTCGGCGCAACCGACTACCCCGTGGAGTGGGCGGGCGCCTCCCCGGCGCGTCTAGCTCAAATGGGCATCGGCAAGATCATGACGATGACCTCCACCTACGACCACCGCATCATTCAGGGTGCGGCGTCCGGTGAGCTACTGCGCCTCGTTTCGCGCAAGCTCGCGGGCCAAGACGGCTTCTACGACCGCGTGTTCGACTCGATGCTCGTACCGTACGTTCCCTACCGTTGGGAGCGCGACAAGGAGTACAACGAGGAGCGCGAGAAGGGCAAGCCGGCACGTATCGTGGAGCTCATCCACGCATACCGCGTTGCCGGACACCTTGCGGCAAACACGGATCCGCTCGACTACAAGGTTCGTCGCCACCCGGATCTGAACCTCTCCACTTACGGTTTGAACGTTTGGGATCTCGACCGCTCGTTCCCGACCGGCGGTTTCGGCGGTCGCGACTACATGACTCTGCGCGAGATCCTCGAGCAGCTTCGCGACACGTACACTCGCTCGACCGGCATCGAATACATGCACATGGTTGATCCGGCGCAGCGCGAGTGGATTCAGCAGCGCGTTGAGAAGCCGTGGGCGAAGCCTTCGCTTGAGACTCAGCGTCACATCATGACGATGCTGAACAAGGCTGAAGCGTTCGAGCACTTCCTCCAAACGAAGTACATTGGCCAAAAGCGTTTCTCGCTCGAGGGCTCCGAGTCGCTCATTCCTTTGCTTGACCGTGTGCTTTGGGTTGCCTCGCACGACAACATTGCAGAAGTTGCGATCGGCATGGCTCACCGCGGACGCCTCAACGTTCTAGCGAACATTGCGGGCAAGTCGTACGGCCAGATTTTCTCTGAGTTTGAGGGCAACCAGGATCCGCGAACCGTGCTCGGCTCGGGCGACGTTAAGTACCACCTCGGCACTGAGGGCGTGTTCTCCGCCGACGATGGTGCTGCAACGAAGGTTTACCTCGCCGCGAACCCGTCGCACCTTGAGGCTGCCGACGGCGTGCTGCAGGGTGTTGCTCGCGCAAAGCACGACAAGTTGAATGAGCCGGGCTGGCCGATCCTCCCGATCCTCATTCACGGTGACGCCGCGTTTGCCGGCCAGGGCGTGGTCTACGAAACCCTGAACATGAGCCAGGTGCCCGCATACCGCAACGGTGGCACCATGCACGTGATCGTGAACAACCAGATCGGCTTCACCACGTCGAACACGGTGGCTCGCTCCACCAAGTACACGACGGACATGGCTAAGGGCCTTCAGATTCCGATCTTCCACGTAAACGGTGACGATCCGGAAATGGTTGTGCGCGTTGCGAAGCTCGCGTTCGAGTTCCGTCAGGAGTTCCACAAGGACGTAATCATCGACCTCGTCTCCTACCGCCGCCGCGGACACAACGAGGGCGACGACCCGTCGATGACGCAGCCGGTTATGTACTCCCTCATCGACCGCACGCTAACCACGCGCGACCGCTACACCCAAGACCTCATTGGCCGCGGTGACATCACTGAGGAAGAGGCCGAGAAGGCGCTTCGCGAATACCACGACCTGCTCGACGAGATCCTCACCGAAACGCGCAACGCCGCGAAGGCGGAGACGTCTGGTGAGGCAGTTGCAGGTCTGGAGCGTCCGGAGGCGCAGCGCCCCGGCGAGGGCCTCATGATCGGCTGGGAATCCCCGGTACCGCGCGAGGTTATCGAGCGTATCGGCGATGCACACCTTGCTGTTCCCGAGGGCTTCACCCCGCACCCGAAGATGGGCAAGCTCCTCGAAAAGCGCCACAAGATGTCTCGCGAAGGCAAGATCGACTGGGGCTTTGGCGAACTACTCGCGTTCGGCTCGCTCCTCATGGAGGGCACGCCGGTTCGCATGTCTGGCCAAGACAGCCGCCGCGCAACCTTCGTGCAGCGCCACGCCGTCCTCCACGACCACAACAACGGCCGCGAGTGGACGCCACTGAACTTCCTCGTTGAAGACCAGCCGAAGCTAGACATTCACGACTCGACTCTTTCGGAGTACGCTCCGATGGCGTTCGAGTACGGCTACTCGCTGGAGCGCCCTGAAGCTCTCGTACTGTGGGAAGCACAGTTCGGCGACTTCGCGAACGGCGCACAGACCGTGGTCGACGAGTTCATTTCGTCGGCGGAGCAGAAGTGGGATCAGCGTTCGTCTGTAACCCTCCTCCTCCCCCACGGCTACGAGGGTCAGGGCCCCGACCACTCCTCGGCACGCATCGAGCGTTACCTCTCGCTGGCCGCTGAGGACAACATGTGGATCGTTCAGCCCTCAACTCCGGCGAACCACTTCCACCTGCTGCGCACCCAGGCGTATAAGCGCCCGCGCAAGCCGCTCGTCGTGTTCACGCCGAAGCAGCTTCTGCGCCTGCCTGCCGCCTCCTCCGAGATTGAAGAGTTCACCTCCGGTGGCTTCCAGCCCGTCTTCGGTGAGGTGGATCAGGAGATCGCACAGAACGGCAACGTGAACCGCGTGATCCTCACCTCCGGTCGTATTTACTACGACCTTGTGAAGGAACGCGAGCGTCTTGGCGACAAGAACACGGCGATTATCCGCGTTGAGCAGTACTACCCGCTTCCGACTGAAGAGGTGCGCGCTGCAATCGCTCCGTTCCCGAACGCCGAGCTCGTGTGGGTACAGGACGAGCCTCAGAACCAGGGTGCGTACCCGTTCTTGGCTCTCAACATGTTCCCCGAGCTGGATCGCAAGGTGTCGGTAGTGTCGCGTCCGGCCGCAGCTTCTCCGGCTGCAGGCACGATGGCGCTGCACAAGCACCAGCACGGAATCCTGATGGAGAACGCTTTCAAGCGTTAAACCATCCATAGCAAGGCGGGGTGAGCGATTGCTTGCCCCGCCTGCATGTATTGTGGGTGGTTATGGGAGGCAATGTGGAAAGTATCAGGTTGTGTGTGATTGGCGACGAGCTGGTTGCTGGCAACGGCGACCCGCGGGCTCTTGGGTGGGTTGGAAGAGTACTTGCACGCACGGACGTTCCTGAAGACATGCACGTATTTCGGCTCACCATGCCCGGCGAGTCCACGGCTGGGCTTGCTGCGCGTTGGGAGGCTGAATGCATGCCCCGCTTCGCTGAGGGAGCGGATAACCGCCTCATTATCGGCGTGGGTAAGCAGGACGTTGAGGCCGGCCTATCCACTGCACGAACCCGCCTAAATCTGGCGAATATTGTTGATGTTGCGGCGCAACGCGGCATCAAGGTTATGGTCGTTGGGCCGCCTCCACTGCGCACGTCTGATTCGCGCCAGTTGAGTGAGGTTGTGCGCGCGTGCGGTGAGGTGTGTGAGCGCCGCTCCATCCCGTTCGTGGATACTTTTACTCCTCTTTTGACGCACGATCAGTGGCATGACGACATTGCTATGTCGGATCTGGGTTTGCCGAATCAGGCGGGTTACGGCTTGCTTGCGTGGATTGTGCTACATCGCAACTGGTTCGAGTGGCTAGGACTCGAGCCTCGCGCGTAGTATCAGAAGAGGTTTTTACTCATCGCGTGGAAAATGTGAGGGACTTGCATGGGAACCGATACGCAGTTCGGCCTGTTGCGTGACCGTTTTGGTCGCGTGGCAAGGGATTTGCGTGTCTCTTTGACCGACCGTTGCAATCTTCGTTGCGCGTATTGCATGCCGGCGGAGGGTTTGGAATGGATTCCTACCGAGAAGACCCTCACTGATGAGGAGATCGTTCGCCTGATCCGTATTGGCGTGGAGATGCTCGGCATTGAGGAGGTGCGCTTCACTGGAGGCGAGCCGCTGCTTCGTCGCTCTCTTGAGGAGATTGCCGCGGAAGCTTCTAAGATGCGCACGCATCTTGGCGCCGCCCCGGAGCTTTCTATTACGTCGAATGGTCTTGGTCTAGATAAGCGTGCGGAGGGTCTTGTTGCGGCGGGTGTTTCGCGCGCGAATATTTCGCTGGATTCTCTTGACCGGGAGCGGTACGCGAAGATTGCTAGGCGTGATCGTCTTGATGACGCTTTGCGGGGTATTGAGGCGGCTGACCGCGCGGGGATGAGTCCGATTAAGATCAATGCGGTTGCGATGAAGGGCGTTAATGAGGATGAGGTTCAAGACCTCCTCGGGTTCTGCCTTGATCGCGGTTATCACTTGCGTTTTATTGAGCACATGCCTCTTGGCCCGGTGCATTCGTGGAAGCGCGATCAGCTTCTTACGCAGCAGGATATTTTGGATAGGCTTTCGCAGAAGTTTGAGTTGACGCCCTCTTCGGAGCCGCGGGGTGCGGCGCCTGCTGAGCTTTGGGATGTGGCTGAGAGTGCGGATCATCCGGCGGGTGATGTGGGCGTGATTGCGTCTGTTACGAACCCGTTCTGTAATGATTGTGATCGCACGCGCCTCACGTCTGATGGTCAGATTCGCACGTGCTTGTTTGCAACGACTGAGTTTGATTTGCGCACTCCCATGCGCGGCGGTGCGAGCGATGAGGAGCTGGCGCGCTTGTGGATGGGTACGACGCTTGAGAAGCAGGCGGGTCACGGTATGGCGAGGCCGGATTTCCAGCCTCCGAAACGCACGATGTCTAGGATTGGCGGTTAATGACTACCATTCGTTTTTTCGCTGGTGCTGCTGAGGCGGCTGGCGCTAGCTCTATCGAGGTGGAGGCGGGTGAAGGCTCGGTTGGTGATCTTCTTGACGAGGCTTCCCGCGGCAATGATCTTTTGGAAAAAGTAATTCGTCGATCAATCTTCCTGGCAAACGGCCGCGCGGTCGGCGTGGATGCTCCTGCAAAAGACATAACCGAACTCGAGGTACTGCCCCCATTCGCCGGAGGATAGCTAAGGCTCGTACCTGGAAGAACTTCCTCCCGAGCTCCCGATTGCCAGGGGATGACCTCGCGAAAACTTGCTGAACGCCCACTTGCCGTGGGCGTTTTGTTTTACCCCCGCGCATTCCTCCACGGGGCGAAGAGTTTGACACCCGACGGATTGCGCTCCTACTTTGTGCTGACAACCCCTCCTCTTTTGCAGTTAAAATTCTTCTTTTTTGAAGTGGATAAAACTAAATTTTGACTGCGAAAAACACCATTCATATACGATATCTTTACACAATTAGATAATGCCATTGAATTAGAATTGACAACCGTTGTGAAACACCTCACAGCAGATGGCGTCTTTTCCGCGTGATTTCAGGCGTGTCTTGGCCTTTACAGAGCGATTGATATCGTTTTAAAAAGCTTTGTGAATGCAAGGAGGCAACTATGTCCGTATCTGAAGCTAAGGAGCGGGAGGGCACGCCTTCGGGCCCATCACGTCGCTCTTTCTTGAAGTGGAGCGCTGTTGCAGGTGGCGCAACCGCTCTTGCCACTTCTCCGGCGCTTTTTGCAGGAAAGCCAGGTCTAGGTGAGGCTGGTAAAGCCGTGGCCGTCGAGGGCGATCCGGAAGCTGAAAAAACTGTTTGGAGCGCCTGCGTCATTAACTGCGGTTCACGCTGTCCGCTTCGACTGCAAGTCAAGGACGGTCAGGTTGTTCGAGTACTCCCCGACAACACTGGCGACGACGGCCTGTTCACCCGTCAGATCCGCGCTTGCGTGCGTGGCCGCTCCATGCGCCAACGCATCCACAACCCCGACCGCATCAAGACTCCCCTCAAGCGCAAGGAAGGCACCATGCGCGGCGATGGTGAGTGGGAGGAAATCTCTTGGGATGAGGCGTTTGACCTCATCGCAGAAAAGCTAAAGTACACGTACGACAAGTACGGCCCCCAAGCTGTGTTCCGAAACTACGGTTCTGGTGCCTGGAACGCGCACATTGCAAACAGCGCCGGCTGGCAGAAACTGTTCAACCTCATGGGCGGCCACCTCGGCTACTACGGAAACTATTCCTTCGCCCAGATCGGCACTATCACCCGCTTCTTCTACGGCGCCCCAGGCGAGCAGATTTCAAACTCGTTTGAGGATGCTGCACTGAACTCCGACCTCCTCGTTCTTTGGGGTAACAACCCTCAAGAGACGCGCATGTCGGGCGGTGGCCTCGTATTCACGTCCCTTTGGGCTAAGAAGCATGGAAAGTGCAAGATCATCGTGATCGACCCGCGCTACTCCGACTCGGCTCAACTACTTGCAGACCAGTGGATTCCGATCCGCCCCGGCACGGACGGCGCCCTCGTTGCCGCTCTCGTGCACGTGATGCTTGAGGAGAACCTGCACGACCAGGAGTTCCTCGACAAGTACACGATCGGCTTCGACGAAGACCACATGCCTGAAAGCGCCCCGAAGAATGCTTCCTACCGCTCCTACGTTGAGGGTAAGGGCGAAGATGGCATTGAGAAGACGCCTGAATGGGCCGCACCGATCACCGGCATTCCCGCCGACACGATCCGCAGGCTCGCCCGCGAAATTGCTGGCGCTAAGGCGTGCAACATTTCGCAGGGTTGGGGCCCGCAGCGTAACGCGAACGGTGAGAACCAGGCGACCTCGATTTACCTGCTCGCATGCGTGACCGGCAACGTCGGTATCCCCGGCGGTGGCACCGGCGGCCGTGAGGGCTACTACTGGCCGATCACGAAGTGGCTCGACAACGGTGAGAACCCGTGCAAGGCGCAAATCTCCTGCTTCGGCTGGACCGACGCCATCGACCACGGCGAGCAAATGACCGCGAAACGCGACGGTATTCGAGGCGTTGAGAAGCTCGACACCGGCATCAAGTTCCTGCTCAACTACGCGACGAACATGCCCGGTTCGCAGCACGCGGACATCAACCGTACGCGCGAGCTGCTCCGCGACGAGTCCAAGTGTGAGTTCATCGTTGCAGTAGACAACCAGATGACGCGAAGCGCTGAGCTTGCAGACCTCGTTCTACCCGACACGACAACGGCGGAACGCTACGACCTCGTCCCCTCGGAATACACGGGCGACATGGCCTACCTAATTATCGTGGACAAGGCGATCGAACCGCTTTACGATTCGATGCCCGCATACGAGATGGTTCGTCAGATCGCTAAGCGCCTCGGGTTTGAAAAGGAGTTCGAGGACGATCTTGAGACCGTTGCCCGCAAGATGCAGGCTGAAACGGTTGCCGAGCATCCGGAGTTCCCAACGTGGGATGAGCTTCGCGAGATGGGCGTCTACCGCTACCAGAACCCCGAGGGCACGACCGTTGCTTTGAAGGCGTTCCGTGACGATCCGGAAGCTAACCCGCTCGCTACCCCGTCGGGCAAGATCGAGATTTACTCCGAAGAGCTAGCGCAGATGGCTAAGGAGTGGATCTTCGAAGACGCGCTACCGGGCGACGAGATTTCGCCTATCCCGAAGCACATTGCCACCTGGGAAGGTGCCGAGGACGCGAAGACCAACGAGAAGTATCCGCTCCAGTGCATTGGCCACCACTACAAGCAGCGTACGCACTCCACGTACGGCAACCTGACGTGGATGAACGAAGCGCACCCGCAAATGGTTTGGATCAACACGATCGATGCAATGGAACGCGGCATTAAGAACGATGACCTCGTACTTATCTACAACGACCGCGGTCGAGTACGCATTCAAGCGCGCGTTACGAGTCGTATCGCTCCAGGTGTTATCTCGCTACCGCAGGGCGCGTGGACTCAGTTCGACAAAGACGGAGTCGATGAGGGTGGAGCGGTGAACGTTCTAACCAGCTGGCATCCCACTCCGGTATCCAAGGGCAATGGCCAGCACACCGCACTCGTTCAGGTTGAGAGGGTTTAGGAGGTTAGATCGTGGCTACTAAGCTTGGTTTTTATTTTGATCAGTCGTTGTGTAATGGGTGTAAGGCCTGCCAGATCGCGTGTAAGGACAAGCACGACACACCTATTGGCGTGAACTGGCGACGCGTGGTGGAATACACCGGCGGCTCCTGGTCTCAAGACGGCGACACGTTCGTTCCTAACGTGTTCTCGTACTACACGTCGATTTCGTGTAACCACTGCGAAAACCCCATCTGCGTGCAGGTCTGCCCGACCAAAGCCATGCAGCAAGGCGAAGACGGAGTGGTGACCGTAGACCCGGGCAGGTGCGTGGGCTGTAGGTACTGCGAATGGGCGTGCCCCTACTCCGCACCACAGTTCAACGCAGACCTTGGGTACATGACCAAATGCGACCTATGCGCAGACTACCGCGCAAACGGGCAAGACCCCGCCTGCGTAGAAGCCTGCCCCTCACGCGCCCTGGATTGGGGGCCAATCGACGAGCTACGCGAAAAGTACGGTGACACACAAGCCGTCGCCCCGCTACCAGACCCGTCGATCACCGACCCCAACCTAGTAGTTAAACCACACCGTGATGCTCAGCCGTGGAACAACCCCTCCGGCGAAATTGCGAACCGAGAAGAGGTCTAAAAGTGAACGTTCATGAATGGCCATTAACTGCCTTTACCATCCTGGCGCAAATGGCAGTAGGCGCCTTTTTCACCCTGGGCATCGTCAACCTCCTAGCACGGTCAAAATACTCCGTGAAAACCGTTGACCGCCTAGCGAAACCAGCGCTATACGCGATCGGGCCGATCATGGTACTAGCCCTAATCGCATCCATGTTCCACCTAGGCACCCCCCTAAACGCGCCCAACGCGATTAGGAACATCGCGACCTCCTGGCTCGCCAGAGAAATCCTATTCGGCGCCGGATTCGCGGTACTAGGCTTCCTCTTTGCTCTAGCAACCTGGTTCCAATGGTTCAGTGAAAAAATCCGCACAACACTAGCCATCTTCACCGCAGCGTGGGGCCTAATCTTCATCTGGGTGATGGCGAGCGTATACATGCTCCCCACAGTGCCGGCGTGGAACCACTGGACCACTCCAGCAACCTTCTACCTCTCCGCAGCACTAATGGGCAGCCTCGCCATCGCTGTAGCATTCAGCGCCTGGCCCCAGATGAGTAGCAAATGGCCCGGCCTGAGCCAAAAACTCACCGGCCATAACACCAAACCCGACCCGGAAACCTACAAGCTTACGGGCCAAGTAACCAAGTGGATCGCGATTGCGAACATCGTTCTACTGGCTCTACAACTCGTGGTAACCAGCTACTCCGCCGCCAAGCCGGCCGGCCCCAACCCGGCGGAAGTAGAAGCCTCCCCCACCGCCCAAGCAATCAGGCTAATCCTGCTGATCATCGGCGCGGGGCTGATCAGCCTCTACCTCACCGCCACGACCGGCACGCATAAGCCGAGTACGCAGCCGAAGAAACTACTCAACCTCACGCTAACCAGCTACGTTCTCGTAACAATCTCCGAGATCATCGCCCGCCTAGCCTTCTACGCCGAAAACAACAGAATCGGCATCTAGGCGCGCGGACGGCTAAGTAGCCAGTTAAACAAAATGGAGTGCGGCCCCACCCGGGTCGCACTCCATTTTTACGTGTACGCTACAGGCGCAGTGGAGCGTTACAGGTCGGTTAACCCCGCCCACTCGTGGTTGCCGTCCGGGAAGTTCTGTTTCTTCCACACGGGAACACGCGCCTTGATTTCGTCTACGAAATCGCTCGCAGCTTCGAACGTCATGGAGCGGTGCGAGCCTGCAACCACGACGACCATCGCGGTTTCTCCAACCTTTACAAGCCCCGTGCGGTGTACTGCGGAGACGGCGTGGATGCCGTCGCGGCTCGCGATTTCCGTTGCAATCTCGCGCAAAACCTTCTCAGCTAGCTCGTGGGAGGAGTATTCGATCGACTCAACCTGGTCGCCGTGATCGTGGTTGCGCACGACACCGTTGAACATGATGATCGCGCCAGCTTTGTCGTCTTTGGTCTGCGCAACCACCTCATTTTCGTCGAACGGTTCGGTTGAAATTTCGGCGCGAACTACTCGCCCTACGCTCACTCGGATTCCTCCATGTAATGTTCTTCGATTTCCTCAATGAGTAGCTGAATTTTGTCGGCCGCAATATTCGACATTTCTGAGGGGTCAGCCTTGCCGGCTGCGAGGCCGACGAGGAACGCCGTGAGCGGAGTACCCGGTCGGGACGTGTTGCGGGCCGTGTAGGAGGCGAGCTTTAAAAGGTCGGCTTCGCGATCCAAAACCACCTGCGCGTCAACTTCTAGCACCGCCGCGGCGCGCTCAAGCCATGCGCGCATGCGATCCATTTCCTGCGGGTCATCTCGACGAGACATAGCTCCTCCTCAATGCTAAAGAGTGGAAATCTGCTGCTCTCATAAGCGTACAGCTAAAGGGATTATCTCGCGTTTTTGAAGGCTTGCCCAGCCCCGCCGTTTGGAGAGATTTTCGGTGAAGAAGATTAAGATGGGAGTGTAGGTTTAAGCGTTTATTTGGAGCATTGAGGATTGAAATGGCGTTTTCGAAAGTCGAGTTTGCAGAGCGTATCGCTGCCGCCGGCACCGTTTTGTCAAGCCTCTATTTGAGTGCTCCAAGCGACGAGTTGCGAGGCGCGCTCCAGTCGGAGGAGATGCTGAGGGATTGGCCGCTCACCGATTCTGATTCTCGTCAGGGCGTGCAGACTCTGCTGAAGGCGCGGCCCGACACTGCGGAGGAGTTGAAGCGCGACCACCTGTACCTGTTCCGCGGCGTGAGTAGGCCGCTTGCGGAGCCGCACGAGTCGGTG
>JAUNLN010000001.1 GCA_030532245.1 Actinomycetaceae bacterium
CAGGAGGGAACGTCACTGCGGGGGGCTCCATTACTGTCTTCATAAAACCAGAATGGCAGATATTCGAAATAATCGCAATGGCTATTTTGGTTCTGTGGAAACTGCCCAGAGAACACTCGGTTTACGCCTGCGCGCGCTCGTAGGTTGTTGTTCGCACCCCTTGCCCGCCCTGCATAGAGACTATGCCTGCGGTTTGCATTTTCTTCAGTGCATATGTGACCTGTCGTTGGCTGAGGCCAGTTCGCGCAACGATGTCGGCCACTCCCGCAGCTTGCGCGAGTGCTTCCCAAATAGCGAGGCCGTTCGAAATGTTTGCCAAAGCCTCATCGGGAAACAAGGTGGTGCCCTCTCTGTGAGTATCGGGAGCGGCGACTCCGGTGCGAGTCCTACCGCGGAAGAGCTTCGCCGTAAAACTAACGCCGGTGTCTACGAGTTCGGGTTCGGGCAGACCTGCGGTTTCGAACCTGTAGAGCATTTCGGGAATGCCGCCGCCTTCACCTTCGATGATTCGTTCGCCCTTCGGTAGGGTGATTAGTTTGCAGAGGTCGTAGAGCACTTGGTTGACGGCGCTCTTGTCGCCGCGGTGTCGGAGCCTGTCCGTGGTTGTCCCCCAAAGTCCGCCTGGGTTTGTGATGACGAGTAGCTCGTTTGTGAGGCGAATTTCAATGTTCTTGGAAGAGGTTAACGCTTCTAGGCTTCTATGAACTAGAGCGTTTGAGATGATTTCGCGAATGCCGATGAGGGGGAACTCTGGCCGATCCACAGCATGACCATCTGGACGGTACACAATCTCGGTAGATGCGTTACGCGCAATCCAGTCAACCGCGCCTACAAGCATGTCCGAAAGTGGCCCGTCAAGATCAACAGGATCGCGTAGCCTTTCGCTCCCTCCGAGAGGCAACTGAACTGCGGCAGTAATCTTCAAACTTGGCAGAAACTCCTGCGGATAGTTTCCGAGCGCGTAAAGCCCTGCAACCGTAACCTCACCCGACTGAGTCAGAACACCCTTCGCCTTTAAAACCCGCTCATCCGAAAGATTGCGCAGTCGCCGAGACTGCTCCTTCGCGTTGGCAATCACCTGCTCAACCAGTGCAGGATCCAAATGCTCAATCGTCGCTTCAGGAACTGGATCGCGATCATACTGAGGACGCCCGACCTGATCCTTCGACTCCTGAACTTGGGCGGGCTGCTCGTCATTAGGCTTTGCACGTTCCATGTATATCTATGTATATCTTGTATGTTTGCGTGTGTATTTTGTCGATCATTTCATGAGGGTACGGCTCGCAAACCCCTGTATTTCAAGGGTTTACACAATCGCAACAAATGCACACAGACATACAATCAAATGTACAAATTTTGTATGTTTCGTGTATGTCTTGTATGTCTGTTTGTATATTTGCGTATATCTCGGGTCTGTTACTTCGCTAGTTGCTGCTTTACGTGCGTGACGATCGCGTCGGCTGCGGATTCTATTGTTTCTAGGGTTTCTTCAAAGTCGCTTTGGTCGCCGTACCAGGGGTCGGGAACGTCCATGTCGCGCCTGCGAGTCGCGCCCTCAAACTTCGGGTCGAAGGAGCGGAACATGCGAATATCCGTAGCATGAGGGTCACCGACCGCAGGGTTCTCCTCAACATCCACACCCGCCCGATCCGCGAGGGTTTCTAGGCGGCTCATGTGGTGGGATGTCATGGCGAGGATGAGGTCGTAGTCGGCGATTTGGTGTGCTTGCACTTGTTTCGCGGAGTGGTTGGGCACGTCGTAGCCGGCTCTGCGGAGGGTTTTTTGGGCGCGGTAGTCGATGGGGTTGCCGTGTTCTTCGTCGGAGATGCCGGCGGATTCTACGATGGCGTCAACGCCTTCTTCCTGGAGTCGTTGATTGAGTACGACTTGGGCCATTGCGGAGCGGCAGATGTTGCCTGTGCACACCATGAGGAGTCGGTAGGTCATAGGCAGAGTCTAACAATCCAACCTACACAGGTCTCCACCGGCCTTCAGCAGCCTGCGCAGACACCGATCTATTCCAGACAAGGATTGCTGAGGGAACCGAGGCGGGGAACACTTTGGCTAGAGAATATGCGTGTTGGGAGACGAGTCACTTGGACTCCTCTCCCAACACCGAAATAGAGTTAGCGCCGCGCTGCTAGTTTGCCCGACGTCGGTTGACGTAGGCTCCGAAAACGGCGAGACCTCCTACGACGAGTAACCCACCTGCGAGAATGTAGGCACCACTACCTAGGCTTCCCGTCAACGGGAGCATCGGGCTAGTTACCTTGGCATTCTCAATATCACCAAGCTGTACTTGCAGATCCTTCGCGTTCTCGTCAATGGTGAACTTGTGTGGAGCTCGATCAAGAACGTATCCAGCAGGTGCTGAAGTCTCTATAAGCTCATATTTGCCCCATTGGAGGCCTTCAATCCTGAACTTGCCTGCATCCGGATTCTTGTCTGCTACCGCATCACATTCGCCCTCGGTCTCGGGCGTGCAATCCACGATGTCTAGAATCTTGTAACCGTTAAGCCAGAGCTCCCACTCAGACCCGCCAAGAGTCTCGCCTTCGGTACCTCCCTTCGCGACCTTGTTCCATGTAACAGCACCGGGCTTTTCGTTGAGAGTGTTCGTGACCGTAACTGTCGCCACCTGCCCCTCCTGGGCGATGTGCAGAGACTGCGCCTCGGGGTTCGTTGGATCATAGGTGACCAGAGACTCCTTCTCATAACTGTCTCCGCTGGCGAGGATTACCTGATCCTCCGTTACCGAACACTTCGAACCGAGCGGAATCTCGTCGACAGCAGGTTGCCCCTCATCTGGGATGAGCTTCGCGTCCACAGAGTTTCCGTCCCACGTGAGACCCTTCGTAGTCCACTTACCTGAGGCAGTCACAAGATCTTTCTCGCCTGCAGGAATGACACACTCGTACGTGCCTGAGTATGTGAGTGACTTAGCCTTACCCAGGGCAGTACCTTCGAGCTTCTTCGTAATCCCCAATGCTCCAACCTTGGGCCGATTCTCGACAACAACCTCACTATCATTGTCACCCAGCTGCAGGTTCAAGGTTTTAGCTTCAGTTCCATTCACCTTGATAGTGGCATAGAAGTCTGCGGGGTTTCCCGATTGAACGCCTGACTCTTCGAAAGTGTAGGTACCAGCAGGGAAGGCATACTTACCAGTAGGGAATTCTCCTTCACTATTAGCCGGCATCTCAAGATATTTCTTCGAACTCTGGTCGCTCTTCGTGTTTAATACGAACTCTTTTTCGTATCCACGGGCCCCTGTAGCTTTAACAGTGAAGTTCCGATCTGCCTTCAGCTCAGTCTTGCCGTCAACATCGTAGAGAACCTTCTCAATAGTGACGAACGTCGGGTCTACGGTTGGGACAGGGAATTTCTCCACCATCTCAGTGCCACCAACATTCGTGTACGTGATTTTTGCGTCGCCGTTGGTCGAGTACTTTCCGTCCGTTGTCTGCGCATCGAAAATTGCGTCATTAATCGTGACACGGTAGTTCAACTCCGCGTACTTAACTCCCGGATGCCCCTCAACCGGACTGACTAGAGTGCCCACATTCCACGAGATAGTCTTCGTTTCCTCGTTGTAACTAGCGTCTGCCATAACGGGCACAGAGTTAATCTGCTCTAGATGGGAGGCAGGAATCTCAAAACCTGCACCCATAGGATCTACAACCGTCGAGTTTTGCACCGCTGAGTTGATCGCACCCGCGATCTCCTTGAATACACCTTGCAGGCTGGCCGTGTCCGCCTCGTAAGAATTCGTGCTGGACGAAATAGCATCCATTACCGGCTTACCCTGCTTGTCGAGTTCAAGACCAACGGCCCACACCGTATATCCGTCGCCCTTGGCAAAACTAGATTCAGCAATCGCAGAGTTGCCGTGACTGTAGAAGCGGATGATTTCCTTTTTGTCTGAATCTCCACCAACTTCGATCGTGGAATGTATCTTCCAACTTGCGGTGCCATCTCCTGCAATCTCGGGGTAGTTGTAGGCTGATTCAGGCACATCTGAGCGGGTCTCGTAATAGTCAAGATGGTCGGGGCTATCGACGAACTGGAAATAGTCCTCGGGGTTGTGGAAGTCATACGAAAACGTCGGGAGCCCATCCGACAAGAGAACAATATGCTTGTGATCCGCCTGCGACTCGTCCAGAATTTTGCGAGCTTGCCTGATACCAGCCTGGGTAAAGGTTCCTTCCTCCTTGCTTTCCAGACCATCAATTGCCACCTTGAGATCACTTACGTTATCCGTAAGTTCCTGGACCGTGGTGGCGTTATTCGCAAATGACACGACCGCAATACGCGAGGTTCCTTGACTGATGGCATCAGTGCCGAGCAGTTTATCTACAAAATCATTTGCGGCAGCTCTTGCCTTAACAATGCGATCCTGATTGGGCTCCCTACCCATAGTGTCTGAAATGTCTATCACGAGAACAACATCAGACTTAGTCATCGCGTCTTTGCCCTCTACGCGGAGCGTCACATCCCACGTGTTAAGCGTTCCATCGACGTGAGTGGCTTCCTTAAAGAGCATCACCTCACCCTCAGTCGATGGGTGATCAACGCCGATAATGGGCCCGTTCTCAGGGCTAACCCCGGGAACATCCGCTACGACTCCTGAAGCCGAATCTTCTAGATTCGTCACCTCTCCATCTTGCGCAAGCGCATACCCGGGCACAAACCAAGTGATCAAAGTCAGGATTAACCCAAATACCAAGAGCGAATAAACACTGCGACGCCGCGTAACCACGTTCATCTCCTCATCCAGGTCGACCCAAAAGTACGTAAAGCCGACCGGAACCCGCACTCCAGCAAAGTGCGACTAAAGTCCTACTTATTGCTTTCGTTGCAGAATTTAGCACTCAAAAACGCTAAATAAGGAGATTCTCTCGGCGTAACGAAACTTTCTTTACTAACCCTCGATGTGCGGACGATAAGTTCGTCACAATCAGTCAGTTTTGGCAGATTAAAAGAGTGTGCGGCGTCGCATTTTGTCTAGATATCACTACTTTCGCAGCGGAATTAAAGGGAAAACCGTCCCCGCTCGCATCTGTTATAACGATTTGATAACACTTTTGGCAAAATTGAGTTTGACTTGACTCTTAGTTGGTGATAACTAACTCTCTTCACCCTCGAAGTATCAGCGCCTCTCATCCGCATTCGGGGAGGAGTCCTCGTGGGAGCTAGTTCTCCAAACTCCTCCTCCGAATCACCAGCGCCACAAGCCCTGCAACCAGCAACAAGCCTGCCGCAACGATCACCCCAGAAACTTCGAACCCAGTCCTCGCCAGCTTCCCGCCCTCTTCACCATTCGAAGCCTCTACCGTCGACGCGCTCACCGACACCTCCACCTCGGCGACGCTCTCCGTCTCCTCCACACTCGAAGCACCCGTCACAGACGAGCCCTCCACCGACAAAGACTCGCCACTCACCTGTTCACCCGATGAGGGCTGCTCAGACACTCCCGACTCGCTCGGGGTAGCCGACTCCCCCACCTCAGACCCCGCGGTCGTCTGCCCAGCCGGAGGCAACACCACAATCCCAGGCTCCGCCGCATTAAACGAAACCAGCGCAGACATATCCGTACGGTTCAACTTCAAATCATAAGCACGCGCCGCAAACGTGTGAGAAGCACCGTCATCCACAAAAGGAACACTCACCCGATCCTCAGACGCAAACGCCACGAGCTTCCCATCCATAAACACTTCATAACCCAAACGAGCTTCGTCGCGGCCCAAATCGTCAGCCAACGTCACGGTTGCGCGACCATCCGCATACTCCACGTTCGCCACGCGCGGCGCACTCAAATCCGCAAACGTCTCCTGAACGCGAGCAGCCTTCGTCCACATGTACCACGTCTTCAAATTGGCAGGGCGCTCCGGAATCCCCGCATCCGCGATCGCCGCCCGCACGGCCTCCCTGTTCGCCTCCTGATCCGCAACACTCGACCAGCGGTAGTCGAAATAGTGGTGACGGTCAAAATGCTCCGTCAAATCAAACCCGAGCACGTAAGAAGAAAGCACGACGAGCCGCTGCTCCGTCGACAACTCCGGGAAAAGCGCGTCATCACGCGCAGCATCCTGGAACTTAGGCCAAAACTCAGGGTCATACAGGTGCAACTGCCAAAAGATCGCGAGATTCGAAATCGCCTTAGAGTTCTGCGCGTAATCATCCAACGCGTTCTGCGTGAAAAGCGTGTTGTACTGGCTGGGCGTCACACGGTCGTTTTGCCCCTGCAACACCACCTGAGCGTAATTCGCCCACATGTTATTCGTAACCTCAGGCCACTTCGCCCCCATGAGGTCGATCTGGTGGCCAAGCTCGTGGCTCATCGCCCACCCGTAGCTCTCCGCGTTGAAGTAGTTATTCATCGACCCCTCACCGAACCCGGTGTGATCGTTCATCGCGTACGCAAAAACTCCGCGCGGCATCGACATTGCGCGCACCATCTGACGCGGCGCGTGAATCCACTCCTTCACATCCACATATTCGGCGCCAAACTCGCTCAGCCCCGAAAACTTAAGCAAATCCTGGTAACGCTGCTTATGGAAGTCGAGAGTCGCCTGCGGGCTCTTACCGTTCAAGAAAATCTCTGCGTTGGCGAGCGTGCCCGTCATGATCACCCAGTCGCTAGACAGCTCCACAATTGAGGCGTATTCCCCCGGATTTTCCTCCACCTTCTGCTTGTATTCGGTGAGGTACTGCGTGAACTCCTCCGGATCGCCACCATCCTCGAAGTAGGGGAAACGGTATGCTCCCGCGATGCGCACGCGCGGCGCCTCCGACTGCTCGGCCGGCGTGTACGGGTTCTCAAAGTAAATCGGGCCGCCCGCAACCACGCCTGCGGGGTTAAGAATCTGCGGAACCGTAACCACATTCTCGCCGGGCTCCAACTGGACCTTGCGATTCCACTCAGAGAACTTACCCTGAGCCTGCGAGAACACGATCTTCGGCAACGGCTCGCCCTCGTTCGCCTCCACATAAACGCGCACGGTCTGCCCCTGATTCGCCGCGAGACCCGTGGGGATGAGGATACCGCCGAAGCTACTCATCTTCAGCACGTCTTTCGTGTGCGTGCGAACATCTCCCTCGCGAGGAAGCGTGAAAGCCTCGCCTTCAATACCGTCACTGTAAGCGGGGAGCTCGGGCGTATCCGCGGGATTCTGTGCAATAGCAGGAGATATTTCTACAAGTGACATCCCACCCAGGAGGATTCCGAGGGTCATAAGGATACGCAAGACGGGGCTCTTCATTGACGGCCTATCTGTGAAACGAAAGCATTACAGAAAAAATTTTAACAGCCACAAACCGCGAAATGAAAGTTAGTTAACAAAGTGTCTTGAGTTGCCTCAGACCACAGCATCCCCGTAGCTATTGTCAATAAAATTCATCTCTCGACAAAGACTTTGGGGGCGAACCCTTTCGGATTCGCCCCCAAACTGCCAATGGGTTTCGTCTAGAACTTGTGTTTTAGAAGTCCCAGTCCTCGTCTTCCGTGTCCTCAATATCGCCAATCACGTACGACGAACCCGAGCCCGAGAAGAAGTCGTGGTTCTCATCCGCATTCGGCGAAAGCGCAGCCAAAATCGCGGGATTCACATCCGTCGCCTCAGCCGGGAACAACGCCTCATAACCCAAGTTCATAAGCGCCTTATTCGCGTTGTAACGAAGGAACTTCTTCACATCCTCAGTAAGACCCAGCGGATCATACAAATCCTCAGTGAACTTCTCCTCGTTCTCATACAACTCATCCAACAAGTCGAACGTGTACGCCTTCAACTCCGCCTGACGCTCCGGCGACGACTCCGCCACCGCCAACTGATACTTATAACCAATGTAATAGCCGTGCACAGCCTCATCACGAATAATCAAACGAATCAAATCAGCCGTATTCGTCAGCTTCGCGTGCGCAGACCAATACATGGGCGCGTAGAAGCCAGAGTAGAAGAGGAACGACTCAAGCATCGTCGACGCAACCTTCTTCTTCTCCGGATCATCACCCACGTAATAGTCGTTAATGATGCGCGCCTTATTCTGCAGCTCCGTGTTCGTCTCAGACCAGCGGAACACCTCATTAATCTCAGCCGTCGACAAAAGCGTCGAGAAAATCGAAGAATACGAGCGCGCGTGCACCGACTCCATAAACGCAATATTCGTAAGAACCGCTTCCTCATGCTGAGTGCGAGCATCCGGAATCAGCGAAATCGCGCCAACCGTACCCTGCAACGTATCCAGCAGAGTCAGGTTCGTGAACACCTTATTCGTCATATCCTGCTCAGCCGCATTAAGCGTGCGCCAAGACGGAATATCGTTCGACAACGGAATCTTCTCAGGCAACCAGAAGTTACCCGTCAGCCTGTCCCAAACCTCAAGATCCTTCTCATCCTCAAGCTTGTTCCAGTTAATCGCCTCAAAAACCCTATCCTCAGCCAACTGAACCGAACCTTTCATTCAAGCAACACAAATCAATCAAACAAACAAAAACTAAACGCTAAAACTTCCTCGCAGCCACATACGTGCAACCGCCCGCAAGCAAACCCAGCGCAAGCCCCTGACGAACATGCGGCAGACGCTTGCCCGCCCTCTTCCTGCGCTCACCACGGTTCAAAATGAAGCGCTCCACCACCGAGTTCAACTTCAACACGGCAACCGTGCCCGACGCCGCAATCGCCACCTGAGCTGCCGGATGCAAATGACCGAGCTGCCTCACCCACAGGTCTTTAACCTCCGCGGACGCATCCAACACATCGTCCTTAGTCACGCCAAGATGATGGTAATACGCCGCGAGCGCCGCCAGCATCGCGCTCTTCGCCACAAACCTAGTGCCCGAACTGCGCAGACAATCCGGCATCGCGTACCAACCAAACACAAACGAGCCAGCCATCAGAGCCTCAGACTCGTTCGGATTCTCCACACTCCAATCGTGCAGGCAGGTAAGCGCCTTAGCCACCTCAGCCGAGAAATCAACGTCCAAATCATTAAGCGCGCTCATGGCTGCTCCTCCAAAAAGGTTCGAAAATACGCTCCTTTCCAGTCTAGTTCAGAGCCACAAACTCAGCCACAGGCACTACCAAAAGCACACCTTAAAGCCCGCAGGGAACATGACGGGAGGCTTCGTCGAAAACGTTGCAACAAGTGCAACAGAGAGCGTGATGGAAGGCGGCGCAGAAAAGAAGTCGAACAACGGGGCAGAATATGCGGTAGCACATGCCGCAGAATATATGGCACGAAAGCGTGGCGGGAACCTACTTGCGGCCGCTCTTCCGGTCGGCGGGCTTAAACAAGAAATCCGCGCTACCCGCCGGCCCTACCGCGAGGAACCGCTTCGGTGCACTAGCTTTTTCACCATTGGAGGAGCCCGCCAACCTATACGCCGAAACCACGGCGTCAGCGGCTTGCGCCTGCGTAGCCTTCGGAGCCATCGGAATGAACGGGCCGGTAGCCAACCCCGAGGCAAGCATCATGAGAGCCGGCCTGTCGAGCGGGGCAACAACCGAAACGGACGTCTCCTTCGCCTCCCCAAGCGACGCCACATTCTTCGCAACCGCCGCAACCGAGCCGGCAAGCGAACTCTTCCGCGCACCACCCGAAATGTCGGACAGCAACTTCGGATCAACCTTGCCCACCGCAACAACGAAGCGCGGATCCAACTGGGCGATCGCATCTTTCGCGAACGAAGAACGGTCTTTACTCACAGCCAACACGGGGCCGTTGCCGATCGTGCCTGCAAGAGCGGCGAGTGCGGTCGCATCCTTGTGCTGGGCGTCGACAACGTAAACTCGGCGCACATCCTCCCTGTAGATTCCAAGGGCGATGGTTGCGGAGGTTTCCTCCATGCTCCCGCCATTCCACCATTGGATCTCAACTCCGGCTGGATCCGAGCCAGCATTCGCGCGGGAGGCGCTTGCAAACTCGCGAGCCGCCTCAGCAACTTCCCCAGACACGCCCGCTCCTACAACAACTACTTCTGCGGGGCGGAGCCTCGCGATCTCTTCGAGTGCCCTCTCGCCGAGCGTTCCGTCTTCCTCCGTAAACAGTACGGGGCCGGGTCTTTGCGATTTAGGAGCGGCCGCGATAGCCACCGGCAAGTCCGGCTCGGCAGGGTTCACAATGTAAACCGTGTCGGCCGCCTCGTTGAACAGGCGCCGAGAGATTCCAAGCGACGTTTCAGCAGGTTCGGCGTCGTAGCGGACCATCTGAATATCTTCGGCAAGTGCGGTCGAGATGAGGGACGAGGAGGATCCAGCCGGGAAGTCTGGCGCCGCAATCGCGGGCGTTGCAAAGCAAATAGGTAACGCAAACGCCGCCCCCATAGAGAGGAGACGAACCTTCAGCGAAACCCTACTTTGCAAGCGACCTCCAGGATTAGTGACACCCATCCTAGTCTTTTCAACCCGCCACACCAAGATGTTGCGGAATTGTTATTATACCGCTTGCGCGTGACGCGAAAAGAGTCGAAAGGCCTTCCCAGGAACTTCCTAGTTTCACCTCAGCAAGCAGACTAGGAACCTAGCGCTAATCCGCGCGCACGCGCTCAACACTCGCACCCCGGAAGATTCCCCCTAGTCTTCGAGTAGGTCGTGCAGGTAGTTGAACACGCGCGCACCGTCAGCTCTAAGGCCGTCGTGCTGGTACTCGTTCGTAACCCACGTGCGAATGCCCGCAAGCTCCGCGGTTTGCATCGAAAGATCCAGCGGAACGAACATGTCTTCGTAATACACGGCGGCAGCGCCGGGAACCTCGTTCGCGGCGAGCACCTCCGGGTTGTAAAGCGGCGGCCAGTCGGTGAAGTTCGCAAGCTCGTGCGCCAGATCGCGCATCGGCTTTAGTGCCGGATCTTCGTCGTAGATGAGGGGGTACATGTGCTCGCCGGTCAGGTAGATGGTCGAGTTGTAGTCCGGCTCGGGAGCGAACCCCTCCGCAATGCCGGATCCCACCTCGGATAGGAGGCGCTCCGCCGCCCACGCGGTCGGCTTTCCCTGGAGTTCGGGGGTTGCGCCCGCGTAAATCGTTTCGTGTAGCAGGCCGTACATGGGTGAATCCGCGAGCGACACTTGGCCGCGAACCATGTCGAGGAACTGCGTGTTCAGCCGCTTCTGCCCGCGAACCGTGACGAATGGTTCTTCAAAGAAGTAGTGCAACTGATCGAATCCGGTGGTGGTTCCAAGGAGGAGGCCGATCATGCGGAACCTCCTGGAGGAGAGGCGCTCACCCGTTGGGAGGATTTCCTCGTGCGTGTCGAGGTGCTTCACCACGTCGCGCAGCGTCTCACGGTCTTGCCTGTACCTCGCGAAGTACACCTCGTTGCGCGCGGCTGTGGCGCGGTAGGTGCGGCGGTAGATCTCGTCAACGGAGGTGAGGCCGGGCAGGCCACCCGTGAAGTAAACGGCGCTGAGCCCCTCGGGCGCGATGCTGAGGTAGGCGGTGTTGATGAATCCGCCGTACGACTGGCCGATGCTCGCCCACTTCCTGCCCCCGTTAATGCGGGCGCGTAGTTGTTCGGCGTCGCGAACCATGTTGTCGGCGCGGAAGTGTTTCACGAAGTTTACTTGTTCGGAGGTGGTTTCGAACTCGGATAGTGTGTGCGCGTCGAGGCGGGTTGAGAGGCCGGTGCCGCGTTCGTCCATGAGGATCACGCGGTACCTCTTTAATGCTTCGCCGATCCAGCCGGATTTGAAGTCTCCGGGGCGAGGTGCTCGGCCACCGGGGCCGCCCTGCATGAAGATGATCGCGGGGAGGCTACTGTCTGGTTTTAGCGATACTTCGCGGGCGAATAGTTGGATTTTGCGGCCCTCGGGCTTGGAGTAGTCGAGGGGTACTTGAATCCGGTGTTCCGTTACGTGAACCCCGTGCTGCACGTACTGCCTACGCGATTCCTCACCCATGTCTGCCTCCAAACCTTTCAAACTCTCAAACCTCTGCGCGCTCTGTGGTTTCGCCTTCTTTGGCATATCGGCCTCGCGGATCAAGCTGTCGCGCGCCGACTCAGGAGCACTCTGTTCAGTCTCACTCACAACAGCCGTTTTTGGCGTGTTTTCATGCTTCTTTACCTGTGGCTTCGCCTTCTTGGGCGCGGGAACATCATCAAAAGAGAAGAGCGCGTCTTCTGCGCCAAAGGAGTCTCCGCTTGTCGGCTCTTCAACAGCCTGCGCTTCCGCGCGCTCCCCCATCGGTTCCTCTACCGCACGCTCGTCTTCAGCACTCTGCTCTTCCTCCGCAGGCTCTTCCTTCGCCGGCTTTTCCTCCGCGCGGGCGTTTGCACGCGTACCCGCGTATCCGGGGCCCTCATTAATGGGTTTACCGTCGCGGATAGCGGTGGCGGCATCCCTTGCGAGAGTGTCGGCGCGTTCGTTCATCTCATGACCCACATGCCCGCGAACCCACTCAAACTCAACCGTGCGGCCGCTTCGCCGCGCAACGTCAAGCTCCCGGTCGAGTGCAACCATGATGTCGCGGTTGGCAACGGGTTTGCCGTCCGCTTTCTTCCAACCCTTCTTCTTCCAACCAAAACGCCACTTCGTAAGCGCATTAATCACGTACTGCGAGTCAGCGTAAATGTGGAGCGACTCCCCCGACTCACCCGTTTGACGCAGCAAATCAAGAACCGCGAGCAGCTCCCCCACGTTATTCGTGCTCTCGGGAAGCGCACCAGCGCTCCAGTTCTGCTCGTCCAAATACCACGCCCAGCCAGCGGGGCCAGGGTTTCCAAGCGAGGATCCATCGGTTGCAACAATAAGAGTCATACACCCCATTCTATTTGCGATCAGAGAAATCTCCTCACGCGGGTGCGCAAATCCACGCCCGCGCGGCCGCAGAGGCCTCCTCCCCGTTTGTTAAATTGGGTAAAGCTCAGGTTGGGAAGGAAATCGAATGTCAGACTATTACGAGCGCGGCGACCACAGGGGCAATCGCGCAGGCGGCTACCACTCAAATAATCGAGGAGGAGGCCACTACCGCGACGACAACCGCGACCGCTCGGGTAGGCGCGAGTTTGAACGCCGGTCTGGTTCCGACCAAGACCTGATCAGCAGGTTCCACGACATTGATGGGCGAAGCTACGGCCAGTACAAGTCGGTAATCGGCGACTACGATTACGGTGACTTCACGCTACACATCGACCGCGTGCAGTCCGACCCGTACGCGCCGCCCTCGCAGCTGAGAGTCACGTCTTCCCCCAAGAAGATGGGTATCCCCGAGGAGCTAATCGAAACCCGCGACCAGCGCATC
This sequence comes from Actinomycetaceae bacterium, assembly GCA_030532245.1. Lineage (GTDB taxonomy): Bacteria > Actinomycetota > Actinomycetes > Actinomycetales > Actinomycetaceae > Gleimia. The sequence continues at coordinate 13,237 of JAUNLN010000001.1, forward strand.
GCAGTAGCTGACTTCCTCGCCCGCGAATTCGCGAAAAACAGTGCGAAAACCCCCGAGTTGCATATCGCGAAATGTGGCCAGGAGATTCTGGAACGCTCCTACGCTTCGGTCGACAAAACTACTGTGGAGTTGCGTTTCCAGTGCCAGTTCCCCGCGCGCGGCCGCACGATCATGGGTCACTCGATGGCTCGCCTTGCCGACGTTGACATTCCGTACGCGGTGATGGACACCCTCGACTTCGTCTCCGAAGACGCCGACGAGCACATGCAGAACCTGAAGAAGCACGTGGAAACCTACGTCGACTACCAAGCGCTCCAGGCTCTGCTCGTGCAGAACGGTTGGATCGCGTTTGTGGCGAATGGTTCGGTGCTTGCGCGCAGGTCCGGTATTTCTGACTTCCCGATGGACTCCGCGGTTCCGTTCACTTCGCCCGAGTCTCTTGCCGAAACCGTGACTCTCCCTCACGCAGGTGAGGTGACGGGCATGGCTTTGAAGCCTGGTATTACGGTGATTGTTGGCGGTGGATACCACGGTAAGTCCACGCTACTGAACGCCCTGCAGCGTGGTGTTTACGCGCATGTTCCATCTGACGGCCGCGAACTCGTCGCGCTTTTGCCGTCGGCGATGAAGGTGCGCGCGGAGGATGGCCGAGCCGTCACTTCGGTCGATGTTTCCGCGTTTATTAACGATCTGCCGGGAGGGGCGGACACGGTTTCGTTCTCCACGGAGAATGCTTCGGGTTCGACTTCGCAGGCCGCCTCCATCGTGGAGGCTGTGGAGATCGGTAGCCCCGTACTGCTTGTGGATGAAGACACCTCCGCAACGAACCTCATGATTCGCGACGAGCGTATGCGCGAACTGGTGGCGGACGATAAGGAGCCGATCACGCCGTTTGTGGATCGGATTAGTGGGCTTGCGAAGAATGGTGTGTCCACGATTTTGGTGATGGGCGGCTCGGGCGACTACCTGGATGTGGCTGACTTGGTGCTGATGATGGACAGCTATGAGGCGCGTGATGTGACTGAGCGGGCGCGTGGGGTTGTGGAGGCGCAGCCGCGTAAGCGTAGTGATGTGGCTGAGTTTCCTGAGGTGAAGCAGCGCGTGATGTTGCCCGTGAAGGCGCGTGGGGGTAAGGCGAAGACGAAGTCGAAGGGTGTTCACACGATTTCGCTTGACCGGCAGGATATCGATGTGTCGAGTGTGGAGCAGATTGTGGATGGTGGTCAGACGGAGGCAATTGCGTGGGCTATTCGCGCGCTGACGGATGGTGAGAGAGCCACTGGTTTTGATGGTGTTTTGACGATGAGGGCTGCGCTGGAGCGCCTGGAGGACGTTGTGGAGCAGCACGGGCTTGACGGCCTGGGTGGCCCGGCGAAGTCGGCGTTCATGGTGAGGCCCAGAATGGTGGATATCGCGGCGGCGCTGAACAGGTACAGGTCGCTGCGCGTGTCCGAATAATACTGGGCTGCAGCTGCTAAGAGACCTGCGGTTAGCCTTCGGGCTATAACGGTTAAACGACGAAACCAACGGTTAAGGTGGGCGGCCGCTACGCGTTCGCCCACCTTAACCGCACAAGCACTACCTGACTTCCCTACTGGATTGGTTTTTGGGCGATGACGATGGCGTCGATGGACGCGTCTTTGTGGTGCGCGTGCTCCTTCTTCTCAATGTCTTTGCGGGTGACGTTTTCCGCGCGTTCAATCCGGTAACCGTGCGCTGTGAGGGCTTCGCTGAGTTCTTCCGGATCCCATAGGCAGGCGGGGTTGGAGGGGCCTCCAACGTCGAGGCCGGCTTGGGCTCTGGAGTGCCCGACGAAGATGATCCACCCGCCCGGCGCAATCCACGAGTCGAGGTGATCAATTTTTTCGGTGATGAGGAATTCGCGTTGGTGCATGAAGCACAGTAGGGCGAGGTCGATGGGCTCGGGCGGAGTGTAGTTGCGCATGTCTTGGGCGACCCAGTGGATTTCAGAATCGGTTTCGGGGTCGATGCCGTTTTCGCGAGCGTGTTCGACGATGGATTCGGCGGGTTCAAGGGCGACGACTTTGTATCCGCGCCGCACGAGTTCACGCGAGTGCCTGCCTTCACCGGCGCCTACGTCGACTGCGCAGGGCTGGTGGCCGTATTTGCCGGTTGCTTGTTGGAGTGTGTTGAGGGCGGATACGACGGATGATGCGGGGTGGTCTGCGAACACTTTGTGTCCGGATTCGATTGCTTCCCTGTATCGGGCGTTCCAGCTCATGAGACCTCACTACTTGAAAACGAAATGCCATGTTCGGCTTTACGATAACCCGCATTGAGGGCTGCGCCAACAGATAAAAAGGCGCCAAACCGCCAGTTAACGGCCACCCAAACCCGCACTTTTCAGCGCCAATCCAGGGTTTCTGAAGGGTACTCTAAACACACCCCTACTTGATAATGATTTTCATCACCTTGATGGGGTTTCGCCCTCGTACGTGAAAATCATTAGCTCCCCGCTAGTTGTTGAGGTGCTTCACGGTTGTTGTCAAGTGTTGCTCTCGTTGTCGGGCAGAACATTTTGTTTGGGGGTTTGTCGTTTGTGTTTAGGTTTGTAGCGCCCTTGAGAGATGTTCATTCGGCGAGGGGGCGGAGGCGTCACCCCTAAAAGCAAAGCTGATGCTATCGGGGTCGATCCCTTCGCGTTGGATTCGGTTGGCTCCGTGGCAGCTCGGCGTGACTCCATCGAGTTAGGATCCTCTGGATCAGCTATCTCCGAGTTGAGCGGTTCGGGCGTTGACTGTACTTCAGGAGTTATGTGTGGCGAAGTGCTTTCGGCCTCGGCTCGCTTTTGGTGTTGGTCTTGGTTGGGGTTGGAGACGACGCCTCCGGAACTGTCGGACATGGTCGACTTTTCAGTAGGTTGGGCGTTTGAGGAGAGGGGCTCCTTGCTGGCGGGGGTCGTGCGTACGGGGACGTACCCGGATCGCCAGATGTAAACCCCAGCGAGAATCAGAGTTACCGAGAGAATCACGATCCACCACGGGAAGCGTGGGAGTTCGGATTCTTCGCGAATTTGCTCGACTTCCTGTTGCGGTGTGGGGATGACGCGTTCGGCGGTGACGAGGATTCGGTGTGAGTTGATGCCAAGCGGAGTGCAGGTGATGAGGGTGACGAGGTCTTTGCCGGGGTCGGCAAAGAGCACTTCGGTGTCGCTAGGTTCGATGGTGACGCTGTCTATTACGCGGTAGCTGAGCACTTGGTCGAGTACGGCGACGGTGAAGATGTCGCCCTTCTTAGCTTTGTCGAGGTGGGTAAAGAGTGTGGATTCAGGGAGGCCGCGGTGTGCGGTGAGGACGGAGCGTTGGCCGACGCCTCCGACGGGGAGGGAGGTGCCTTCGAGGTGTCCGACGCCTTTGAGGAGTGTTTCGTCGGAGGTGCCGTGATAGATGGGGAGGTCGATGTCGAGGCTTGCGTAGCGGAGGCGGCCCATGACTCCTTCGCCTGCGCCGTCGAGGATTTGGTTGTAGTCGAGGGTTTCGTTGCTGCTGGTGCCGTTGCCTTTGGGGACGTTTGCGTTCGCTTCGAGTTTTACTCCGGAGGCGAGGGCGTTGTTGTATTCGTGGGCGAGTTCGAGTTCGGCGATATAGGGGTTGGGTTGTTTGGTTTCGTTTTCTTTGACTGTTTGGTTGGCGAGGGCGATGACGCGGGATTGTTCTTTTTGTGAAAACCAGGAAGCGATGTGGGGGTAGAGGAAGACGGTGACGCCGGCGATGACGACGAGGCTTGCTACTACGGACATCCACGGTATTTGCCAGGCGCGCGTTGCCGCGGTGTGGGCGGGTTTGGTTTGCGCGTGGCGGACCGGTTGCGCTTTGTGTTTCACGTGTTTCATGGTTTTCTGCTCGCAAAGGCTCTGGCGGTTGGGATGCACCGCCAGAGCCTTTAGGATTGGTCGTTTACGTTAGGCCGTTAGGCTTGGCGCTTGCGACGGGAGATTGCTGCGAGCGTGACACCGCCTGCTGCGAGGCCGATACCGATGACGCTGAGGAGGAACGTGCCGCCAGCACCGGTCAAGGGTAGGTTCGGGCCCTGCTTCTTCGGGTTCTTGATGTCAAGGTCATTAACATCCTTAGTGAGAGTGGTACCCGGGGAAATAGTCACGGGCTTACCGTTCAGGTCAGCGCTGTGGCCGGCGGGAACTACGGTCTCGTAGAGGCAGTAGGTCTTCGTCGGAGCCGGCTCAATCGGACCATTCGCGTTGTTAGCGATCCACAGGCCGAGAACCTCATCGGTCTCTACTACAGTCTCGGTGTTCATCTTGTCCCACTGAACAACACCGTTGGCATTCGAGGTACCAGTAGCAACAGGATCGGCATCTGTCGGAACATCCACGGAGCAATTGCCGTCGGCAAGAGTGTTGAAGACCTTAAACTCTGCTCCCTTAAGCGGCTTGGCAGGCGTGGAGTCGTCAACCTTGTTGACTTTCAGCTGACCCCAGTACGTGTAAGGCGTCTGCTCACCAGGTAGCTCGTTGCCGTTGAATTCGGAGCCGTAACCAGGCTTCTCCGGGTCGGTCGAACCCGGGTTGTTGATGTCGCCGTTCGTGGTTACTTCAAGTACCTTGGTAGAGAACTTAACACTAAGAATGTCTCCGGCCTTGAGGCTCTTCAAGTAGTCTTCGGAAATCTTCCAGGTTAGGTTCTTGCCGGTCGTGTCCTTAACGAGATTGTACTCCGTACCGTCATGCAGAAGCGTGTCTCTATGCTTGACCTCGAGAGTTTCAACGTATTCGAGTTCGTTCGGCAGGTAATCCCAAATTGAAGCGGAGGTGTAGGTCTCACCGTTATTGAGGGCAGGGACGGTCTGCTCAATGGTCCACTCGACAACGCTACCAACAACTAGTCCGTTGTTCGGCTGATCTTTATCTTTGTTGATCGTCTTCGTAGGGTTGTCTGCTTTCTGGTTCTTGGGGTATGCGTGAACATCGTAGAGCCAACCCTTCTGCTTGTGGGGGAGCGGAATGGTTACGTAGAACGGGGCAGTCTTCGAGACGATGTTTGCCGGAGCTTTGGTCTCTTGCACGTAGTAGAGGCCTAGTTCTAGACCATCGAAGACCGCCGTGCCTTCCGGAGTCTCAACGGTGGCCTCTTTTGCAGTGGCAGTCTTCACCTTCTTCTCGCTCGAAGCAATCTTACAGAAACCGCCGGCTTCCGGGGAGGTTAGGTTCGCGAAGCCATCAGGGGTGAGCACTTTGTCCCATGCTTCTTTTTCTGAAAGATTCAGAGCGACGCAAGGCGCGGTCTCATCGGCTTTGGTGCCGAGTCGCCAGATGGTGAACTCGACTCCTCCAAGAGGATCCCTGTCTTCAATCGTCTGCGGGGTACCGTCTCTGAGGTTTGCCGTTTCAGCACCCACGTACTTGTGGATCACAAGAGAGCCGGTTTCAAGGTGACCCGGCTGGTCTGGGCCCACAAATAGGTCTGTGTCGTCTGCCTGGGCGATGGTTGCACCGCCTACGAGGCCTGCGAGCGCTAGAGCAAGTGCGCCTGCACCGGCTGCTACTCGGCTGAGAACCGAGTTCTTTCCGTTCATTGTACGGATTTCCTTTCACTGTAATGATTCGTCAAAAAGTTGTTTCACGTTTAAATCATCGGAATACCGATACGGGATACACACTGCACTTCGTTAGGGGCGCACCCCCTCTCGCCGCTTCTGCAATCGGAGTGCAACGGCAGCTATCATTCCGGCAACAAAAATGCCGGCACCAAAAATTGAGAAAAAGTCTCTACCAATACCACCAGTCAAAGGCAGTACAGGAGCTTCACGCTTCTCATTCACAAACGGAGTACCAGAAAAATCTATATCCGCCGCGTTACCACTGAGAGAAAACTCCTGGTAATGACCACCCTTAGGAATCAAATAACCCGCAGGAGCCTGCACCTCCACCAACGAATATTTTCCAAACTCCAAATCCGGAACACGGAAACGCCCCACATCAGGATCCATATCAAGACCAAGTGCCGGACACGGCTGCTTTACACAGTCAGTCACCGTACGCGCAGTCGTAGTATCCCCAAGCCCAGGGCCAGTCAACTCCCACACAGAACCAGACAGTCGCTTAGCCTTCTTTGGATCCGTAGGAGAAGAATCATCAACCTTCAACCAAGAAACAGACCCTGAACTAGGCATCGGCTTATTCACAAAAGACTTTTCGAAAACATAATCCCGAGCGCCCTCACTCACCTCAAAATCATGTTCTTTAGAGTCAAGCAGGTATCCTCCAGGAGCAACGGCCTCAACAAGTCGGTAGTTACCCCAAGCAAGCCCTACAAGCTTGAACACGCCCGGCGTAGGATCCTGATCTCCACTTTCGGAGCACTCATCCGCCACAACGCAGTCTTCAACACGAGTCCAATCTCCATCTGGCTTATTCTGCTGATTTAGGCGAGCATACTTCCAGGCAGAACCACCTAGGAGGTTACCCTCAGGTTGCGCGTCGTCAACCTTGCGCCAAGAGACAGTGCCAAGAACCGGCATGTTTACAAATGATTCTTCAAACCTAAAATCTTTATTCTCGTCATTCAGCTCAAAAAAACGCGGACTCTTATTGAGAACGAAACCATCTGGAGCTTCGACTTCTTCTAAACGGTATCTGCCGTATGTGAGATTGACATACTTAATGACACCAAGATCTGGTTCACTGTCGTTCACATCATTATCGACAACCGTGATAGATGGTCCCGTAACCTCGTTATTAGCCTTAACCGGTGTCAAAGCCCACTTGGATCCACCAAGTAGATCGCCCGAAGTTGACTCAGCACGCTTCTGCCACGAAACAGTACCCACCTTTGGTGTATTCGTAAAAGTACAAGTTATATGCGGAACTACTTTTTTGCCTTTGTACCAAATATTCGTTGGTATGTTGATAGCACCCTCGACTCCGCCTTCATCCAAGGGAAGGCTTGTCCCTTGTGCTCTGGGAATTCCATTTTGATCTACGCATTTCCACTCACTCGTGTACACAGCAGGATCAGCAAGGTACGAGGCGTCATCCCCCGCGATAGTCTCGCCAAACTTATAGGTGGTATCCGTATGTACGGGAACGGTAATCGAATCCTCGAATACGTCACTACCTGTACCTTCAGTTGTGCCTTCACTATAAATCTTGCCGTTATTCGGCCTTAGGATAGACAATTTGAACTGTTCATCCGCGTATCGGGGCCCGTTGAGCACTTTTTTGACTGTAAGAGTTGCAGGTAGCGTACAGGAAGCCAAATCAGAGTAACCATCGTTCTTATACTGTCGCTCAATTTCGTAATTGATCAGGTTTAATTTGATCACCTGATTTCTTGCCGAAATCCAGAGACGACCATCTGCATCGAACGCAACACCGTTAATCTGTTTAAAATTCTTGTTCGGTTCCAGCGCGATAATGTTTCCACTCTTTATCTTCTTATCTCCGGGAATATTCTGAAGCTTCTCGCGGTCAACATTCCAAACATCAAATTGCCAGTATTCGCTGTATTTCTGATACCCCTGAACGATATAAAGCTTACCGTTACCATCGAACGCAATATCACCATTATCAATGGTAGATCCGGGTTGCATTTCCTCTATAGATATCGGTTCTTTTCTAGACGCTTCTATAATCGCGACTTTTTCGATCTTTTGTCCATTTAACGTGTGAAGATGGAAGGTGTTTCCGTCAGAAAAATACCCAAAATAGTAAACCCCCGAACTAGGGTCTACAGCACCCGCTACCCAAGTGTGACCTTCTTCATCCTTCTCATCGTGGATCTTCTCCCAATCGCCGCCGGGAGAGTGTTTGTATACGTAAAGGTGCTCATTCTTGTTCGGATCCGCTGATGAGTACTTGTGAGAGACAGCGTATGCCATACCATCAACATGCATACCTAACGCGTTAAAGTTCTCAACATTTTTCTTGTCGTTGAGAGCTGGCGGGATCGGCAGTCCCTTCCAATGCCGACCCGCGTCGCCGGAATCTTTGACGTAATACAAGACTCCCGGCTTACAGGCTTTCTCATTGACTTCGGTCTCTAACTGACGTTCTCCCGTTTTAACGGATTCCGAGACTGCCTCCTGAGGCAGCTCTTCCGCATCCAGCTCCTCCAACGACGGCTCGGAAAAGTCTTCGACCTCAACCTCAGAAGGAGCCTCCACCGCGTCCGTTAAGGACTCCTCCAGCAACGCTTTTGTTGCAGGGGTAACCTCCTCGGACGGAGCAACCTCTTCAGCAACCGGGTTCAGCTGCTCAACCGCCTCCACTACGATCTTGGAACCTGTAGCGTCTTCTTCCTCCGCCGATGCCGCACCAGGAAGCACAACAGCAGCCAACAAAAATGAGCCCACAAGAGCCCGCAACCACCAGCGGCCACGAGCCGAAGCAACAACACTGCCGCCAACCAGGTTAGGTTTCATAAAAGCCGCACCGTCACAATCACACGAACGCACAAACCGCGCGTTCACACACAAAACTCACAACAGGGATGGGTTAGGACTAAAGTCTGACGATGTACGTAAAACAGAGTTACGTAACCACGCCAATTTTCACAATGATTTCGAAAATTAACACAAGCCCCAGAGCAACCGCTAATATCATTGGGAATTTTTGATGCAAATCGCTAACCTGCACAAAATTTCATCTACCCACAGAGAGATGCACACAGTAGACTCGAAACCTCCCGGCTTCGCCGCTCCTTCAATTCGGGCAACAAGAGAAGAGACCACAATCGTGAAGCGAAGCGCTCCCCTAACGTCAAACTCTTCAACTCGGTTGCCTCAAGAACTTCTCCAGTATTAGGCGTTGCGGCGACGGAAGCCGTAAGCACCGTAAACTGCGAGGCCAACAGCTAAGAATGCTCCTCCGCCGAGAATGTAAGCGTCACGGCTCATACCACCCGTGAGTGGAATGCTGGGGCCCACGACCTTCACGTTTGTGATGGGATCGAATTCCCAATTGAGTTTCCTAACCTCTTCGTCCGCGCCGATAGCAAACTTGTGCGGCTCGCTGTCAATAATGTAGCCAGCAGGTGCAAGCGTTTCGATCAGCCTATAGTCACCCCATTTGAGGCCAACTAGCTTGAACGCACCTTTTTCCGGATCCTTGTCAAGACCGTTACACAGGGTAACGTCTGCAGCATCGCAGTCCGTGATTTGCTCATACACTGTCTCGTTCGGATCACCCGTAGTGAGCGTCCACTCCGATTTTCCAAGGAGCTCCCTCGTCTCCTTATCAACCTTGGACCACGAGACGCTACCAGGCATCTCCTCGTTAATTACAGGCCCCACGTTGTAATGAGGCTTGTCACTCGAAACTGTGACAGTTACCGGATCTTCGATTCGAATGTAACCTTGCGGGGCCTTTTGCTCACGCAACTGATAGGTTCCAAACGGTATGTAGTCATACCTGAACCGACCGTCATCCGTATTAGAGTCACCTTCTTGGTTGTCCTTAACCGTGATGGCCTTACCCGTAGCATTTCCTTCATCGTCCACAGGGGTCAACGTCCACTCAGATCCAGCCGGCAACGCACCATCTTTAGAACCGCCACGCTTCTCCCAAGAAACGCTACCAACCGTCGGAACATTAGTGAAAGTACACCTAATGTTGGCAACCTCGGCACTCGTTCCATCCTCGCTCGGAACCACTGCGGGCACATAAATCGACCCAAACGTTCCGGTTCCTGCAGCCTTTTCTCCGTCCATCGTCGACACGGGACGCCCATACTGGTCGACACACGACCAGCTCGAAGAGTAAACGGGTTCATTTAAAGGCTTGGCGCCGGATAATAGACTCTCGCCTATTCCATACTCAGTACCAGCAATCACCGATGAAGTTACTAGGCCCTGCACATCAGCACCGGTACCCGAAGTTTCGTTCTCAATCAGTGTCGTAAAAGAGTCATCCTTCTCCTTCTTCAAAATAGAAAGAAGGAACTGGTGATCATCACTGTAACGAGGCTTCTCCAAATGCTTAACTACCGTTAGAGTCGGTGGAACGACGCAAGAGGCTAGGTCAACTGAAGCGCCATGAGACGTGGGCGTAGACGTCGCGCCCGTAGTTGGGTTAAACGTGAAATGGTTACTGTAATCCAGATCGAACCTGCCGTGCGAAAGCTGCATGGTGCCGTCACTATTGAAAGCCGCACCAACAATTGTCGACAAATCACTAGACTTAACGTGCGAAACAGCAACCTCCACACTGGAGTCAGTATTCATAGAGTCCAACGTTTCTCGCGGAACTGTAAGGATCTCTGCACCGTCCGGATGCCCATTTACAATGTGTAAATTCCCAAGCGCGTCAAACGCCAAATCGCCATTGCCGGTACGAAGTAAGAAGCCGTTAGATGAGAACTCCTTGGGGATTTCTATAGCCTCTCTAGGGTGCACAACCCCCAGGGGTTCAATCACCTTGCCATCAGACCGGTAGAGTTCAAACTTGTAGTCGACTTCTCTCGTGATAACGAGGTCTGTCTCTTCCTCAACTTCCGGCTCAACTTCGCTATCAATCACCGAAAGGTCGGTGAAACGACCAAAATAATACTTGTGGCTACGCGGATCAACACCACCCGCTACCCAAGTAATCTCGTCAGAGTTCGGAGTATTGAGAGTAGCTCCTTTTCTCCACTCCCCAACAGCCGGATCATAATACTGTACCTCTGCATAGAATTCCCCAGTGAGATCCCAGTACGTGTCCCAAGGCATAACTGTCGCCTTCCACTCCTTGTACTGGCTGAGGGCGTAGACCACACCATTTGGCGAAATACCGAGGCCGTTCACCCTTTGAAACTCGCCACTTCTAAAACTTCCGTCCAGATACTTCGAATCCCCTAGGTCTAGATCGGGAATATCTACCGGCTTTTGACCAGGGGCATGGTAGGCGTCAATGACTCCTGAGTTACTGATCGAATAGTAGATTCCAGGTTTACAAAACCCATCATCCTCATCGTCAGCATCATCACCGGAAGATTGATCAAGTACCTCTTCAAGCGCCTCCACCGAGCCCTCTGCTTCGGTACCAGAAGGATTCGATTCCTCAAGCTCTCCCTGCTCGACGTCTTTTTCGTCTTGATTCTCTAGCTCCAGAGCCGGCTCATCAGGAAGATCACCTGGGGTCTCCGCTTCAACAACCTCGTTAGCGGACGACTCCACGCCATCAATCTCAGACGCACCAGCAACCTGAGGCACCAAAGCCGCGGACACAAGAGCCGCGCAAACCACCAGACCAAGCAGCTTGCGATTACCTTTATTCTCAATCTTCAATTCTGCGTGTCGCATCAGAGCGAAACCTTCTATGTACTGGGAGACGGGATTCCCGAGACTAATCATCTAGTCAAAATCATTAAAAACCGTGAGAGGTCAGACAACTTATGTCTCGCCTCACCATAACAACCTCAAAAATTTTTTCTACCACCAGATTTGACTAGCGAAATCAGCAAATCCCCAGAAAATCAGTAAAATAGCTAAGTTTCGAAAGTAATCTTGTGAGCGACTTCACGCTAGATTTTCTCCTGTTTTACTAAACGAGTAGTGTTCCACATCTCAATTCGAGATAAAATTCGCTCCTTCTTTTCGCCGGCATCCTCTTGAGCCTTGAGGGATTCACACACTCAACACACCAGGCAATTCGCTCAACAGACACCGGCAAGCACCGTTTTAGAACCCCCACTTTTCCAACGCTCACCACAACACAAAAACGGGGAGGCCCCTGGACGCACCAGAAGCCTCCCCGCTCCTTCTTCACCGCACACGCTCACGCGCAGCGGCACCTTCACTATTCGCGCTTAGCGGCTGCTCGCCTCCTCAGCAGGACGCCTACCAAGAGCAGCGCTCCTGCCAGCGTCGACCAGCCTGCAACACTCACGCCCGTGCTAGACAGCGCATCCGAACCCCTGCCAGTCGAACCCTTCTCAAAGCCCGGCCTCACATCATCCGAATCCACCTTCCCCGGCACCCAGCCACTACCGTCACCGGCACCAGCGTTACCGCCCGGGTTCGCATCCGGATCCGACAAATCACCCTCATCAATCCCCGGCACAAACGGCTTCTCAGTACCCTCACCCGGCTCACTCGTCTAAACCACCGGCTCAACCACCGAGAACGGCACCAACACCGACGCCTGATTACCCGCCTTATCAACACCAGTCACCAACAACTCATGCTCACCAAGCTCAAACCCGCCAGGCAACGAGAACGACAACACCGACACCTCACGGGTGGCAGGCTCAACAGAATCAGAAGACTCGTCCGACTCACCCTCAGCGCCGCGAGCCGAAAGCTGATCAATACCCTGAATCAACTCCGCCTCCGCGCCGGCCGCCGGCCTCAACACCGTCCTTGCCGAATCCACAAGCTCCCCATCAAGGTAAACCGACGCCGAAGCCAAATTCAGATCCTCAACCCGAACCGAAACCTCACGAGCCTCACCGGCAACCAGCTTCTCACCCGCCCTGAGGGCGTCAACAGAAACCACCGGCGCCACATCGTCCACAACCACCGGAATCAGCCACAAAAAGCCGTTCTCCACATGATCACGCAACAACACGAAAATCTTATCGCCGTCAGCGGCCTTAACAGTCTTAGAGAAATCCCTCCTCGACACCTGCGCACCCGGATCATCCAACGTGAGGAACCGCTCCACCGAATCACCATTAATCAGCAACTCATAACCAAACGCGTTATCTGAAACGGAGCCAGCGAACTCAACATCACCCGGAGCGCGCAAATACAACGCACCATCCGGATCAATACTCGGCTTCAACAACTCCAACTGCGGCGCATGCAAATCAAGGAACACCTTCATCTGCGTATTCGCAAGCTGTGCACCATCAACGTCCACAATCGTCACATTGAAATCCGAAATGCCTTCCTTCAGCGGCAACGGCACACTAAACGAACCATCCTGCGCCACCTCAACAGCATCGCCATTCACCTTGAAGAGCCCCGGCACATAGTTGAACCGGCCAGAATAGAGGAACGTGAAAGAACCATCCTCATTCAACTGCAACGCCTCGTTTTCACCAGACACCACGTTCGGCCCCTCACTGAAACTCAGGTTCGCCTCCAACGTGAGACCGCCTTCGACGCTAGGCTCCTTAAGCACGATCACACCAACACCAAGATTGCCCGCCTGATCGTATGCGTGAACCTCAACCATCGAAGTTTCACTATCGACACTCACGTCGGCAGAGAACTTGCCGTCGGTAACCGTTACTGCTTGTCCGCCAACGGTCACGGTCGCAATCTCGTCAATATTGTCCGAAACCGTGCCCTCAACGTGAAGGACGCCCTCAGCCACCTGGCTCGCAATCTCGTCAGCATCAACAGGCGACGTGATCGCTACAACCGGAGGCTCATAATCGTAGATAAAGCTGTAAGACTTCGAAGCAACCACATTACCGGCCGCATCAAGCCCCTCAAGCGTCACCGTGTTCTCGCCCTGCTCAATCTCCGCGTGAATCTCGAACCTGCCAGAATCCGGCACATCCACAACCTCTTCGCCCACGCGCACCTGCACGATCGAAGCGTCCGCGCGACCCGTCAAAACGAGCGTGCCATCATCGCCAACCAAGAAATCCTCAGTCTGCTCCGACTCCGTATCAATACCTATGTGCGTGAGATCCTTCAAAGTCGGGTCAGACTCGACAATAAGCTTCTCGCCAAGCATCACGGTCTTTCGCACCACGTTCGTCGCAAAATCCGACGCGTAAAGCTCGAAATAACCCACCACTTCCGCAATAGCCTTCGGGATCACGATCGTGTGAACATCACCCTCGGGCTGCTCATCCTTCGCAACATAGCCCGGCCACGTAAACCGACCCTGAACCGCGTTCACACCCGAACGCTCATCCGTTGCCTTTACGCGAACCACGTAGTTGCCGTCGTCGTCCTGCTCGTTCGACAACACCTCAATAGTCGGCGCGACCGTGTCGATACCAAACGGCATGTCCAAAGTCTGCGGCTCCCAATCACTACCAACCGAAGCCGACACGCGGTAGATGTACTTACCATCCGGAAGCACCTCGAACGCCGCCTTCTGCGGGTCGTACACGGAACCATCAAACGCATACGACGACAAATTCACCTGGAAAGTATTCGTTTGACTACTTGACTGCGCCTGAAGCGTCGCGCGCACAACATCATCTACCGAAGTGACATCGCGCAACACATTCCCAGCCTCATCGAGCACCGAAACCTCCAAACGCTTCGCGTTACGCAGCATCGCGAGCTTCGCATACACCGCATCCGCAAGCCCATCCCCATTTGGAGAAATAAACTGCTCGCCATCACCAAACGTGTACTCGCCACCATTAATCTCGGTGTAAAGAGACGTGCGCGTCGGAGAGCCAACAGCCGACAAAACCGGATCCGGGAAGCCCTTATAAGCCGGGTAGTCGACGATCCGCTCAGCGTTCCAATCCCCAGCAAAACCCAAATACGGCACCGAAAGATCAGGCTCGCCCTCGTCCTTCGACTCGAACGTCACCCAACCCTGAGTCCAGTGCGGCTCGCCCGCAACACTCAGCGTGTAAGTCACATCAACCGAACCACCGGCGGGAATCGTCACATCCGTCGCCGACGCCGCAATCGAATCCGTCTTTGAGCAGAACGTCGTGGCAGCCTCATCAACCGAGTTATTCTCATTCACCACACACGTGCCACCAGCCGTAAACGAGCGCTGCTCATCCGACTCATTCTTCAAAGTCACCGTAAACGACTCGCTACCAGCAACCTCTTTCAAAGCCACCACAGGCTCGCCGTCAACCGTTGCGAGAACCTCCGTCTCGAGCGCATCCTTCACCTGCACCAGGCCCGCACCCACCTGACGAGGCGCAAACGGCACCTCATCGCGGGTAAGAATCTGCGCCGTATTCGAAAGAGCAACGCGGCCCCGCTCAATAATCTGCGAACGCGACAACTGCGGGAACGACTGCTGCCCCTTCTCAATCATCAACGCCGACACGCCCGCCACATGCGGAGCCGCCATCGACGTGCCCGACATCGTCGCATAACCATCACCGTTCACCGTCGAGTAAACCTCGCCGCCAATACCCGCAATCTCAGGCTTGAAACCTAGCTCCGGGCCAGCACCCCACGACGTAAACGAAGAAGGAAGCCCCGCATTCGGGTTATCCTCGATCAAGTGCTCATCCGTGAGCGTAACCGTAGTCGTACCAGCCGCAATCATCTCCTGCAGCTTCACACCATCGCTGTGCCCGATCGCAACACCCGGGAACGTGAACTCATCGATTCCACCCATACCCGGAATGTCATCGCCACCCGCCTCGTGGTTGTACAGGATCACGCCCTCTGCACCAGAAATCTGCGCGTTACGGAACTTATCTTTGAACGACAGCGGCTCCTCGCCCGGCGCGGCGCCACGCTGGATCAGCACAAACTTTCCAGAAAAATCCTTACCAAACGTGTCCGTAAACGTACCGTAACCGGCGTCCACAATCTCATGGGGCTGACCATCAGCCTCACCCGTTTGAATGTCGTAACCAAACTTGTGCTCACCCTCGTCCTGCTTTGCAGTGGCTAGCGTGCGCACCAACTTCGAGTTCTCAACCGACGCAACCGACCAGGCACCCGTGCCCGTCGACGGCGAACCAACAGTGCCATCATCCAAATAGCCAAGCGCGTCGTCAGCCTCACCAGTTGCAGAACCATTCTGCCCCTCGTTACCAGCCGCAACAATCACTTCAACACCCGCAGCCCGCGCATTCGCCAGCACGCGCTGCTCGCCAACAGAATGCCCCTCGTTACCATTCGGGTAACCGAGCGACAAGTTAATGACATCCGCGCCGCGCTTCACCGACTCCTCAACCGCCGCCATAATGTCGTCGGCAGCAGCACCGGGCTTACTCGGATCATTCGAGAAAACCTTCATCGCGAGCAGCTGCGCATTCGGCGCAACACCATTCACGCGGCCATTCTCAACAACGTGCGCATCGTCGCCACCATTCGCCGCGACAATACCCGCCACGTGCATACCGTGCTGCGAGCCCGCAAGGTCTTTCACCTCGCTGTTCTCATCAGCAAAGTTGTAGCCATACGGCACCTTCGCCGTAAAACCCGCCTCGGGTGCAAGCCGCGGCTCCACATCCTCATCAAGGCGCATATCCTGATGCGAAATATCAATACCCGTATCCACAATCGCGACCACCAGACCGCGACCATCCACGCCGTACGACTCAGCCGCCGCATCCACCTGCGTCAGCTCCGTCGCGCTCTCCATCGAGGGGTAGTAAACGCGCATACGATCAACCGCGAGCACACCCTGCTCCGCCGCGAGATCACCAAGCGCATCTTCTGGCACATACGCGGAGAACCCATTCACCAAATACGAGAACTCGCGCCTTGCCTCAAACCCATACTTCTTACCCAGCTTTGCCACAGCATCAGACACCAGGCGGGCATCACTCGCCGCCCCGCCCTTCGGCTGGCGTTCAAGCGTGACGATTACCGGCACCTTCTTCTCCACCTGATCCACAGACGTCGAAGGAGGAAGCGGCGGAGCCTCCGGCGCCGCCATTGCCGGCGCGCTAATCCCGACACCCAACGCGAAAACCGCGAGGGCCGAAACCAATTGCTTCTTCATAGACCTACCTCTAGATTCGAGCTTTCAATCTCCTAATAGGTGCCATGAAATAGCCTCAAAATGCGCGTGACGCCAAATATTGATTGAACAGTAACAAAATCTTAATTTTATGGTAAAGTCAATGATTCTATTTTTCACAAAATGTGTATTTAATACGCGATCAGACTGTTAAAGAATGTGTATATACATTAGTTTTCTGGCTCTATTCCGGGCATAAGAAAGCGCGGAGGCATTCCGGATTCTTTATCCGAAAACCTCCGCGCTTCGAACTGCGCCTAGTTACGGCCGCTAGTTACAGTCGCTAGCTACAAGGGCTAGTTGCAGCAGCTGGTTGCAGCGGCTGGTTAGAGCATGCAAGACACGCAGCCCTCAATCTCCGTACCCTGCAGCGCCATCTGACGAATACGCATGTAGTAAAGGGTCTTAATACCCTTGCGCCACGCGTAAATGTACGACTTATTCAAGTCACGCGTCGACACCGTATCCGGGTAGAACAGCGTTAGCGACAGGCCCTGATCAACGTGCTTCGTAGCTTCGGCATAAGTGTCAATAATCTTCTCCGGGCCAATCTCGTACGCATCCTGGTAGTAATCCAAGTTGTCGTTCGTCATGTAAGGCGCCGGGTAGTACACGCGGCCGATCTTGCCTTCCTTACGGATCTCAATCTTCGACGCAATCGGGTGAATCGACGACGTCGAGTTGTTGATGTAGCTGATCGAACCCGTCGGCGGAATCGCCTGCAAATTCTGGTGGTACATACCGAACTCGCGCACGTTCGCCGCAAGCTCGCGCCAATCGTCAGGTGTCGGCAAGTACACGTCGGACTTCTCAAACAGTGCGCGAACCTTCTCCGTCTTCGGCACCCACTCGCCCTCAATGTACTTCTTGAAGTACTCACCCGAGTAGTACTGCGAATCCTCAAAGCCCACAAACGACTCACCGCGCTCACGCGCAATCTTGTTCGACGCCTTAATCGCCTGGTAGACAACCGCGTAGAAGTACATGTTCGTGAAGTCCAGGCCCTCTTCAGAGCCGTAGAAAATCTCCTCACGAGCCAAGTAACCATGCAGGTTCATCTGGCCAAGACCAATCGCGTGCGACATGTCGTTACCACGCGCAATCGACGGAGCTGCCGCGATGTTCGTCAAATCCGAAACAGCGGTGAGGCCACGGATCGCCGTCTCCACGGTCAGCTCGAAGTTCGGCGAATCCATCGCCTTCGCAATATTTAGCGAACCGAGATTACACGCAATGTCTTTACCCACGTGCTTGAACGTTAGATCCTCGTTGTACTCCGACGGCTCCGACACCTGCAGAATCTCCGAGCACAAGTTCGACATCGTAATGCGACCCTTAATCGGGTTCGCACGGTTCACCGTATCCTCAAACATGATGTACGGGTAGCCCGACTCAAACTGGATCTCCGCAATCGTCTGGAAGAAACGACGCGCGTTGATCTTCTTCTTACGGATCTTCGGATTCTCCACCATCTCGTGGTACTTCTCCGTCACCGAAATCTCCGTAAACGGCACGCCGTAAACACGCTCAACGTCGTACGGGCTAAACAAGTACATGTCCTGATTGCGCTTAGCCAGCTCAAACGTAATATCCGGGATCACAACGCCAAGCGACAGCGACTTAATACGGATCTTCTCATCCGCATTCTCACGCTTCGTGTCGAGGAACTGCATGATGTCCGGGTGATGCGCGTGCAAGTAAACCGCGCCAGCACCCTGGCGAGCACCCAGCTGATTCGCGTAAGAGAACGAATCCTCCAGAAGCTTCATTACAGGAATCACGCCCGAAGACTGGTTCTCAATCTTCTTAATCGGCGCACCCGCCTCACGCAGGTTCGTGAGCGAGAGTGCCACACCGCCGCCGCGCTTCGAAAGCTGCAGCGCCGAGTTAATGCCGCGAGCAATCGACTCCATATTGTCTTCAATACGAAGCAAGAAACACGACACGAGCTCGCCGCGAGCCTTCTTACCCGCATTCAGGAACGTCGGAGTTGCCGGCTGGAAACGACCCGAAAGAATCTCATCAACCATGTTGATCGCGAGATCCTTATTGCCCTTACCCAAGTAGAGGGCGACCATCACGACGCGGTCTTCGAAACGCTCCAAATAGCGCTTACCGTCGAACGTCTTCAACGTGTACGACGTGTAGTACTTGTAAGCACCCAGGAACGTTTCAAAACGGAACTTTTTCGCATAAGCACGCTCATAAAGCGACTTAATGAACTCGAAATCGTACTGGTCCAGAACTTCCTTCTCGTAATACCCCTCATCAACGAGGTAATCGAGCTTCTCCTTCAACGTGTGGAAGAAAACCGTGTTCTGGTTCACGTGCTGCAAGAAGTACTGGCGAGCCGCCTTCTTATCAGCCTCAAACTGGATCTTGCCGTCCTTGTCATACAGGTTCAGCTGCGCATTCAGGGCGTGGTAATCAAGATCTGGGGAGAGCGCATTCTCCAGCCCCGTATCAGTCAGATTCTCTGCCAAAATTCTCTCAATCCTTCTTGCACTTTAGAAACATCCGCGGCCGTACCGAGGAGCTCAAAACGATACATGTGCGGCACATTCAACTTGCGCGAAACAATATCGCCTGCCAAGCCGTACGCCACACCGAAATTCGTGTTCCCCGACGAAATCACGCCGCGACACAAATCCCGATTCTCTTTCACGTTCAAAAACTTAATAACCTGCTTCGGCACCGCGCCTTTAATGTTGCCGCCCCCATACGTTGGAACAATCAACACGTAAGGCTTGTCGACGAGCAAAAACTCATCCCTTGGAAGCAGGTGGATGCGACTGTTTTTAAAACCCAGTTTCTCTACGAAACGCTTAGTATTACCCGTCGCCGAAGAGAAATACACGATAAAAATATCGTCGTCCACATTCTTATTTTCAGCCATGGGATACCTTCTTAAAACAGTTCGCGACCAAGCACCGTACGCGGCTCGCACACCACACGCGGCACTTCAACCGTAACCGGTTCGGGTGCCGCCGGCAGGTTTTGTAGTGCACGCGGTGTTTACATAGTTCACCCGGCCACCCAGGGGCGGCCGGGATGGAACTGTTAACCGTTGACTACGAGAGCAGCTTCCTTAGCAAGCTTCTTAATCAAATCCGGACGGTAACCGGCCCACTGCTGATCGCCCGCGATCACCACAGGAGCCTGCGCAAAACCAAGAGACTTCACAAACTCAAGCGCGTTTGGATCCAAGGTCAAATCAACCTCTTCATAATCCAAATCCTGCTTGTTCAGCGCGCGCTTCGTAGCGTCACACTGAACGCACATCGGCTTGCTGTAAACAGTGATGCTCATGGCACTCTCCTAAAACTTCAAACGACAAACGCAGACGAATCCACGTCTTGTAACTACACCCTTGTGATTGTACTAGATGTTCTGTTCTGATGTAACTCTTAGACACTATACCTAGTGGTTGAGCTACATCACGACCACAATATGGCGTGTTTCTCAACTGGTTCTGGGAATAAAATGTGGACACACAAGGGAGGGTCTGTGGACGCAAAAATGGGGTCGGCGGCTCGCGAAGTCCTCCTCTCCACCGTGTTTGCGCCGCCCCTAAACACGCGCAAAACCATGCTCTCAAGGGGTAGGGACAAACATTCTCCACACCCCTTCGCTTCGCTGTTGTGCGTCGGCCGCGTGCTGTGGAAAATGTGGACAGCGCTCATGCACAGCCTGTGGAAACTGTGGATTGAACACATGCCAAACTCGAAAGAGAAAAAGGTCACGCCGGCGTGTCGCGGCGACGCTGCGCGGCGCGGGCGGCGGACTCAACTTCCCGACGTGTGGCGCTAACGCCTCGCTCCGTCGTGCGTTGGGGTTTTACGAAGAGGCGCCCGATCCTCAAAGAGAGTCGGGCGCCTAGTGAACGGAGTGTGCTAATGACGAGCGCAGCGCAAGCTAACACTCGACGACGTTTACGGCGAGGCCGCCAGCCGAGGTCTCCTTGTACTTTGACTTCATGTCCAAACCCGTCTGACGCATCGTCTCAATCGCCGCATCCAACGGCACCGTGTGGCGACCATCGCCCCACATCGCCATACGAGCCGCGTTAATCGCCTTCACCGCCGCAATCGCATTGCGCTCAATACAAGGAATCTGCACCAAACCCGCAACCGGGTCACACGTGAGACCAAGCGAATGCTCCATCGCGATCTCAGCCGCGTTCTCCACCTGACTCGCCGAGCCGCCAAACGCCTCAGCCAAACCGCCAGCAGCCATCGCGGACGCCGAACCAACCTCGCCCTGACAACCCACCTCAGCACCAGCAATCGACGCATTCGTCTTAATCAACGAACCAATCGCCGTCGCCGCCAACAAAAACTTACGCGTCACACCCACAGGGTCGGCCTCCCCCTCCGGCGTGAAATGCAACAAGTAACCCAGCACCGCCGGAATCACGCCAGCCGCACCATTCGTCGGAGCAGTCACCACACGATGACCAGCCGCGTTCTCCTCATTCACCGCGAGCGCATACAGGTTCACCCAATCCATTGCGCGCAGCGGATCGTCCTGGCTACACGCCCACGCATCCCCCTGCGCCGGCGAATTCGACCTGCCGCCAAGGCTCCTAAACAGGCTCGGAGCGCGGCGAGCCACCCTCAAACTGCCCGGCAACACGCCCTCTGTGCGGCACCCCGCGTCCACGCACTCCGCCATCGTCGCGCCAATCAAATCCAAGTACGCGTCCACCTCCTCGCGCGAGCGGGCGGCCTCCTCATTCGCGCGAACAACCTGCGAAATCGACAAACCTTCACGCGCGCAAATCTGCAAAAGCGCCGCCGCCGACGCGAACGGGAACGGAGCAGGCGTCGAATGAACCTCCGCCGCCGAAGACGTAGCAAGCGCCCTCACGTTCGGGCTCTGCGGATCCGGAGACATTTCCTCCATCACGAAACCGCCACCCACCGAATAGTACGTGCGCGACAACTCGCGACCAGCCGCGCGGGCGGTGAACGTCAGCGCATTCACGTGGTAGGGCAACACCGTAAATGGGGTCATCACCACCGGCTCCATCACCGGCTCACACCAGCCGCCAAGCAGGCGCACGCGACCCGAATCCTCGACCCGCTGCGAGATTGACGACACCACATCAGCCGGAACCGTGTCGGGAGCAAACCCCTCCAGGCCGAGAAGCACCGCCCTATCCGTCGAATGGCCCCTGCCCGTCGCACCCAGCGACCCGAACAACTCCACCCGCACGCTCGCCGGCTCGAAACCCTGCTCAAACAAGTCCTGCGCAAACGCGTACGCAGCCCTCATCGGCCCCACCGTATGCGACGACGACGGCCCAATCCCCACCCGAAACATGTCGAACACCGACAGGGGGCGCGCCGACTCCTTCACATCAATCAAGCCAGAAATCATTCCGGCCGGACTCGGCCCATCAACATGAACAGGCGGGATCAGAGGCTCGAATACCATCAGACTCCTTTAAACTAAAACCAGAGCTCCAGCCACAACCAGCGAAAGCAGCGACATGCAAATCCTGACAGATCTACAAGCAGACACTACCGCACCCACCATCGTTATCGCCGCCGCAATGGACATGGAAACCGCACCCCTCCTTCACCACCTCGCCGGCGCGCGAACCGCGACCCTCGCCAACCAAACCTGGCACCTAGGCACCTGGAATACAGGCGAAGGCGCCGGTGAGGGCGAGGGCCTGGACGGGCTTCAAGTTTGCGTAATCACCACCGGCATTGGCCTTGCAAACGCGGCCTCCGCGGCCGCCCGCGCGCACCTCGTTTTTGAAAACATTCGCGCATACATTTGCGCCGGCACCACCGGCGGCCTCGGAGCCGAAACGAACGTGCGCGACGTGCTCGTAGGTACGTCCTTCATCTACTCGCGCGCCGACGCCACGGCCTTTGGCTACAAGCCCGGCCAAATCCCGGGGCTCCCCGAAGAGTTCACCGCCGACGAAACCCTCGCTGAGAAAGCGCGCGCTGCACTCGGTACTCGCACTGACGATGGAGGAGTCGTCTGGTTCGGGCAAGTGTCTTCGTCCGACGCTTTCGTGACCGCGCAAAACGTTGAACGCACGCGCGAAACCTTCCCCCGCGCGCTCGGCGCCGACATGGAAACCACGGCCGCCGCGCAGGTTTGCGCCGCTTCTGGAGTGCCGTTTATTTCCGTGCGCGCAATCTCCGACCTGTGCGGCCCGGCCGCGAATCAGGACTTCCACGTTGACGGCAGCGTAGCCGCCGAAATCAGCGCCAACGCCGTAAACCGAGTGCTCGCGAGCCTCTAAACGGTGAAAGGCGGCCCCACACGGGCCGCCTTCAGCGACGCTTAACTTCTGCTTGTGGGGCGGGCTTGCACGGATAGTTCGGGTTTTTGCCTGCACGGCTAATGTTTCGTGGACGGGTTAGATTGCCGTGGGCGGGATAAGTCTTTGCTAGGCCTGCGTAGACCGCCGCGGTCGCCAGGTCACGTAACCCATCCTGGCGAAGCCCCGGCCAACCCCACACCTGATCCGCCCAATACGACGGAACCTCCCTCGGCCCACAAGCCGCGCCAACCAGTGCGCCCACAAGACACCCAACCGTGTCCGTATCCCCACCCGCACGCACCGCGCTAGACACCGCCGACCACACCGGATTCAAATCCCGATTCTTCTCCCACACCGTCTTCTCAACCGCCGCAAGCACCCGATCAACCGCCGAAACCGCATCCAACCCCGCGCCCGCACCAAAACTAAAACCAGCATCCGCCGCGCCAGACTCACGGATCGACACTAGAACTGCGCGAGCATCCCGCATACCGGGTGCATCCCACTCCAACACCAAACCCGGAACATCTCGAGCAATCTTCCCCGACAAGGCGTGGACACCGGCCAGCGTCTTTCGCACAGCCGCCTGCCAGTCGAAACACTCACTCCACGGCCTCGACTCCACAAACCCCAGCAGCGCACCCCGAAGCAACTCCGCGTAAGCCGCACTCACCAGGAGCGAGAGAGGATCCGCCGAAACCATCGACGAGACCGCGAGCGCAAGCCTCCTACACTCCCCCTCATCAAGACCCGTCGACACGGCGACCGGAACCATGAGCGCAAGCACCTCGTTACCCGGAACGCGCGCCGAAAGCCGCTGAGTCTCCCACCTGCACCTAGCCGACACCCGCAAACGCTGCGCCGAACTCGCGTCCATTTCCTCAATATCGCGCCGCAAATGCGCGGGCGCGAGCGACGGGTCAAGCGCCCACTGCAACACCGAATCAATCCCCGCAGGCACGTGCGCCGGGTTCGAGCGATACCAGGCGATAATGCGGGCCGCGAGAGAATCCAAGGCCGCATGCGACGAAAGCCCGCCCACGGCCGCCACCTCGAGCGCGATCACGGCAAGCTGAACATCCGTGCCCCACTCGCCCGCGCCAAGCTCAGCCGAGCCCGACATCAGTAGCTCGTCAGAATCCTTCGGCGGCTCCCGAAGCTCCCACGGCACACCAAGCGCCGAACCACACGCCATCGCAGTCAGGGACGCAACGGATGCCAACGCCAAATCCGAATGCGAGCGTTCCACCCGCACCAAATCACGCACGCTCAGCCCACGCCTCCGCAAGCAGCCTGTACGAGCGGCGACGAAGCTGCGGATCCCATGCGTACGACACCACAATCAACTCATCCAGCTTGAACTGCTCCACAAACTCATCCAAAAACTCAACAGCCTGCTCCGGCGTGCCCACAACACCCGCCGAACTCATCGGCGCATCACTCACCCACGCCTCATCCGGCTTCGACAGCGGCCTATTCAAATCCCTGGAAATCTCACTCCTCCACTTCGCGAACGACGAAAACAAGAAGCGCGCCTCCCGCTCCGTCGGCGCCACCATCACATTCACGCCAGCCATCAAATAGGGACGCTCCACCTGAGCAGTCGGCGCACTCGCGTTAAAGTTCACGCGGTACGTTGCCGCCGCGTTACGCAAAAACTGGGGCGCAAAATGCGACGCAAAACCATACGGAAGCCCCAAAGATGCGGCAACACCCGCACCACCCAGCGTCGAACCAAGCATCCACAACGGCACCCTCGTGCCCTCACCCGGAATCGCGAGAATCCTACTGCGCAGCGACGCCGGATTCGTTTCAAAACCAAACGTCTCCACCTCCGCGCCAGCCATACCCGGATCATCCTGCGCGCTCGGCTCCAAATAGTGCGCCAAATCAACAACATCCGCCGCGAAATCACTCAAATGCGCGCTACCGCGGCGAAGCGCGTTCGCCGTCACCGGATCCGTACCCGGCGCGCGGCCAACACCCAAATCAAACCTGTCGCCATAAACCGTTGCGAGCGTACCGTAATACTCCGCCACCATCAGCGGCGAATGATTCGGCAACATCACGCCACCCGCACCAAGACGAATCGACGACGTGTGCTCAGCCGCCCGCGCCAACAACAGTGACGTCGCCGACGCCATAAACAACTTCGACCCGTGATGCTCGCCAAGCCAATAACGCTTGTAACCCGACTCCTCCGCCATCACCGCGAGCCGCAGAGAATCGTCAAGCGCATCACGTCTGCTCCTACCCGCAGACACGGGCGACAAATCCAAAACAGATAGTGGTACGCGCATGTTTTCCCCTAACCATACGAAAGGCCCGCGGCCACGCGAAACGCGAAACTCAACGCTGCGCGCAGTTGAGCAATCGCTTACAAGACACCATTCAAACGCGGCTCGCCGCGGCGCCTCGCGCTACCTACTAGCCTTTCACCGCTCCATCAGTAATACCAGACATGAAGTAGCGTTGGAGCGCGAAATACAGCAAAACCATCGGTAAAGCCACCAAAACTGCGCCCGCAGCCAGCAGCGTTGAACCCTGCGTGTACTGGCCCTGGAAGAACGCCAACCCCAGCGGCGCTGTGCGCATCGTTCCCGAAGGTGACATGACGAGCGGAATCAGGAAATCATTCCACGTCCACATAAACGTGAGCACCACCTGCGTCACCACCGTTGGGATAGCAACCGGCACCAGCACCGACCACAGGATGCGAAGCGTTCCCGCTCCGTCGATCTGGGCGGCCTCAATCATCGACCTATCGACGCTTCTAAAGAACGCGCGCATCCAAAACGTGCCAAACGCGAGCGACTGCGCGATCTGCGGCAGCGCAATCGCCCACACCGTGTCGATCAATCCAAGCGATCGCATGTCGAAGAACAGGGGAAGCACTATCGCCTCCGACGGCACCATGATCCCCAGCAAAAACAGGAAGAACAGCACTTTTTCGCCGCGTGGGCGGAGCACTCCGAGCACGTAGCCCGACGCAATCGAGAGCACGAGCGCCACCGACACCACTATCACCGCGACCATCACCGAGTTCTTCATGTACGTCGAGAAATGGCCCTGCTCCCACGCGGCCGCGTAGTTCTCAAAGTGGAAGAACCCCTCACCCGCAATCGACTCCGGCTGCAGTGAGAGCACCAAAATCCGCAGAATCGGCAGCAGAGCGCCCGCCGCGAAAAGCGTCAAAATCACGTAGTTAAACAGTTGCTCAGTGCGAGAAGGCCTCATCAGTCACGCTCCCCCACCAAATTCACAACCAGATTAATCACGAAAATCGCAGCCGTCAGCACAACCGCGAGCGACGACGCCGTGCCCACCTCGCCGATCCGGAACGCCTGGTAGTACACCTCATACGACGGCACTGTTGTTGAAGATCCGGGGCCGCCCGAAGTCGTTACGTAAACTAGGTCAAACGTCTTTAGTGCGGCAATGATGGTCAAAGTCAGGGACACGACGATTTCGGCTCTAACCGATGGGATCGTGATTGAGAAGAACTGGCGCACGCGACCTGCGCCGTCGAGCATTGCCGCCTCATACAAATCTTTCGGGATGCTCGACATTCCCGACATGAGCAGCACGGTTACGAGGCCGAGGCTCACCCACGAGCCAATGAGGCCAACCGCGGGCAGGGCGAATGTGAAGTCGCCGAGCCACGCGCGCGCCCACGACTCCAAGCCGATCGCGCGCAAGAACGAGTTGATGGGGCCGTCCGGGGCGTAAATTCCTCGCCACGCGATCGCGAGCACGACCATTGCGATCACCTGCGGCACGAAAACGACCGTTCGGAAAAAGCCCAGACCCTTCACTTTCGAGCGCACCAGCAGTGAGGCGAGCACCGAGCCCACACAAAGCGGGATCACCGCGTAGAAGAAAATGAGGATCAGCGCGTGCCAAAACGCGGACAGGAGGCGCGGGTTCGTGAACGTCTCCACGTAGTTCGCGAACCCGACGAACGTTGAATAACCGAGGCCATCCCACTCGTACAGGGAAAGCTGAAACACCCGCACCAGAGGGTAAAGCATGAACGCCGCATACACGGCGAGCGGCACGGCAAGCAGGGCAACCGACTGGATCACGCGGCTACCGCGCGTCGACTCCCTATATCTTTGCGCGCGCGAGCGTGCAGGCCCGGGGGTAGCCACCCTCGAACCTGCACGCTTCGCGTCAGCACTACTCTTCATGAGCTACTTGTCGTTACGAACACTTAACCGGCGACTACTTGGTGAAATCCGTGTAGTCCGCCTCAAGTGCCTCAATGAACTCCTCAGGAGTGATGGCGCCCGCCATCAGCTCCTGCAAAGCCTCGCCGAGCGTCTGATCAAACGTGGGAGTCGCGTAGTCGAGGTACGGCAGGATCTCGCCCTCGTCAGAAACCCTCGTGAACTCCGTCAAAACGTCCGCAATAACGCCTTCCGTCTGAGGCGCATACTTCGCCGCATCATTCACAGGCACGTTACCCGTCTCCACGAGCACCTGCATCGCCTCATCGGACGTAATGAAATCAATGTAAGCCGCAGCCACATTGCCGTCCTTCGCCGACGACGTGATCGCGAACGGCAAGCCCGTGCCGCCCGTTGTTGCAAGACCCCTCGCGGTCGGCAAAGTCATGAACGCAACATCATCGCCCATGATCTCCTTCAAATCCGGGGCCAGCCAAGAACCCGCGATCAGGTAAACACCCTCACCCTTCGCGAAATCCTGCCAAACCGGGTCGTAACCCACGCCGTTAAAGCCCTCATTGAAGAAGCCGGACTCTGCCCAAACCTGCAACTCGGTAGCCGCATCAACGTTCTGCTCCGTCAGCCAAGACGCGCCCGCATTACCGAAGCCGAGCGCACGCACCTCGTCGGCGGGAACATGAGCGCCCTGAACCGCTCCAAACAGGTGGAACGCCGGCCACTTATCCACGTTGCCGAGCATTAACGGAGTCTTGCCCGCATCCTTAATCCCCTGAAGCTGACCAGTGAACTGATCCCACGTCTCTGGCACCTCAAAGCCAATCTCCGCCAGGCGTGAGGGCGCGTAGAAAATACCCACAGCCTCGCCCACCTGCGGCAGGCCGTAAAGGTTGCCCTCGCCGAACGTCTTACCATCCTCCGAGTAAGAGGAGTACGACAGGATACTCTGCGCGAACCGATCGCCCCAACCGTAAGCCTCAGCCCACGGGTCAAGCGGAATAATCTGGCCGGCAGACACGAACTGGCCCATCATCGAGCGAGCGTTATTTGCCTCAACCACGTCCGGAGCATCCTCGCCCGAAAGAGCTAGGCGAAGCGTCGTCTGCAAATCGTCAAACGACTGCGACACGCGGTTAATCGTAATATTCGGGTACTTCTCCATGAACGCCTTATTCAGACGCTCCATCTGCTCGTTCTGCCCGCCACGAACTTCCTGATCCCAAACCGTCAAAGTTTGTTCAGGCAAAGTCGAAATATCAGTGACAATCTCGGCCGGCTGGGCGCCGCCCCCAGAAGACGAATCCGTGCCGGAAGGCCCGGGAGCACACGCCCCCAAAATGAGTGCGGCACCTGCCACCACACCCACAATCTTTGCTGACCTCATCTCAAAAATCCTTTCAACCAGCAAACAACACCCTCCCAGTGTTCCATCGCACACTAGAAAATGTCGCTAAACGGATAGGCCGCTCACAATTTTTCGGGCAAACCCAAGGTCGTAAGCAGCGGGGATTTCCATCTCATTAAGCGCCGTTGCCAACTCCTTTAAAGTCGGAGTTGATCCAGCTCCACCGGGCTTTGATACTGACATTCCGCCAAGCAAAAGTGCGAACGACACGGCCTCCCTATCCGTTGCGCCTGCCGCCACCGCGACCGCGAGACCCGCACTAAACGAGTCGCCCGCACCCGTTGGGTCAACAACGTCAACCTCCAACGCGGGGAGAGTCCAGTATCCCGAACCCCCAAACGCCACACCGCGAGCGCCCCTCGTCACAATGATCTGCGCATCCGTCTCCACCAACTGATGCAGCATCGAGATCGCTTCGCGCACGTCGTAGCAACGCGCGTAGTGCAAGATTTCCGCCTCATTCGGCACGAAATAATCACACAGGGCAAGCGGCTCTAAATCCTTCGTGCGCCACGCGCCCGAATCGTCCCAACCGACGTCGCCGATCACCTTCGTGCCGCGCGCCCTCCACTTGCGCACAACCTCCGCGTTCGCCCCAATCGCCCGCAAATCCGCAATCAGCACGGCCGGCGTGAAATCCTCGGGCAACACGCCTCCCTCATCGGAGCCGTGCGTAACCATCGCGCGATCGCCACCCCACGCGAGCGACACCGTAATCGACTGGTGATCCACGGCCGTCGCGTAAGACGTGCCCACGTTGTTTTCGCGCAGCACATCGCGCACAACACCGCCCGCGCGATCAGAGCCAAGACGCGTAATCAACTCAACGGGCTGCGACAAGCGCGCGACCGCGACCGCCTGATTCGCCGCGCCACCAGCCGTGAGCGCCGAAGAATCCACCCACATTTCAGCACCCAGGCGGGGAGGCTCCTTCATTCCAGCCATAACCACGTCTAAAAACGTTGGACCACAAACCGCGATCTGAGCACCAGTAGACATAAGCCCGCTTCCTCACATAGGTAGTCACAAACAGTATTGCGCGCGCCCCGACCGATGCCAACAGGTGGGAAGCCTCCCGAAGCGCAGTCGCTTCACCAAACATAGTGTCCACCCTTCACACTAGAATGAGAGCGGACGAAGACTAACCACCGATTTCCTTTGATCTGAAAGGCTTTCCTCGCATGAAACTCACGATCGCAGGCGGCGGCGGATTTCGCGTGCCCCAAGTTCTAGACGTTCTTTCTAGGCCCGATTCTGTATTCCAAATCACCGACGTAGCCCTGTACGACGTGTCCACTATGCGAATGAACGTGATCGAAAACGTGATACGCGGGCTTTATGGGGGTCGGCCAGATTTGCCGCGTATTACGACGACAACTGACCTTCGCGAGGCCCTTGAAGGCGCGGACTTCGTGTTTTCCGCCATCCGCGTTGGAGGCACCGAAGGGCGAGTGAGGGACGAGCGCGTGGCCCTGTCGAACCACGTGATCGGCCAGGAAACCGTGGGGCCGGGCGGCGCTTCTTACGCTCTGCGAACCCTGCCCGAAGCGATGAAGCTCGCGGAAGTGGCGAAGGAAGTTGCGCCGAACGCGTGGGTCATTAACTTCACGAACCCCGCGGGAATCATTACGCAGGCCATGCGAACCGTGCTCGGTCGGCGCGTGATCGGCATTTGCGACACCCCGATCGGCCTCATGCGCAAGGCCTGCGCCGCCCTCGAAGTTGATCCCGCGGACGTCACGTTCGACTACGTTGGCCTCAACCACCTCGGCTGGCTGCGCGAGTTGAAGGTGGATGACAAAGACCTCCTGCCCGAACTACTCCAGTCGGATGAGCGCCTCGACCACATTGAAGAAGCCCGCATTCTCGGCTTCGACTGGGTGCGCACGCTCGGCATGTTGCCGAACGAGTACCTTTTCTACTACTACTATCAGCGCGAATCACTCGCCCGGATTCTCACTGAGGAGAAGACGCGCGGCGAGTTCTTGAAAGAACAGCAGGCCAAATTCTATGAGGAGGCTTCTGCTGCCCCGGAGCGTGCGGCCGAGCTTTGGGAGGCCACCCACAATGAGCGTGAGGCGACGTACATGGCGGAGTCTCGCCCCGAGGAGGAGCGCGCCGGGCGTCGCAGCGAAGACCTTGGCGGCGGCTACCAGGAGGTTGCCTTCAACATCATGAAGGCGATTACCAAGGGTGAGCCTGCGACCATGATTCTAAATGTTGGTAACTCGGATGGGCCGTCGGGCCTACTCGTTCCGGGTCTTTCTGCGGATGCCGTTGTTGAGGTTCCGTGCACTGTTGATGAGAACGGGGTTCACCCGCACTCGGTTGCTCCGCTTACTGGCCCGGAGTTCGGCCTCGTCGCCACTGTTAAGTCGGTTGAGGAGGAGATTCTTCGCGCGTTTTTCGAAGCCGACCGGGATGCTGCTTGGCATGCTCTTGCCAGCCACCCGCTCGTCGACTCCATTGCCGCCGCGAAGAAAATCCTTGAAGGCTACCTCGAAGACACGCGCCTACAAGCCGTGCTCGGAGGCAAAGAGTAGAGTTTAACCCTCGAAGTGGGGCTGGAACCTCACGATTTCCCCGAACTCGGGCAAAACCACGTTCCAGCCCAACTCCTCCTTAATACTCTGCGCGAGTGCGTAAGCCGCGCGGTGCTCACCGTGCGTCAAGAAAATACCGCGCGGCTCCCTCCGCTCGGCAGACACCTCCCCGCCAGGAACCTCCTCGCGAGGTAACTCGTCGGCAGGCACTTCTTCGCCGGGAACCTCGTCGCTTGGCACTTCCTCGGTTGAAACGTCATCCGGCTCCCCCACCTGGGCGAGCCAACGCAGAAGCTCATTCTTATCGGCGTGAGCAGAAAACTCCCTATCCTGCACAATCTGCGCGCGAACCGGCACATACCAGCCGTGCATCTTCACACTCGACGCGCCATCCACAATCTTCCGCCCGCGCGTGCCGCTCGCCTGAAAACCCGTAATAATCAGGCAATTCTTAGCATCCGGAAGCAGCCTCTGCAGGTGGTGCAGCACGCGGCCACCCTCCAACATTCCCGAAGACGTCACGATAATGCACGGGCCTTTGAAAGTGTTGATCTTCTTCGACTGCTCCGTCGAAAGCATCTGCGAAAGGCGCGGCATGCCCATGAAATCCGAAACGTCGATCTCGCGGCGCATCTCCTCATCCGCGAACTCCTGATACACATCCAGCGCCCGCAACCCCATCGGCGAATCCACGAATACGGGCAGCGACGGGATCCGCTCATCGCGCATCATCTCCACGAGCTGCGCGAGCACCGCCTCCGTACGATCAATCGCGAACGCGGGAATCAGCACCTTGCCCCCGCGAGCGGCCGTGTCTCGGATCGCGCGAGCCATGTCCTCGTGGGGTAGCTCCGGCGTTAAATGCGTGCGGTCGCCGTACGTGGACTCCATGATCACCCAGTCCGCCTGCGGCGTCTTGCCACGCGGCCGCAGCAGTGTGGGATCCTCGCGCCCCAGGTCACCCGAGAACAGGATGCGCTCGCCTGCAACCGTTAGCAGGATCGACGCTGAACCCAGGATGTGTGCCGCGTGAACCCAGCGGGCGCTGAACCCTCCAAAATCAATATCCCGATCGAATGGGACGGCCTTGAAGTGCTTGAGCGTTTTCTCCACGTCGTCTGGAGTGAATAGGGCGAGCGGCTCCTCGTGCTTCGAGTAACCGCCCTTTTGCGCGTTCCTCGCGTCTTGCAACTGGAGGTTTCCGGCGTCGCGGAGCACGATCTTCGCGAGCTCCACGGTTGCGGCCGTCGCCCAAATCGTCCCCTTAAACCCCTGTTGAACGAGGACTGGCAGGAAACCTACGTGGTCGGCGTGCGCGTGAGTGATCAGAATGTCCGAAATAGTTGAGGGCGCGGGAATGAACTGCTCCCAGTTTTTCAAACGCCAATGCTTTTCACCCTGGTAAATGCCGGCATCAATAAGGATGTCTCGGTCCCCAATCGAAAGTAAATATTTCGACCCCGTAACCGTGCCGACCGCACCCAAAAACTTGCACGTAACAACTGGCTTGGCATTCGTATTCATTTAGGTCTCTCACCCTCAGTCAGACTAGAGAACTACCCCCAGTATGACCCACGCCACACTATCGCGCGGGGCAAGCGCCCCGAGTGTCGAAAGTCGAGACGAAAATGCCGTTACGCGCGCCCGCCTCCATACCACTCCGCGGCCACGTCATTAACCACCGCGTTAACAGCCAGTGCATAACGCTCAACCATACGACTAAACTCCGGATCCGCACGCTTAACCCACTCGTCAAGCTCGTAAGGATCAAACGCGTGTTTAGGCTCGTCCGCCTCACGATCGCGTCCGGCCAGCATGTCAAAATACGTCAACGTGAAGTAACGGTTAGGCCCCTGCGCGGCGTCCTCCAGAACTAGCCACTTCCACACCTCTTCACGACACGGCCACGTCTGAGCCAGGCCGCCCTGTTCTTTGTACTGACGGATAATTACGTCCAGAACAGGCGCTTCCAGCTCCGGCTTACCACTGAAGAAACTTCCTGCGGAATAGTCACGCAAGGCCTGAAACAGTGCGATTTTAAACTCAACCGCACTCATCCCCTTCACGATCGGGTTATAACCGTCGTAAACGCGGTCCACATCCCGCCTAGCGCGCGTGTAAAAATCTTCATAACTCGCGTACCCAAGACGTTTGCCGTCCGCCCGTTCCATAACCGTGCCCTCCCTCTGCGCGTCACAGCCACTCCGACTGCTCCACAAACTCCATGACACGATCGTAATCGAACCAGCAACCAACGGAGTACAAAAACCTCACGCGCCCGGGCTGACAACGCCTCCAGGCATGCAAAAAGCCCCAACCGAAGCTGGGGCCATCTCGTGCGCGAAGGGGGACTCGAACCCCCATGCCCGCAAGGGCACACGGACCTGAACCGTGCGCGTCTACCAATTCCGCCACCCGCGCAAGACTAAAAGAGCATACCCAAAGAAACATCCTCAAGCAAATTCAACCGGCCCCCAGCAATCGCGATAATATGGCCAAAGTAGTACCGTTGGCTCCGAAACACGCTCGACACAAAATCGGACAACACAAAGAGGGGTGAACAATGCGATTTCTCGACCGATTCGAATCGGCAGTAGAAAAAGGCGTACAAGGCACCTTCTCCAGACTATTCCGGTCAGAACTCAAACCCGTAGACGTCAGCAGCGCCGTACGCAACGCCATGGACGACCACGTGCAAGAATACTCAAGCGACCGCGCCGTCGCACCCAACCACTACACCGTACGCGTCGCCCCCTCCGACATGAAACGCCTCGAAGAAATCGGCCTCGACATCCTCAGCGCCGAAGTCGAAAACACGGCACGCAACCACGCCGAAGAAAACAACTTCGCACTCGTCGGCCCCGTACACGTCGAAATCGAAGAAGGCCACGAAGAACTCACCGGCCACCTCGAAATCGAAGTCGGCACCAAACGCGGAGCCGTCGCCCCCGCAACCAGCCAAGTCGCCACCGAAACCAACCCCATCATCGACGTCGAAGGCGAACGCTGGATCCTCACCGAACCCGTAACCATCCTCGGCCGCGGCACCGACGCCGACATAACCATCGCCGACACCGGCGTCTCCCGCCGACACCTCGAACTACGCAAAACCTCCGACGGCGTCATCGCCTCCGACCTCGGCTCCACCAACGGCCTCTACGTCGAAGGCCACAAAGTCGATGCAGCCACCCTCGTCGACGGCAACCAACTCGTCATCGGACGCACACGCATCCTATTCTGGACCTCACCAGCAGAGGAGCAATATAAATAAATGGCCTCTGACCTTGCGTTTACACTCTTCCGGCTCCTATACCTCCTACTCCTATGGGTCGTCGCACTCGGAGCCGTATCACTACTGCGCCAAGACATCTTCGGCACAGTCGTAACCCCCCGCGGCAAAGGACGCAAACAAGCCGACCAACACCTCGCCGAATCCAAACGCAAACGCAAACGCGGCGCAGCCCCCACAATGCCCGACAAACTCCTCATCACCGGAGGCCCCCTCGTCGGCACCGCCATGAAACTCGGCAACGCCGACATCACCATCGGCCGCTCACCCGCCTCCACCCTCGTAATCGACGACGAATACGCATCATCACGCCACGCCCGCCTCCACCTCGACAACGAAGGATGGTGGATCGAAGACCTCGGCTCCACAAACGGCACATTCGTAGACGACGAACGCATCATCGAACCCCGCCGACTCAGCTTCGGCCAAAACGTGCGCATCGGCCGAACCACCTTCGAGTTGGTGAGCTAATGTCCGTCGAATTCCGCTTCGCCGCACGCTCAGACGTAGGCCTCGTACGCAAAAACAACCAAGACTCCGGCTACGCCGGCCCCCACCTCCTCATCCTCGCCGACGGCATGGGCGGACCCGCCGGCGGCGACATCGCCTCCTCCGTCGCAGTCGCACACTTCGCACCCCTCGACACCGACGACCACCCGGCAGAACAAATGCTGCCCCTCCTGCGCAACGCACTAAACGCAGCACACGACGAACTCGTCGAACGCTCCCAAGTCGACCGCGACCTCAAAGGCCTTGGCACCACGTGCATCGCACTCATGCGCTCCGGCTCCAAACTCGCCATGATCCACATCGGCGACTCGCGAGCCTACGTGCTCCGCGACGACACCCTCACTCAGGTGACGACCGACCACTCGTTCGTGCAATACCTCGTACAAACCGGCCAAATCACGCCCGAAGAAGCCGAAAACCACCCGCAGAGATCCGTCGTGCTACGCATCCTCGGCGACTCCACCTCAGACGTCGTACCCGACGAATCCATCCGCGAAGCCGTGGTCGGCGACCGCTGGCTACTATGCTCCGACGGGCTCTCCGGCGTCGTCTCCCCCGACACCATCATCGAAACCCTCGCCACCATCGACGACCCCGGCGAATGCGCCGAAGAACTCATCTCCCTCGCCCTACGCGGCGGCGGCCCCGACAACATCACCTGCGTAATCGCCGACGTCGTACCCGCCGGCACCACCGACGTTGAAACCCCACAAATCGTTGGCGCAGCCGCCATCGACCGCAACCTCCCCAGCCGCGGAGGCTCCAGCGCAGCCGCACGCGCCGCCTCACTCGCAGCCTCCCTCTCACCGAGCGAAAACCTCCCCGACGACGAAGACGAGGAAGCACCCGCGCGCCGCTCCCTACTACTACCCTTCAGCACGCTCCTCGTCACACTCCTCGTAATACTCGGAGCTTGGGGCGGCTACCTTTGGTCACAAACCCAGTACTACGCCCAATTAGTAGATGACCAAGTTGTCATCCATCAGGGCATTCCGCAAAACATAGGGTCGTTCAAACTCTCCCACCCAATCGAAGTCACCTCCATCGCCGGCGAAGACCTCCTCCCCGTTGAGCGCACGCGCCTGCGCGAACCAGTGAGGCGCTCCTCCCGCGCAGAAATCGACTCCTACATCGAGTCTCTAAAGAAAAACGTGCAACAAAACAAGCCGACCACCCCCACCGAAACGGGCACCGGCAACGCGGGCGACCCCACGGGCACCACGAGCTCCACCGACACCACCGGCACCGAAGCCACGACACAATCGAACGCGACCCCTCCCACCACGAAGGGGCGGTGAATGGCTACCGTAACCATCTCGCCACCCAGGTCGCGCCCAATCGTTGAACTCCTGCTGCTCATGCTCTCCACAGCCGCAGGGCTCGGAGGCTACGCGCTTACCTCCATCAACCGCACCGAAGCGCTACCCGACAACATCCTGTGGCACGCAGGAATCCTCGTCGTCTTCGCCATCGTCGCCTACGTCGGCGTGCGCAAACTCGCGCCCCACGCCGACCCCGTCATCCTGCCCATGGCAGTCGGCCTCACCGGCATCGGCCTGGCCATGATCTTCCGCCTCGACGCCTCCTACAAACTCCTCAACGAATCGCTACCACCCGAAGACCAATACCCGATCGTCGGCATGAAACAGCTGATTTTCGTAGGCATCGGACTCGCCGCGGCCGCGATCGTACTCATCTTCATCCACAACCACCGCATACTCAGGCGCTACACGTTCACGGCCATGGCCATCTCGATCGTGCTACTCATCCTGCCCCTCATCCCCGGACTCGGACAGGAACACTTCGGCGCACGCATCTGGATCTACATCGGACCATTCTCCGTACAACCCGCCGAATTCGTGAAGATAACCCTCGCCGTTTTCTTCGCCGGCTACCTCGTGAACAACCGCGACATGCTCACCGTTGGCGGCAAGAAAATCCTCGGCATCCGCCTGCCGCGAGCGCGCGACTTCGGGCCCATCCTCGTCACCTGGCTGGTCTCCGTGCTCGTACTGATTTTCCAGCGCGACCTCGGCACGTCGATCCTATTCTTCGGCCTGTTTGTGGCAATGATTTACGTCGCGACCGCGCGAGTTTCGTGGCTCGTAATCGGCGCAGTCATGTTCATTCCCGCCGCAATCGGCGCAGTCAAAGCCTTCCCGCACGTTGGCAACCGCATCAACGTGTGGCTCCACGCCTACGACAACGACGTGTACAACGCCATCGGCGGCTCCCACCAGGTAGTGCAAGGCCAATTCGGCATGGCCTCCGGCGGCCTCTTCGGCACCGGCTGGGGCCGCGGCTACCCCCAACTCGTGCCCTTCGCGCAATCCGACTTCATCCTCTCCTCCCTCGCCGAAGAACTCGGCCTCACCGGCCTCATGGCCATCCTGCTCATGTACCTCATCCTCATCGAACGCGGCCTGCGCGCCGCCATCGGCGTTCGAGACGGATTCGGCAAACTCCTCGCCGCCGGCATCAGCTTCTCACTCGGCCTACAACTCTTCGTCGTACTCGGAGGCATCACCCGCCTCATCCCCCTCACCGGCCTCACCGCGCCCTTCC
Organism: Actinomycetaceae bacterium; assembly: GCA_030532245.1. GTDB lineage: Bacteria > Actinomycetota > Actinomycetes > Actinomycetales > Actinomycetaceae > Gleimia. The sequence goes on from JAUNLN010000001.1 coordinate 50,625, forward strand.
TCGCGCAAGGCGGCTCCTCAATGGTCGCCTCCTGGATCTCAGTCGCCATACTCCTACGCATCTCCGACGCCTCCAGGCGACCGCCCGTGCCCGCCGACCTCCCCTCAATCGAAGCAGGAGGCGCGGCGTGAACAACCAAATCCGCAAACTCTACCTCGTGATCTTCGCGATGATGCTCTCCCTAGCACTCGCCGCGACGTACATCCAGTTCTACAAAGCGCCCAGCCTCAACGCGGACGCGCGCAACTCGCGCACCATCCTGCAAGCCGCCGAACGCGACCGCGGGCCCATCATCGTAAACGGCACCGCCATCGCCGAATCCGTGAAAATCCCTAACTCCAGGCGCTACGAACGCAGCTACCCCGCCGGCGACCTCTACGCGCACGTCACCGGCTGGTTCTCCACAAACCTCGGCTCCTCCAGCGGCCTCGAAGCCGCCGCCGATGAAATCCTCGAAGGCGACTCCCCCTCCCTTTGGACCCAGCGCATCCAAAACCTCCTCACCGGCCAAGAACGCAGGGGAGGCGGCATGAACCTCACCCTCGACGCAGGCATGCAAGAAGCCGCCAAAACTGCCCTCGCCGGCCGGGAAGGCGCCGTCGTAGCCATCGAAGCCAAAACCGGCGCCATCCGCGCCCTCTACTCCTCCCCCTCCTACGACCCCAACCAACTCTCGTCCGCCGACGGAGGCGCCGCCCTCGACTACTACCAGGCGCTCGACGAAGACCCCGCGCGGCCCCTCATCAATCGAGGCACAGACCGCTACGCGCCCGGATCCGTCTTCAAAATCGTGACCGCCGCAGCCATGCTCGAATCCGGACTCACACCCGACTCGCGCGTCGAAGGGCCGGCCTCCTACCTGCTACCCGGCACCGAAACCTACCTGCCAAACATCACCGGCCTGCCCTGCGGCGACGGCAACCCAACCCTCACGGAGGCGTTCGCCCGCTCTTGCAACACGCCGTTCGCGGCCGGCGGCGTCGCCGTTGGAGCCAATGCGCTCAAAGCCAAAGCCGAAGCGTTCGGCGTAGGCGACGAACTCTCAATCCCGCTACCCGTCACGCCCTCCTTCTTCCCCGAAGAACTCGACGAAGCGCAAACCGCGCTCGCCGCCATCGGGCAGTCCGACGTACAAATGTCGCCCCTCCAAATGGCCATGATCGGCGCTGCCATCGCGAACGACGGCACCCAAATGAAGCCGTACCTCGTACACTCCATCGTGAACGCCGACCTCGAAGTCAAAGACACCACGGAACCCGAAGAACTCGCAAGGCCCATCACGCCCGAAGTCGCCGCCCAGCTGCGCTCCATGATGATCGCAGTCGTCGAAACCCGCTACGGCACCGGCGGCACCATGTATCTTGGCGACCAAACCGTCGCCGCAAAAACCGGCACCGCCGAAGTTGGCGACCGCAACATCGCGTGGTCCGTCGCCTTCATCGCAAACGACAACCCCGTTGTCGTAGCCGTCGCCATCCAAGGCGACGAACTCAACCCCTACGTCGGCGGCGGCACAGACGCCGGCCCCGTAGCCCGCCAAGTCCTCCAAGCAGGAGGTGCAAATGGCTAACTACAGTGGCAAACTCCTCGGCGACCGCTACAAACTCGTACGCCAAGTCGCAACCGGCGGCATGGGAGAAGTGTGGACAGCGCGCGACTCCCTCTCCGGCAAACACATCGCCGCTAAAATCTTGAAACCCGAACTCACCGGGCAAACCACCTTCCTGCAACGCCTACGCATGGAAGCCAACAACGCCATGCAAATCCAGCACCCCAACATCGCGGCAGTGCTCGACCACGGTGAAGAAGACGGCACCGGCTGGATCATCATGGAATACGTCGAAGGCCACCCCTTCAACGAGTACCTCCGCGGCGGCAACCGGATCGCACCCGACCAGCTACTTCCCGTACTCATCCAAACCGCGTACGTGCTTCAGGCCGCATCCGACCGGCAGGTGGTCCACCGCGACATCAAACCCTCCAACATCCTCATAACACCAGAGGGCGTCGTTAAACTCACCGACTTTGGCATCTCCGTAACCCCCGGCCAAGCAACCATGACCGAAGCCGGCATGGTGATGGGCACCGCCCAGTACCTCCCTCCCGAACAGGCAATGGGCGACCCCGCCACACCCCTCGGCGACCTGTATGCACTCGGCGTAATCGCGTACGAGGCGCTCGCCGGCAAACGCCCGTTCACCGGCAAAACCCAGGTAGACGTAGCCTTCGCCCACGTGAACGACCCCGTACCTCCCCTGCCTTCGGACGTGCCGCCCGCGCTCGCCAGCGTGGTCATGCGCATGCTCAGCAAGAAACCCCAGGATCGCCCCAAAGACGGAGCCACACTCGCCAAAGAGCTCACCTCCGTCGCGCGCTCCCTCGGCCTTAGCACGAGCCCAAAACCCGTCTCGCTACCCACACCCGACGAAGCGCCGAGCACCCGCCTCACTTCAACAACTTCCATTCCGCGAACCGGAGCGCCCGCACCCGAGAAAACGCCCGCTGCACCCGACTTCCACCGCAGGAACAACCTGCGCGGCCGGGCCGGTTCCAGGCGAGCCGGTAGCCCACCGGGGCGCTCCAGCAGGCCTGGGCGCATGGCAAACAAGCCTCCTCGGCGCAAAATTACCGCAGCCGCGAACAACCCATATCGCCACGCTGAGACAGACCCCTACACCCTGAAAATACAAGATTTAATAGTTGTCGCAATTGTTGCTTTAATAGCTTTCCTCCTAATTTGGATCGCTACCGCCACGACAGAAGCTACACCCCGTGATACACAGGGGATTCCGGCACACAGCACACTAACGGAGGTTCAAGAATGGCTGACAACCATCTCCACCGCCTAGCAGGCCGCTACGAAGTGCGGTCGATGATCGGCCGCGGCGGCATGGCACAAGTACACCTCGGCTTCGACACGCGCCTCTCACGCGTCGTCGCAATCAAAATGCTGCGCACAGACCTGGCAAGAGACTCCATCTTCCAAACCAGGTTCCGCCGCGAAGCCCAGGCAGCCGCATCCTTGAACCACCCCAACATCGTCGCCGTATACGACACGGGTGAAGAAGAGACGACCACGCCCGACGGCTCCACCGTCTCCATCCCCTACATCGTCATGGAATACGTCGAAGGCCACACGGTTCGCGACCTCCTCGCCGGCGGAGCTCCCGTACCCATCGATGAGGCCGTAGAAATCATCTCCGGCGTGCTCTCCGCACTCGACTACTCGCACACGCACGGCCTCGTACACCGCGACATCAAGCCGGGCAACATCATGCTCACCAACACCGGCAAAATCAAGGTCATGGACTTCGGTATCGCCCGCGCGCTCACCGACTCCCAAGCCACCATGACCCAAACCAACGCCGTCGTCGGCACCGCCCAATACCTCTCCCCCGAGCAGGCACACGGCGACCCCGTCGACGCGCGCTCCGACATCTACTCGACCGGCTGCGTACTCTTCGAACTACTCACCGGCCAGCCGCCCTTCAAGGGCGACTCCGCCGTTGCCGTCGCCTACCAGCACGTCTCCGAAATCCCGCCCACCCCCTCCTCAATCACAAACGACGTGCCCGACTCGATCGACCGCGTCGTGATGAAAGCGCTCGCCAAGAAGCGCGAGGAGCGGTACAACTCCGCGGAAGACATGCGCGCCGACCTCAACCGCGCGGCGAGGGGCGCGTTCGTGCTCGCCCCCGAGTCGGACTCGTGGCAAGCACCCGCAACCCAGGTGCTCTCCCCGACTCCCACGATGACAATGCCGTCAACTCCTCCGCCCCCATCGATTCCGGGCTACGACACTCAAACGATGACGCGCATCGGCCTTGCCGAAGAGGAAAAGAAGAAGCCGGTTTGGCCGTTTATCCTTCTGAGCGTTATCGCGGTTGCGGTAATCGCCGGCCTCGTCTGGTGGTTCTCCTCCGACCCCGCGGAGCCTGAAATCGAGCAGGTGCCCGTTCCAACCATCGTCGGGCAGACCCAGGAAGACGCCATCCGCATGCTTCAAGATGCGCGGCTCGAGTTCGCCATCGCCGGCACCGAACCAAGCGCTGAGGTGCCCGCCAACTCGGTGATCTCCGCAGACCCCGCACCCGGCAGCATCGTCGACGTAGGCACGACCGTACAGGTCATCCTCTCTTCCGGACCCGCAAACACGAAGGTTCCAGACGTCAGTGGCCTCACACAGCAGCAGGCGCGCGACCAGTTGAAACAGGCGAAACTTGAGGTTTCGGAAGTTGTCACTGTTGACGATCCGTCGCAGGATAAGGGCCGCGTCATCAAGACCGACCCCGAAGCCGGCGCCGACATTTCCGAAGGCGAATCCGTAGTGCTCTACGTAGCATCCGGCAACGTTTCCGTGCCCGCCGACCTCGTTGGCCGCCCGCGAGACGAAGTACTCTCTCTCCTACAAGAACTCGGCCTCAACACCAACGTCGAAACCGAAGAGAGCACCGACTACCTCGAAGGCTACGTAATCCGCCTCTCCACCACGGGCAACGTGCCCGCCGGCACCACGATCACCGTGACCGTCGCCGAGGAGCCCGTAGCACCTCCCACCGAGGCGCCCACCGAAGCTCCACCCGCACCCGACCCTCCCCTGTCGCACCCAACCGACGCCCGGTAGGGAAAGCACGTTTGGGTGGGCCCCCAAGACCGCGTTCTTGGGGCCACACCCATATCACTCAGCACTATTAAAACCAGGGAGAGGGAACCTCCCTCATCAATCAAACACACCCACTAGGGCGCGGGCGGACCACCCGGCATATCCACAGTGTTATCAACCACGTTAAACGTTTCTTGAACCCACGGGAACGCGTACTCAAGAAGCAGCCACGCGGCCAGCAGAATCAGCAGAATCGACCAAATCACCTTCAGCCACTTCGGACCCGGCAGGAGGCGGAAAATCAAGCTATACATTTACGCACCCTCCTTCTCAGAGCGCAACTCGGCAGGCAAACCCTCATCGCGAGGAGTCCAATGCTGAAGCTCAAGATACACAATGTAACGGTGCGAGTTACCAAACTGGCCACCCGTCTCCGTAGAACACGTCGTCATCGTAAGCAGGCGCTTATCCGGCACCGTGCCAAGCGGCTCATGCGGAACCGGATTCACAACCTCCGCCTGCTCCGGCAGCACAATCTCCTTCTTAAACACCTTGTACACGAGGAACGCGTTCGACGTCTCCATCACCACCGGCGTGCCCTCTTCAAGCGTATCCACGTAACGGAAATTATTACCGTAAGAGCGCCTGTGCGCAGCCACCGCGAAGTTACCAACCTCACCCGGCCACTGCGTCATCTCGTAATGGCCACCAAGCGCCTGATCAAGCAAATACTGGGCAGTGCCGTGCACAACCGGGACCTTCATGTTGTCCCACACCGGGATATGCAAAATCCCCATCGTCTCGCCATACTCAACCGGCACAAACTCCGGCGGCGCATCCGTGCGAGGCTCCGGCACAACCTCCTCAACCTTCACCTCCGGCAACTGCTCCTCAAACTGGGCGATCGCCATCTCGCGATCCTCCTCAACCTCCCAAGTCGTCCAATAGAGCTGCCAGAAAATGAACAAGCCGAGCACCACCGACGCGGTAATCATAAGCTCGCCAAGAACACCAATAAACTGAATAAAAAAGCTTGGCTTCTTCTTAACCCGAGCTCTCCTCGGCATTTGGTCACTGGTTGGAGTCATTCTCCGCTACCTTCACAAAGTTAAACACGGGCTGCCGTTCCGCCGCGTGAACCACCAAATTAGTTTCGTCCCGAACACTGTATCCCAAGCCGAAACGAGCCACATACTCCTGAATAATCGCAATCTGCGGATTCTGCGCGAGCGCGTCGCGCATCTCTTGCACAGGCCCTATCGCCCCGATCTCATACGGCGGAGAATAGAGCCTACCGTCAATGTTAATGACGTTTCCGACACACGCCACTTTAGAATCCGCACGCACCTGGTGGCCCTGCACACTCAAAACCTCAGCCCCACCGCTCCACAGCGCGTTAAACACAACCTCAATATCCTGCTGATGAATCACCAAATCATCAGCCTTCACACCATCAGGAAGCGGCTCAACCACAGGCGCATCCTCAAGCGTTACAACAACGCCCGGGCCCTGCAAATTCACGCGCGTACGCTCCCAAGTAGCAAGCCTCGGCTGATCCGGAACAGTCGCAAGCAACTCATCAATCTGGTTATAAAGCAACTCATTACTCGCCTTAATGTCGTTCACACTAACCTGCTTGCGCGACACGAGCGAATTCAAATCCGAGTCGTAACGCGACCCCTCCGGCGGGCGCAAAGTCGCAGAAGTCGTGAACAAAAGACCAGCAAACAAGAGCACAAGAGCGCGAGCCAAATAATGCTGCACCTTCTTAAACCGAGTCTTCTCCGGCACCGCCGGACCCCACCCCTCGCGACGCTCCTGAAAAGAGCGAAGCGGAGCGGCAGACAACTCCTCCCGAATCCTCCTACTCGAAGCCGCGTGAGAATGACGATCCCCACGCTTCGGAAGCTGCGACGGAGGGTACGCAGGCTCCACACGCCCGGCACCCTCAACGCCCGACTCGTTCTCGGAATCCATACACACCCCCTCTTAGCTATTAGGACTCTACTTTTGGTACGCTATTACAGAATTTTAATCGCATGTTTGATCCCCTAGTCTATCTAGCAGGCGATCAAGCTTTGTTGGAAGGTTAATGGCGTGCCTGAATCAAGAAAACGCGCAAAGAAGGGCGGTCGGTCCCAAGCGGACGACCTCGAAATCAAGTCCTGGACCGACGGCATCCCAATGTCGCCATCATGGTGGGCACCCACATTCGTCTCCCTGCTAGTCGTAGGCCTCGTATGGATGGTCGTCATGTACATGACCGGCGGACGCTACCCCATCCCCGGCATCGGCAACTGGAACCTCGCCATCGGCCTCGGCTTCATGATGAGCGGCTTCCTCATGACCCTACGCTGGCGGTAAGCCACACAATCAGCAGCCGGGCCTAAAGCCGGCGCTAAACCACAAACTTTTGCAACTAGGCGGCACCCTCGGGCCGCCTTTTTGCTTGCCCACGGGCAAGCATCGCGGCGCCTTTGCGGCCGGCGAAGCGTCGTAACCAATGCGATAGCGCGAGGCGCCGCACGACTGGGCCAGCGCGATCTTCCACGAAGCTCTTACCAGAAGACCGCGGAAACCCCCTCATAGATGGAACCTTCGTACAGCGAAGGGCCGAGGTTTCACCCCCGGCCCCACGCACAAGCTCAGTTAAAGAGTTACTTACTCTTCTTCTTCCTCTTCCATCTCCTCAGCAGGCGTCTCAACAACGTCTACATCAGTATCGAGGTCAGCCCAGTACTCCTCAGCCCACGGATCCTCAATCGGCTGCGAACGACGCCAAAGCAAGTAGCCAACGCCAGCAGCGCCAGTACCCAGAAGAACCCAGCCAAGACCCTTAGCAACAGCGCCAGCCTTCGACTTCTTCGGCTTCTCAAACTCCCTGCGAGCAGCCTCACCAGCACGCTGCGCACGCTCAGCCAGCGAGCCATCCTTCATCGCAGCCTTCTGCGCCGCGCGAGCAACATCCTCACCGCGCCTTGCATACTCAGAAGCCTTAGCCTGCGCCTCCTCAATAACCGGAGCAGTAGCCTTCACAGTCTCTTCCCAAAGGTGAGCGGCTCGAGGAGCAACCCAGTCAGCGCCCTCCTGAGCGAAACCCTGCGCCCTTGCAGCCCACTCTTCACCATGACGCAATGCAGCGTCCGCAACAGCGTCTGCCTCGGCCTGGAGCTTCTTTCGGGTAGCCTTACCCATCGTTACCTCCAAATAAGTTGAAATACGACTCCGCTCACGCGAAGCACATTACCGTATCCATTTTGCACCGAAAACGCGCCGATTGCAGGGCGAATCAAGGTTCACTTCCCGGTTGAGGCTAGAGAAAAGAAATATTCGACCAAATCTGGGACAATTGCAGTATGAAAGCAACAATTCATACAAACATGGGCGACATCGCCGTAGAACTCTACCCGAACCACGCACCGATCACGGTCAAGAACTTCGCTGACCTCGCACAGGGCAAGCGCGAATGGGAGCACCCCGGCACGGGCGAAAAGACGACCGCACCGCTTTACGACGGCGTCATTTTCCACCGCGTAATCTCCGGCTTCATGATCCAGGGCGGCGACCCGCTCGGCATCGGCATCGGAGGCCCCGGCTACAACTTTGATGACGAAATCCACCCCGAACTCAACTTCAACGAACCCTACGTGCTCGCAATGGCAAACGCTGGCAAGCGTTTCGGCCGCGGCACCAACGGCTCCCAGTTCTTCATCACCGTATCGCCCACCCAGTGGCTCTACGGCAAGCACACGATCTTCGGCAAGGTAGTCGACGAAGAGTCGAAGGCCGTCGTTGACGCCATCGCAGGTGTCGCAACCGGCGCAAACGACCGCCCCGTCGAAGACGTTGTTATCGAAACGATTGATATCGAAGAGTGACCGACCTACCGCGGTTTGGCCAGCGCAGCTCACAGCCCGCTGTGAGCTGCCCGCGCCACCCTCATCTACCCGCAGTCTCCGTTTGTAAGCGATGCGGGCGGGGCACGTGCGCAGACTGCACCATCCACACGGAAGTAGGCACGATCTGCCCCGAGTGCGCCAACGAAACCACGCGCGCACGCACGCGCAGGCCCTCACGCCTCGCCGGAAAGAGCGTAACCACGTGGATTCTTGGCATCACCACAGTGGTCTCACTGCTTGCAATGGTGCTCCCGCAAATCCAAAGCACGCTCCTGTACGCGCCCGTGCTCTCCTCATCTGAGCCGTGGCGACTCCTCACCGTTGCTCTAGTGCACGGAGGCTTGCTCCACCTGGCTTTGAACATGTTCAGCCTCTACATCGTGGGCTCCCCCGTTGAGCAAGCGCTTGGAGCCGGACGCTACCTCGTGCTGTACGCGGCCTCCGCCATCGGCGGCTCCCTGTTCGTGCTGCTGTGGGCACTGTTCGACTCGCAAATGCTGGTAACAGCAACTGTTGGTGCCTCCGGCGCACTATTCGGCCTATTCGCCGCCGTGTACGTGCTCCAAAAGAGCGTGGGCGCCGATACCCGCTCGATCACCGTGCTACTCGCCGTGAACCTCGTCTACGGGTTCATCGTGTCGAACGTTTCGTGGCAGGCGCACGTTGGCGGCCTACTCGTGGGCGCGTTTGTAACGTGGATGCTCGTTCGCCTGGGCAGGCCGCGCGCCGGCAAGACCCAAAAGCAGCAACAGCAGACCACCGTGATCGCTTCGGTGCTCGTGTTCGTTGCCCTGATTGCGATCAACTACGGACTCTTCTGGCTACTCACCGTGTTTTACGGCTGAGCCGGCCTGGCCGGTAGTTGCACACAGGTTGTGCACAATTTCGGGCACTAATTAACAGAAATTACTAACCCGCTTGTGGAAGTTATCCACAAGCGGGTTTCGTTATCTGTGGGAATCTCGACTTTTCCTTGAAATCTCGGGGTACTACATTGTGGAAACTACACGTGTGTAAGTTTCCCCAGGTGTTAATAACCCTGTGTATAACTTGGGGATTTCTCGGAAGGAGGTTCTTAGAGCTTGACCTCAACTTCGATGACTTGCTCCCTGGTTTCCCCTGGTTCAAGCATCATGTTTGAGGCGATTTCAGGCCGGTTGAGGGCGTTGGGCATGTACTGGCACGGCTCGACGGCGACGGCCTTACCCGCGTCGCGGGCGAGACCGCGGCCGGAGAATAGGTGGAAGTTCGCGAAGCCGACCTGTGGATCGAGCTTGGAGCGGACGATCACTTCGCGAGCGCCCGTGATTAGGCGGGCGGAAACCCAGCCGTCTTCGCCTGCTTCAATGCCGGTTAGTGCCTCATCTAGGGTGGGCGGGAACTGGATGGGCTCGGAGGTGTCGGCCGGCCTGAACGCCTCGTCGGCGGGTAGGGGGATCAACGCGTCGTCGACGCTCACCCAGTGGGAGGCTTTGATGTCGAGGCGTGCTTCTTCGAGCGGGCCGTCGAGCAGGAAGTACGGGTGCCATCCAAGACCCACGGGTACGGCGCGTTCGCCGAGGTTCGTGCACCTCATTTCGATGCGTAGCGTCGTTTCTGACTTGATGCTGTAGGTGACCTCCAGCTGCGTGTCGGCCGGCCAGTGCTCGGAGGCACTGATACTTGAGGTGTAGTGCAGTTCGCCTGCTGACTCCTCATGGTCGAAATCGCGGGCGTAGAACAGGCCGTGCAAGCCTCGTTCGATTTCGTCGGAGTGTTTGGGGATCATGCGGGTTTCGTTGCCGTCTTGCCACGTGCCGCCTTCGATGCGGTTGGACCAGGGGGCGAGGATGGCATTGCGGAATCCGTTGAGGGTTTCCTGCTCGGCATCGGTTTTGTAGCCGTCGACGATTTCGACGCCGTTTACTTGCCAGGATCGTAGGGTTGCGCCCACGGAGCTGGCTTCGATGGTGGCCCCGTGTTTCTCAGCCTTTTGAATCTGCATTTAATGTCCCTCTCGGGTTTTGGGTTTAAGGGTGGTGAATGAACGATTGGGGGCCTGTCTTGGCGTTTTTACCAAGTCAAACCCCCAATCTTGTGGACTAGTTAGAAGATCTCTACCTGCGTTGGTGTTGTTAGTACGCGGCGGTCTCCTACTTCGCGTCGGTTGCCTGTTACCTGAATCGAGATTGATTTGGCGTAGGTTTCCGACGAGTTGCCGACGTGCAACTGGATCTCTCCAGGTTCAACGATACGCTTGTAGTCCGCTCCCGTGAAAGAGAACCTGTCTGCTGAAACCTTGAACGTGACTTTCGCAGACTGGCCGGGCTCGAGGCGAACCTTCTGGAAGCCGATGAGCTGTTTGAGCGGGCGGACGACCTCCGCGATCGGGTCCGTGAAGTACAGCTGCACGGTTTCCGCAGTGCGCCTATCGCCCACGTTCTTGACCGTTGCCTCAACCTGCAAGGATCCGTCTACGTCAATTTGGTCATCTGAAACTTCAACGTTTTCATAGGAAATATCGCCGTAGCTAATACCGAAACCAAACGGGAAGATCGGCCGCGGATCGAGGTTCGAAATACCGTCGGAGAACCAGCCAAGAGCAGGCACGAGGTAGGTTCCCGGCTGACCACCCGGATTATTCGGGATGCCAACTGGGAGGCGACCCTCCGGGTTCAAACGACCAGACAGCACGCCTGCAATCGCCTGACCACCCTCAACACCGGGCTCGAATGCCTGGACGATCGCAGCGCAGCGGCTCGCGTAGTCACCGAGCGCGTACGGGCGGCCGGACATCACGACGAGTACGGTCGGTGTGCCCGTTTCGAGCACGCGCTCGACGAGTTCACCCTGGCGGCCCGGGAGCCTAGTATCAACGAGGTCGCATCCCTCGCCGGAGGTTCCTCCACCAAACAGACCGGAAATATCGCCAACTACGACAACCGCTACATCCGCCTCCTTAGCGACCTTAACCGCGGTTTCGAGATCCTCATCCGACCCCTCGGTGAAGCCGGTTCCCTCGAGCGTAGTTAGAGAGACGCCAGCAAACTCCTCCTTAATCGCATCCTCAAGCGTGGTCACCGGAAGGCCCAGGCCCTTTTCCTCAAAGCGGCTGAGCACGTGGTTCGGGAACGAGTAGCAGCCCATGAACGAGCGCGGCTGACGCACAGCCGGGCCAACCAGTGCGACGTTTCCGGTGCCCTTCAACGGCAGGATTCCGTTATTCTTCAGCAAGATGATCGACTCGTCGGCCATGCGGCGAGCAACCTCACGATTGCGCGCCGAGTCGAGGTCATAGCCCTCCTCTTCGCCCACTACACGCGGATTCTCATCGAGAAGGCCGAGCTCGAGTTTTTGCTTCAGGAGACGCTCGACCGAAACATCGATCTCCTCCTCCGTAATCAAACCCCGCTCAACAGCCTCGGTTAGGTTCACATATGCGACGCCGTCGGGCAGTTCAACGTCGAGGCCAGCCTTCACCGCGAGCGCCGAGGCCTCAGCGTTGTCGCCTGCAACCTTGTGCATCGAGGCGAGGAACGGGACTGACCAGTAGTCTGAAACGACAACTCCGTCAAATCCCCAACGCTCCCTCAGGATGTGGGTGAGGAGCTCCTTCGACGAGGCGGCGGGCTGGCCGTCGACATCGGAGTAGGAGTTCATCACGGACTTCACTTCGCCCTCGCGAACCGCCATTTCGAAGGGGGTGAGGAGGATATCTTCAAGCTCGCGGCGGCCTAGCGGCACCGGGGCGTGGTTGCGGCCCGCGCGCGCTGCCGAGTAGCCGACGAAATGCTTCAGCGTTGCGATAATGCCCTCGGACTGAAGGCCGCGCACGTACGCCGTGCCGAGCTTTCCGACCAGGTACGGATCCTCACCGCAGGTCTCCTCGCAGCGACCCCAACGGTAGTCGCGAATCACGTCGAGCAGAGGGCTGAGACCCTGGTGAACGCCAAGCGCCTTCATGTCGGCTCCGATGTTGGAAGCCATCTCCTCCACCAGCTCCGGGTCGAAGGTAGCGCCCCAAGCGATCGCCGCCGGGTAGACAGTCGCACCCAAGCTCGTCAGGCCCGTAAGGCACTCCTCGTGCGCGATTGCGGGAATCCCAAGACGCGTCTGCTCTTGCAAATACTTCTGGAAATCCGCGAGGATCGCCCGGCCCTCATCGGCCGTTACCGGAGCCGAACCAAAGACGCGCGTCAGGTGGCCAAGACCCTCCTTCGCAGCCGCCTCATACGATCCGCGACCCGCAGCGAACTCGTGCTCCATCGGAGCAACATCGCCGTTAGCATCCTCAGCCGGCTCGTCTTCCTCCTTCGGCCAATAGGAAACGAGCTGCGCGATCTTCTCCTCCAGGCTCATCTCACCCATCAAAGCCTTAACGCGCTCATCACCCGATAGCGACGTGTCATTCCATTGCTTCATTGCATTCCTCACTTAGAAAAACCTGCAGTCAAGCCCGAAACCAGCTGCCTCCTACCAAAAATGTAGAGCAGGAAAATCGGTACTACAGAAAGCGTGACCGCAGCCAAAATAGCCGGCACGTTGATTGTGAACTCACCCTGATAACTCCACAGCGAAAGCGGCAGCACGCGGACGCTGGACGACTGGGTGAGGATAAGCGGGAACAAGAATCCGTTCCAGCAGTTGAGCGCGTCATAAATGCCAACGGTTACCATCGCCGGTTTCGTCAGCGGAATAACCATTTCGCGAAGCATCGTCATGTCGCTCGCACCATCGAGCACCATCGACTCAAACAACTCGTGCGGAATATCGCGCATAAAGTTGATCAGAATCATCATCGTGATCGGGATAGCGAACGCGATCGAAGGCAAAATGAGCGCGGCAAGCGAATCGTAAAGACCAAGCTTCACGATCATGTAGTAGACGGGCACAATGCACGCCTGGATCGGGATCGCAATGCCAAGCAGCACCGCGCGGTTTAGATTCTGGCTGAACTTCGAGCGGCGCCTAACGACGACATACGCGGCCATCACCGAGAACACGACCGTCACGACAACCGTCACAACCGTTACGATCAGCGAGTTCGTGAAGTAGCGGAAGAAATCGTTCTCAAGCACCAGCTTGTAAGACTCAAGCGTCCAATTCGTAGGTAGCGACAGCGGATTAGCACTGAAGTAATCCTCACGAGGCCTCAGCGACGTAATCACGATGTAGTAAATCGGAACAATGATTACCGCCAGCCACAGCCAGCCGAACAACCCGCCCAGCCAGTTAAGGCGATACCCCTTAGAAACCGTTCCAAACTTATTCATCTCTACGCTCCAGCCATCTGGGATTCCATCTTTGACGCACCCGACAAGCGGCTCAGCAACAAAGAACTAGTCACGCCAACAACCACCAGAATCACACCGATCACCGCGGCAACACCCATGTTGTACGAGCGGAAACCCTCCAAGTACATGTGCAGCGGGAGAATCCTCGTCGCGTTACCCGGACCTCCGTTCGTCATCACGAAAATGAGGTCGAAGTAGGTGAGTGAGCCGACGATCATCAGCGTCGACGACGTGATAATCGTGTACTTCAACTGCGGCAGCGTGATGTGAATGAACTGCCCAAACCGGCCAGCCCCATCAATCGACGCCGCCTCATACAAGCTCACCGGAATCTGCCTCACTCCCGCCTGGTAAAGAAGCGAGTGGAACGGCACGAACGACCAGGTAATAACGAACAGAACCACGTAAAACGCAAGATCCGGGTTACCAAGCCAATCCTGCTTTAGGAGGCTCCAGCTGAATGCCTTCGGCAGGCCAAAGTTCGGGTCGAGCAACGCCTTAAACGCGATACCAACCGCGGCAGCCGAGAAAAGCATCGGTACGAAATAGATTGCGGATAGAACAGCCCTGTAACGCTGCTTGCCAGCCATAAACACGCCAAGCAGAAGCGACACGGGCATCTGAACGACCCAAGTGAGGATCGTAAGTTTAATCGTCAGAAAAACCGCGTTTAAGGTGACCGGGTCAGCAAACGCTTTCTTCCAGTTCAGAAGACCGTTCCACGTGGGCGTTCCAAGTCCATCCCACTGCATGAAACTCAAGGCAAAAACCCCAAGTAGCGGGACCACCGCGAACAACCCGAACATCACCATCGCGGGCGCCGCGAGCCAGGGGCTCGGCCCCGTACTCACGGCGCCTTTAGTGGTAGAACTCTTCTTAATCACTGGATCGTTGCATTCATGTTAGAAACGAACTGATCCGGCGTGATCTGGCCAAGGAAGATCTGGGACAGATTCGTGAGAAGCTCCTGACCCTGCGCCGAGCTGAGCGCCTGATCCCAAGAAAGCTGGAAGTGCGGGGCAACCTTCACCATCTCGTACACGAACGTCAAGTAGTCAGAGTCATCAAGCTGCGCAATACGATCCTCAAGACCCTTAACCGGCGGCACAGCACCAATCTTGAACAGCTCATCAATGTAAGCGTCATTTAGGTTCATCTTGTTCAAGTACTCGAGCGCAACAGCCTTCTCTTCATCCGTTGCATTCGCCGACAGCGACCAGAAGTTAGCCGGGTTACCAACAATGTTGTTCGGATCGCCAGCGCCTCCCTCAATCGCGGGGAAGTTCATGTAACCAAGCGCGCCCGAGTTCACAAACTCCGGAGCATCCTTGATGAAGTTCGGGTACACCCATGAACCCTGAAGAACCATCGCAGCCTGACCCGTGTGCACGAGAGCCGTATCGCCACCGTTATCAGCACCCACCGAGCCAAACGAGTCACCAAACGCTCCCATATCAACGAGCTCCTGGATCTTCACAAGCGCCTCCGTAATCGCGGGGTGACTCCACGCATCCGGCTCATTCGCCATAACCGCCTGGAACACCTCCGGACCGCCAATACGATCCGTCAAGTACTGGATCCACATGAGCTCCGGCCACTGCGACTGACCAGCCAGCGCCACCGGGATAATGCCCTCGCCCTTAAACGTCTCGATCGCCTTCACGAACTCATCCCAAGTCGTTGGCACCGCAAGGTTGTACTCTTCGAAAAGCTGCTTGTTGTAGTAAAGAATCGCCGGCTGCGACTGGTTATTCGGCACCGCGTAAAGCTCGCCATCAACCTTGCCAGCCTCAATCACCGAATCAAACAGCTTCTCCTGAAGCTCCTTAGTAGTGTCGGTAATCGGCTCAACAATGCCGTTCGCCACGTAGTCGCGAAGCGTGCCGCCCGTCCAGTTGTAAACGAGGGTCGGAGCGTTGCCCGCACCAACAGCCGTACGGATCTTCTCCTTGAACGCGTCGTTCGCGAACCAGTCGACCGCAATCTTCTTCTCCGGGTTCTCAGCATCCCACTCCGCAAAAGCCACGCGGAATGCTGGCTCCGCACCGCCCGTTAGCGCCCACGCGGTTGCCGCCGCATCACCGGCATCTGCTCCGCCTCCAGGCTGAGCGCCTCCACACGCTGCAAGAGGTAGGCACAGTGCAGCGCCCGCCGCTAGTGCCGCAAATTTCTTCATCACCGAATTCCGCCTCATCGCGATTCTCCTTCTAGTTCTACGTGCATCGTCTTCGATGCGAACGTGTCGAGATCACGATTAGTTTCTCTCTTAAACATAATCTTGTCAATAGGTTTTGTTTTATTTCTGGACAAATACCCCAAAAAGCGGATTTTCGCGGCAAAATCCCTTCAAGCCTTATCATTTTCGTAGCTCATACGCTAGGATGCACGGCCTTCAGAACGTCACAAAGGCAACTTTGCACAAGGCGATTGTTTTAGAGCAAAACTTTAGGTACAGTCGAAAAAGACATCTTGAACCCGCCTGCAACGTCGCAGCAACTAGCGAGTTTTCGATAAGGAGGCGCAGTGAAAACGGGTAGAAACTCATCGTCCATCAGAATGGACAACCTCTCGCTCATCATGCGGCACATCGCAACGAGCTCCACACCGCTTTCGCGCGCTGCCATCGCCTCCATGACGGGCCTCACCCGCGCCACCTCCTCCCGCCTCGTCGACGAGCTAATCGGCGCCGGAGTGATCGAGGAGTTTGGCGAAAGCAAGCCACGCGTGGGACGGCCAGCCGTCATGCTACGCATCAAGGGAGGCCGCAACACGATCCTCGGCCTCGAAGTTAACCTCGCGTACCTCGCGGTCTACCTGCTCGACCTGGACGGTTCTGTGCACGTCTCGCGCGTGATTGAGCACGACTCACGCGACTCCGACCCAGCCGAAACCTTTGCAACACTCTCCAAGCTCATTGGGGAGGCTCTTGCAAGCTCCCCTGCCACTCCCCTCCAGACCATCCTGTGCATCCCCGGGCTCGTCAGTGAAGACCACCAGGGCATTGTCACCGCTCCAAACCTCGGCTGGCACGACGTCCGCCCCTCCCACTACCTCTCATTCCCCGGGTTCGACGCCGGGCGCCTCACCGTGCTGAACGAGGCAGACGCCTCCTCATACTCTGTACTCTTCTCCGCTCCCGGTAGGAAGTCTGGGATCGAAAACTTCGTTTACATCTCGGCCGAAGTAGGTGTTGGAGCGGCGCTCGTATTTGACGGCGAAGTGTTTGAAGGCCAGCGCAAATGGGCCGGCGAAATCGGGCACATGACCGTCGATCGCAACGGGCCAACATGCCGGTGCGGGTCGAACGGATGCCTCGAACAGTACGCGGGCTTCGACTCGATCCTGCGCAACGCCGGGCTGGGTTCGCACGTAACCCTACCCGAGCTCATCACCCTCTTCGACGAGGGCGACCCGAACGTACGCAAGGCCGTGGACGCGTGCGCGATGGCGCTCGGCACCTCAATCGCCAACGTGTTGAACCTCCTCGATGTGGGCGTAGTAGTGCTGGGAGGCAACCTCGTTTCCCTCCACTCGCGCATGCAGGTGATCCTCGAAGCTGAACTACACTACCGCGCACTCGCGCAACGGTGGGACATGACGTCGATCCGCACCTCCGAATACGGCAAGTTCGCAGCCTCCAGAGGCGCGTGTCTCGCCGGCTTCGAACACTTCCTACGCAACCTCGACAAGTGGAACTCCTGGGGCATTCCCGTTCAGTTCCAGTAGGACGCCCGGGAGCAGACGCCTCCTCAACCAAACAAGCATTAAGGCAACAAAAAAACCCGCGGTTTCCCGCGGGATTAATGGTGGAGCTAAGGGGACTCGAACCCCTAACCCCCTGCTTGCAAAGCAGGTGCGCTACCAATTGCGCCATAGCCCCAATATTTCGTCAGTCCATCGCTTTCGACGGATCCGACTGGATCGACTGCCAAAGATCCTTATCATCCGACAAGTCCCGACTGATCTGGTAAGTAACCAGGCCAACCGTTCCTACGATCCCACCCATAACGAGGTTTCGTAAGCCTTCGCGAATCATTCGGACCTCCGATCCTTTGGCACACCTTACGGTGTGAGTGGGCCTAGCTGGACTCGAACCAGCGACCTCTTCCTTATCAGGGAAGCGCTCTAACCGACTGAGCTATAGGCCCCTTGCGCCGTGCGCACCAGTAAAGATTACCTAACTCGACTCCAGTTTTCCAAACCAAAGTCAGTGACAATCATTACACCGCCATTAACAAGTGCGCAACAGCTGTAAAAACCTTGAGATTTGGCGGATTACTCATCCATCAAAGTCACGCGAATACCGCCCACCAGAGCCGCAATAAGGTTATACACCAGCGCACCCAAGGTAGACAGAGCGGTCAAGATCACAATGTTCGCCACACCCGCAAGCGTAGCCATCGACATCACCTGCGGCAGACGCGCATAGTCAATCAGACTCACAAACGACTCGGCACCAATGCTAATCAGGAAGCTCTCAACGTCCGCAAACACGTGCATACCATCAAGCATCAACCAAATAATAAGAGTCGCCACAACCGAGGCAATCGCGAACGCCACAGAAAGCATGAAACTAACCTTCATCACCGTCCACGGATCCACCCGCGCAACCGCCAACATCACCTGGTGAGGCGCATCCTGCTGCCAGTCCTCAGGACCCCTAGCATCCGAATCGCTCATTCGTCACCCTCCTCATCAACGGTCGTGCCAATGGGCGCAGAATCATCAGTGCCAGACTCCTCAGCGCTCGTGCCCTCTACAGCACCCTCGCCAGAAACCGACACCTCACTCTCATCCGAGTCTACTTCCTCACCCTCATCATCCAACTGCGATTCCAAGTTCTTCGTAATCGCGATGATGCGATCCCCCTTCGCCGGGCGCGCAAACGTCACACCCTGCGTCGTACGACCCGTACGCGGCACCTCACTCACCGCGCTACGCACGATATTGCCAGACTCCATGATGACGAGGACCTCATCCTCCTCCGTCACCTCCAGACCAGCCACAAGATCGCCACGCTCATCCACAAGGTTCGCAACCTTCACACCAAGACCACCACGGCCACGCGTCGGATACGTGTCGATCGCCGAGCGCTTCGCAAAACCACCCTCAGTAATCACGAACAAGTCCGAACTCGGGTCAATCACGTCAAGCGACAAGAGGTAGTCGTCGTCGCGGAACTTCATACCGCGAACACCCGACGTTGCGCGACCCATCGGACGCACCGACTCATCATCCGCCTCAAAACGCAGCGCCTGACCATTCTTCGAAATGAGGATCAAGTTGTCATCAGCATTCACAAGCTTCGCTGACACAACCGAGTCGAGCTCACCATCAACCTCACGCAAGTTAATCGCAATGAGGCCACCCGTGCGCGGCGAGTTGTAATCCTGCAGCGCCGTCTTCTTCACCAAACCCGACTTCGTCGCGAGCACAAGGTAGTCAGCCTGATCGTAATCGCGGATAGCGAGAACGTCACTGATCTCCTCATCGGGCTGGAACGCCATGAGGTTAGCAACGTGCTGGCCACGCGAATCGCGGCCGCCCTCCGGCACCTCGTACGCCTTCGCGCGGTACACGCGACCAAGGTTCGTAAAGAACAGGAGCCAATGATGCGTGGTCGTGACGAAGAAGTGCTGTACAACGTCGTCCTCACGCAGCTTCGCACCGCGAATACCCTTACCGCCGCGATGCTGACTCTTGTACGCATCCACGCGGGTGCGCTTTGCGAAACCATCGCGCGTGATCGTGACAACCACGTCTTCTTCAGGGATCAAGTCTTCCGTCGACATCTCACCCATGAACGGCACGATGCGCGTACGACGTTCGTCGCCAAACCTATCGACGATCTCGCCAAGCTCCTCGCCAACAATCGTGCGCTGGCGTTCAGGCTTCGCAATCACGTCCTCAAGGTCGGCCACGCGAAGCGAAAGTTCCTTGTGCTCATCCAGGATCTTCTGACGCTCAAGAGCTGCGAGACGCCGTAGCTGCATCGCGAGGATGGCATCCGCCTGAACCTCATCGATCTCGAGGAAGTCCATGAGGCCGGCTCTAGCGTCGGCAACCGTGGCCGAGCGGCGGATCAAAGCGATCACTTCGTCAAGTACGTCAAGTGCCTTCAAGTAGCCATCGAGAATGTGCAGGCGCTCGCGTGCCTTAGCGAGACGGAACTTCGTGCGACGAACGAGCACGTCAATCTGGTGCTTCGTCCAGTAGTAAATGAAACCGTCAAGCGAAAGTGTGCGCGGCACACCATCGACAAGGGCGAGCATGTTCGCCGGGAACGAATCCTGAAGCTGCGTGCGCTTGTACAGGTTGTTGAGCACAACCTTCGGAACGGCGTCGCGCTTCAGTACAAGCACGAGGCGCATACCGGAGCGGCCCGAAGTCTCATCGCGAATGTCCGCGATGCCCTGCAGTACGCCGTCCTTGGTCAGCTGCGCAATCTTCGCGGCGAGGTTGTCCGGGTTGACCTGGTAGGGCAGGGACGTGACCACTAGACACGTGCGTCCGCGGATCTCTTCAACCGCAACGTCGGCGCGCTGCACGATCGGACCGCGGCCAGTACGGTAAACCTGCTCAATACCAGACCTGCCGAGGATGGTCGCACCCGTTGGGAAGTCCGGACCCTTAATAATGCCGAGAAGCGCTTCGAGCAACTCCTCGCGAGTAGCCTCCGGGTGATCAAGGTGCCACTGCACGCCCGCCGCAACCTCACGCAAGTTGTGCGGAGGAATGCGCGTAGCCATGCCGACAGCAATACCCTCAGAACCATTGACGAGGAGATTCGGGAAGCGCGACGGCAGAACCGTTGGCTCCTGGTTTCGACCATCATAGTTGTCAATAAAGTCAACCGTGTCTTCGTCGATGTCGCGAACCATTTCCATGGCCATCGGGTGCATGCGACACTCCGTGTAACGCGGAGCTGCGGGGCCGAGGTTACCCGGCGACCCGAAGTTACCCTGACCGGACACCAGCGGGTACCTCATCGACCACGGCTGCACGAGACGAGCAAGCGCGTCATATACGGCAGCGTCACCGTGCGGGTGGTAGTGAGACATTACGTCGCCGACCACGCGCATCGACTTGTAGAAGCCAGCGTCTGGACGATAGCCGCCATCGTACATCGCGTAAAGAATGCGGCGGTGTACGGGCTTCAGACCATCCCTCACCTCGGGGAGTGCTCGGCCAACGATAACCGACATAGCGTAATCGAGGTAGGAGCGTTGCATCTCCACTTCAATATCAACGTGGCTGATTCTCTGCGCCACTACGCCGCCGGATTCGTCGGTTACTACCGGCTCATCAGGAGTCTGATTCTCATCACTCACGTTTATGTTTCCGTCCTTTAATGCTTTAGATCAAGCGTTGACCAAATTGACTAGAAGTCGAGGAAGCGCACGTCCTGTGCGTTGCGCTGAATGAATGCGCGCCTCGATTCCACGTCGTCCCCCATCAGAACGGAGAACACTTCGTCGGCAGATGCCGCCTCGGCAACCTGAATGCTCTTCAGGATTCGCTTAGACGGATCCATGGTCGTTTCCCAGAGCTCCTCCGGGTTCATCTCGCCAAGACCCTTGTATCGCTGAACGCCACCCGTCTTCGGCAGACGGTGTCCGGCGTTCTTTCCTATAGCAAGCCTCTCGTCACGCTCCTTGTCGGAGTACACAAACTCGTGCGGAGCGTTCGTCCACTTCAAGCGGTACAGGGGCGGCTGAGCCAAGTAGACGTGACCCTCTTCGAGCAGCGGCCTCATGTACCTGAACAGGAGCGTAAGTAGGAGCGTGGCAATGTGCTGACCGTCAACGTCAGCGTCCGCCATGAGCACGATCTTGTGGTAGCGCAACTTCTCAATGTCGAAGTCTTCGCCAATACCCGTGCCGAATGCGGAGATGAGGTCCCTGATCTCATTGCTGTCGAGTGCGCGAGCCATGCGTGCCTTCTCAACATTTAGGATCTTGCCTCGAATCGGGAGGATTGCCTGATGCTCAGGATCGCGGCCCATAACGGCAGAACCACCTGCCGAGTCGCCCTCCACGATGAAGATTTCGCATTCCTTCGGATCGCGCGACGAGCAGTCACGCAGCTTGCCCGGCATCGAAGCCGACTCGAGAACGCTCTTACGCCTCGTCGCCTCACGCGCCTTACGTGCGGCGAGACGAGCCTCCTGTGCCGACAGCGCCTTCAGGATGATTCCCTTGGCCTCATTCGGGTGAGCGTCGAACCAGTCACCAAGCTGGGCGTAAACCTGCTGCTGCGTGAACGTACGCGCCTCAGCATTACCAAGCTTCGTCTTCGTCTGACCCTCGAACTGCGGCTCGCTCAGCTTCACCGAAACAACAGCGGTCAGGCCCTCACGAATGTCGTCACCCGTAAGGTTGTCGTGCTTTTCTTTCAAGATGCCCTTTTCGCGGGCGTACTTGTTCACAAGCGAAGTGAGGGCCGTGCGGAAGCCCTCCTCGTGCATACCACCTTCGGTCGTATTAATCGTGTTCGCATAGGTGTGGATCGTTTCGGAGTACGCGCGCGTCCACTGCATCGCCACCTCGAGCGACATGGAGCCTTCGTCGTTCTCCGTCTCAAAGTCGATGATGTCCGTGTTGATAACTTCGGACTTCTTCGTCTGGTTGATGAAGTTGACGTAGTCGCGAAGACCGCCTTCGTACATGTACGACACCTGGCGGAATCCAGCGATCGGATCATCGCTCGTGCCAAGGTCGTCACCCGTGATTTCGTCACCTTCGTCAACTACTCCCGGACGCTGATCCGTGAGGGTAATTCGCAGACCCTTATTCAAGAAAGCCATCTGCTGGAAGCGACCGCGCAGCGTCTCGAACGAGAAATCAACCGTGTCAAAAATTGACGGGTCGGGGTAGAAGGTTTGGGAGGTGCCCGTCTCCTCGGTTTCCTCACCCTTAATCAAATCAGTGAGGGGGTGGCCACCATTGCCGAAGGTCTGACGCCACACGTAACCCTGACGGCGAACCTCGGTTTCAACGCGCACAGAAAGCGCATTCACAACCGAAATACCAACGCCGTGCAAACCACCGGAGACGGCGTAACCGCCTCCGCCGAACTTACCACCGGCGTGGAGGATCGTCATAACAACCTCAACGGTTGGACGCCCCTCAGTTGGGTGAATGTCGACGGGAATACCGCGGCCATTATCTTGAACCTTTACGCCGCCATCTTCCTGGATAGTTACTTCGATGTGGTCGCAGTAGCCGGCAAGAGCCTCGTCAACTGCGTTATCGACAACCTCGTAGACCAGGTGGTGTAGACCGCGTTCCCCAGTGGAACCGATGTACATGCCAGGTCGTTTGCGTACGGCCTCCAGACCTTCCAAAACGGTAATATTCGACGCTTCGTAGCCACCGTTTTGTTGCGTCTCTTGGGCTTCTAGGTCAGCCAAACTGGCCCCTTTCTGGACAGGAAGCTTACTGCGCGCGGGAATCTAACCCGTGGAATGAACGAGAATGCGGAAAGGGTGCTGCACCCTCGAAGGCGTAGGCCTCAAAACCGCATGAACACGCAGATTTACACTTGTTTAAACCTCCTTTATCTTACCACTTTTTGGATTTTCCACAGATTCCGAATGTGTACTTTTCCTGTGTCAACCCGGTAATTCACAGGTGCCCACGGTGGTTGCGAATTGTCGATCCACATCGGTGAGTAAACCTGTGGATAACGCTAGGAGGGGCGTTCCAAATTAGTGACTTGCGCCTAACTGGCGGTTATCCGTAAGTGTCCCTTGGGCCTCTGCCCGGAACGTGGAATTTGCCCTTCCTCCACGAGGGAGCTTCCGGACCCCTGATAACCACGTGTTTCACCGCGTTTTGGCCAAACGCCTCAGCGATCTGCTTTTCCAGCGTTGGCAAGAGGATCCTCATTTGGTTCGCCCACGCGGTTGACGACGTGCGCACAACGAGCACGTTGTCTTCAAACGTCTCCACAATGCAGTGCTGCGCTACAGCTGGGCCCACGATGGTTGGCCACCTAGCCGAGATAGTCGCAATGTTCAAAGTTGTAGACCAGCCGAGCCTGTTCACGATACCTCCGAGCACTCGCTCGAGCGGTTGCGGGTCGAAACGCGACGGGCCGGTGCCAAGCTTCGAGGTAGCAAGACCCATGTGGGAGCCATCGGGGTCGTTTGGAGCCACCCCGCGCCTGCGCTTTCCTGAGCTGCTCTTGCGGAAAGAACTTACTCTCGACGCGCCCCTTCGCTCACTGAGCAGGCGAGCCTTCGACGCCGTTTCAGGGTAGTGGCCAGCATCCAAGGCGAGCTTTTGTTGGCGCCTCAAAGCCTCGAGTGCAATCGTATCTGCACCCGCATCCTCAACCTGGTCTTGGCCCGAGGCGGAGCCAGAATCTTCAAAGCGGTGAGGAGGCGTCGGCTGATCCTGCCCTGCTGGGTCGAAGTACTTGCCTGCCTCGGGATGCTCCGCGGGGTGATGGTTTGTCAACCTAGTCACCTACCGATTCGCCACTGGATTCACTTCCAAGCGCGGGCCTTGAGACTTCGGTGCCACTGACTTTGTCGAGGCGCACATCCAGCACTTCAGCATCTAGTTCAGCAGGCAAATCTGTACCCACCGCTGCCGTGATAAAAACCTGCTCCGCCTTCTCGATGGTTCGCAAGACGGCTTCCCTGCGCCTTCCATCAAGTTCGGAAAACACATCGTCGAGAATCAGAATAGGTGTCTCCGAAACACCGTTTAGATCGGGCTCCCCGATGAGCGCATCGAACGACCCAAGTCGAAGCGATAGGGCCACCGACCAAGACTCCCCGTGCGACGCGTAGCCCTTCACTGGCATGGAATCTAGGGTGAGCAGCAGGTCGTCGCGATGCGGGCCGAGGAGGTTCACCCCTCGCGCGATCTCCTGATCTAACACCTCATCGAGACCCCGCAGAAGCTCTTGTTCGTAGAGTGCCGGATCGGTGATAGAAAGCCTCGCTAAGTCTTGTTTGTCAATTTCGTCAATCGTTTCTAGGGAGTGAGAATAGCTTAGATCGAGTTCCCTAGCCTGCTCCGAAACCACCTCGTGCGCGGCTCGTACCGGAGCATAAAGGGAGTCCAAAACCTTTAGTCTGTAAGCCAGAATAGAGCGGGCCAGAGGCACGTATTGGTCGTTCCAGATCTGCAGGCCCGTGAAGTCTAAGGAGCGTCCTGCACGCCTATCTTTACCCATCTGTTTCAAGAGGGCGGCGCGCTGCCTAGATACCTTGTCGAAGTCGGATTTTATAGCCGTAAACACCGGCCACATCTGCCCCGCTATCTCATCCATAAACCGGCGCCTGCCGGCCGGGTCGCCCTTCACCAGGTCGAGGTCTTCAGGGGCAAAAATGACAACTTTGACAATTCCCAAAAGCTCAGTTGGTCGAACTGGCGCGCGGTTCAGTTTAGCCCTGTTAGCGCGGCCCTTAATGATTTCCAACTCGAGAACACGGTCCCGGCCACCTAGGTGAACCTTCGCCCGCACAACAGCGCCAGCCGGCTGCTCCTCACCGGGCTTAGCGAAACGAACCAGTGCAGTATCGGCTGCGACGCGGTGTGAGGAGAAGCTAGCGAGGTAGGCAATCGCCTCAACTAGATTTGTTTTCCCCTGACCGTTCGGGCCGAGCAAAACCGTTGTGCCCGGGCGGAACTCAACCACCTGCTGGCGGTAAGAACGAAAGTCGTCGAGAGCCAGATGCGAAACGTACATAGCCCTGCCTCCCGACTCACACAGACCCGTTCAGGGCCCTTTGAAACTTCCCTTGCGCTCTACAAATTACAGTGCACGCGGGCCTTTATCGACCCGCGTGCAAGCAAAAGAGTTTTAGATACCGAACCTGATCGGCATAATCAGATACCTAAACGCGACATCCTGGCCCTCAGTTTCGCTCTTCTGGCCCGTAATAACAGCCGGCTTCGCGGGATCAGTGAACGAGAACTTCACGAAATCCGTGTCGAGAACGCCGAGGCCTCCCTCCAAGAAACGCGGATTGAACGCCGTGGTTAGGGAAGCGCCCTGCAGGGTTGCACCCACAACTTCAGAAGCCTGCGCATTGTCGTCGGTACCTGCTTCGAGCGTTACCTGGCCCTCCTCAAACTTCAAGCGAACCGAGGTACGTTGCTCCGCAACGAGCGATACACGCTTAACCGCCTCAACGAGTTCGTGACGGTTCACTACCGCCTGAATCTCAGTGTTTTCAGGGAAGAGACGACGAACAGGCGGGTAGTCGCCATCCATGAGCGTCGAGGTTGTGCGCCTTGAGCCTGAAACAAAACCAATGAGGGAGTTAGCTCCGGACTCTTCGGTGCTAAATGCGAGCTCCACGCGACCACCGGACGTCATGGACTTAGCTACATCACCGAGAACGCGGGCCTTCACCAGCAGAGCGGTCGAAATACCGGGCTGAGCGGGCTCCCACTTGAACTCACGCATCGCTAGACGGTAGCGGTCGGTGCCAAGGAGAGTGATCGTGTCGTCTTCAATCTCCATGCGAACGCCCGTGAGTAGCGGGATTGTGTCGTCAGAAGATGCTGCTACCGAAACCTGAGCGATCGCCTGCGCAAATACCTGAGCGTCGATCGTGCCGCGAACCTCGGGCAGTACGGGTAGAGGCGGGTATTCATCGACCGACATTGTTGCGAGAGTGAAGTGCGAGGTGCCACAAACGAGGCTGATCTTCGGGCCTTCGAGCGTGAACTGCACGGGGTTATTCGGCAACGACTTAGCAATCGATGCAAGGAGTCGGCCAGAAACCAGTGCCTCGCCAGCAACTTCTACATCTGCAGGAATCTCAGAACGCGTAGAGATTTCATAGTCAAAAGAAGAAAGAGTGAGAACTCCATCCGCTGCCTCCATGCGAATACCTGCAAGGATCGGAACAGATGGGCGCGTTGGGACGGTACGAGCAGTCCAGTTGACGGCCTCAGAAAGTACGTCTCGAGCGACAGTGAACTTCACGGTCTGCCTCACTTTCAAATGGTCGGTGGTAGCTGTTCCACTTTACGTTATTTTGATTGCTAGAGCACATTGCTTGAGGAAAACCTGGACTATTTGCAAGGAGCCACGCCGGAGCAAGTTCAATCCACACGATTTTGGTTTCTGTGCGCGAACTTAAATCCCAATTTGTAATTTTCGTAGTAGTAATAGGGGCTGTGCAAACTGTGGAAACCAGCGAATTTCCGCGTCATCAAGGCAATTCAGCCTGTGCATCAGTTCTGGATAAACCTGTTATTCGAAGTTAACGATTGTGAATGACAAGAAACTACCAAGTAAGTTATCCACAACCGAGTTTCGAAAAAACGCAAAAATTCAGGGGTTATGCACATCCATCCACAGGCATATTGTGGATAACCGCTAATTGTGGCGTGCTTGCGCCCTAATCCGGCTGATCAGTTCGGTTACGTGATTGTAAATTTCGCGTTTCATAGTCATCTGCTGCGAGATCTTCTTATTCGCGTGCATGACCGTAGTGTGGTCACGTCCGCCAAACGCCTGCCCGATCTTCGGTAGAGAAAGCTCGGTGAGCTCGCGGCACAAATACATGGCGATCTGCCGCGCCTCAACAATCTGGCGAGACCGATCAGCAGAACTCATCTGGTCAATCGAAACCTGGAAGTAGTCAGACACCTGACCCATGATCATTGCGATCGTGATTTCAGTATCGTCCGGATCCGACAAAACGTCGCGTAGCACGACCTCGGCCAACGACCTGCTGATTTCTTGGTTCGTGATCTGCGCATAAGCGGTTACGCGAAGCAGCGAGCCTTCCAGCTCGCGAATGTTCGACGAAATCCGGGAGGCAATGAACTCGAGCACGTCGTCGTTCACACTCAGGTTTTCCGCTATCGCCTTCTTACGCAAAATCGCGATACGAGTTTCGAGGTCGGGCGGCTGAATGTCGGTGAGCAAACCCATTTCGAAGCGTGACCTCATGCGGTCGCCGAGGCCCTCCAGCTTCTTTGGAGGCACGTCCGAGGTGATCACAACCTGCTTGTTCGCGTTGTGGAGCGTGTTGAACGTGTGGAAAAACTCCTCAACGGTCTGCTCCTTGCCCTGAATGAACTGGATGTCGTCGATAAGCAGGATGTCGACCTGACGGTAGCGGCGCTGGAACTGTTCCGCACGGTCGTCGCGAATCGAGTTAATGAAGTCGTTCGTGAACTCCTCCGAACTCACATACTTCACCTTCAAATGCGGGTAGAGCGACAGCGCGTAGTTACCGATCGCGTGAAGCAGGTGGGTCTTACCCAGACCCGACTCTCCGTAAATAAACAGTGGATTGTAGGCCTTTGCAGGCATCTCACCGACCGCCGTTGCGGCTGCGTTTGCGAACCTGTTGGAAGAGCCGGTCACGAAAGTGTCGAACGTGTACTTCGGATTCAGCCTCGAGCCAGAAAGATCCACAGCCCCCGGGCTAGTGCCGCGGGAAGTCATTGCGTGGGGGTTATCCACACCCTGATCCTGGGGATCTTCAGCAACCGGGCGCTTAGAGGGCCTAGAAAGGTCGATGACGGAGGCGTCCTCCTCCTCGTCATCTTCAGGCTCCTGATTTAGCGCGGGATCAACCGTGATCGCGATGCGCACATCCTCACCCACATAGCGGGAAAGTTCGGTACAAATCGTGTCGTAAGCGTTCTTTTCAATGAAGTTTTTCGTGAACTCGTTCGGCACGGCAACCAAAATCGTGCCCTCCACGTCGCCTAGGGGGCGGGTTGTGGACATGAAGGCTTTTACAGACGGACCAATGTCGTCACTCTCTAAAAGTTCCGCAATTACGGTGTTCCATGCGGCACTCAGCTTCTTGCCATCCACTTGGGCTCCTAGAAAAATCGTGACGTCTAACACGAACTTGTGATGATGTTTTCCCTAACGGGCTCTATACAGTGTGTCATCTTTGCACCAAATTAGTGAAGTTATCCCCATAGTGGGGAAAACTTTGTGGATAACATCAAAATAACTACAAGAATGTAGTTATCCCAATTTGTAAGGCAATTAGTGCTGTGGAAGAAAAATTGTGATTTAGTTTTTACACAGACACAACGGTGTAGTTATGCCCAGACTTATACACAGCTGTGGATTACAAATTGTGGCGAATCTCGTGTCTGGCCACATTGACAGTGGCAATGAATAGCTCATAAGCTGAACCGTTGTATGTGCAGTCGACTGCACTTTTCTGTGCCCATTTGCCTGGGCGCAGCGAATGAGGAAGTGAGAGGGCCCTTCAGGCGCCCTCAAGCCTGAGGAGAACATCGTGACCAAGCGTACTTATCAGCCGAATAACCGCCGTCGCTCCAGGACGCACGGCTTCCGTCTGCGTATGCGCACCCGTGCTGGCCGCGCAATCATTGCGAGCCGTCGTCGTAAGGGCCGCAAGCAGCTATCCGCCTGAGTGTTATCGACACAGAACCGCTTACGAGACCCGGAGCTGTTTAAAAAAGCATTCCGCTTGGGAAACCGCGCGGGTAACGCAAAGTTAGTAGTTCACGCTGTAACCGGCGAGGTATCCGAAACAGAACGCCTCGTCGGTTTCGTCGTACCTAAGAAAGTATTTAAACGAGCAGTCAGCCGCAATAGAGTCAAAAGACAGCTGCGGCACCTTATGCGCGAGCGTGTAAACGACTTACCGCCCAGCACAGTCCTCGTCGTACGAGTATTAGCAGGCGCGCGAGAAGCGGACTATGCCGAACTCGAAAAATCACTCGACAAGGCACTCGCAAAAGTATTTCGCAGGAGCGGTCAATGAATGTCATTTCCAGGATTCTGATCGCCCCTGTACGCTTCTATCAGAAGTTCATATCGCCCGGACTACCGCCGACATGCAGGTATTACCCCAGCTGCTCCACCTACGCGGTGCGCGCAATCGAAGTCCACGGACCTCTAAAAGGGTTAATACTAGGAGTGTGGCGGTTCTTAAGGTGTAATCCTTGGTCGCTGGGCGGCGTGGACCACGTGCCAGAAAAAGGACGTTGGAAGCCTGAGCCTTACGTAAGGCCAAAAGACGACGAGTGGGAAGAAACCGAGACTGATTAAAGGAGTCTAACCGTGTGGTTTGACAAACTTCTGTACCCCTTCAAGGTGGCAGTTGCCTGGGTGATGGTGCGTCTACACGACGTATTCGTCTTCCTCGGCATGGAGGATGGATCCGGCCCCGCTTGGGTAATCTCCATCATTGGCCTAACGATCATCGTTAGGATCCTCATCTTCCCGCTATTCTTCAAGCAAATTAAGGCGTCGCGAGGCATGCAAGCCCTCCAGCCTGAAATGAAGAAGATCCAAGACAAGTACAAGAACAAGAAGGACCAGGCTTCGCGTCAGCGCATGAGCGAAGAAATGATGGCCCTCTACAAGGAACACGGAACCACGCCGTACTCCTCGTGTCTGCCAATCCTGTTCCAGATGCCCGTCTTCTTCGCGCTCTTCCGCGTGCTAGCCTCCACCGGCCAAATCGCCAACGGCACCTACCAGTACGACTCCCTCGGCCCCCTCACCGCCGCTAAAGCCGCTGAAATTGAGGGCTCCTCCCTCTTCGGCGCACCACTTTCCGCAATCTTTGGCACGGCACCCTCCCTCCAGGCGAAAATCGTCATCCTCGTCATGATCGTTCTCATGGTGATCACCCAGTTCATCACCATGCGCCAACTGACCATGAAGAACATGCCTGAATCGGCTAAGGACCCCTCCAACCCGATGATGCGCAGCCAAATGATGATGATGTACACGATGCCGCTCGTTATGGGCGTGTCGGGCTTCTTCTTCCAAACTGGTGTGCTGATTTACTGGTTCACGACGAACCTGTGGACCATGGGCCAGCAGTTCTGGACCATCGCGCGCATGCCTACCGCCGGCTCGGAGGCGTACACGAAGCTCATGCTTAAGCGTCGCGGCGATTACGTGGCGTGGGCGCGCCCCGTTTTCGAGGCGTACGACGAGGAATACAAGCAGCTTGACTCTTCCGACGAGGAGGGTCGTACGGCGCTTGTGGAAAAGACGCTGAAGAAGATTAAGAAGTCCGCTCCGAAGCAGAAGATCCCCACGAAGTTCTCGAGTGAGGTTTCCGCCGAAACGCAGCTCGGCGCCTACCGCGAACTCGCGTACTCCGAGTGGGACACGATGCCTGACGAGCGTTGGCCCCACAAGTTTGAGGTCTCGCAGAAGGCGGCGGCAAAGCAGGAACGCCACCAGCCGAAGCGACTTTCGAAGCGTGAACGCCAGGCTCGTGACGAAGCCGAGAGGCGCCGCCTCGAGCGTGAGCGTCAGATTAAGGACCGCCAGAAGGGCGTCTCCCCTGAAGAACTTGAGCGCAAACGTGAAGAACGTCGTGCGCAGCGCCGCAACGCGGCACGCAAGAAGAAGGAAGACAAGGGCCGTCGCGACAACGAAGATAATGGCCGTCGCAACTAGGCTCCGCCTCACTTCCGCTACTCCAGAAGGTACGAAATGACTGAAGAAACTCCTAGCAAGGAACGCCTCGCTCAGCTTGTTGAAGAGGGAGACATTGCCGCTGACTACCTCGAAGAGCTACTCGACATTGCCGACCTCGACGGCGACATCGAGCTGGACGTCGAGAATGACCGCGCGCTCGTAGAGATTGGGTCTGAAGACCCCTCCTCGCGCCTCGAACGCCTCGTCGGTGAAGACGGCCGCGTGCTTGACGCGCTCCAGGAGCTCACGCGCCTCGCCGTGCAGAACGAGACGGGTGAACGCTCGCGCCTCATGCTCGACATCGCTGGTTTCCGTGCGGATCGCCGCCGTGAACTCACCGCGATTGCGGAGGAGGCGATCACGCGTGTGCGCACGACTGGCCAGGCTGTGATGCTCGAGCCGATGAACCCGTTTGAGCGCAAGGTGTGCCACGACGTTGCGGCGCGTGAGGGCCTCGCATCCGAGTCGGAGGGTGTGGAGCCTAACCGTTGCGTTGTAATCCTCCCTGAGGCGCCTGCAGACGCTGACGACGATGAGTCTGACGCCGCTGCTGTCGACGGGTACGAGGACGCCACCTCCGCGGGTGGCGCTGACGAGTCTGACGAGTAACAGGCGAGCACACAGTGGAGAATCCTGACAACACCGCCTCAGAGAATCTGGAGGCCGCGGGGGCTGCCGGGGGTGCAGAATCTGTTGCTTCCCCGGGTGATTCGCATGCCTCGGATGAGTTTGCTCAAGTTGAGGAGCCGACTGAGGCGGTTAGGGATCTCTTTGGCGCGCATTTTGCGAACATGGAGCATTTTGCGCGCATGCTGGTTGACGAGGGTGAGTTGCGCGGGTTGATTGGCCCGCGCGAGTTGCCTCGTATTTGGTCGCGCCACATCGTGAACTCGGCAGCGGTGCTCGAGTTCATTCCAAATGGCGTGCAGGTTTTGGACGTCGGTTCAGGGGCTGGATTCCCCGGCTTGGTGATCGCAATCGCGCGCCCGGACCTCGACGTACACCTTGTTGAGCCGATGGCTCGCAGGTGTGAGTGGCTGGCCGATGTGGTTGATGAGATCGGGCTCGACAACGTGACGATTCACAACGTTCGAGCGGAAGAACTCCACCATGTTGGTCAAGCTGATGTTGTGACTTCTCGCGCTGTTGCCAACCTTAAGCAGTTGACGAAGTGGACAATGCCGCTGGTTTTACCGGGTGGTAAAATGGTTGCCCTTAAGGGGCGAAAAGCTCGCGAAGAAGTGAATGCCGCGAGGAACCTGTTTAAGAAATTCGGTGTTGCCCGAGCCAAGGTTCACGAAGTTCCCTCCGTTATGGAGGACGAATCCACGCACGTCGTGGAGATGCTAAAGCGTAGCTAATCCCGGGCTTATTCTCGGTATAAGGCGCCTCGTTGTGCGCGTATGTCGCCGGTGTTCTGAGTGTTCTAGTATCTCAGCGGTGTTTTGGGCCTTCTCGTATCTCGCAGGGGTTTTGTGCAAGGAATCGGGCTGTAGGTGCTGCCTGGTGCTTGTTACCCGCCTGGTTTGTCGTTTTCTTTTCCCGTTTCATGGTTTCGTGCGCGATCTGAGGCGTCTGTATGTTCTACGTGGATTTGATTCGTATTTTTTGACGGGGAGTGGTTCCTCTTCGTTTTCCACAGGCCTTTGTGAGCGCACTTCTTCACACCCCGTGAACTTGTGAGGGTGTTTCTTGGTGGAGCTACTAAACTAGGTTCAGTTGAAAGGAGCTTTTGTGACCACAGGTTCGTCTCCCCTCGCTGAGGAGCTTGCTCGGGTAGCAAGTGCGCGTGCTGCGCTCGAAAACGTCGTATTTCCGCGTCCTCCTCGCCCGCTGGTTGCCGCTGTTGCTAACCAAAAAGGGGGCGTGGGAAAGACTACTTCGGTAGTTAATCTGTCGGTTGCTCTCGCTCAGGCGGGGCTCTCAGTTATCGTGATCGACTCGGACCCGCAGGGTAACGCCTCCACCGCACTCGGAATTGAGCATCATCAGGGTACGCCGTCCACGTACGACGTTTTGAGTGGTTCGATGAGCCTTGAAGAGTGCCTACAGCCGTGTGGTGAGGCCGAGAAGTTGCTGGTTTGCCCGGCGACGATCGACCTCTCGGGTGCCGAACTTGAGCTTTCTTCGGTTACGCAACGTGAGTTTGTGTTGAGGCGCGCGATCAAGGATTACCTTGCTGTGCACAGGGATGTGGACGTCATTTTGATTGATTGTCCGCCTAGCCTCGGGTTGCTGACTTTGAACTCGTTCGTTGCGGCCGACCAGGTGATTGTGCCGATTCAAACGGAGTATTACGCGCTTGAAGGCCTTTCTATGCTTGTGGGCACGGTAGAGAAAATCCGCGATTACTTGAACCCGGATCTGCGTATTGGCGGCATTTTGCTGACCATGTTCGATAGGCGTACAAATCTGAGTGCCGAGGTTGCTGAGGAGATTCGGCATTACTTCCCCGGAGTTGTGCTGGAGACGCCTATTCCGCGTTTGGTTAAGATTTCTGAGGCTCCTAGCTTCGGAGTTAGCATTTTCGGCCATGATCCTCGTGGCCAGGGGGCTGTTGCTTATAAGGCTGCGGCTTACGAATTGTCTTTGCGCTGGGCGAATTTAGGAGTTGAAGATGGCGGCGAGTGAGAGGCGTGCATTGGGGCGCGGCCTTGGGTCGTTGATCCCGGATAGGGAACCAATTGTTTCACGTGAAACAATTTCTAAGAATGAGGAGGGCGGACGCCCTTCGGATCTGTTCTTCACGGGTGGTACTGGTAGGGATTCGGGTGAGCGTCGTTCACACTCGGTGTCTGCCGATCTGCTGATGCCGAAGCCGCGCACGAGTCGGAAGCGTAGTACTGCTGGTGGCGGTAAGGCTTCAGGTGGAACTGCGGGTAAGGCCTCTACTGGTTCGACTAAACGTGCGGGCAGTAAACCTGCGTCGGGGAAGACTACGGCGTCGCGCACCTCTAAGAGGTCGAAGGCTAAGGCCACGGTCACGGAGGCAGTGGAGAACACAGCAGTTGCAGATTCAGGGGTTACTGAGCCACGTAAGCCGGAGTTGTTTGCTTCGATTATTGATGAGGCTGTTGCATCGGATACTCCAAAGCAGTCGGATAGGCTGCCCGATGATTCGGTAGTAGCGGATTCTGACCAGGTAGATTCTGGCGTTTCGGGCTCTGAGGCAACGGATTCTGACTCGTCGAGTTCTGGAAGCAAGGACGTCGGTGGAGTGGATGCTGATGTCGATAGCGCCGAGGATTTGGCTGGTGATATCAGCGAGCTCGCTGCCGGTGAGATCGAAACCGAGAGTGAAGCGTCTGGTGATGAGGAGCCGGATTTGGTTCCTGTTCCCGGTGCTCGGTTTGCCGAGATTCCAGTGGATCTGGTGGTTCCGAACCCGAAGCAGCCGCGCGAAATCTTCGACGAGTTTGAACTTGAGGAGCTAGCTGACTCGATCCGCGAAATTGGTGTGCTACAGCCGATCGTTGTGCGTGCTGTAGACGGTTCACAGGAGCGTTTCTCTGACATTGTTGCTGAGCGTAGCGCTGAGGGGATTGAGGATCTGCCGGCGTTTGAGCTCATCATGGGTGAGCGACGCTTGCGCGCATCTAAGCTGGCCGGCCTTGAGCTTGTTCCGGCAATCATTCGCGATACTGACGATGATGCGATGTTGCGCGATGCTTTGCTCGAGAACCTGCATCGTAGTCAGCTGAATCCGATTGAAGAGGCGAACGCCTATCAGCAGCTAATGACGGACTTCGGCTACACGCAGCAGGAACTTTCTGACCGTATTAAGCGTTCGAGGCCGCAGATTGCAAACTCGCTTCGCCTTTTGAAGCTGCCGCCCACGGTCCAACGCAAGCTCGCTGCGGGGGTGATTAGTGCAGGGCATGCGCGTGCACTTCTTGGTCTGCCAAATGCGGCACTGATGGAAGCACTGTCTGAACGCATCATTAGTGAGGGACTGTCTGTACGCACTACGGAGGAAATCGTCGCACTCGGCGAAGTTTCTGAGGGTGTTGCAGCGAAGAAGAGGGCTAGAAGGGCTCCGCGCCCACTGTCGGAGAATGCCTCCGCTGTTGTTGATCGCTTGACGGACCTGTTCGATACCCGCGTGACCGTTCTCGAGGGTAAGCGCAAGGGCCGTATCACGATCGAATACGCGGGTACAGAAGACCTCGAGCGTATTACTCAGGTGATTGCGGGATTGAGACGCCAAGAGTTCTGAGAGCGCAGTAATTGTTTCACGTGAAACAATTCCACCTTGCCGTCTACTCAACTGCGGTTCGATACGAGGTGAATCTTGAGTCCCGCGATGTATAACGGGCTCCGAAAGTTGTATGGCTGCTCTACGAGGAACTAATCATCGTCACTTTCTCGCAGTGCAACTGCGTTGTCGTGCCTGATCGAAATTGTTTCACGTGAAACATTCTCTCCGCGTAACATGACGTTTCGGGTGAGGCCTTCTCGGTGAATATGTTGCCTTCAGTATTCGGGGAATTTATATGACCTATACCGAAGTCTCCTTTGGGCGAAAACCTCTCACAAACCCTTAAGCTACAACTTTGCCCCTGGAATTGTTTCACGTGAAACAATTCCAGGGGCAAAGCCTAGAAACTAACCAAACTCAACCTGGATATAACAAGCTGAGCACTAATCCTGCGCTATTCAGCTGCGTGCAACACGATCCTATTCAGGATGTTGCTGAAGCTATCGTGCTCTTCGGCGGCGAGCGGGAAGAGGGAAGTGTCCGTCATACCCGGGCTTACATTCGCATCAATGAACCAAGCCGTACCCTCATCGTCGAGAATCAGATCAATGCGGGACAGATGGCGCATACCCAGCGTCTCATGCATCTTCAAAGCAGTGTCGGTGACAGCCTGCATCTCGTCGTCCGAAAGCCTTGCCGGCACAAAGAACTCCGAACGACCCGTGTTGTAGCGAGCATCGTAATCGTACTTGCCATCATCAGTCACGATCTCCACAGGAGGTAGAGCTACTGGGCCTTCCTCAAGATCCAGCACAGAAACAGCGATTTCCTTACCCTCAACGAACTGCTCAACCATTACAGTGTCGCCGTAAGCAAAGGCATCGACCATGGCAGAACGAAGCTCATCCTCAGTCGCGACCTTCGACAAACCAAGAGCCGAGCCACCATCCGAAGGCTTCACAATCAGCGGGAACTCCATCCCCGCCTCATTCGCCATAATCGCACGAAGAATCGCCGGGGCACCCACCTGCCTAAACAGTGCCTGACGCAACGACAACCACTTCGGCGTCGCAACACCAGCAAGCCTGGCCAGCGACTTCGCCGTCGGCTTGTTCGAAGCAAGCGCGCACGAAGCAGCAACCGAACCGACATAGGGGAACGAGATCAGCGAAAGAAGATCCTGTACAGAACCATCCTCACCAACCGAACCGTGAATCAGCGGCCACACAACATCCGGCTCAAACTCAGCCACAGTCGGCAGGAACTGCGAATTCAGATCGCACACCTCAACCGTATGACCAGCATGGCGCAAAAGCGTTGCCACGCGGCGACCAGAACGAATAGAAACCTCACGCTCGTGCGTCAAACCGCCCGAAACAATCAGAATCTTCAACGAATCAGCCAACATATTCCCCTAACCTAGACCTGATCCGGAGCCGGACCAGCAACAGCGCCATCCGGAAGGTGCGTCCGAACATTCGTACCGAACATCTCCACAAGCTCACGCTCAGCATTAATCACCTTAGACAGGCGAAGCACGCCCTCACGAATCTCCTCTGGAGGCGGGTAACAGAACGACAAGCGCATATGGTCGCCACCGCGACCATCAGCGTAAAACGCCGTACCCGAAACATACGCCACCAAGCCCGTAACCGCGCGGGGAAGCATCGCCTTAGCGTCCAAGCCCTCCGGCAAAGTCACCCAAGTGTAGAAACCACCATCCGGAACAGTCCACTTCAAATCCGGGAGGAAATCCGAAAGCGCCTTCATCATCGTCTCGCCGCGCTCGCGATACATCTGACGGTACGTCTTCACCTGCGAATACCAGTCATAATTCGACAAATACTGCTCAATCGCCATCTGACCAACCATTGAAGGCGACAAAATAGCAGACTCCGAAGCAAGAATCAGCTTGTCACGAATCGCGTGCGGTGCGAGCGCCCAACCAATACGGAAACCCGGCGCAAACATCTTCGAAAACGAACCCAGATAAACAACACCCTCCGGGTTGTAAGACTGCAAAGCCGGCAAAGGATCCGAGTTGAAACCAAGCAAGCCGTACGGGTTATCCTCAACAATCAAAATATGCTCGCGGCGACAAATCTCAACGATCTGCGGCCTACGCTCCTCAAGGAGCGTCACACCAGCCGGGTTATGGAAGTTCGGAATCGTGTACAAGAACTTGATCTTCTGACCAGCAGCGCGGACGCGACGAATCGCCTCCTCAAGCGCCTCCGGAATCAAACCACCATCATCCATCTCAACATGAACAACAGTGCCCTCGTAAGCGCGGAACGTGCCAAGCGCGCCCACATAAGACGGAGCCTCCGCTAGAACAACATCGCCCTTCTCCAAGAAAATCTCAGAAACAAGATCAAGCGCCTGCTGCGAACCAGTCGTCACAACCACGTCATCCGGGTCAGCGTTAATGCCGTCATATGTCATTACCTCAGTAATGCGCTGACGCAGCTGCTCCCAACCCTGACCAGAACCATACTGCATAGCCTGAGCACCATGGCGAGAAATCAGCTGCTTCGCCGACTCCGCCAACTGCTCCAACGGAAGATCCTTAATATTAGGCATACCGCCAGCCAGCGAAACCACTTCCGGACGCGAAACAACGGCGAACAGGGCGCGAATCTCAGACGAACGCAGCCCGTGGGCTCGGGCCGCGTATGCTCCGTGCCAGGGATCTAGTCTAGTACCTGAATCGGAATGCGGCCTTATTTGTTCTACCAATGTCGTCACGCTTTCAATAGTGGTGATCGTGAAAATGCTTATCTCTTGATTGTGCCACCCAAACCCATCGGAACCAAAGGGACATGTCTGAATGTGGGACAAAAACCCACAAAATCCCGCGACAACACGCGCAAAACTGGCGCCACAACCTCCCGCACACCAACAAAAAATAGGGAGTGGAAACAGGCCCGCAAGCCTATCTCCACTCCCTTGAGCAACTCCAAGAAGAAGCTACATCAGCGCCTCAAGCTCCTTCTTCAAAGTAGACTTCGGGCGCCCGCCAACCATGCTACGAACAGGCTGACCATCCTTAAACAACATCATGGTCGGAATAGACACGATGCCGAACTTGCTAGCCAAAACCGGATTCTCATCCACGTTCAACTTCGCAATAACAACCTGCTCGGAAAGCTCGTCTGCCAACTCCTCCAAAATCGGCTCCATCTGGCGACACGGGCCGCACCACGGTGCCCAAAAATCGACCAAAACCGGAACCTCAGACTTCAAAACCGAGTCGGTGAAATCGCTCGTCGTAACCTTAACCGTATTCGACATCGGAACTCCTAAATCCTAGTTCGCAGCCAGCTCGGCTACTTCCTCAGCCGGCTTCGGTAGCGCCTCCAAGTAGTGCTGCGCATCAAGAGCAGCCTTAGCACCCGAACCAGCAGCCGTAATCGCCTGGCGGTAACGCGAATCTACCACGTCACCACACGCGAACACGCCCGGAAGAGAAGTAGCAGTCGTCGGATCGTCCACCTTAATGTACGAATCCACAATCTCCAGCTGATCCTTCACCAAATCCGTGCGCGGATCGTGGCCAATCGCCACAAACAAGCCATTGATATCAAGCTTGCGGCGCTCACCCGTTAGCGTGTCCTCAAGAACGAGGGTCTGCAAATTGCCCTCACCCTCCATGTCCACAACCACAGAGTTCCACTCAAACGAAATCTTCGGATCCGCAAACGCGCGCTCCTGCATAACCTTCGAAGCACGGAGCTCATCGCGACGGTGAATCACCGAAACCTTCGAGCCGAAGCGAGCGAGGAACAACGCCTCCTCCAACGCAGAATCGCCGCCGCCAACAACAGCAATCGGCTTATCACGGTAGAAGAAGCCATCACACGTCGCACAGTACGAAACACCGCGGCCGCCGTAAGTTTGCTCGCCCTCAAGGCCAAGCGTGCGGTATGCGGCGCCAGTCGCGATAATCACCGAGCGAGCCTTGAACTCCTCGCCGTTAACCTCAACGACCTTCACGTCGCCCTCAAGCTCAACGCGCTCCACATCCTCCATACGGACATCCGCGCCGAACTTCTCCGCCTGCTGCTGCATCTTCACCATGAGCTCCGGGCCCATAACGCCATCAGGGAAGCCGGGGAAGTTCTCAACCTCGGTCGTGGTCATGAGAGCACCGCCAGCGGTGAAAGAACCTGCGAAAACAATAGGCTTCAAACCCGCGCGCGCAGCGTAAATCGCCGCCGTGTAACCAGCCGGGCCAGAACCAACAATGATGAGATCATGAACCATGTGACAATCCTTTACTAAAAATCAAGCATGGTGCGTACTACCTAATGAAACTAGCAACACACCAGAAATATTCCAGCACCACAAAGAGATGAGCCTCACATGCTCATATTTGCGCCTCGAGAAAGCAAAAGACCAGGTCTTTCGGCCCGGCCTTCCTGTTGACGGGAAGTGTGACTTCGCTGGAGGCGGCGAGCTTGGCCGGTGAGGGAGCATGTTTGGCCGGTGGGTTACCGCATCCTCAGCAGGGAAGGTTGCTCTGCAGGAGTAGCCCTCTTCGCGAGCAACGCTTCCTTAGCTGGAGAAACGGCTTGCTCTACTGAAGAGACAGCTCATCTATCTTCACGCGATACTGACCCTCATCCTCAATCGGCAAAGCCACGAAGTCGAGCGTCACCGTTGTGCCCACAGCCGGATTCGTCGGCTTCAACGTGGTAGTCAAAGCCATCTTCGACGACGTCAGCACCGGCGTACCAAACGGATCCGCCCCATCATTCACACGCAAATCGACCTGGCCACCATCAATCGGACCATAGAACGTCACGGCCGAAACCGTGCTCTCCTCCTCAAGATGAATAATCAACTTAATGCGGTTGTCCTGCGGCAACTCCGGCTGCGCGAAGTACCGCGACTGCCAGCGCGAACCCTGATCGCCGTCAAACATGTACTCCGCCCACTCCGGATGATCACCATCATCACCGTTGTACGAAATCACGTCGATCGACGAAATCTTCGGAGCACCAGGCGCCGGCGCGGGCGCAGTCGTCTCCTCCTCAATCACCTCGGTCGGGACGACCTCCGTCGGCTCCGTCTCAGTCGTACTGAAACCCCACAGCGCGCGCGACGACAGCGTGCCCGTGCTGAGTAGTGTCGACGACGCAATAATCGTCGCACCCAAAATCAACGCCGCAAACAGTGCAATCGTCGGGCGAGTCGGGTCAATACTCTGACCCGAATTCAACGCGTTCACAGTCGAACGCACCGACTGCATCGAATTCTGCAAAACCTTCGTGCCCGACGAAAGCTTAATCACCTTGCCGCGGCGCGTGAACCTCAACCTCGACGGAATCCCCGTGTTGATCGGCTCCAAACTATCCGTATCGCCCGCGCGGCGAAGCTTCTGCGGCGCCGGACGCAGCGCCTCATCCAGCACCTCGGTCGCATCATCGTCATCGAAGGAGGCGCGAGCACCCTCCATCCGCTGCGCTAGCGGCTGCCTAAACGTCTCCGCCTGCTTCGAATCCTCCTGCAATGCACTCGGGCGAGACTCCTGCGGATCGCCCCAGCCCGTTTCCTCAACAACCGGTGGCTCGGCAGCCTCGGTCGCTTCAGCCAGGGCGCGAGCTTCCGCCTCACGCGCCTCCGCCTCGCGGGCCTCACGGCGCTCGCGGCGAGCCTGCTCACGCGCCGCCGAAGCCGCGGCAATCTTCGCAGCCGTATCCGCGATAAACTTCCGCGACATGCTCACGACGTTCTCCGTAAGCCGAGCCTCGCCCGGCTCATGCGGCTCCGCGGCCACCTCATCGACCGCAGATTCGGCATCTACCTCATCCGCATCGATATCGGAGGAGGTAGCGTCGGGGGCGTCTTCCGATCGGCCGACGCCTTCCGCGCTGCGCTCCGAGGAGCTGTTCGAGGCGCGTTCGGTCGAGCGGTCGCTCAAACGGTCGGAGGAGGAGCGCCTGCTCGAGTCGTCAGAGGAACCGGAGTCGGAGAAGCTCGAGGAATCCTCGCCTGCTCCACGAGAAGTCTCAGTATCCGAGTAGGAATCTTCCAAATCGGCGGTACTGGCGATCTTGCCGCGCTTAGGTGCCGGCAAATCCTCATCAGCCTCAAAATCTTTCGGCGGCGGAGGCGGAAGCATCGACGACTTCACGCCCGGGAACCGCTCCTCCAAAGAAGCCATGAAATCGCGGGTGTTCTTAGAGACGCCGAGCTCGTCAGCCTCCGACTCGCCCGCGTTCCGCACAGCAGCTCCCAGCTCTTCCTGAGCGTCCGCTTCCTGACCATCGGCCCTACCATCCGCGGCAGCTACACCCGAGGTGCCAGAAGAAGCCTCATCGCTCGAAACACCAGCAACCGTGCGCCTGCCCCGCGCAAAAATCTCGCGACCCGCCGACGCGCCACGTTGCATCACGCCACGCAACCTATTCGCAAGGCCGCCCTCAACCATCTTGCCGCTCAAATCCGAAAGGAGCTCATCAAACGACTCCCGGGGCTCCTTCGCGTCACCCGCTCCACGGCCCCCAGCCGGGCCCAACGAACTGCGGGTGCGCTCAAAAAACTCCGCCTTCGCCTCCTCATCGCCCTTCGACTCGCCAAACACGTCAGCATCGAAATCTTCGGGCAAATCGCGATCGTCTTTAGACATTGAGCCCCCTTCTACACGTCAAATGCAAGATTAGTACACGCCCCGGGGCCGCGCGGCCACGCGGCGGCAGTGTCGCTAAAACTCGAGCATTCGCGCCCGACTAACCCTCATTCGTGCCGGTGTCGCCACTCGAATCCGAGGAGGAGGCTGCAAACCTTCGGAAGAACGGAATCCGCCCGCCAAGCAGGCCGAGAGCGTTAAAAAAATTCGCGCGGTCAAACACTGCGACGAGCACGAAGTACACGACACTCACCACCAGCGAAACAAGGATCGCGCGCCAAATGCCCCCAAAAATCGTGCCCGTAACAGTCTGTGAAACCGCGAAAGCACCCACCAAATGCAGGGCACCCATGCCGAACACGCCCGCGAGCGCTGCGAGCGAACCGTACTTCACCATGTCTGTAATCACCACGCGCGGCCTCGCAAGCGGCAGACGATCGCGCACGAAATACGCCGACAGCACGCCCTGCGCGATACGCGAAATCGTCTCCGCAATCAGCGCGCCAATCAGCCACAGAACGGGCGGGAGGAAGTACATGAGCGTCCAACCCAAAATGATCTGCCCAATCGTCGGCCAAAGCACCGTGTAAAACACGGGCCGGCCGTCCTCCAACGAATAAAACACGCGTTGCGAAAAGATGATCACAACCGCGCCCGCAAGGCCGGGCAGCATGACGACGAGCGCATTCGCGTAGGCCGCCATCTGGTCGATCGGGTTCGTGGGGCCAAGGATTTGGAACACCGGAATCGCGGCGGCGCCAAGAATCGCGGCCATCCACATCGTGAGGAGGAGCGATGTGCGCACGCCCAACTGGTAGCTACGCACCATGCTCTGCTGGTTGCCGTCAGCCGCGGCCGACGCGATACGCGTGAACAGCGCGGTCGCGATCGACACCGAAACAATCGACTGAGGCAACATGTACACCGTGAAAGTGATACCCATCGCCGCAGTGGAGGCCGCGAACTCGCCCGTCTGCGCGCTCCACGCGTTCGCGGCAGCCGCAATGTTGGAGGTCGAAAGGTAGCCAACCTGACCTACGAACAGCGTCGCGAAAACCCAGCCCGCAATCTTCGACGCGCGGCGCAGGCCGGTGCCGCGGAAATGGAAGTCGAGACGGAGGCGCACGCCCGCGCGCCTAAGCGGAATGATGAGGAGAAGCGCCTGCGCGATCACACCAAGCGTCGCCGGGCCGGCAAGCAAGGCGGTGCGCTGGAAGTCCCACACAGACGGATCATTCACATCAGTTGCAGTACCGTAAACCGCGATAAACGCGATAAGACCAACAATCGCGATCACATTGTTCGCCGCAGGCGTCCACATGTACGGCCCGAAAATGCCTCGTGCATTCAAAAACTCGCCGAGGAGGGCGTACAGGCCGTAGAAGAAAATCTGCGGCAAACACCAGATGGCGAACACGACGGCGAGCGACTTCCACGCTGGCGCCATGAGGCCAGCCGTTAGGTTCACGAGCACCACCGCGGAGGCAACCATGATCAGCGTGAGCACAAACATGATCAGACCCGCGAGCGTGAGTAGCCGGTTCACGTACGTGGAGCCGGACTTCGTCTTAAACGCGCGCACAATCTGCGGCACGAGGATTGCGTCAAGGAGGCCCGCCGCCAGCAGGTTAAACACCACGTTCGGGAGGGTATTCGCCACGTTAAACGCATCATTCGCGCCAGCCGCGCCGAGCGCCGCAAGCAGTAGAGCAGTACGCAAAAAGCCTAAACCACGCGAAAAAGTCGTGCCCACCGCCATGATCGCCGAAGACTTAAACAGCGACGACTTCTTCGGGTCACCTACCGGCTGCTCATCGCCGATCTCAACGTTGCTCATCAGCCCCTCCAAACTCTGTCGCTTCGTCTTGCCTGCCCTCAGCCGCGTCCACACCGCTGGCTTCACCGGCTGCATCCACATCCGCCGCCGACCGCGGTGCGTCCACACCCTCTAGCTCCTGGCTAGACGGCTGCGCGGGCGCCTCCTCGTCGTGGACATCATCAACTTCCATGCGGCGCCCGTTGCGAATCGTGCGCCAAATGCCGAACGCCAAAAACAGTGCCAGAACGATCGAAAGCACGAGCGTGCCCGTCGACTCCCACTCCGCGCGCACGCGGATTTGCAGGTTCGTGGCGTCGTCAATCGTGAGACCGTTCGGCCCCTTCACCTTCACCTGAACCGT
This sequence comes from Actinomycetaceae bacterium, assembly GCA_030532245.1. Taxonomy (GTDB): domain Bacteria; phylum Actinomycetota; class Actinomycetes; order Actinomycetales; family Actinomycetaceae; genus Gleimia. Next base: position 94,830 of record JAUNLN010000001.1, read on the forward strand.
CACGTTACCCGAACCAACCGCGCGAACCGGGATCTCCACGAGCGTCGAGCCGCTCGCAGGCACCTTAACGCTCACCTCATGGTCGATCTGGAGGCGCGGGTCGGGCGAAATGAGCTCCACAACTGCGTTCACCGGCTCATTCAGCGTCGAACTCACGCGCACCGGCAGGCGTGCCGTGCGATCCAGCAGGTTAATCGGCGCCGACTGCTCAACCTTCACCGACGTGGCGAGCGCCTCCGCCTCCTCATTCACACCATTGATGAGGGCAGCGCGCAGGTTTGGCTGCTCGCGAAGTTCAAGCGCCGTCGCCATCAGCACCCTCGTGCGCTGCTCCGACACGATTCCCGTGGAATCCTCAAGCGCGGAAGTCATGGCGGCGGTCGACTCGATCGCCTCGTACAAGGCGGCGGTTTCAGCGTCCGTGATACTGCCGGGCGTCTCCACAAAATCAGGCAGGGAGGTGCGCGGCGTCGGCTCACCCGAGCTCGCAATCGCCTCAGACACCGAAATCGGCTCAACCCAACGCTCACCAAGCGCCGCCTGCACGCGCTCCGGCAGGGTCGCACTCGTCGCACCTCGCCCCGTCAAAGCCAGGATCGTGCGCGACTCATTCGGCAACTGGCGCGTAATAATCGCCGTAGTCGCCCGAACCATCTGCTGCAGATCCAGCTCCTCAGCCTCACCCTCCACGGGCTGCGCCAGAAACCTCGAAAGCGCGGCGTGCGCTACCAAAACGTCTACGCCAGGCTCCTCCTCCGTGACGGGCTCACCGCTCTGCGGGTCGTAGCGCGACCACGTGGACGGGTCGTAAGTCAGAAACTCCGTCGGACCAAGGCCCGTGCCGCGCACAATCACCGTCTGGTCGGCCCACATGCGCACGACGGCCGTGTCGAGCTGCTCCATTTCGGGGATCACGAAGCCGTCCAGTACCTCAAGGCCCGCCTCTTCGGCCGACGGCAAGTGCGACGCGGACTTCGAATCCTTCACCAGCTGCGGGATCTCCGCCGGCGAGCTCAGATGCGCGATTCCAGCAACGTCGGCATCCGTCGCGGGTAGCGAAATCACAGGCTCCGAACACGCCTCCGCAATCTCGGCTGCGAAACGCTCATGCTCGAGTAGCCCCGCGCCGACCGCCATCGTCACGCCATCCATCTGCGCCAAACTCCGTGCCACAGCAAGCTGCGCCGACGTCGGATCCTTCGACACGACACCCTCACGAGAGTTTTTCACCCCGCGAGTTACGGGCGAAACCACGGCGAGTTTCGTCGCCTCCACTTCGTAACCCGAATCCCAGATCAGCATGGTGCGGTCGAACGCCTCATCGTCCGCGGACGTCGCGCTCACCTCAACCCCACGCGGCCCCCACACGAACTGGCTGTACAGCGGCAAATCCTCGGCCGGCACCTTGATCGAAAACACCTTACGCTCGCCCGCGGCAATGTCGCCAACCTTCGCGCTCATCACGTAGTCGCCGGGATACCCGTAATCCTGCATGTACGCCTCGGCGTCCGCGACCGTCACCATCGAATCGGCGCGCACGTAAACATCCACCGAAACGTCCTTGCGCGCTTCCTTCGACCCGATTACGCCGCTGATTTGTACCGACTTTTCATCCGTCAGCACGCGTGGCGCCAAATCGTTGATTTCAAGGTAGAACGGCTCCTCGTTCGCAGATTCGCTGGAGGAGGGGGCAGCCGGAACCATGCCATACGCGCTCGCGGCAAGCGTGGGCGCGGGCGAGGTAGCCTCCTGCATGCCAAAACCTGCAGCGGCGTGGGCTGGCGCGGAGGGTGCGCACACGGAGGCGCCCGCAGCGACGCAAAGCCCTGCAAGCAGCGCGGTTACTCGAGATCGGATCCTCACGCGCCTGCCTCTGGATACAGAAGGTCGAGCGCAATCGCGACGACGCGCCTCTCGTTCGGGTACGCGAGCATGCGAGATACATCACTGAGGGGGAACCAGGCAGCGTCCTCAGCCTCATGATCGGGGTCGTTTTCCACGGTCACTTCGCCGGACACGTATTCGAGGAGGTAGTGGTGCACAACCTTGTGTACGCGGCGGTCGCCGGAGGAGAACCAGTAGTCGATCGACGCGAGCGGACTCACGAGCCGACCCGTGATCCCGGTTTCTTCAGCAATCTCGCGAATTGCCGCCAATTCCGCGGATTCGCCGGCCTCCAAGTGGCCTTTTGGCAGGCACCATTCGATGTAGCCAGCCCTATTTCGCCGCGCGATCACTGCCACCCAGGGCACTCCGTTCTTAACCTTAATTACTAGGCCGCCTGCGGAAGTCTCATCCACAACGGGCAAATGTCGTGCGCGCACGCGAAGCGGCCGCGCTGTCGTATTGCGGCGCGGCGGTCGCGGCACGCCCATCTGGCGCGCTCCGTTGTGTTTAGCCATGCCCCTACTTTATGACGTGGCGAGTCTGATATACCGAATTGTGCAGTTTCATGGCACGCTAATAGGGATGATAAGGGAAAAAGAGAGTAACGAACAGAGCAAGCCCGGCGCGCAGGGTGAATCCGATCCGCTCGGCGCACTCGGATGCGGCGACCCTGAAGTACTGCGCGAAAATGCGCGTAAAGCCCTCGCCCACTTGCCAAAACCGATCCTTGATCTCGGCCGTGTTTTCCATGAGGCGGGCTTTGAGCTCGCTCTCGTAGGTGGTCCGGTTCGTGACGCGTTTCTCGCTTTGACTCCCCATGACTTTGACCTCACCACGAATGCGCGTCCTGACGACACGGAGCGCCTCCTTGGTGAATGGGGTGACGCCACCTGGTCGGTAGGTAAGGCGTTCGGCACGATTGGTGCGCGCAAGGGTAGCCTCCAGGTTGAGGTCACCACTTACCGCACTGAAGCGTACGACATGAACTCGCGCAAACCGCAGGTCGAGTACGGCGACACGCTTGAGGGTGACCTCACTCGCCGCGACTTTACTGTGAACGCCTGCGCGATCACGCTGCCCGACCTGAAACTCGTAGACCCGCACGGTGGCCTCCAAGATCTTGCCGATGCCGTCCTACGCACGCCCGTTACGGCCGCGCAATCGTTTGATGACGACCCTCTGCGCATCATGAGGGCCGCCCGCTTCAGCGCCCAGCTCGGCATCGACGTGTCCGAAGACGTCATGAAGGCCATGGAGGAGCAGGCACACCGCCTCGAAATCGTCTCCGCGGAACGTATTCGCGCCGAGTTTGAACGCCTCCTCACCTCGCCAAAACCAAGGCGCGGCCTCGAACTCATGGTCCACACCGGCGTTGCCGACATTGTTTTGCCGGAACTGTCGAACCTGCAGGACCTCAAGGACGAGCACAATCGCCACAAGGACGTCTACGAGCACACGCTCACCGTCCTCGAGCACGCGATCGCGCTTGAAACCGGGCCGGAGGGGCCGGTTCCGGGCCCCAGCTTCGTGCTGCGCTTCGCCGCAATCATGCACGACATTGGTAAGCCCGACACGAGGCGCTTCGAGCCCGACGGCACGGTCACGTTCCACCACCACGAGATCGTCGGCGCGAAAATGACGAAGAGGCGCATGCAAGCCCTCAAATTCGACAAGGCGACCATGAACGCCGTCGTGCAACTCGTGCGCCTCCACCAAAGGTTCCACGGTTACGGTGAGCAAAAATGGTCTGACTCGGCCGTGCGCAGGTACGTTACCGACGCGGGCCAGTACCTCGAATACCTCCACCGTCTCACGCGCGCCGACTGCACCACCCGCAACCGGCGCAAGTCCGCGTACCTGCAGGCCGCGTACGACGACCTCGAGAACCGAATCGGCGAGTTGAAGAAGCAGGAGGAGCTCGACGCCGTACGCCCAGACCTCGACGGTAGTCAGATCATGGAGATCCTCGGCATCAAGCCCGGCCCCGAGGTTGGTAAGGCCTACAAGTACCTCCTCGAACTCAGAATGGAGCACGGACCACTCGGTGAAGAACGCGCCAAGCAAGAGTTGCTGAATTGGTGGGAATCCAACTAAATCCGTGCACAATTAACGATTAAGACATACATAAGAGGAAGCCGGCGAAAACCAGCTGGGAACCCCCTCCTCCAGAAAGGTAAGTCCCATGGCGGATAGTCGTGAACAAGGCAGAAACGGAAAGCCGATCAAACGATCTGGCCTTCCGTCGCGACGCTCAATCCATCACGCGCCTGCCGCACCGTCTGGCGCGAGTGGCGCGAATAGCTCGAGTGGCGCGGCGAAACCACCCGCACCTTCTCGCTCCAGCGACCGCGCGCCTTTCCCTCCGGTGTCCTCGGCGAACACCTCGTCCGCGAGGAGCGCAAACGCGCAGAATAGTGCTCGTCCAGCAGGTTCTACCCGGCCTGCGTCCCGAAGCGCCGGAGCCTCAAAGGCTGGAGCCTCAAAGGCGGCAACCACCAAAGCCGCGTCGAAAGCCTCGGCTTCGAAGTCTAAGGGTGGCGGCAAAAAGGGCGGCAAGAAGCGGTCGCTTGGTGCGAAGATCGGGATCGGCATCCTGATCGCGATCCTCCTTGGAATTATTCTTGGCTCGGTCGGATTTATCGTCGCCTACCAGTCGGTTAGCGTTCCGAAGCCGGGCGAGTTCGCCCTCGCCCAAAAAACGACCGTCTACTACAACGACGGCGAAACCGAGCTCGGCACGTTCGCCGAAATCGACCGCACGATCATCGACACCGCGACGATCCCGGAATACGTAGGCCACGCAGTCATCGCGTCGGAAGACCGCACGTTCTACACGAATTCTGGCATCGACCTAAAGGGCATTGCCCGCGCAATGATCAACAACATTCGAGGAGGCCCCCTGCAGGGCGCCTCAACGCTGAGCCAGCAGTACGTGGAGCGCTACTACCTCGACACGACCACGAGCATCCCCGGCAAGGTGAAGGAAGCTCTGCTCGCCCTGAAGATCAACAGGCAGCAGAGTAAGGATGAGATCCTCGAGAACTACATGAACACGATCTACTTTGGTCGTGGCGCGTACGGTATTGAGGAGGCGTCGCAAAAGTACTTCGGCCACGCGGCGAAGGATTTGACGCTCGCGGAATCCGCCCTCCTGGCCGGTATCATTCCGGCGCCGTCCGCTTGGGATCCGGCGATCGACCCCGACATGGCCGAGTCGCGTTTTGAGCGCGTGCTTCTCCACATGGTTGAGGATGGTTGGATCACGCAGGCTGATGCCGACGCGGCGGAGTTCCCGGAGGTCATCGAACCTTCCTCTAACTCGAACATGTCGGGTTGGAAGGGCCATTTGCTTCAGCAGATTCGTAGCGAGCTTGAGGCTAGGGCTGGAATTACGCCGGAAATGTTGGATTCGGGCGGTTACGAGATCATCTCCACGATCGATAAGGATCTGCAGAAGTTTGCGGTTGACGCGGTTGCGGAGCTCCCGGACGATCATGATCCGAACCTTCAGGTAGCCCTGTCTTCCATGGACCCGTTGAATGGTGAGATTCTTGCCGAGTATGCGGGTGCTGACTACCAGGAACGCCAGTCGAACTCGGTTACGCAGGATCGCGCCATGGCTGGTTCTACGATGAAGCCGTTTGGTCTCATCGCCTACATGGATGCCGGCGGTACTTTGAACGACATGTACAACGGTAATTCGCCGCTTCAGATCACCGATAATCGTACGGGTGAGGTGACTCCGCCGCTGCAGAACTTCGGTGATTACTCGTACGGTTACGTGAACATGATGCGTTCTACGGCCTTGTCGATCAACACGTCGTTTGTTGAGATGAATAACGAGATGGGTCCGGAAAAGACTCGTGAGGCGGCGATTAAGCTTGGTCTTCCAGAAGACACGCTTGGTCTTGACGACACGCTGCGGAACATTCTTGGATCCGCGTCGCCGCACAACATTGACCTGACCCGCGCATATGCGACCATCGCGTCGGGTGGTTTGCGCACTACGCCGCACATTATTCGTGAGGTGAAGCGCCTTGATGGCGAGCAGATTTACCAGGGGCCCACTAACTCTGAGCGCGTGTACGATTCTGCAGTTATCTCGGCGATGCTTCCGGGTTTGCAGGCCGCGGCTGAGTGGGGCTCGGCCGAGAAGGCCGGCCTGATTGGTCGCCCGGTTCTTGCTAAGACGGGTTCGTCTGAAGAGAATCGTTCCGCGCAGTTCGCCGGCGTGATTCCGCAGCTCGCAACCGTCGTGTCGATGTACCAGATTGGTGAGGATGGCTCGGAGGAGTCGATTACCCCGTTTGGTGGCGAGTGGGAGATCACGGGTTCGACGTGGCCGGGCACGGTGTGGCAGACGTACATGTTTAACGCGGTGGAGAAGTTCGAGTACGCGACCTTCGACTGGTTTAAGCCGGACTTCCGTAAGTCGAAGTTCAATACCTACCAGCCGCCTACTGAGCCTTCCACTACGGCTACGACTGAAAAGCCGACTGAGGCGCCGACAACTGAGGCTCCAGAGCCGGAACCGACTGAGGCACCGACCGAGGCGCCGACAACTGAGGCTCCGTCTGAGCAGGAGGAGGATACTCAGCCCGGCGGTGAGAATACCCCGTAGCCTCGGGATAGAACCATGTGATGGGTGGGCGCGAACGCGTCCACCCATCTTTGTGTTTTAGAGACCTTGCTTGAGGTGGTAGAAGGCAAGAGAAATGCCCTCGCAAAAAACTTGCGAGGGCATAACTTGTAGTTGAAACTACTTTGCGCTGACGCGAACCTTTACGCGAGCGGAAACCTCCGGGTGAAGGTTTACGGTCACGGTGTAGTCGCCAACGTACTTGATAGCCTTATCGACTACGATCTTGCGGCGGTCAACGTCAACACCGGTTGCTTCCTTGAGTGCGGAAGCGATTTCGCCGGTCTTGACAGCGCCGTAGAGTGCGTCGGTCGTCGAAGCAAGCTTGAAGATCTCAACGAAGGAGAGCTCCTGGAGCTTGTCGCGAACCTCGCGTGCGTCGTCGATGTTTGCGATCTCCTTGGCGCGTGCACGTGCAGCGATCTGGTCGAGTGCCTTCTGGGCACCCGGGGTCCAGCGCTCTGCAAGGCGACGCGGTACCAGGTAGTTGCGTGCGTAGCCGTCCTTAACGGTAACGACCTCGCCTGCCTGGCCAAGGTTGGGGACGTCGTGGGTCAAAATAAGCTTTGCCATTATTCAGTCTCCTCCCTTTTTAACGTCCGGAGCTCGAGTACGGCAGGAGTGCCATCTCGCGAGCGTTCTTTACGGCCTTGGCGATCTTGCGCTGTTCCTGAACGGAAACGCCGGTCACGCGACGGGCACGGATCTTGCCGCGGTCCGAAATGAACTTGCGCAGCAGAGCAGTGTCCTTGTAGTCAATCTTTTCAATCTTGGCGGACTTTAGCGGGTTCGCCTTCTTCTTAATCGGCTTGTTGCGAAGTTGAGGCTTCGCCATGGTGTCTCCTAAAAATCACACGCACTTTTGTGCGTCACAGCTGGTGAGCAAAGTTTGATAAGAACCCGTTAGAACGGAGGTTCTGAGTCGAAGTTCGTGGAACCGCCCGTTGCCCACGGGTCGTCTGGAGCCCCACCTGGAGCTGCGTTGTAGCCAGCGCCTCCGCCGTAAGACTGGCCTCCGTATCCGGAGTTGTCTTGGCTGCCGCCCTGGTTGTAGCCGCCGCCTCCACCGAAGTTGGAGGGGTTGCGGGTTACTTGGGCGCGCGCGTACCGAAGGGACGGGCCGATTTCGTCGACCGCGAGTTCAACGGTGGTGCGCTGCTGGCCATCGCGCGTCTCGTAGGAACGCTGCTGGAGACGACCTTGTACGATCACGCGGGTGCCCTTAGTTAGGGAATCCGCAATGTTTTCCGCTACGTCGCGCCACACGGAGCAGCGCATGAACAGAGTTTCTCCGTCTTTCCACTGTCCGGAGTTGCGGTCGAAGGTGCGCGGGGTGGAAGCAACGGTGAAGTTTGCTACCGGCGCACCCGATGCGGTGTAACGAAGTTCTGGATCGGACGTAAGGTTACCGACGATCGTGATTACGGTATCTCCAGCCATCTTTGGCTCCTCAGACTCTCATCAAAAAGTTACGCTTCCGGGCGCATCAGCTTGGTGCGCATTACGGATTCGTTCAGCGACAGCAGTCGGTTGATTTCCTTGGCAACATCCGGCGTGGTGGTCATGTTCACTACGACGTAGATGCCTTCAGACTGCTTCTGGATTTCGTAAGCAAGACGACGCTTGCCCCAGATATCGACGTTCTCAACAGAGCCGCCAGCCTCAGTTACCTGGGCGAGTAGCTTCTCCATCGAGGGGCCGACCGTGCGCTCATCAACAGTGGGATTGAAAATCACCATCAGTTCATACTTACGCATGTTTCCCCACCTCCTCTGGTCTCAACGGTCACGGTCGTTCCGTGACAGGAGGGATATGCGAATTCGGATCACAAATGTGAACCGACCTCCCATGCTACCGGTACATGCGGATGTACACCAGGCACTATCCACAATTGTGATCAATTCTGGTTAAAACCGTGGATTTAGGCGGTTTTTGAGCCTGTGTACATCCATTTTGTGCCGCGTGCACGTAGCCCGGTGGTGATTGCTCGTGCTCCCATGAATACGCCGGCGAATGCTACCCATACCCAGATGAGGAGGGTGGTTTGGTCTGCGACGGTGAGGCTGGCTCCTCCGGTTTGGAAGATCTTCACGATTGCCCACAGTGCGGGTAGGTAGGGGATGAGTGTTAGGAGGCCGGCGATGGCGAGGTATCGGTTGTCGCCGGCGCCGATGAGGAGGCCGTCCATCATGAACACGAATCCGGCGAGCATTTGGAAGGCGCCTGCTACCCATAGTGCGCGCATGGCGGCTGCGTGCATGTTCGGGTCGGTGCCGAAGATCCACGGCAGTAGCGGGGAGGCGAGGATGATGATGAGGCCGAGTACCGCGCCTGTGCCGACTCCCCAGATGGTGATTCTGCGGACGAGGGCGTGCGTGCGGTCTTCGTTTTTGGTGCCGATTGAGTAGCCGATGAGGGATTGGGCGGAGATGCCGAGCGCGTCGAGCGCGTATGCGGCGAAGTTCCACACGGTGTTCACGACCTGGTGGGCTGCGAGTGCGACGGCGCCCGCGCCGGATACTGCGGCTACGGTTGCGAGGATCGCGATGCGTAGCGTGAGTGTTCGAACAAGGAGGGGGAAGCCGGCCTGCGTGGCGCCGATGAGTCCGCCGAAGGAGGGGCGCCAGTCGACTTTTTCGCGTCTTGCGCCGCGGGCTACGACGATTACGAGCGCGATGCCCATGAGGGTTTGCGCGATGGCGGTGCCAAGGCCGGATCCTGCGATGCCCATGTTGAGGCCGTAGATGAGTACGGCGTTGAGGGCCGCGTTGCCCGCCGCGCCGGCGGTTGCGACGTATAGCGGGGTTTTGGCGTCGAGGAGGCCGCGGAGGGTGCCTGTTGCGGCGAGGACGATGAGCATGCCCACGAGTCCGGGAGCGGAGTACTGAAGGTATGCGATTGCGTGCGGCGCAACGGAATCTTCTACGTTGAACCATCCGACGATCCATTTTGCGCCGAAAATGAGGGCGCTCGCGGTGATGAGTCCGAGGATTGCGGCGAGCCAGATGGCTTCGACACCCGCGCGTAGCCCGTCGGCGAGTTTGCCTGCGCCGAGTGCTCTGGAGGTGATTGACGTGGTGGAGTAGGCGAGGAAAATGAATAGGCCGACCACTGTCATGAGGATTGTGGAGGAGAGGGCGAGCCCGGCGAGTTGTTCGGTGCCGAGGTGTCCGACCATTGCTGAATCGATGGTTGTGAAGAGTGGTTCGGCTAGTAGCGCGCCGAGTGCTGGCAAGGCGAGTTTTAGGATCTCTCGATTAAGTGCTGAACCTTCAAGTTTGGGTTCAGGCTTACTTGAACCTTCTGCCACAGTTATCCACGTACCTCTCGAGAAGTTTTATTCCACAGGCTGTTGACAAGTCTGTGGACAATTTTGCCAAGTTTGCGGGCCTTGTGGATAGACGCCGTTGACACACGCACTCACGCGTGCACAACTTATCCACAATATTTCAACAATCCACAGGGGTTATCCACCGAAAATCCACAAGTTATTAACAATTAGACTTTTACCATTGAGTGCGGTCGGGGCTAACCTTACCTTTGATCAACTGTATTCCAGTAGCTGTGGATAAGTCCGGACAAGTGGATAAGTTTGTTCTGGCTCAAAAGTCCGTGACTATCTCTTTGCTTACAGTTGGCGGGGTCTTGGAAGGTGGTTAACGTGGCGGACCAGGCGGGTTTTGATCGGATTCCTCCGCAGGATATTGAGGCGGAGCAGTCGGTACTTGGCTCGATGATGCTCTCGAAAGATGCTGTCAATGACGTGATTGAGTCGATGGACGCATCTGACTACTACCGTCCCGACCACGAGATGATCCACAACACGATCATGGAGCTCTATTCTCGCGGCGAGCCGGTTGATATTTTGACGGTTGCTGGCGAGCTTAAGAGGCAGGGAAATCTGGGTCGCCTGCCAGAGCCCACTTACTTGCACACCCTGATCGCTACGGTTCCCACGGCCGCGAACGTGGGCTATTACGCGCGTATTGTTCGTGAGCGCGCGCAGCTTCGTCGCCTGGTTGAGGCGGGAACTCGCATTGTCCAGCTCGGTTATGCCGAGGCGGGAGGCGATGTCGACGACATTGTGGATGCTGCGCAGTCGGAGATTTACGCGGTGTCTGAGCGGCGGAATACGACTGATTACGTGGTGCTTGCTGACATTGCGGATCCGCTGCTCGCGCACCTCGATGAGCTTGCTCAGAATAAGGACGTGTCTAAGGGCGTGCCAACGGGTATCGCCGATCTGGATCATTTGACGACGGGCCTGCAGCCGGGTCAGATGATTATTGTGGCGGCTCGCCCGGCGATGGGTAAGTCGACGCTCGCGATGAACTTTATGCGCGCCGCATCGGTGCATCACAACATTACTTCCGTGATTTTCTCTCTGGAAATGTCGCGGGAGGAGATTGGCATGCGTTTGATTGCCGCGGAGGCGGCGGTCCACTTCGGGAAGATGCGCCGCGGTGAGATGGAGGATCGGGACTGGACGAGGTTGTCGAAGACGATTTCGAACATTTCGAAGGCGCCGTTCTTCATTGATGATTCGCCAAATATGGCGATGAATGAGATTCGTGCGAAGTGTCGTCGTTTGAAGCAGCAGCACAATCTGGGGCTCGTGGTTATTGACTACTTGCAGCTCATGTCTTCGGGCAAACAGGTTGAGTCGCGTCAGCAGGAGGTTTCGGAGTTTTCTCGGTCGCTGAAGCTTCTTGCTAAGGAGCTTGAGATTCCTGTGGTTGCGGTTGCGCAGCTGAACCGTGGCCCTGAGCAGCGTACGGATAAGAAGCCGATGATTGCGGATCTTCGTGAATCGGGTTCGCTTGAGCAGGATGCGGACGTGATTATGCTCTTGCACCGCCCGGATTATTACAATCCGGATGAGCGTCCGGGTGAGGCTGACATTATTGTTGCGAAGCATAGGAATGGTGAGACGGGCACGATTCCGGTGGCGTTCCAGGGCCACTATGCTCGCTTCGTAGACATGGCGAGACAGTAATTCTCGAAACTGTATACTTATTGCCACGCACGCGGGTACACTTCATCCGCGCGCGAACTGATCGCTTTAAAGAGCGCAACCTATTGAAACGAGGTCTACATGTCTTCGACCAATCCGACTAAGGCGATGACGATCGCGGGTAACGAGGCTACCGGCGGCGCGGGTTTCCAAGTCGATATTAAGACGTTCCATCAGCTTGGTGTTTTCGGCGCGGGTGCAATCACTTGTGTTGTTTCTTTTGATCCGAAGAATGCTTGGTCTCACCGTTTTGTGCCGATGGATCCGCAGTTGATTAAAGACCAGGTTGAGGCGGCGACTGCTACTTGGGATTTGGATACGACGAAGATCGGTATGCTCGGCACGGTTCCGACGATTAAGGCTGTGCGTGAGGCGCTTGCTACCCAGGAGTGGAAGAACATTGTGCTCGACCCGGTTCTGATTTGTAAGGGTCAGGAGGCTGGCGACGCTCATGATACTGATGAGGCGCTGAAGGAACTGATTTTGCCTCTCGCGACGGTTGTGACGCCGAACTTGTTTGAGACTTCTCAGCTTGCTGGCATGGAGGTTCGCACGGAGGCTGATTTGGCTGAGGCTGCGAAGAGGATCGGCGAGCTTGGCCCGAAGTACGTGCTGGCTAAGGGCGGCATGCAGCTTGAGGGTGATGAGGCTGTGGATCTGCTTTGGGATGGCGAGAAGATCACGCGTTACGCTTCTCCGAAGATTGGTGACGAGCGCCCGACGGGTGCTGGTTGCACGCTGGCTGCTGCGATTACTGCTGAGCTTGCTAAGGGTTCGGACATTTATGAGGCTGTTCGCGTTGCGAAGGATCTTGTAACTCGCGGTATTGAGGGTCGTCTTGATGCTCACACTCCGTTTGATGCTGTCTGGCAGCAGGCTTAAGGGGCGCTAGGCGTTTTTCGGCCGTTAACTAAATACTGTTTGAACCGCCGCGGGCATTAGCTCGCGGCGGTTTTGCGTGTTTGGAGGAGTCTCGCCGGCGCGGGAGCCGCGAGGCTGTGCGCTTCGAAATTATGTGCCGCAGTACACAGGTATTTTGTTGAGGATAATCTTGCGTTTTTATGTTGAGGTTCCTACACTCAATTTCAGATAGTTCAAACTTGAACAAAAACTTTTGGGGCAACCCGACGAGAAAGGCAGGAACCGATGCAGTTCGGAATCTTTACCATTGGAGACGTAACTCGTGACCCGGTGAACGGCACTACGCCTTCGGAGCATGAGCGCATTAAGAACACCGTCGAGATCGCAAAGCACGCTGAAGAGGTTGGCTTTGACGTGTTCGCAACGGGGCAGCACCACAATCCCCCGTTTGCTGCTCCGGGCAACCCGCCGACTCTTCTTTCTTACTTGGCTGCGCAGACCGACAAGATCATTCTTTCGACCGCGACCACGCTGATTACCACGATGGATCCGGTTCGTTTGGCTGAGGATTACGCGTACTTGCAGCACCTTGCTGATGGTCGCGTTGATATCACGATGGGTCGCGGTAACACGGGCCCGGTTTACCCGTGGTTTGGCCGCGATATTCGTGAGGGTATTCCGCTAGCTGTTGAGAACTACAACCTCCTTTACCGTTTGTGGCATGAGGAGACGGTGAACTGGGCGGGCAAGTACCGCACGCCGTTGCAGGGCTTCACGGCTACGCCTCGCCCGCTTGATGGTGTGGCTCCGTTCGTTTGGCATGGTTCGATTCGTAGCCCTGAGATTGCTGAGCAGGCTGCTTACTACGGTGATGGTTTCTTCCACAACAACATTTTCTGGACGAAGGATCACGTGAAGAGGATGGTTGCTCTGTACCGTCAGCGTTACGAGTACTACGGTCACGGCAAGGCTGATGAGGCTTATGTTGCTCTTGGTGGCCACGTGTACATGCGTAAGAATTCGCAGGATGCTGTGCGCGAGTTCCGCCCGTACTTCGATAATGCTCCGGTTTACGGTTATGGCCCGTCGATGGAGCAGTACCAGGAGCTCACTCCGCTTACGGTTGGTTCGCCGCAGGAGGTTATTGATCGTACGCTCGAGTTCCGCGAGTGGGTTGGTGACTACCAGCGTCAGATGTTCTTGATCGATCACGCGGGTCTGCCGCAGAAGCTTGTTCTTGAGCAGCTTGATTTGTGGGGCGAGGTTCTTCCGGTTCTTCGCAAGGAGTTTGACGCTTTGAAGCCGGCTCATGTTCCGGATGGTCCGACTCACGAGTTCTTGGTTGAGCGTGCTCGTGCGGGTAAGGCTCCGATCGCTGGTGGCGGTCCGGGCTCGCAGGCGCAGCTTGATCGCGAAGCGCAGGCAAAGTAGCGCGTTTGGTGTTTGGGTTCGATTTTTAGGAGTACGTGATGGCTGAGAAGTTTGATCAAGCGGCTAGGGATCCGTTTACGCCGGAGGCGCGTCGGATTGTTGTGGTGAGCGGTGGCTTGTCGGAGTCTGCTTCGTCGGCGAAGCTTGCTAAATCGCTTGCTGATGCGACTGCGGATGGTCTTGCGAATGTTGGTTACGTGAGCGAGGTTGAGGTTGTTGAGCTTCGCCCACTGGCGACTGCGATCACGGAGGCGACGCTTACGATGAATCGCACGCCGGAGCTCGATAAGGCTATTAAGGCTGTTGAGCAGGCGGATGGTGTTATTGCTGTGTCGCCTACGTTCCAGGCGTCGTATTCGGGCTTGTTTAAGTCGTTCTGGGATCTTTTCGAGGATCCGCTAAGGAGCAAGCCGATTATGCTGGGTGCTACGGGTGGTTCGGCTCGTCACTCGCTGATGATTGATTTCGCGATGCGTCCACTGTTCTCGTACTTGCGTATGGATATCATGCCGTTTGCGGTGTTTGCTGCGTCGGATGATTTTGGTGACGTGGTGGGCAAGGAGGAGGGCACTCGCACTGCTCCCCTCCAGGATAGGATTGAGCGCGCGGGGCATTCGTTTGCGAAGGTTTTGCTGGCGCGCCCGGCTATTGAGCGCGCGGATTCGGAAGATGGCGTGCTTGAGGTGACTCCCTTTGAAAAAATGCTTAACGCCTGGGGATAGTTCCTCTAAGGAGGTTTCCGTGGACAGTGCAGAGGCTTTGGCTTTGACGTCGAAGGATGCGGCGCAGCTTGAAGCCCTGCGCTGGCGGGCGTGGCGCGTGTATTTTGAGTCCACTGCGCGTATGCAGGATGAGATTGATTCTGCGTTGCGTGAGGGGGCGGGGGTTTCCTTGCCGGACTATAACGTTTTGTTGCTCTTGTCTGAGGCGCCGGATAGGAAGCTGCGGTTTAAGGAACTTGCTAAGCGCATGTCGTTTTCTAAGTCGCGGCTGTCGTATCAGGTGAAGGTGTTGGCGAAGCGCGGGTTGGTTTCCAGGCAGTCTGTGGAGTCTGATGCTCGCGGTCTTTACGTTCAGCTAACGGATTTGGGTGTTGAGACGTTTGTGCGTGCGGGGAGGCTGCATGCGCGCCATGTGAAGAGGTTGATGCTTCAGTCGCTTTCGGAAAGTGAGGCTGAGGCGTTGGTGAGCGTGTTTTCGCGCTTGTCTGAGAATCTGGAGGAGTCCTCACAGGCGCCTTCGAGCGGGGCTGCGTGTAAAGCGTCAGCGTGAGCTCGAGGCGCCGTGAGGCGCTAGATTAGTTTGCTTTTACGTCCGCGTATTCCGGGTGCTTCGCGAATTCCGCGACGGCAAAGGGGCAGACGGGGTGAATCTTTACACCCTCTACGCGTGCTTGTTCGACTACTTTTTCGACAAGCTTTTTGGCGATGCCCTGCCCGGCGTACTCGGGGTCTACACCGGTGTGGATGATGGTCCACACGTTGTTTTTGGGGATGAAGGTGCATTGGCCGATGAGGTTTTCACCGTCGTATGCGGCCGAGCGGTTTTCTTCCAGTTCGAATCGGATGTCTACCATTCGATTTCCCTTCCGTTGTATAGACGATGGATCACTTGAATCCTAGTGGTTGCTAGGTCGCATTGCTCGTTTGAATACGGGGTTTGGGTTGTTATTTAGCTAGTAGAGGAAATGAGAAGTTTCTGGATATGCGCGCACCGATAGTCGCGACGGCTAGCAAGGGCATGAGCTTGGTTCGTGGCGTTGAAGCCAACGGTGAGGGTTCTAAGCGTTTCGATATTGAGGGTAAAGCGCCCGAAGTGAACTGAATAAAGCAATAGTTGCTCCAGGTGGGGTGAATGTTTCACGTGAAACATTCACCCCGCTTTCTGTTTTGGGCTCATTCCGTTCTTTCCGGCAACTCGGTTCTATGGGCCGCACTGTCTGAGGAGTACTCCTAGCACTCACAAGTCTTCTAGAACGCCTGAACCTTCAACCACGTTCACGTCCCGTTGCGACCCCGTCAAGAATCTTTTAAAAACCGCGAAATAGAGCCAATTTTCAGCCCACTCGAGAATATGGAGATCGGGCTTACGGCCTAGCAAACTAGTTAGGCTTACCTACCCATTGGGGTTACTTTGCCTACCCCTTAATATAAGAAACATCACACTTGTGAAAAGGGGGCCCCTAAAGTGTTGGTGAGGGTAGCTCAAGTCGCTTGATATCAAGGTTTCCATCGATTGCACCTTTGTTAACAAGCCGCGTGCCTAGCATGAACATATGGTCGAAATTAGAATTCATGGCCGCGGTGGGCAGGGTGTCGTCACTGCCGCGGACCTTCTGGCAATGGCGGCATTCGAAGACGGCCACTACGCGCAGGCGTTCCCTTCCTTTGGTTCCGAACGTATGGGCGCCCCGGTTGTGTCTTACTGCAGGATTCGCGACGAAAAGATTCGTAGCCGCGAGCCCGTGTTGGAGCCGAACGTGGTTAGCGTTCAAGACCCCACGCTTCTACCGATCATGGATGTTTTCTCCGGTCTAAAGCCCGACGGTTTTGGCCTCGTCAATTCAGCGAAGACGCTCGAAGAGCTGGGCCTAAAGGAACTGGAAGAGCGTTCCTTGCCGGGCCATATCGTGACGATCCCGGCAACGGAGATCGCGCTCGAACACTTGGGCCGCCCGCTACCGAACGCGGTGCTGCTAGGCGGTATTTCTGCACTGAGCGGGGTGGTTCGCCTCGAGTCGGTGCTTAGCGCGATTGCCGGCAGGTTCGGCGGCAAGGTTGGTCAGGCGAATCAGGCGGCCGCGCGTGCCGCGTTCGACCTCGTTATGGAAATGAAGGGTAACAATGCTTGAGCAGATTGAGGGTTCGCAGGCTATAGCGAAGTCGGTGGCCGCGTGCCGCCCGGAGGTAGTTGCCGCATATCCGATTAGTCCCCAAACGCACATTGTTGAGGCGTTGTCGGCTCTAGTGAAGTCGGGCAAGTTGGAGCACTGCGAATACGTGAACGTAGAGTCGGAGTTCTCCGCAATGTCGGCCTGTATCGGTGCTTCAGCGGCTGGCGGCCGCGCATACACGGCAACCGCTTCGCAGGGTTTGCTCTACATGGTGGAGGCGGTTTACAACGCTTCCGGTCTTGGCTTCCCGATCGTGATGACTGTAGCGAACCGCGCGATTGGCGCGCCGATTAACATTTGGAACGACCACACGGACGCGATGAGTCAGCGCGACTCCGGTTGGCTCCAGCTGTATGCGGAGAACAACCAGGAGGCCGCAGACCTGCACGTGCAGGCGTTCCGCATTGCAGAAGAGCTGTCGCTACCGGTGATGGTGTGTATGGATGGTTTCATCCTCACGCACGCGGTGGAGCAGGTGGACGTGCCCGAGACGGAGCAGGTCGATAAGTTCTTGCCGCCGTACGAGCCGCGTCAGGTGCTCGACCCGCTCGACCCGGTTTCCATCGGCGCAATGGTTGGCCCGGAAGCGTTCATGGAGGTGCGCTACCTCGCCCACGAGAAGCAGCTGCAGGCACTTGAGTTGATCCCGCAGGTGCAAGAAGAGTTCAAGGCAATATTTGGCCGCGACTCGGGCGGTCTCGTGCGCCCGTACAAGTGCGAGGATGCGGAGACGATCGTTGTAGCGCTCGGCTCGGTTCTTGGCACGGTTAAGGACGTTGTGGATGAGCGGCGCGCTCGCGGCGAGAAGATCGGCGTTCTTGGTATTACGTCGTTCCGCCCGTTCCCGACGGAGGCTGTGCGTGAGGTGCTCGAGGGCGTGAAGCGCTTCGTCGTTCTTGAAAAGGCGTTCTCGGTGGGTATTGGCGGTATCGTTTCGGCGCACTGCCGCGCTGCACTGCAGGGCACGGAGTTCGTCTGCTACGAGCTGATCGCTGGTCTTGGCGGCCGCAACATTACGGGCGCTTCGCTGCATCGTTACTTCGATGAGGCGGTTGCAGACAAGGTGGAGCCGACGACGTTCCTTGATTTGGATCGCAGTTTGGTTGAGCAGGAGTTGGAGCGTGAGGCGAACACCCGCAGGTCTGGCGCCCCGGCTGAGAACATTATCCGCGATATGCAGGATCGCGTGAACGCAAGGATGGATCTGGAAGTTTCGAAGAAGGCGGATAGAAGATGAGCACTCAAGGCGGAGTGGAAAGTAGCCACCCTCAGGTTCGTGCCACCGCGATTCCGGCGCGTGAGAAGGTTAAGTTTTACCAGGTCGGTTCCTACGCGGTTGGTAACCGTCTTGCCGAGGAGCAGATGCGTTCGGTGCAGTCCGACCCGAACCGTTACAACTCGCTAACGTCGGGTCACCGTGCGTGTCAGGGTTGTGGTGAGGCGCTCGGCGCCCGCTACGCGCTGGATACGGCGATGAGGGCAACGGATCGCGACATGGTTGCGGTTAACGCTACGGGTTGCCTCGAGGTGTTCTCGACCCCGTACCCGGAAACGTCTTGGACTATCCCGTGGCTTCACTCGCTATTCGGTAACGCGGCGGCCGTGGCTTCGGGTGCGGCGGCAGCATTTAGGGCGAAGGGTAAGAAGACGCGCGTGGTCGCGCAGGGCGGCGACGGCGGAACGGTCGATATTGGTTTTGGCCCGCTGTCGGGCATGTTCGAGCGTAACGACGACGTTTTGTACATCTGCTACGACAACCAGGCGTACATGAATACGGGCGTGCAGCGTTCGGGTGCGACGCCTCCGAAGGCTCGCACGGCCACCACGCAGCCCGTTGGTGACGAGCCGGGTAACGAGTGGGGTAAGGGCAAGGACTTGCCGAGGATTGCGATGGCGCACGAGATCCCGTACGTGGCTACGGCAACCGTCGCGGATCTTCGCGACCTTGAGTACAAGGTGAACCGCGCGATGCAGTTCCACGGTGCCCGCTACATTCACGTGCTGGTGCCGTGTCCGCTCGGTTGGGGTTCGGCTTCGTCAATCACGGTGAAGCTCGCGCGCCTCGCGGTGCAGACGGGTATTTTCCCGGTTTACGAGGCGGAGTACGGTGAGGTCACTTCGGTGATGAAGCTTCGCCGCCCGACTCCGGTTGAGGAGTACTTGAAGTTGCAGCGCCGTTTCGCCCACCTGTTTAAGGGTGGTGGCGATGAGGAGGCGATCCGCCGCATTCAGGCGGGTGCAGACCGTAATATTCGCCGCTACAACCTCGTTGATGATGAGGATTACGACCTCGCTACCGAGCACTTCGTGGAGTTCGAGGAGGCTCGTTACGGCTTTAGGAAGCCGATCGAGGAGGAGGAAGAGCAGGCGAGCGAGTCGGGTGCGACTGAACAGACGGCGTCGGCGCCTGCGACGAGTGAGTATTCGGCTTCGTCGCAGACGGTCGCGGATGGTGCGGACAATGTGAAGGCTGGCGAGGGTGCTGGCATGTCGGATGGGCAGGGGAACTGACGATGGATGCAAAGACTGATGTGACGAGCGAAGCCGTAGATGTTTCGGCGGCTGCGCGTGCTGATTCTCGTTCGACGGCCGACACGAGGCCGTTCGCTATCACGCTGGACGTGGGTTCTTCGCTTGCGAATGAGACGGGTTCTTGGCGTACGGTGCGTCCGATTTATGTAGACCTGTTGCCTCCTTGTAATAAGGCGTGTCCGGCTGGCGAGAACGTGCAGCAGTGGCTCTACCATGCGGAGGAGGGCGATTACCGCTCGGCGTGGGAAGAGATCATGGTGAATAACCCGATGCCGGCTGTGATGGGTCGCGTGTGTTACCACCCGTGTCAGAGCGCGTGTAACCGTGGGAACGTGGATGAGACCGTGGGTATTAACGCGGTTGAGCGTTTCCTTGGTGATAAGGCGCTTGAGGAGGGTTGGACGGTCGCGCCGGTGAATCCGGATACGGGTAAGCGGGTGCTGATTGTTGGTGCCGGACCGTCGGGTTTGTCGGCGGCGTATCATCTGCGCAGGCTTGGTCACGATGTGACGATTTATGAGGCTGGGCCGATGGCTGGCGGCATGATGCGTTTTGGTATTCCGAAGTACCGTTTGCCGAGGAACGTGCTTGAGGGCGAGATTTCGCGTATCGAGAAGATGGGCGTGAAGATCGTTCTGAATAAGAAGGTTGAGAACGTTGAGGATGTGAAGCCTGAGTTCGACGCCGTGTTCCTCGCGGTTGGTGCTCATATTGGTAAGCGCGCGTACATTCCGGCTGGTGAGTCGGCGAAGATTATGGACGCGGTTTCGGTGCTGTCTGACGTTGAGACGGGTGAGAAGCCGCTGCTGGGCCGCCGCGTGGTGGTTTACGGCGGTGGTAACACGGCGGTTGACGTGGCTCGTACGGCGAGGCGTTTGGGCGCTGAGGAGGCTGTGATTCTGTATCGGCGTACGCGTGACCGTATGCCGGCTCACGACTCTGAGGTGAGGGAGGCCGAGGAGGAGGGCATTATGATGCGCTGGCTCTCCACGGTGAAGCACGTTGATTCGGATTCGATCACGATTGAGAAGATGGAGCTCGATGAGAAGGGCTTCCCGCAGCCGACTGGCGAGTTTGAGGAGCTTGGTGCGGATTCGCTGATTATGGCTCTTGGCCAGGAGGCGGATTTGTCGCTGATTGAGAATGCGGATGGCATTGAGATCGAGAATGGCGTGGTTCAGGTGAACCGTCAGATGATGACGGGCTTGGAGGGCGTGTTTGCGGGTGGCGACATGGTGCCGTCGGAGCGCACGGTTACGGTGGCGATTGGTCACGGTAAGAAGGCGGCCCGCTATATTGACGCGTATTTGCGTGGTTTGACGTATGTGCCGCCGAAGAAGCACGATGATGCTTCGTTTGATCGCCTTACGACTTGGTATTACGCGGATGCGCCGCACAAGATTCGTGCTCGTCTTGAGGGGCCGCGTCGTGCGGAGACGTTCGATGAGGTCGTGCAGGGTTTGGATGAGGAGTCGGCTCTGTTTGAGGCTCGCCGTTGCATGTCGTGTGGTAACTGTTTTGGTTGCGATAACTGCTTTGGCGTGTGTCCGGACAATGCGATTACGAAGATTCAGCCCGGTGAGTACGAGTTTAAGTACGACTACTGCAAGGGTTGTGGAATTTGTGCGGAGGAGTGTCCGTGTGGCGCGATTTCGATGATTCCTGAAGAGGTCTAGTTCGGAGCTATTGGTGGGGAGTGCGCGGCGTGTTTGCCGCGCACTTTCCGCATTTTGGGGGCTGTTTGCCGCGGGGGCTTGGGGGTTTGCCGCTGTTATGCTTGGGGTGTGGTTTTGCAGAAGATCTCCGTAGTCGTACCTTGTTTTAACGAGGAGGCGTCGTTGCCCCATCTCGTGGAGGCGGTTGAGGGCGTGTTTGCGCGGCTCGATAAGGGTTGGAATCTGATTTTGGTTGATGACGGCTCTAGGGATGCGACGGCTGCGGTGATTGAGGAGCTTGCCGCGTCTCACGAGAACGTTCGGGGTGTGTTGCTTTCGCGTAATTTTGGTAAGGAGTCCGCGATGGTTGCGGGCATGTCTTACGCGGATGGAGATGCGACGCTGATTATGGATGCGGATTTGCAGCATCCGCCAACGCTCTTGCCGACGCTGATTTCGACGATGGAGGAGTCGGGCGCGGATCAGGTGGTTGCGGTGCGTGATCGGGCGGGTGACTCGAGGCTGCGCACGGCTTGGTCGCGCTTGTATTACAGGCTTTCGAATCGGTTGATTGAGGATATTCAGCTCGTGGATGGGGCTGGCGATTTCCGGCTTTTGTCGAGGAGGGCGGTTGACACCCTGCTGGCCCTGGATGAGCGTTCGCGGTTTTCTAAGGGTTTGTTTTCGTGGATTGGCTACCCGACGGAGTACGTGAAGTACGAGAATCAGCAGCGTAGTGGTGGCAAGACTTCCTGGTCGTTTAAGTCGCTGTTTAACTATGGTCTCGATGGGATTGTTTCGTTTAACGCGAAGCCGCTTCGTATTGTGGCGAGTTTTGGGGCGTTGACGTTTGGTTTTGCCCTCCTTTATTTGCTGTGGCTGCTCGTGAATTGGGCGGCTTATGGTGTTGAGACGCCCGGTTACATTACTACGTTCGCCGCGATTGTCGCGTTTTCGGGTATTCAGTTGCTGGCGCTCGGTGTGGTTGGCGAGTATGTGGGCAGGATTTATGCTGAGGTTAAGCGTCGCCCGCATTTCGTGGTTCATAGAGAAGTGGGTTTCGAGAAACACTGATGTTTCGCGGGTTTTGATCGATAGGTGAGGTGTTGGCAGTGGCTGAGCAGACGGTGATGTTTGAGGGTGCAACTGGTTTGCAGCTGTCTGGCATTCTGGATTTTCCGGATGAGGAGCCGAAGGCTTGGGCTGTGATCGCGCATTGTTTCACGTGTAACAAGTCGCTGCCGGCGGTTGCGCGCATCGCGAAGGCGCTGAAGAAGCGCGGTTTTGGTGTGTTGCGGTTTGATTTCGCGGGTCTTGGGGCGTCGGCGGGTAATTTTGTGGACTCCACTTTTTCTGCGGACGTTGCTGATTTGAAGGCGGCGTGCCACTGGATGGAGGCGGAGGGGCGCGTACCGAAGGTCTTGATTGGTCACTCGCTCGGTGGTGCGGCGGTGCTCGCGGCTGCGGGTAGTTTGGATTCGATTGAGGCGGTTGCAACGATTGGTGCGCCCGCGGATCCGGCTCACTTGACGCAGATTTTGAAGGATCGCCTTGACCCGGTTTACAGGGAGGGGTCTGCGGTGATTCAGATTGCGGGCCACGACATGCTGGTTGGAGCTGAGTTGTTCCACGATTTGAAGGCGCAGGACGATTTCCACGTGAAGGTTCGAAACCTCGGTAAGCCCCTGCTGATCCTGCATTCGCCGCGCGATGGAGTGGTGGACATTCACAACGCGATGGATATTTACCGCACCGCGCAGATGCCGAAGAGTTTTGTTTCGCTCGATGATGCGGACCATTTGATGACCCGTCCGGGTGTTGCCGCGTGGGCTGGGGAGATCATCGCGAGCTGGGCGGCCCGCTACATTTAGGCCGCATTTGCGGCGTAATGTCCGCTTTTCTGGGCATTTCCTGTAAATTCGCATGTACGCGCGATTTTCCTCGCGAGCGCGGCAGCGGATTCTCTTCCCGTTGCGCACCCATGTCCGCCCACCGAACATAAGGAGATTTTGTGACTCGTTCACACGAGGGCGTTAAAAGAGTTGTTGGAGCTTTGGTCGCGTTTTTGATGGTTGGGGGTTTGGCGGCGTGTTCACCGTCGCAGCCTGACGCGCAGCGCCCGAGCGAGCCGGAGGTGACGGAGCCGCCCCTGCCAACGGAGACGGTGAGTTTTTCTAGTGACGTGGAGGCGTCTGCCGGGCTCCTTAAGTCGGCGGAGGTTGCTGTGATTGCGTCGGAAACTCCTTTGGCGCAGATGAGGGCGGCGGCTCTCGGGTCGGCGCTTGCGGTGCCGGTGCTCACGCAGCTTGGTGGGGCGAGCGTGGAGTCGGAGCTGTCGCGCCTTGGAGTGCAGACGGTGCTTGCGGTTGGCGATGTCACGCTGCCGGGCGGTGTGCAGGTGATGGTCGATGATGGCACAACGCAGGCGGCCACAACGATTCTCGGCAGGGAGGTGCAGCCTGTAGCCGAGCTCGGCGTTGCAGACATTCTGGGTTTCGACAGGGCTATGCCGCTCGTGCCGGAGTTCTTGCAGGAGGAGCCCGCTGAGGATTCAGAAGGCGCACCCGCGGAAGGTGAGCTTGCCGAGGGGCAGCCGGGGGAGGGCGATCCTGCCGAGGGGGAGAACCCCGCGGGAGAGGCTGAGACCGGCGAGGCGGAGCAGGTGGTAGAGCCGGAGCTGATCGATTTGGCACAGTTGCCGGTGGGTAAGGTGAATAGTCCGAATCCGAACGCGGTGGCGTTCGCAACCGCAGGCTCCCCGCTTGGCCTCGTGGCAAACGCGAAGACTGCGGGCTTGCCGGTGGTCACCCTCCCCGTCGCGGATCTTCGCGCAACGAGTGAGGGCATGCAGATGGCTCGAGACGGTCGCGTAGCGGTCGGTCTCGGTTCGGCGTTTGGCACGCCGGGCGAGTTCCGCGACCTGGTTGCGCTCGCGGATGCCGAGGAGCTTCCCGGCGGTGGCGGCCTCGTCTTCCCCGATAGGCGCATGATCGCGCTCTACGGCCACCCGTATGGCGGCGCGCTTGGCGTGCTTGGCGAGCAAGACCCGACGTCGGCTGCCGAGCTCGCGGTGCAGTACGCGGCGGAATACCAGGAGTTTTCCGCCGAGCCCGTGCTTCCCGCCTTCGAAATCATTGCGACGGTCGCGTCCGCGGGCCCCGGTGACGACGGCTTGTATTCCGATGTCACGCCGGTTGAGGATCTTGTCGCTTCGGTTGATGCGATAACTGAGGTGGGCGGCTACGCGATTATCGATTTGCAGCCGGGGCGCGCGAGTCTGCTCGATCAGGCGAAGATTTATGAGGAGCTACTGAAGCGCCCGAACGTTGGGTTGGCGCTCGACCCGGAGTGGAAGCTGTACGGCGATGAG
Source organism: Actinomycetaceae bacterium (assembly GCA_030532245.1). Lineage (GTDB taxonomy): Bacteria > Actinomycetota > Actinomycetes > Actinomycetales > Actinomycetaceae > Gleimia. The sequence goes on from JAUNLN010000001.1 coordinate 119,112, forward strand.
GTACACCTGGAGCAGGTTGGCCACATCGAGGTTGCGGAGGCCAATGAGGTGTCGCAGTGGCTGGCGGGCCTCGTGCGAGCGAACAATTTGCCGCAGAAGGTGTTCATGTTGCACCAGTTCCAGTGGCAGATGATCCGCGATCGCGAGCAGCTGGTTACCCGCCCGGAGCTTGCGACGATTATTCACGTGGACGGCCACGGCACTCCCGGCGCGAAGTACGAAACCTGGAATGTTATTCGCGACGAGTTGCCCGCGGGCGTTTGGCTTGCTTGGAAGAACTTCATTGATGAGGACGAGCCCATGCTTAACCCTCAGCAGACGATGGAGGTTGAGCCGAGCCCCTGGATCGTGTCGTTCCAGTAGTCCCTGCGAGACCAAAACCGAAGCCGCGTGCGGGTACTAGGCAAACGCGTCAAAGGTTACTCGGATAAGCCCCGCGCTCGGGCGCAAGCATCCGGCCGCGCGCGAGAAAGGCTGCCACGCGTGAGCAACCCGCTAAGGCGCAAACTCTGGTTTTGCACAAAATAGTTGAGGCCCCCGCGGGGGCCTCAACTATTTTCCTATGCGCTACTAACTACTTTTTGTCGGTAGCCACATGCTCCTGTACGGGTAGTTCGTGGCGCGGTAGCGTCGAAGCCGCGTCGCGCACAGCCCTTGAGACGTACCTCGGTACGCGGTCGTCGAACACGCCGGGGATGATGTAGTTCTTCGAAAGCTCCGAGTCGGAGATTACGTTCGAGATTGCGAGCGCACACACGCGAAGCAACTCGGTGTTGATCGTCTTGATGTGCGAGTCGAGGATTCCTCGGAACAGGCCGGGGAAGGCAAGAACGTTGTTGATCTGGTTCGGGAAGTCGGAGCGGCCGGTTGCAACGATTTCGGCGTACTCGGCTGCGCCAACGGGATCAACTTCGGGAGTCGGGTTCGCAAGGGCGAACACGATCGCGCGGTCTGCCATGACGGCGAGGTCTTCAGGCTCCAAAATGTTGCCCTGGGATACGCCGATAAACACGTCCGCGTCCTTCAGGCCTTCCTTCAAGCTGCCCTTGATGAGGTTCTTGTTCGTCATCTCGGCAAGCTCCTTGCGCGCAGCGTTGAAGCCTTCGGTTTCGTCGCGCGAGAGAGCGCCATTGCGGCCGTAGCCGATGATGTCGGTTGCGCCCTGGGCGAGCAGTAGCTTGATGATTGCGGTGCCGGCGGCGCCAACACCTGAGACGACGATGCGCACGTCCTCAATCTTCTTGTCAACGACCTTGAGGGCGTTGATGAGGGCGGCGAGAACTACAACAGCGGTTCCGTGCTGGTCGTCGTGGAACACGGGGATGTCGAGTTCTTCCTTCAGGCGCGCTTCGATTTCGAAGCAGCGGGGTGCGGAGATGTCTTCAAGGTTGATGCCGCCGTAGGCCGGTGCAATGGCTTTTACGATGCGGATGATTTCCTCGGTGTCCTTGGTGTCAAGAACGACCGGCCACGCGTCGACGCCGCCGAACTGCTTGAACAGTACGGCCTTGCCTTCCATTACGGGCAGGGCTGCCTCGGGGCCGATGTCGCCCATGCCGAGCACTGCGGTTCCGTCGGTTACGACGGCTACGGAGTTGGAACGCATGGTGAGGAAGTGCGACTTCATGGGGTTGTCGTGGATCGACTGGCTAACGCGGGCTACGCCGGGCGTGTAGACGCGTGAGAGGTCCGCACGGTTTTTGATCGGAGCCTTGGGGGCTACGCCGATTTTGCCGCCGACGTGTGCGAGGAAGGTTGCGTCTGAGATGGAGCAGAGGCGTACGCCTTCGGTTTCGCGCAGGATGTGCGCGATTTCGCGGCGGTGCTCCGAGTCGCGAGCGTTTACAGTTAGGTCGAGGGACAGTGATCCGTCCACGGAGTCAGCCACGTCGAGGCCGGTGATGAGTGCGCCCGTGTCGGAGATTAGGTCTAGGACCTTGTTCATGCGTACACGAGTTTCGTCGATTATGAGGCGAAATGACGCGGTATAAGACGGTGAAACCTGCAAATTTGCTCCCATTGTTAGTTTCAATTTGGACAAAAGTTCTATACCTCAACTATATAAGTCTTGCACGAGTATTGCCTGAACGGTTGATCACACCAAAGCTGTGGATTTTAGCGGGTTTTTACCGGTCTTGAAGCGTTCTCGCAGGGAATTCGAATATGTCTTGGTGTGAGCTAGACTATGGAATTGTATTTACCGGGCGTGACGTAGCACTCATTAGTGCGGAAATAGGACTATCGATGACTCCGAAGTCTCAGCAGGTTAAGCGTCGTTCAGCAAGGCCAACTGTTAGGAAAACAGATCGGAGGGGCTCTAAGCCCAAGGCGGTGGTGCCTAATCCCACCACTAAGGTTAAACGGTTCGGGCAGATCGCGGCGGTGATCGGCTTCCTCATTCCGTTCGTTGTGGATATTCCGAGCTTGGATGATGTCGGTGAGCGTATGCTCGCTATCTTCCTCGCGGCGATCATGCTGTGGGTGACGGAGGCGATTCCGCTTTCTGCAACCGCGGTGCTCGTGATTATGGCTGAGGTGCTACTGGTTTCGGATCAGGCGCTGTTGCCGGTCGCGGAGGGGGCGCCTAGCTCGGCGACGTTCTTCGCTTCCCTTGCAAACCCGGTGATCATCCTGTTCCTCGGCGGTTTCATGCTGGCTGATGGTGCGGCGAAGTTTGGCGTAGATAAGGCGATCGCGGCGGTCATGCTGCGCCCGTTCCTGTCTTCTCCGAAGATGATGCTGATGGGCGTCATGCTGATCACGGCCACGCTTTCGATGTTCATGTCGAACACGGCGACGACTGCGACGATGTTTGCGGTGTTTATGCCGGTTCTCGCCCAGCTTCCCGAGGGTAAGTCTCGCGTCGGTTTGGCGCTGTCAATCCCGGTGGCCGCAAACGTTGGAGGCATTGGCACGCCGGTTGGCACGCCTCCGAACGCGATCGCGCTCGGCGCACTCCAAAGCGCTGGCGTCCACATCAGCTTCGTGAAGTGGATGGCGCTCGCGGTGCCGCTAATGCTTGTCGTGCTCGCGATTTCGTGGATTTGGCTCGCGGTTGCCTACATGCCGAAGGATCTGAAGATCGACCTCGACCTGAGCGCAAAGTTTGAAACGGGCCGTAACGCAATGATTTTCTACGTGGTTGCAGGCGTCACCGTTTTGCTGTGGATGACGGAGCCGCTGCACGGAATCTCTTCTAACACGGTTGGTTTCGTGCCGGTGGTGCTCCTGATGGTCACGCAGGCAATGTCGGGTGACGACTTGAAGGCTCTCGACTGGCCGGTTCTGTGGCTGGTTGCGGGCGGTATTGCTCTTGGTATCGGCGTTGGCAAGACTGGCCTGGATGCGTGGATCATTGGCCTCATTAACTGGACTGCGGTTCCGGTGGCCCTGCTCCTGCTTGCGCTCGCGGGCGTCGGTTTTGGTATGTCGAACGTGATTTCCCACTCGGCTGCGGCGAACCTCCTCATTCCGCTTGGCATGGGTCTTGGTGCGTCGGTTGCGGCAACGCCCGCGGAGATCGCCGTCGTTCTCGCACTCGGCTGTTCGCTTGGCATGTGCCTGCCGATTTCGACTCCCCCGAACGCGATCGCGTACTCGACGGGCGAGATCAGCACGCCGCGCATGGTGAAGACCGGCCTCGTGGTCGGCGTGTCGGGCACGGTTCTGCTCGCCTTCGTCATGCCGCTCTACTGGGGTGCGTCAGGGCTGCTGTGAGGCTAAATCATGGCCGATTCAAAGTGGACTAGGCCGATTTCGCGCCTCGGTGGCGATTCGGCGAACTACTACTTGCGCATTCTCGTCGTCGCGAAAGACGATCACGATTTCGTGCATCAGGCGGCGATGGATCTTGATGGTGAGTTGCCGAACTGTGACGTAAACGTTGCGATTGGTTTCGACGAGGTCGAGGAGGCGGTGTCTGAGCGGTGCGAGCAGTGCCTCGTCCCGGGGGTGATCATCTCACCGCGCCTCGGGCCGGTCGATGAGGTGATTGCGAGGCTTCGCGAGTTTGAGGCGTTGAAGCGCTCGGGGTTCGTGCTACTCACGGATGAGAGTAAGCACTACGACGTGTCGAAGTCGATCGGCGACGGCTCTCTCGTGTCGCTGGTTTCGGTGCCGTGGACGCAGCCGGCGCTCGTAGAGCAGGTCTCCGCGGTGATCGCTAGGTGGCTGTTCAAGTACTTCCCGGACGCGGAGATTACGCGCGCAACGGTTGGGTTTGAGGCGTGGGATGAGCCGCGTGGCGGCGACCTCCTGTACGGGCTCGACACTCCGGGTGAGCAGGTGCAAAGAGTGCTCCTGGAGGGCATTGAACGCATTTTGGGGCCGAGGCCGCGAATCATGCTCCCCGCGGGTGTGGATTTGACCCGCCAGGGTGAGTCTGTGGACGCCGTGTATCTCGTGCTACGCGGCTCGGTGGCGCTGCATCGTTCCTCCCAGTTTGGCGACGTGCTCCTGCACCACGCGACTTCGGGCCCGCTGATTGGCCTGATTTCGCTCGCCCGCCAGCAAAGGGCGATGTTCACCTCCACGACGACGACGGATGTGGAGACGATCCGCCTGTCGATTGAGCAGCTCGAGTTCGTGCTCCAGCATTCTCCAGACACGTCGGCGAACCTCGCGGTTGTTGCAATCCAGGCGCTCACGGCGAGGCTTGTCCGCGCTGAATACCTGCATATTGAGAAGAACGAGCTTGCAGAGCAGTTGGAGATTGAGCGGAAGAATCTTCAAGAAACGCTTGAACAGTTGCGTTCGGCGCGCGCGAAACTCGTTGAGCAAACCAAGTTTGCGATGCTCGGCGAGCTGTCGGCGGGCATCGCGCACGAGTTGAACAATCCGGTGGCCGCGCTCCAGCGGGCAACCGACCACATTGCCACCGATCTGGAAGTCGTGCTGTCGTCTACTCCGTCGCTGAAAGACGCGTCGGAGGCGATGGAGCGAACGCTTCACGCGAGAGCGCGTTCGACTGCGGAGGAGCGTGCGCTCGTCCGTGAGGTCATGGAGTACACGGGTGGTGATCGGGCGCTCGCGAAGCGACTCGTTGCCGCGGAGATTGTGGATCCAGACCAGATTAAGTCGCTTCTTCGCAAGGAGAAGAAGGCGCGGTTCTCGCTTCTTAGCCATTCGCCGACGGAGGTGCTTGAGGCGGCCGCGCAGATCGGCAAGTCGGTTCGCAACTCCACGGTTGCGGCGAATAGGATCACCGACCTGGTGTCGTCGCTGAAGGCGTATGCGCGTCCAGACACCTCCGCGATTGAGGGTGTGGATGTGCGGGAGAACATTCAGGACGTTTTGCGCCTCACTTCGCACAGGATGCGCGGCGTGGAGATTGAACGCAAGTTCGACGAGGTGCCAACGATTCGTTGCTATCCAGCTCGTTTGGAGCAGGTTTGGACGAACCTGCTGATAAACGCTGCGGAGGCGATTGGAGCGGAGATGGCTTCTTTGGCTGAGGCTGAGGCGGCGTCTTCGGATAAGGATGCTGGCAAGGGCGCGTTCTTGCCGGCGCGCGGCGCGGTGGACCCGATGATTGAGGTGTCTACGAGTCTTGCCGATGAGGGTCATGTTCGTGTGACGATTACGGATAATGGCCCGGGTATTCCGCCCGAGTACACGGAGCGGATAATGGAACCCCATTTCACGACAAAGGGCGGTCAGGTGCGCTTTGGTTTGGGGATGGGCATGTCGATTACGAAGTCGATTGTGGACGATCACGATGGTGTGTTGCAGATCGATTCGGTGCCTGGAAGAACGTCCATTTCGGTTGTACTGCCGATCGAAGGCCCGTCTCGGGCCGAGTCGTTTACAGTGGAAGAAAGTGGAAGCGAGGAGTCATGAAGCTTGCGATCTTGATTGTTGAGGATGAGCCGGAGGTTCGCGACGCGCTTGAGCGTGATCTCGAGGAGTTCCACGAGGTGTGCCGGATTGAGGTGGCGGATTCTGTAGATGACGCGTGGGCGGCTGTGGATGAGGTCGATGAGGATGGCGACATGCTGGCTCTCGTTCTAGCGGATCATCGTTTGCCCGGTAAGACGGGTGTCGATTTCCTGGTGGAGATGATGGAGGATGCGCGCACGGTTGATACGCGCAAGGTGCTCGTCACGGGCCAGGCGGATCAGGATGACACGATTCGCGCGTTGAATGATGCGAGCTTGGATCACTATTTCTCGAAGCCGTGGAATGTGGAGAAGCTACTTGACGAGGTGCGTGAGCTGCTAACTGATTTTGTGCTTTCTCTCGGTGTTGATCCGCTTCCGCACATGAGGGCGCTGAACGCGGTTCGCGTGATGGATGCGCTACGCTAACCCCTTGGTTTGGCTGAGTTAAAGCCAGTTTCTGTATGAGAGACCCGCCGTTTGGTGGGTCTCTCATGCTATGTGCACGTTCTCCCAAGTGACGTATTTAACGTCCATTTACGAAAGCCAGTTTTAAATAATGCTAGAGTAGTGCGAGAGTAAAGACCAAGTAAAAGAAATAGGGGGTGTCATGTTTGAGAACCACGGATTTCCTATCGCTGCCTGCGCTGGCATTGATAGTCCGGTCGGCATAAGTTTAACGCGAGCATTTGCACAGGACTCTTTGCGAGAGTGCAGGCGCGAGTTTGATCTTTCCGGTTTGAGGTTTGTGGAAGCAACTGACCCCTCCGCCCAGCAGTTTTTGTCTCTTGCTCCAGAGGCGGCAAGCATTAGCGTGCAGATTGGTAATCCGAGCAATCCGGCAACCCTGTCCGATTTGGGTTTGGATGCCGACTTGCTGGAGGTCAGCGTACTCGCCGCACTGCAGCGTACGAATCGCGAGGTGCTCGATATCGTGCAGATCCCGGGTGCGAACGCGAATGAGCTTCTCCCGCGCCTCCTTGTCGACAAGATTAGAAGTTTGAACGATGAGGGTCTGGTGCGTCATTGGGGTGTTCATGCTCGCACGGTGAAGCAAGCGATGCGCGCCATGTCGTTACTCGGTATTAGCTACGTGTCGTTCAGTGCCTCTGATTTTGGTCTTGAGGCCATGCCCGGCATTTTGGCGGCCGCGCATCGAGCGAGAACGTCGGTGATCGTGTCGGTGAGCGCTGATACGCCCGCGGAAGTGGTGGCGGATTTGAGGCACAACTGCGCGGTGCTGGGCGTGTTGATTGAGGTGAACTCGCTGGAGGGTTTGCAAAGCGCTACCGCGACGATCGAGGCGCTGCAGCGAATGGGCGTGGCTCACGCGGTCGCGTAGGCGCGAGTATTAGACGCAAGGAGGGGTTCGCTTCCCATTACGTGGAAGCGAACCCCTCACCTTTGTGCGAAGGCTCTGCAGCTATTGAGCGAGCATTCAAGCGCTAGGAGGAACCCCGTAGTCTCCACTGCCTCCTCGCAAGGAGTCCGGCACTCCCTCGCCGCTTAGTCTGCTTCGCTGACCGCCGCTGCGCTAGTCGTCGGTTCTGGAGAGGTCGGCAGTCTTTGGGTCGACCATCTTCGACTTGGTGACGATCTTGTGGCCCGCCCACAGCAGGAGGAACACGATCAGGCCAACGTACGTGGAGAAGATGGCGCCCACGTTGAATAGGCCGGAGAAGATCTCCATGTTTTGGCCGAAGATTACGGCGAGAACCATGATGAGGGCGATTACCGGGCCGAGGGGGAACAGTTTGGAGCGGAACGGTAGCTCGGAGGGGTCGTGGCCCTGCGCGGTGAAGGCTTTGCGGAAGCGGTAGTGGCTCCATGCAACGCCTGCCCAGACGATGAAGCCGGAGAGGCCGGAGACGGTTACGAGCCACAGGTATGCGGCGCCGTCGCCGATGAGCGAGGTGAGGAACGCGAATGCGCCAATCGCGGTGGTGGCGAGCAGTGCGGGCATGGGAACGCCGCGGCGGTTTACTTTCGCGAAGATGCGCGGCGCCTTGCCGCTCTTAGCCATGGAGTAGAGCATGCGCGAGGAGGCGTACATGCCGGAGTTGCCGGCCGAGAGGATTGCGGTGAGTACGACCGCGTTCATGAGGGTTGCGGTTCCGATTACGCCCGCGCGCTCGAAGATGAGGGTGAATGGCGAGACGGACACGTCTTGAATGTCGGAGGCGAGCAGGTGCGGGTCGGTGTAGGGCAGAAGGAAGCCGATTACCGCGATAGCGCCAATGTAGAACAGGGTGATGCGGAAGAACACGGTGCGAATCGCTTTAGGAATCGTACGCTCGGGTTCTTCAGCTTCGCCCGCGGCGACGGCGAGTAGTTCGGTGCCTTGGAACGAGAAGCCGGCGATCATCATGATGGAGAACCAGCCCATCCAGCCGTTTACGAACGGGGCGTCGCCGATCGTCCAGTTTTCGAAGCCGGGTGAGGGCTGCGACATGAGGCCGAAGATCATGGCTACGCCGAGGATGAGGAACACGATTACGGTCACGACTTTCACGGTCGCGAGGTAGAACTCGGTTTCGCCAAAGCCCTTAACTGTGAATGCGTTGATTACGAACAGAACGGTGAGGAATAGTGCGGACCAAACCCATGATTCGACGGTTGGGAACCAGTAGCGCATAACCAGGGCGACGGCCACGATTTCTGCGGCGAGCGTGATTGCCCAGTTGAACCAGTAGTTCCAGCCGGTTGCGAAGCCGAAGGAGGGGGAGACCCAGCGGGTTGCCCAGCTTTCGAAGGAGCCGGCCGTGGGTAGCCACGTCGACATTTCGCCGAGGGACTGCATTAGCAGGTACACCATGAATCCGATGGCCGCGTAGGCTGCTAGGGCGCCGCCGGGGCCGGCTTGGGAGATGGAGCCGCCGGACGCCACGAGCAGGCCGGTGCCGATCGCGCCGCCCATGGCGATCATGTTGAGGTGGCGTGCCCCAAGCTTTCGTTGCAGCTTGTTGTTTGTATCTGGCGCATCGGCGTTTGTGGTGCCAGTTGAGGGCGTCGCCATGGTGGGCTCCAATCTTCTGTTCGGGTACTAAACAAAACTACAGCAGTTCGAGAGCCTCGCATATTTCCACAGCGGTTGGTGGTGGGTCTCACCTAGGCGTGGAAGCGGGCTGAACTAAACACTTGCCAAAGTGTCTCAGAAGTCGAAAGAAAGTGGTTCAAAACTCCCAGAATGTGAACACTTGAGGCGGTTTTGCCCGGTTTTTGTTGTGAGAAGGAGCCGGTGAGGGGCTTGCCGATTGCTAAATTGAGGAGGGGAAAGGAGCTTCAATGAGTGTTAATGAGCGTTTGGAGGAGCTCGGTATTGAGTTGCCGAAGGTGGTTGCACCCGTGGCGGCTTACACGCCGGCTCTCGTGTTTGAAAATACGGTGAAAACTTCGGGCCAGTTGCCGATTGCTAACGGTCGGGTCACGTGCATGGGCCGCGTTGGCCCGAATCGTACGGATCCGGCTGAGGCTTACGAGGCGGCGAGGCTGTGTGCTTTGAACGCGCTCGCGGCGGCTGCGGATGCGGCTGGCGGCGTGGATCGTATTAAGCGCGTGCTGAAGGTGACGGGTTTTGTGGCGTCGTCGAGGGCGTTCCACGCTCAGCCCGCGGTGATTAACGGCGCTTCGGAGTTGTATCAGGAGATTTTTGGTACCGCACACGCACGTTCGGCCATCGGTGTGAATGCGCTTCCACTGGATGCGTCTGTGGAAGTTGAGGTCGAGTTCGAGATCGAACGCTAAACCGTCTAGGTAACCGAAGCCGGCTTACAAAAACTGAATCAGCAAAAAGGGCGTGGCGCGAGGGGAAACCCCGCGCCACGCCCTTTTGTGTCTGTTGCGCTACCCTGCCTTGCGAGCTGTCGCTCAACTCGGCCTCAAAGCGCCGCAAATGCGCTGCTAGAGCGACGCGATCCTAGTTTGAAGGATTTCCTCGAGTGGCTCGTAGTGCCAGATGACGGCCTCTTGGTAGGCGTCCACATCGCCCTTGGTGGCGGCGTCGAGGATGAGGCGGTGTGCCCGCGCGGTGTCTTCGAGGCGGTGCGAAATCTGGAGGTTGAGCTCGGGTAGTACGGCCATGTGTACGAGCCAGAGGCTGTGTACGAGTTGCTTGACCACCATGTTGGAGGTTTTGGCAAGCAGGCCGAGGTGGAAGTTGATGTCTTCTTCTTGGAAGTTTTGGCCGGCCGCGGCTTTGGCTTCCATGGCGTCGACGATTTGGGTGAGCTCGGGTTGTTCGGTGCCGGCGAGGGAGGCGACGATTTCTTGGCTGCAGCCTAGGTCGAGGTAGCGGCGTACTTCGACGACGTCGCGGAGGCCGGTGAGGTTGCCGGGGCCTTGAATGGAGGCGCGGAAGGCAAGGGTTTGAACGATGGGGTCGAGGGAGAGGGTGCCAACGAAGGTGCCTCGCCCGTGTTCGACGGAGACGATGTTGAGGGTTTCTAGTTTGCGGATGGCTTCTCGCACGGAGGAGCGGGAGACGCCGAGCTGTTCGCAGAGCTGTGTTTCGGTGGGTAGCGGGTCGCCGGGCACGAGGTTTTTCTCAACGATGTAGGTCTTGATGGCGTCCATCGTGGAGGCGGCTCGGTTGTTTTGCTTCGATACGGGCGCAAGAATGTCTGCGAAATTTGTTGCGGTATCTACTCCCAGCTTGGAGGCCTTGCGCGGCATGGGTTTCACCTTTCTAGTTGCGCCCGTAGGAGCTTGAGGTGGAGGCCTTTGCGGCCTCCACCTTTGATTTTAGTTGTCGAGGAGTCCGGTGTGGATTAGGACTTCACGGATAGCTTCCACGTTTTCGCCTTCGAGAGGCAAAACGGGGGGTGTCATCTGGTTGGTTTCGAACACTCCGAGTAGCCACAGAGCGGTTTTGAAGCTTCCCACTCCGGAACCGTACCCGACGACGCCCTTGGAAACCATTGCGATGCGCATGAGTTCCGCTAGGCGGTCTTGTTCGACGCGTACGGTTTCCCAGTCGCCAGCCTCGTAGGCTTTCCACTGGCGTACGTAGCCGGCGGGGTCGACGTTTCCGAGGCCGGGTACGGAGCCGTCTGCGCCGGCCATGTAGGCGCCGTCTACGACGACTTCGTGTCCGGTGAGGATCGACATGGGGGAGCCCATGGCCTTGTTGCCCATGGCGAGGTAGCGGAAGCTTACGTCGTCGCCGGAGGAGTCCTTGACGCCTGCGATTACGCCTTCCTTGCCGAGCTGAAGGAGCATCGGGGTGGGGAGTTTGACGTGTACGCACACGGGGATGTCGTAGGCGAAGATGGGCAGGTCGGTTGCTTCGTGGAGGAGGCGGAAGTGCCTCTCAACTTCGGCCATGCCTGCGATGGCGTAGAAGGGCGCGGTGGCCACGACGGCGTCGGCACCGATTTCTTCGGCGACGCGAATGTGGTCGATGACGCGCTCGGTTTGCGTGTCGATTACGCCGGCGAGGAGGGGCACGCGGCCGTCGATGACGCGGGCTGCGACTTCGAGTACCTGGCGGCGCCTCTCGTCGGTTAGGAATACGACTTCGGAGGAGGAGCCGAGTACGAACAGGCCGTCAACACCTGCGTCGATCATCCGGTTTAGGTGACGTTCGTAGGATTCGACGTCGAGCTCGCCGGAGGGCAGGAGCGGGGTGACTACGGGTGGAACAACACCGCGAATTTTCGCGTTCATTCTTGACATTACCTCTTTAGATTGTGGGGTGAAGTAGTGAGGGGGCCGCGCCTAGCAGCTTCCTCGTGTAGGGGTCTTTTGGACTGTTCAGAATCTGTTCTGCCGGGCCTTCTTCTACGACTAGGCCGCCGTTCATGACCGCGATGCGGTCGGAAATGTAGCGAACGGTTTGGATGTCGTGGGAGATGAACACCATGGCGAGGCCGAGGTCGTTCTTGAGGTCGGTGAGCAGGTTGAGGATTTGTGCTCGAACGGAGACGTCGAGCGCGGAGGTCGGCTCGTCCGCGATGATTGCGGAGGGGTTGAGCGACAGTGCGCGCGCGATGGCGACGCGCTGTCGTTGGCCGCCGGAGAGCTGACCGGGGAGGGCGTCGAGTGCGGAGTCGGGTAGGCCCACCATTTGGATGAGGTCTTTGACGCGGGCGTTGCGGTCTGCGTCGCTGCCAACTTTGTGCACTACGAGCGGGTCTTTCAACTGGTCGCGCACGGTCATGCGGGCGTTTAGTGCGGTTGCGGGGTCTTGGAAGACTACCGAGACTACGCGGCCGATGCGGCGCCTTTGTTCGGCGCTGCGTTTGGTGACCTCTTTGCCGCGGAAGAAGACCTTGCCGGAGGTCGGCATTTGGAGGCCGCACATGACGTTCGCGGTCGTGGATTTGCCGCAACCGGATTCGCCCACGATGCCGAGGGTTTCGCCGGCTTTAACTTCCATGTTTACGCCGCGGACGGCGAATACTTTGTTGGGGTTAAAGAGCGAGCCGGTGCGGGTGCGGAACGTTACGTGTACGTCTTCTAGGCGAATGATTGGCTCTGCCGGTGCCATTAGAGGCTCCTTTCGGCTTGTTCGGCGCGTTCACCGTCTGCAATGAGTGCGGCAACCTTCTGGGCGTCTTCCTCGGTGGTCGCCTCACCTTGCGTGTACGTGGTGATTTGAGCGCCGAAGTAGTGCTCTGTGCCGGGTACGCGAAGGAATGCTGGGCGAATGTCGAGGCCGACTCGCGGGTGCGAGGAGCGGGGTGCGAACCTGTCGCCTGCGGGGAAGTCCTTCGGTGAGGGAACCGTGCCGGGCACCTGGTGGAGGCGGCCGGAGCCGGATTCGATCGAGAGGACGGCGCCGAGGAGGCCGCGCGTGTACTCGTGGATCGGGTTTTCGAGGAGCTCCGCGGTGGGGGCCTGCTCGACGACCTGGCCGGCGTACATGACGGTTACGGAGTGCGCGACTTCGGCGACGAGCGCGAGGTCGTGCGATACGAACACCATGGCGAAGCCGAGCTTTTCACGCAGTTCGTTGAGCAGTTCGATGACCTGCTTTTGAACGGTCACGTCGAGGGCCGTGGTCGGCTCGTCGGCGATGATTAGCTTCGGGTCGCGCGTGAGTGCCATTGCGATGAGCGTGCGCTGACGCTGGCCACCGGACAGCTCGTGCGGGTAAGACTCGAGCGTACGCTTCGGGTCGAGGCCTACGAGTTCGAGGAGTTCCTCTGCCGTGCGCGTGCCGCCGCGCTTGGTCAGCTGCTTCATTTGCGAGCGGATGAGCATCGACGGGTTGAGCGACGAGAGCGCATCCTGGTAGATCATCGCCATCTCGTTGCCGAGCAGAGCCTGGCGCTCGCGGGCAGACATCGTGAGGAGGTCGCGGCCTTCGTAGAGGGCTTCGCCCGTGATTTCGGCGCGCGGGTCGATTAGGCCCATGATGGCAAGTGAGGTGATCGACTTGCCACAGCCGGATTCGCCGACGAGGCCCATGGTTTCTCCGGGTCGTACGGAGAAGCTCACGTGGTCAACGACGTAGACGTCGCCGTGGCGCGGGAACTTGATGCACAGGTCGCGTACCTCTAGTAGCGGCGGAACGTCGGTGTCTTCGGCTTCGAGGCGGTCGGTGCGCTTCGTTTCAACGCTCTTCAAGTCGGCGAGGCGCTGGTTGAGCGATTCGCGCTGCTGCTTGTATGCGTTGACCGGGTCGGCGATGAGTAGGTCTGCTTCGCGGTCGGAGTCGGTGCGCGGCTTGTCTTCCACGGAGGAGGAGGGGGCCGCGACCATGGCGTCGGTGATGCCTTCGGAGAGTACGTTGAGGCAGAGCACGGTGATCATGATCATGATGCCGGGGAAGAGTGCTTGCCACCATTCGCCGCGGAGCACGCCGGGCTGGGCTGCGGAGAGCACGTTGCCCCAGGTTGGGACCATGGTTTCTTGGAGGCCTGCGCCAATAAATGTAAGCGAGGCTTCGAGGATGATCGCGTCTGCGACGAGTACGGTTGCGAACACGAGGATCGGTGCCGCGACGTTGCGTGCAACGTGCTTGGTGAGGATCCAGGGTGCGCGGGCACCGGAGACGACGACGGCGTTCACGTAGTCTTCGCCGTATGCGCTCATCACGTTTGCGCGGACGATGCGCGTTAGCTGCGGCGTGTAGACGAAGCCGATCGAGGCGATGATGACGAAGATCAGCATCTCGGCGGATACGGCTTTTTGGAACACTACGACGGTTACGGCAACGAGTGCGATGCCGGGGATCGACATGATGACGTCCATGAGGCGCATGATCGTCTCGGAGAGGGATTTGCGCACGACGGCTGCGATGGAGCCGATGATGGAGCCGGCGATGAGGGCGAGCGCCGTGGAGGCGATGCCGACGAGGAGCGAGTAGCGGCCACCGTATAGGAGGCGGGAGAGTACGTCGCGGCCGGTTTGGTCGGTGCCGAAGATGTGTTCGGAGGAGGGTGCTTGGCGTGCGAGGTCGACGTATTCGGGCGCGTAGGGCGCGAGTACGGGTGCGAGCAGGGCGCTCAAGACTACGAGGCCGAGCACGATGAGGGAGAGCCTGGAGCCGAAGTTCATGCGGGAGAAGCCCTTGAGCTTTACAGCTCCTGCTTCGGAGAGTTTGTTGGTTAGGTTTTTACGCATTGGTTACACCGCCCTAATACGCGGGTTGATGAGTACGTAGAGCAGGTCGACGATGATGTTCACGATGATGAACGCCATTGCGACTACGAGGGTTGCGCCCTGTACGACGAACACCCAGTTGTTGGTGATGCCGTCGAGGAGCACTTGGCCCATGCCGCGGATGCCGAAGATGATTTCGATGACGACTGCGCCACCCATGAGGTAGCCGACGCGTAGGCCGAGTACGGTGACGGGCGTGATGAGGGCGTTGCGGAGCACGTTCCTGGAGACGACGATGTTCTTCGGAACGCCTGCACCGATTGCGGTGCGTACGTAGTCGCGGTCGAGTTCTTCAACCATGGAGGTGCGGACGATGCGCGTCATTTGGCCGATTACTGGCACTGCGAGCGCGAAGGCGGGTAGGAGCATGCGCGCGAACCAGCCGCCGGGGTCGGAGAAGAATTCGGGTAGTGGTCCGGAGACGGGGAGTACGCCCATGAAGGCGAGGACTAGCAGCATTGCGAGCCAGAAGGAGGGGGTTGCGATCGATGCGACGGAGAGTACGCGGATCACTTGGTCGGGCCACTTGTCGCGGTAGAGGGCGGCGAGGATGCCGAGCGGGAAGGAGAAGAGTACTGCGATGAAGAGGCCGAAGAACGTGAGTCCAAGGGTGATCGGTAGTGCCGAGAAGACCTTGGTGGATACGAGGTTTCCGGAGCCAACGCCGTAGGTGCCGAGGTCGCCTTGCAGCATGTTGACGATGTAGTTGCCGTACTGCACGAGGAACGGGTCGTTTAGGCCGTTGTCTACGCGGAACTGTTCGAGCATCTCGGGGGTTGCGTTTTCGCCGAGTGCTACGTACGCGGGGTCGATGGGGGAGAGCGACATGATGAAGGAAACGAGGAGCGTTACGCCTAGGACCATGAGGGGTAGCGCGATCAGTCGCCTTCCGATGAGTCTAATGAGATTGTTCAAGGTAAGGCCTCATCTGCGGATGTTTCGGGGGTTTTGTGGTGGAGGGGGACCTTGCCGGTCCCCCTCCTAGACCAGTGTTACTTGGTCGATGCGCCTACCAGCCAGATGCCGGTGGTTGCGATCGGCTTGACGTTGTCAAGCTTCTCCGCGTCGTATGCGGTGATCATCGTGCGGTGGAAGAGCGGGTATAGCGGAACCTGCTCGGCGAGGAAGTCCTGCGCCTCGTCCCACTTGGCCTGCTGCTCTGCACCTTCAAGGGTGGTTGCCTCGTTGATGATTGCGCTCAGGGTGTCGAACGCAGCCTTGTCGGAGGTCTGCCAGAAGGTACGCTTCTGGGTCCACACGTTGTCGCCGTACCACCAGGACATGAGGAGTGCCGGGTCGTTACCGAATACGGACGGGTCGCCGGGGGCTACTGCGATGTCGAAGGTCGGGGTGCCTTCTACGTCGAGGTTGTTCGAGTAGAGGGAGGCGGAGGCTTCTGCCTGAACGTTGACGGTGAAGCCGAGGGCCTCAAGGTCGGTGCGGATCTGCGGGGAGAGGTTCGTGATCCACGGGTGGTCGGTCGTGAGGAGCGTGATTTCGCCCGGCTCTACGCCGGCCTCTGCAAGGAGTGCCTTGGCCGCGTCGACGTCGTAATCGAACTGGGTTTCAGCCTTCTTGTAGTTCGGGTGGCTCTCCGGGAGGAAGGAGGTTGCAACCTTTGCCTTGCCTGCCATGGCGTTGTCGACGAGCTTCTGGCGGTCGATTGCCATGTGGAATGCCTGGCGAACCTTCGGGTTGTCGAACGGTGCCTTGGTGGTGTTGAAGAGGAGGAACGGCAGGTTGAAGCCGGGGACCTCTTCAACGGTGAGGCCTGCGTTCTTGAGGACGTCTACGTTCTCAGCCGGAACTGCTTCCATCACCTGGATGGTGCCGTCGGATGCAGCGGTGGTGCGGGCGGTGTCGTCCTTCTGTACCATCCAGTGCATTTCGGCTGCGCCTGCCGGGAACTTGCCGTTGTAGTGCTCGTTCGGAACGGCGGTGATGTCGGTGTCGGTGATGGACTCGTACTTCCACGGGCCCGTGCCGATCGGCATTGCGGTGAGGTCTTCATCGGATGCGCCTGCCGGAACGATCTTCACGACAGCGAGGCGCTCCTTGAGGAGCGTGAACGGCTGCTTGAGGGTGATCGTTACGGTCGTGTCGTCCTTAGCGGAGACGGAGTCGATGAAGGAGAGGAAGCTTGCGTAGAGGTTGCCTTCGGCGTTGGAACGCTCGATGGAGGTGACAACGTCTTCCGCGGTGACGTCGGTGCCGTCGGAGAACTTAGCGCCGTCGCGGAGGGTGATCTCGTATTCGGTCGGGGAAACCTCAACGGGGTCGCCTGCTGCGAGTGCGTCGTAGATCTCGTAGTTCGACATGTCGAACTCGTAGAGGCCTTCAACTACGTGCCAGTTCGTGCCCATCGCGAGTGCGGAGGAGGTGTTGGACGGGTGGTAGTTGGTGGTTTCGTAGGCTACGCCCACGTTGATCGTGCCGGCGCCTTCGCCGCCTTCGGCGGGCGAGTCAGCACCGCCACCGCACGCGCTCAGTACGAGCGCGCCGGCGGCTACTACGCCGGCGAATGCGGCCCAGCGAGACCTGCGGGTCTGGGGTTGCATAGAGAACTCCTTTGTTTTCTCAGGATCCGAGTTCGCACTCGAATGGTTGTGCGCGGCGGCGTTTGCCGGGCGCGGGGTTGTGTTGCGAGCTGGCGCCTGCAACGAGCGTTATTTGGTTGTGCCTTCCTTAACTGCCTGCGCGAACCATTTGGTGATGGACGTGGGGTGGGTGATTGCTGTGCCAACTACAGCTGCCCACGCGCCCGCCTCCATGACTTTGCGCGCTTGGTCGAGGTTATGGATGCGTCCCTCACACAAGACCGGGAATTCGGGGAATTCTTCGACCATTTGCGTGAGAAGTTCAAAGTCGGGCCCGTCTGTTTTGGGGCGTTCGCCCGTGTAGCCCGAGAGTGTGGTGGAGAGGATGTCGGTGCCTGCTTCGGCGGCCATGGCGGCGTCTTCGAAGCTGCCGCAGTCGGCCATTACGACCGCGCCTTCGTCGTGGAGGGCGGCTACGGTTTCGGCGTAGGTGAGGCCGTCTGGGCGCGGGCGCCTGGTTGCGTCGATTGCGACGATGTCGGCTCCTGCCATCATGCATGCGCGTGCGTGGCGCAGGGTTGGGGTGATGTAGACGCCTTCGTGGCCGTCTTTCCACAGGCCGATTACGGGTACGTCCACCTGGCCGCGGATTGCGGCGATGTCGGAGAGGCCTTGGCAGCGGATGCCGACCGCGCCTCCGAGTTCTGCGGCGAGCGCGATTTGCGCCATGGTTTCGGGGTGGCGCATGGGTTCGCCGGGGTATGCCTGTACCGAGACGATGAGCCCGCCTTTGATTCGCGCGAGTAGTGCGTCGACGTTAGTCATTGCTCTCTCCTGTGGTTTTGTTGTGGGCTGAGTTCATCGCGAAGACCGTGGCGCCGAGTAGGGGCGCGGAGCCGCCGAGTGTGCCGAGGAGGATCTTCGTGTCTTTGAGTGCGGGGAGGATGCCGGCTCGGAAGGATGTTTCGAGGGCGTCCCACCACTTTTCTCCGGACCTTGTTACGGAGCCGGAAAGTACGATTGCTTCGGGGTTGTAGCAGTTTGCGATGCCGGCGAGCGTGTCGCCGAGTGCTGCACCGGAGTCGATGAGTGCGCATAGCGCCATTTCGTCGCCGGCGTTTGCGAGTTCGGTGAGTTCACGCCCGGAGCTGATTTCGCGGGTTGCGGCGTGCCTCTTGTTGTAGAGGGTGACTTGGCCGGTGCCGGAGGCGACGGATTCGATGTGTCCGTAGGCGCCGCACGAGCAGGGGAGGCCCATTGCGAGCGGGTGGGGGACGTGGCCGACGTGGCCGGCGGCGAAGTGTGCGCCGAAGTGGATTTCTCCGTTCAGTACGAGGGCGCCTCCGATGCCGGTGCCGACTGCGACGGAGAGTACGGAGCTGAGGTTTTGCGCCGCGCCGTAGGTGGATTCGCCAAGGGCGTGGGCGTGTACGTCGTTTAGGACGGAGGTGGGGAGGCCGAACTCCTCTTCGACGAGCGTGCCGAGTGCAGTGCCCGCCCAACCTTTAATGAGGTCGGTTGCGGAGATGATGTTGCCGGTTTCGGGGTCTACGACGCCCGCGGAGGCGATGCCGATGGCGTCCGCACCTTCTGGAGCGTGGGTGAGGGCGCCTCGTACGGCTTGGAAAACTGCGTCAACTACGGCGGTTGCGCCATCTTGCGCGGGGGTTGCGATCTCGAAGATTTCCGACAGGGAGGGGATCGCCGCAGTTTCGGCGGGGAAGTCTGATGCGCCAGCAGGGAGGCCAGCAGGCACAGTTGCGAGCGCAGACGCAATCTTGGTGCCGCCAATGTCGATGGCGACGACCCGCTTCGGTGCGGTGCGCAAACTGGTATCTGCCAAGGCCGGCTCCTTTGCTGGCGTGTAGAGCTAAAGCTCTGTTTCGTATCAGTGTTGCCAATATAACAGGTAAGACATCAGACATCTATAACTTTTAGGCGGTTTGTTGCGGAATCGTTACATTCCGTAACGTAGTTACATAAGTGTTTTTCGCCAAAAACGGGTCTTATCGCGGTGGTGCGCGAGGCCTCCGCTCGCGTTCGGGAGAGGTACGCGAGCGTATTGAGGCGTCTCGGTGAGTGAGTGCGCCCCGGGGAGACTCTAGTTTGCCGGGGTTAGGAACTCCGCGGGGTTCTTGATTACCGGCTCGAGGGCAAAGTAGGCGGCGCCAAGGGCGGAGGCCTCCTCGCCGGCGGAGGCGGAAACAATCTGAATCGGATGCCTCCTCGCGGCCATTGCGCGCTTCTCGATCACGGCGCTCACGGTGTCTTGCGTGCGCTCGTAGAGGCCGGTGATGCCTCCTCCAAGAACGACGGTTGAAACGTCAAGCAGGTTGATCACGGTTGCAAGCGCAATCCCCAAAGCTGTTGCGCTTTGCTCGAGTTCCTCCTCGTTGCCGGGGGCGAGCGCGGTTTCGAGCGCCTCCCCGCCAATGTAGCGCTCGAGGCAGCCGTTGGAGCCGCACCTGCAGGGAATGCCGTGCGGGTCGACGGTGAGGTGGCCGATTTCTCCAGCCCACCCGTGTTCGCCGGTAATCACCTTGTGTTTTGAAACCATTGCGGCACCAACGCCGATACCGCCCGAAAGGTAGGCGAAATCGTTGAAGGGCGAGGGCGCGCCCGGAGCCCTGTACGCGACGGGGATCGACGCGAGATTCGCCTCGTTGCCAATGCGCGGGTGAGGAATCCTCTCGCACAGCCCGCTCTTTGGCAGGTGGGATGCAACTTCGTCGCAAATGTTTACGTCGTGCCAGCCAAGGTTAGGGGCGTCGAGGAGGGTTCCGCTCGCGGCGTCCACAAGGCCCGGAACTGAAATGGTGAGCCCTGCGATGCGCGATGTAGGAGGCAGTTGCTCGCACACTTCGGTTACGAGCGCGGTAAGTGCGGGAAGCTCCTCTAAGGCGTCGGATTTGCGAAGGTCGGTGGTGGAAACCGCGGAGGCAACCTGTTCGCCCTGAAGGTTTACGGCAACAGCCCGCTGCGACTCCACGCCGATGTCGAGGCCAAGCCCGATGATTTGGCGCGATCCGAGCAGTACTTGCGCGGGGCGGCCGGGGCGCTGGGTGGGCGGGGGAGTGACCTCCTCGAGGATCCCTCCCTCAACGAGTTCGTCGCCGAGTTTGCTCGCGGTGGCTCGCGTGAGACCGATGTCGCCGGCAACTTGAGCGCGCGAAGGCGGCTGCTCCGCGCTGAGCACGTGGGAGAGCACGAGCGACATGTTGATGGAGCGAAGGTTCTCGGGGCGGACTGTTTTCTTTTTCATCACACTAACTTTATCCGGAAAAAGTGCTTGACAGTGTACAAAGAAGATATTAGTTTAGGAACTGAACAAAATAGGTGTGTTTATCCCGAAGGAGCGATAATGCGCAAGCCGGTTAAAGAAGACAAGTTTACTTTTGGCCTGTGGACCGTGGGTTGGCAGGCAGTTGATCCGTTTGGTGATGCCACTCGCGAGGCTCTCGATCCGTGGGAGTACTCCGATCGTCTAGCAGAGCTTGGCGCCTACGGAATCACGTTCCACGACAACGACGTGTTCCCGTTCGACGCAAGCGACGAAGAGCGCGATCGCATCGTATCTCGCTTGAAGTCGGCGGTTGACGCAGCGGGCCTCACGATCCCGATGATCACCACGAACACGTTCACGCACCCCCTCTTCAAGGATGGCGGCCTTACGAACAACGACCGCGGCATTCGTCGTTTCGGCCTGAAGAAGATCCTGCGAAACGTTGATCTTGCGGCCTCGCTCGGCGCGAAGATTTTCGTGATGTGGGGTGGCCGTGAGGGCGCCGAATACGATTCGTCGAAGGATCTGAACGCCGCGTTCGACCGCTACAAGGAGGGTCTCGACACGGTTGCCGGCTACATCAAGGAGCAGGGCTACGACCTGCGCATTGGTTTGGAGCCGAAGCCGAACGAGCCGCGCGGCGACATCTTCCTGCCCACGGTTGGCCACGCCCTCGCGCTGATCGCAGAGCTTGAGCACGGCGACATCGTTGGTTTGAACCCGGAGACGGGTCACGAGCAGATGGCCGGCCTCAACTACACGCACGCTCTTGCTCAGGCGCTGAATGCGGGCAAGCTGTTCCACATCGACCTAAACGGCCAGTCGGGCATTAAGTACGACCAGGATAAGAGCTTTGGCCACGGCGACCTGTCGAGCGCGTTCTTCACCGTCGACCTGCTCGAAAATGGCTTCCCGGGTGGCGGCCCGCGCTACGAGGGCCCGCGTCACTTCGACTTCAAGCCGACCCGCACCGAAGGCATGGAAGGCATTTGGGAGGCCGCGGCTGCGAACATGGAGATGTACCTGCGCCTGGCCGAGAAGGCGAAGGCGTTCCGCGAGGATCCTGTAACGAAGCAGCTCATGGAAGCCGCCTCGATTCCGGAGCTTGCAGAGCCGACCCTTGCTGAGGGCGAGTCTTACGCCGACTTCATGGCGAGCGAAGACATTGACCCGGAGGCTGCGGGCAAGCGCGAGTACCACTACGTCGAGCTGTACCAGCAGGCAATGCGCCACCTGATTGGCTAAGTCATGAGGCGGTTAGTAGCTGGAGTAGATACGTCTACTCAGTCTTGCAAGGTACTGGTTGTCGATGCGCAGACGAAGGAGATCGTCCGCTCGGGGAGCGCGTCGCACCCGGATGGCACGGAGGTAAATCCGGCCGCATGGTGGGAGGCGTTCAAGGAGGCGGCCAAGGCTGCCGGCGGGCTCGCCGACGTTGAGGCGATTTCGGTTGGCGGCCAGCAGCACGGCATGGTCACCCTCGATGCGGACGGCGAGGTTGTTCGCGACGCCCTCCTGTGGAACGACACTAGGAGTGCAGGCGCGGCTCGCGACCTCATCGATGAGCTGACGGGTGAGGCGTGGGCGGAGGCATGCGGCTCGACGCCGGTTGCCTCCCTCACGGTCACGAAACTTCGCTGGTTTGTAGACAACGAGCCGGAGGCGTTCAAGCGGGTTGCCGCGGTTTGCCTGCCCCACGACTACCTCAGCTGGAAGCTGTCCGGCTCAAAGTCGATCGAGGATTTGTTCACCGACCGCTCCGACGCTTCTGGCACGGGCTACCTCGACCTGCGCACGGGCGAGTACAGGTACGACCTTCTCGCGCACGCGCTGCGCATGAGCGAGGAGGAGGCGAAACGCCTCGTGCTACCGAAGGTGGTCGAGCCTTTCCAAGCTGGAGGCGTCGTGCAGGTGGATGATGAGGAGACCGGCCTTCGCGCGGGCACCCTCATTGGCCCCGGTTGTGGCGACAACGCGGGTGCGGCTCTCGGCCTGGATTTGAAGCCGGGCGAGGCGTCGGTTTCGATCGGCACGTCCGGCGTGGTTGCCGCGGTTGCGGACAAGCCGATTTGGGATAGGAACGGCGTTATCACGGGCTTCATGGACGCTACCGGAAACTGGCTGCCGCTCGCGGCCACGCTGAACGGCGCGCGCGTGATCGCTTCGACGGCCGCGCTGCTAGGCGTGAGCTTCGAGGAGTTCGACGAGCTTGCCCTTTCGGTTCCCGATGCTGGCGGCTTGAAGATGGTTCCCTATTTCGAGGGGGAGCGCACGCCGAATCTGCCTCACGCTACGGCGGAAATGTCGGGCATGACGCTTGCGAACTGGACTCGCCCGCATCTTGCGAGGGCCGCGGTTGAGGCTCTGGCGGAGCTGATGCACGGCGCTGCGCAGGCGCTGATCGACTGCGGTGTCGAGCTTGATCGTGTGCGTTTGATTGGAGGAGGCGCCCGCTCGCAGGCTTTGCGCAAGGTGCTACCCGAAGTGCTTGGCGTGGCGGTGGATGTGCCCGAGCCCGCGGAGTACGTGGCCCTCGGTGCGGCGAAGCAGGCGGCTGCGGTACTGCAGGCCTCCTGACCGAGATCGTTGCCGCGGACAGCCCACGCTCTCTCCTTGGCTCTAGCTCCAGCCTGCAGTCGGTTGAGTTACCACGAGCCTGGTGTGCCTAGCCGAAGCGCGGGGAGTCAACTGTAGCGCTGAGCCGAATACTGCTCAAAGAGTAAGGAGAAGCCTCATAGGCGGATGGTGAAAATCCATTACCTATGAGGCTTCTTCGTTTAGTTCTCTAACGAGTGCGGCTAGTACCTGATCGCGTCGATTGGCTTCACCTTCACGGCGATTACCGCGGGGATGATGCCGGCGAGAGCGCCCACGCCCGCGGCGATTAGCACTCCGAGGAGGGCTGCCGTCATCGGGTAGGGGATCGAACCAAGCGAGATGGGGAAGTCCAACAGATCCGCGGGTACGAATCGGATCGTGAACACCGAAAGCATGACTCCCACGAATCCCGCGGCCGTCGTGGCAACTACCGACTCTAGGAAGACGGAGAAGAACACGCGCCTTGCCGAAGCGCCCATTGCGCGTCGGATGCCGATTTCGCGAATGCGGTGGCGGATCGTCACGATCGAAACCGTGAGCATGCCGAACGCTCCGAGCAAAATCACGATGCCGCCGATAATCGAAACCACGGTGGTGATGATTGCCTGCTCGTTCATACCCATGTCACCATCGAGGTGGGAGTAGAAGGCGTCCGCTGTATAGTCCGGGCCGAGCCTCGAGCCTAGCGTGGCTTCCGCAACCTTGCTCGCATGCTCCTCCTCGCCGACGGGTACCAACAGTTTCAGTTGGCCTGTGCCGAACTCGGTGCCGTTCATTCCCTTCAAATGCGGTTTGGAGCTCATGAGCCCGTCGAAATGCATGTACATTTCGTTTTGCTCCCAGCTCGACTGCTTTTTTAGGACGCCTACAACGGTGAGGGTAAGGCCTGGATCACCGGTAACTATGAGGCGCGGGTAACTCTGCAACGCGGGCTTACCCATGCTGTCCCACAGTTTCTCGTTGATGACGACCGGGTTCATTTGCAGCAGGGCGTCAGAATCGGTGAGGCCGCGCCCGTGAATGATCTCTTTTGCGTACAGCTTGAAGTAGTCGGGGTCGACAGCGGCGAGGAACGCACCGTTGTCCCAGCATGTCTCAGGGAATTCGTGGTTGCACACCGAGCTCCAGCTTGATGAGCGAACCTCGGGGGTGAAGCTCGTGTACCTGGTCCAGGTTGTCACTTTGAGGTCGGCCGCGGTTTGGCGTGCTGCCGCACCGAACACGCTGGTGAGCTGCCCGTTCATGTCCTCTACGAGAGTGATTTCCTTCTCGAGCGGATTTTCTTCAGGCCCCATCGGATCCATCGGTCCCATCTGCCCGGCAAAGCCGTAACCGTAGTCGAACATTTGGTCTTGCTGTTCTGATGGATAGGCGTCCAGGGTGATGAGCCCGGGCCTCATGCCGTTGATTGAACGGAAGTATTCGTCGGCGTACGTGAGCATTCCACCGAGCGCGAGCACAGTCGCCATAGCCCACACCGCTACCGTTACGCCGGTGAGCGACAGGATGAACCTGCCCTTGTTGATTCTGATTTCGCCCCAGGCTTCAATGAGGGCGCTTAGAACTGAGTTCACTCTTCCCCCAATCCGAGCTGGCGAGTATCGAGTACCACGCCGATCTGCTCGTGTGTGCGAGTGTGAAGAACGCCTTGAGCGATCTGGTAGATCCTCTTGGAGCGGGCGGCAACCTGCATGTCGTGGGTGATCGTGATGAGCGCGGAGTTCATCTCTTTGGCCACGCTTTCAAGCAGGTCCATGACGAGGCTGCCCGTCTCCGGGTCGAGCGCGCCGGTTGGCTCGTCGGCGAGAATCACTTTCGGTTTGCGTACGAGTGCGCGAGCGATGGCAACGCGCTGCTGTTCGCCGCCCGAAAGTTGGCTCGGCATTGCGGTGAGCCGGTCGCCAAGGCCTACGAGGTCGAGCATTTCAGCCGCGTAGCGTGAGCGCATGAGGAGCTGTTTGCCCGACGCCGAGTAGAGGAGCGGTATTTCAACGTTCTCGAGCGCGTTGCGCGCGTTGAAGAGGTTGAACTGCTGGAACACGAACCCAAAAGAGTTGCCGCGCAGGGCGGCACGCTTGTTTTCGGAGAGTTTCGCTACGTCTGCTCCCTCAAAAATGTATGTGCCTTGATCGGGGAGGTCGAGCATACCGATGATGTTCAGCAGTGTCGATTTGCCGGTGCCGGATTGGCCGACAATCGAGATGCTGTCGCCAGCCTCCACTTTCAGGTCGATACCCCTCAGGATTGGTAGGGGTTTGCCGTTTTGGAGGATGACTGTTCGAGTCACGCCTGTAAGTTCAAACACGGTTAGCCCACAAAGCTCATGTCGTCGGGGTTCTGCTCCTCAGGGTCTTGCCTGGGAACGAACTCGAGGATTTCCTGGCCTTCAGTGAGGCCCTCGGTGATTTCGATCGAGTAGCCGTCGGACACGCCGAGCTTCACCTCTACCTTTTCGGGTTTTTGCGTGATGTCGTCGACGGGTAGGTACACGTTTCCGGTCTTGTAGCGGCCCTCAACCGCGGTTACTGGCACTACTAGCGCGTTGGTTGCGTTACCGCCGCGGATGATGAGTTTCGCTTTGACACCGTCGAATACGAGTTCGGAGCTCGGGATTTCGCAGCGTAGCTGCGGGCCCGTGTTTTGTTCACCCTCCTTGCCGGTTGGCGCGCCGGTCATGGTTTTGAGGCCGGTGCAGGTGAAGGGCGCGGGGCCGCCAGTTACGGAGAGTTCTGCTTCTTCGGGGATGCCTTGGAGGGAGTACAGCTGGTCTGGGGTTACGGGCACTTGAGCATGGAACGTGTCGGGCACGATCGTGCCAACGGGCGTGCCGATTTGTACTTCTTGCTCCATGAGCGCGTCGAGGGAGAGGGTGCCCGGGGTTTCTGCGACCACGTTGTGGTACGTCTTGATGGGTTCTGCGGGCGGTGCCTCCGGGTCGATTATTTCGGGCATTTCGACGTGTTCGATTTGGAGGATGTAGTCGCCCGCATCAACTTTGGCGCCGTCTTCTACGTAGAACCAGACGATTGTGCCGGAGGCGGTTGCTTTCACGGTTTCGGATTCATCGCGTACTACGGACGCGTCGAGCGTGATTTCGTGGGATATGTCGCCGCGGGCAACGGTGACGGTGGGGAGTGTGAATTCGCCGTCGCCGGTTAGTTCAGTTTTTGGCGGCTGACTGGGGAAGAACGCGAACTTTACGAGCGCTATTGCAACTATGGTCCAAACGATTAGTTTGAGGATCTGCATGATGAAGGTTCGTGTTGGGTGTGCGTCCATGCCCGGCCCCTTTGATTGTTCGTTGTGATCAATCGGTTTAAACGGTAGCACGGGCTTTGCGCGCAATTTTTGTGAAGAGGGTAATTCAGGGTTTTTTCAGGGGAACCCTGAGCGGGCCCCAAATACATCCCATCAACACAGTGCAAGTTTTCCAGTTCCAATGAAACGGTTTGAAAAACAGCTCTCACCGAAAACCCGGTGACATATGTAAACAGTAATCTTCGTTACTGTAATTTTCCGTAAACAAACCTTGGAAAATCATGGGAAAACGAAGTGCCAAAAGCGACGTATGGAAAACAAAGCGTGGAAAACGAGGTGCGGAAAGCAAGGTATGGAAAACGAGGTGTGGAAAACAAAGTGGGGGAAGCTCCGTGTAAGAGCTTCCCCCACTTTGGGTAGGTTCACTACATGCTTCGACGCACGATGTCTAGCGTACGAAGGTTAAAGATGGCGAAGCGAACAGCCTGGTAAGGGATGAAGTTTCGCCTAAACGTCGTGAACTTGGTCGGAAGAGCAGCGCGAGCGATGCGCTGGTTGGTTTCCGGGTCAAGTTCTTCAACACTAACCATGGTTTTTTCTGACATGTGAATCACTCCGGGAGTAGGTTCCAGCCGGGGAGGGCCTTTGCCTTGTAGATGAACAGGTAGTGGTAAAGAATCTTTACCCAGTGGCCGAACAGGCCGAGCTCACCCATCGTGAGGGTGGGGTGACGACCAGTCTCGGGGTAAACGGTCTCATCCGGAACAACCGGGTACATAACCATTGCAGCGGCGGAGCCGTTCATCATGCTACGACCAGTGGACGCGTCACAGACAGCGCCGAGCTCACCGAGCGAAGCCTCGCGAAGCGGAGCGTTCGGATCCTTCAGGCGGTCAATGATCGACTCTGCAACCTTGGCAGCCATCGTGCCCGACGGCTGGCCGGTGCGCGGCGGAGCCGGAGCAATCATCGTGCCATTCGGCGTCTTGTGCGGTTCGGAGATTGCGTGCGGCGGAGCGAACGCAATACCAACAGCGAACATGTTGCCGTAGGTCGGGTTCTGGTAGGTGCGCGGCCAGTCCTTAGCACGCCACTCGGAGTACGGCTTCGGCGTGTAGTCGCCGTCAACCTTCATGAAGCCAGCCGGGTTGAAAACAACATCCGAAATGTCGTTGCCATCGCGGTCGAATGCCTTCATCGGAACGCCGGTGAACGGAGGAAGAAGCATTGCGAAGTCGTAAGACAGCTCGTGCTCTTCACCGTCAGCATCCTCGTACGTGACCATGTCGGGCTCGACGTTCTTAACAGCAACCTTGGAGATTGCCTTAACGCCGCGCTCACGGAAGATCGACTCGGTCCACATCTGGGAGGTGGTGAAGTAGCCGTCCTGCTTGAACGTCATGCCACCAACACCGAGGTCGCCGAGCTTCGGCTCGTTCGTGATGTAAACGATCTCAGCCTTGTCGCGAACACCGTGCTGACGGAGCTCGAAGTCCGTGTTGAACGTGTACTCGAATGCTGCGCCCTGGCAGGTGCAGTTGCCTGCGCCCATGCCGATGAGGAAGCGGAGACGCTCACCGTTCTTCATGCGGTTAACCGCGCGGAGGAACTCCTCGCCACACTCTTCAGCGTGCGAGTCGGTGCAAACCGACTGGGTGTAGCCGTTGTCCGGGCCAAGACCCGGGGTGGCGTCGAAGTTTAGCTTCGGGCCGGTTGCGTTAATGAGGTAGTCGAACTCTACGCGGGCAACTTCGCCCTCGTGAGCCGGGTCGGTGTATTCGAACTCGACCTGGGGGCGCGGATTGTCCGCGGTGCCTTCGGGGAAAATGTTGCGGGCGGCTGCCTGGCGGAAATCGATGCCGTACTTTTCGTAAAGCGGGCGTAGTTCGAAAACCACCTTCTCGCGCGGCATTGAGCCAGTACCAACCCAAATGTTGGACGGAACCCAGTTCCACGTGGGCTTAGGCGAGATGGCCACCACCTGATGTTCTGTGTCTTTTAGCTCTCTGGCAAGGATCATAAGGGCCGTGTGGCCTGCAATACCTGCGCCAAGAACGACAATCTGAGCCACGGTGTTTCCAATCGTCGACAGAAAATAAAAATAGGACTGCTTCGCCTGAAACTTCTACGGGTCAGTTGAAGCGGTGCTTTCAATGCTAACAGCAGATCGAAATGTAAGCTATCTCACCGCAATCATTCAGAAAGCATTAATCTCATACTACTTCATGTAGCGATCCGCGGCGCGTAGAAGAAACATAAGCGTATTGAAAATACGGGTTTTCCCTTAAATACCCATCCGAAGGTAAAAAGTCCCTCGATATCAAGGTTTTTTAGGGCTTAGGTGCCACGGGGGTTCGCGTTTTGGGGTGTATTTCGGGGGTTTTAGCGCTGTTTGCGCGTTAGAAAAGTGACGAATCCCGCAAAAATTTGGGTCCTTTTTTGGAATGTGTGGCTGCTTTGGACGGTTCGGAGCGCGCCGGAGGAGGAGTTTTGACGCCTCGGGAGCCTGCCCGGGCTTAGCGCGCAGAGGCTATTCCCGGGGTGAGGTAGGAGAGCCTACCACAGGGTAGGGAGCTATTCGTAGGACGAGGAGGCTTCAGCGGGCGGTACCCAAGCACGCCCGAAGAGTCAGCTCTGCGCGCGCGAGGGGGCGAGTGCGCGATGTGGGCGGATAGCTTGCGGAAGAGGTAAGCGTGTCCGTGGAATGAGGGTGTTGGCTGCCGGGTGGCCTAGGTTTGACGCTACCCAAGCAAGCGAGCGCTGCGTGCACGAGGGCGTGCGTTGAGGGGGTGTGCACGCTCGCGAGGAGCGTAGAGAGTTTGCAGACGAGGTGGCGCAAGCGAGTGAGGCGCGCGCGGCGAATCCCTCGGAGATGCGAAGAGCGTCGACACCAACGAAGTGGTGCCGACGCTCTGGGCTATTCGAGGGGCTGACGCCTCCTCATCAATGATTCAGTTGAACAGACTCGCTGAACTAGAGGGCTGCGAGGATGTTGTCGACCGAGGCCTTGGCGTCGCCGAACAGCATCTTCGTGTTCTCCTTGAAGAACAGCGGGTTCTGAACGCCCGCGTAGCCGGTCGCCATGGAACGCTTGAACACGATCACGTCAGAAGCGTTCCACACCTTCAGCACAGGCATACCCGCGATGGGGGAGCCGGGCTGCTCAGCGGCGGGGTTCACGGTGTCGTTAGCGCCGATAACGAGCACGACGTCCACGTTCTCGAAGTCGTCGTTAACCTCGTCAAGCTCCTTAACGATGTCGTACGGAACCTTCGCCTCGGCCAGAAGCACGTTCATGTGGCCGGGCAGACGACCCGCAACCGGGTGAATACCGAACTCGACGTCAACGCCGGCGTCACGCAAACGCCTCGTCAAATCCGCAACCGGGTACTGAGCCTGCGCAACCGCCATGCCGTAACCCGGCGTGATCATCACGCGCTTCGCGTCCTTCAGCAACTGAGCAACCTCAGCCGCCTGGATCTCCTGGTGAGTACCCTGCTCCTCATCGCCGGCAGTCACGGCACCATCGGAGCCAAAGCCGCCGAGAATAACCGAAATGAACGAGCGGTTCATCGCCTTCGACATGATGTAGGAGAGGTACGCACCCGAAGAACCGACCAGCGCACCCGTGATGATCAGCAGGTCGTTATTCAGCATGAAGCCAGCCGCTGCCGCCGCCCAACCGGAGTAGGAGTTCAGCATCGACACGACCACCGGCATGTCGCCTCCACCAATCGCGGCAACCAGATGCACGCCAAAGGCCAGAGCGATAACCGTCATGATGATCAGCAGCGTCGTGTTGAGCGGCGTAACGCCGCCTTCCTTGATGAAGATGACCATGAGCACGAGCGTCACAACCAAAGCCGCGAGGTTCAACCAGTTGCGGCCTGGAAGCATGAGGGGCGCGCCCTTAATCTTCGCCGACAGCTTCAGGTACGCGACGATCGAACCCGTCAGCGTCACCGCGCCGATGAAGATACCGAGGTAGACCTCACCCAAGTGGAAGCCGCCGAGTGCAATCGCCTCCGCGTCCGGAGCGAGGTAGGAGTTGAAACCAACCAGCACCGCCGCGAGACCCACAAACGAGTGCAGCAGCGCGATCAGCTCAGGCATGCCCGTCATCTCAACGTTGCGCGCCTTCCAAATGCCGATCATCGCGCCAATAATCATCGCCACGGCAATGAGGAGGGCGGTTACGAGCACGCCACGCTCCGGCTCGGAGGTCAGCGCCAAAGTGATCGTCGCAACCAGGGCAATACCCATGCCGAAAATACCGGCATTGTTGCCCTTCTGAGCGGTCTCATGCTTCGACAAGCCAGCGAGAGCACGAATGAACAGGATCGCCGCAACAATGTAAGCAAGCGCAACCAGGGTGTCGATCCAGGAGGCGCCCACCGGCGAAACAACAGCGGGAAGAAGGCTCTGGGAAAGTAGAGAAGTAAACACTATTATCAGTCCTTCTTAAACATAGCGAGCATGCGGTGCGTGACAGTGAAACCACCAAAAATGTTGATCGAAGCCACGACAATCGCAATGAACGACAGGGTTGAGACGAGCAGGTTTCCAGAACCCACCTGCAGGATCGCGCCCACCAAAATGATGCCCGAAATCGCGTTCGTCACCGACATCAAAGGCGTGTGCAGCGAGTGCGTAACCGCTGTAATCACGTAGAAGCCAACGATCACCGCGAGCGCGAGCACCATGTAGTGGCCGAGCACGGGTGCGGGGGACACCATCACGAGAGCGGCGCCAAGCAGCGCGGCGATGAGGGTCCAGACGAATCGGTTGCGCTTCTTCGCTGCAGCCTCGCGCGCCTCCTGAGCCACGCGGGCGGCTTCCACGGCCGGGTCGGGCTTCGCCTCAGCCTTCGTCGGCGCGGCCGAAACCTTCACCGGAGGCGGCGGCCACATGATCTCGCCACCCTTCGTAACGGTGATGCCGCGAACAATCTCGTCCTCAAGGTCGAGCACGAGGTTGCCGTCCTTCTCAGGCGTCGTCAGCTTGAGCAGGTTCACGATGTTCTGGCCGTACAGCTGCGAAGACTGCGCGGGCAGGCGACCCGCCAAATCCGTGATGCCAAGAATGATCACGCCGTTATCCGTAACCACGCGCTCACCCGCAACGGTCAGCTCGCAGTTACCACCATTCGCGGCAGCCATGTCAACGATCACCGAACCGGGTTTCATGCCGGCAACCGCCTCAGCAGTCAAAAGAACCGGAGACTTGCGGCCCGGAATGTTAGCCGTCGTAATCACAATGTCGGAAATCGCGGCCTGCTCCGTGTACAGCTTCAACGCAGCGTCGCGCTGAGCCGTCGTCATCTCCTTCGCGTAACCATCGGTCGAAACCTCGGTCGCCGCCGGAATCTCAACGAAGCTCGCACCCATCGACTCAACCTGCTCACCCACCTCCGGGCGCACGTCAGTCGCATAAACCTCAGCACCCATCGAGCTTGCAGTACCAATCGCCGCGAGACCAGCCACGCCAGCACCAATCACGTAAACGCGAGCCGGCGGCATCTTACCCGCGGCCGTAACCTGGCCGGTAAACAGGCGGCCAAACTCAGACGCAGCCTCAATAATCGCCCTGTAACCAGCCACATTCGCCATCGACGAAAGCACATCCATCGACTGCGCGCGCGAAATACGCGGAACCGTGTCCATCGCAAGAGCCGTCACACCCTGGCGCGCAAACGCCTCAATAAGCTCCGGATTACGAGCCGGCGCAAGGCGCGCAATCAGAGTCGACCCCTCACGCATCATCGAAAGCTGCTCGGACGTAGGTTCGTCCAAAGACAACACAATGTCCGAATCCCACACCGTTTCCGAAGTGGTAATACGTGCTCCGGCCTCCTCATACTGCGCGTCCGGGTAGCTCGACAGCTCGCCAGCACCCTCTTGCACAACCAATTCGTAGCCCAGAGCAATCAGTTTCTTCACCGTATCGGGAGTCGCGCCAACCAACGGCTGGGTATCCCGCTCCTTTGGAACGCCTATGCGCAAAACTGCTCCTTTGCTTGCAGGTAAGGCAGCTCTCCCAAACAGGAAAGCCGCCACTCGTACTGAGAATATCTTGAAGTAAAGTCAAAACAAACGCACGGCGAGCCCATTCCATTTCTTGAAACATCACTCGAGACGCCCAAAGGGCCGCAAGAATGAGGCGCCCGCGGCGCGTGGTAGCTTTTATCCGGTAGCAGCACTGGTAAGGAAGGGAGGGCGTGTGGCACAGGTAAACCCGTGGGATACGGCCGCGCCGGCCAACGCCTTCGAACGCGCCGGAGGCGAATACCAAGACTTCCGGCCCAGCTACCCCGAAGCCTCAGTTGCCGCTGCGCTGCTTGGGAAAACCGCCCCCGCAGTCGTCGACGTAGGCGCGGGCACCGGCAAATTCACCGAACAACTCCTCCAAGCAGGCGCGACCGCGTGGGCCGTCGAACCCGCCTCGGCCATGAGGGAGCAGCTCCTCGCCGCCCCCTGGGCAGGCAACCCCCTCCTCCACGTCGTCGACGGCACCGCCGAAAACACGGGGCTACCCTCCCAAATCGCGGACGTCATCACCTACGCCCAAAGCTGGCACTGGGTCGACCCCGAAGCCGCCCTCACCGAAGCCGCGCGCCTGCTACGCCCCGGCGGCATCGTCTCCATCATCTTCAACCAAATGGACGTCTCCATCTCCTGGGTACATCGCCTCACCCGCATCATGCGCTCCGGCGACATCCACACCCCACAAAAACCACCCGCGCTCGCCGCCGGCTGGGAGGCACCCTCCCTCCACAAGACCGAGTTCACCTCCCGACTCACACCCGAAGGCATCAAAGCCCTCGCCCGCACCCGCTCCTCCTACCTCAAATCCACAGCCGCAAACCGCGAAAAAATGCAGGCAAACCTACAGTGGTACCTCCTCGAACACCTCGGCTACAGCGACACCGACCTTGTGGAAATCCCCTACTACACGCTCGTTTGGACCACGAAACCTAGCACCTAAACGTGCCTCTTCGCACATAAGCGGCCGGAAAATGGACGACCAAACGCCGAAGTAGCAAACTTGTTAGCGTTTTTAAAAAAGAAATAACCATTTTCGAAAGATGAAAGCCATGCGAAATAGTCGCACGTACGTGCTCCTAGTAACCGGCCTCGCACTGTTCGCCATGTTCTTTGGCGCAGGAAACCTCATTTTCCCAGTGATGATCGGCGTAAACGCGGGTGAATCCCTCACCCCAGCGATCCTGGGCTTCCTCGGAACCGGCGTGCTACTACCCGTACTCGGCATCGTCGCCGCAGCAACCTCGCAGGAGGGCGTCACCGGCATCGCCTCACGAATCGGCAAATACCCCGGCCTCATCTTCACCGTAATCATCTTCCTGTCCACCGGCATGCTGTACGCAATCCCACGCGTCGCGACCGTCTCCTACGAAATGGCGGCAGTGCCCCTCATCGGCGCAGACAGGGCAAACGGCACCACGCTACTGCTCTACACGGCCGCATTCTTCGTTGTCGTATTCTTCTTCGCGCTCAACCCCAAGGGCTTCCTCGACCGCATCGGCACGTGGCTAACCCCCGCGCTCCTCATCCTGCTACTCATCCTGATCGTCGGCGCAGTCATCAAATTCCCCGCCGTTCCAAGCGCGCCCACCCAGGAATACGCCGGCTCGCCGTTCGCCACCGGCCTCCTCCAGGGCTACTTCACCATGGACGCGATCGCCGCCCTCGTCTTCGGCATCGTCATCATCTCCGCCCTCCAACACTCCGACCACTTCCAAACCAAAAACAAAGTATTCGTCGGCACCGCCACAGCCGGCCTCATCGCCGGCGCCCTCCTCGCCGTCATGTACATCGGCCTCGCCATCATCGGCACCCGCATGGTTCCCTTCGAACCCTCCAACGGCGCTGAGGCGCTAGCAATCGCCTCCGTCGAACTGTTCGGCCCCGACAAGCAAGCCATCTTCGGCCTCATCGTCTTCCTCGCGTGCCTCACCACCGCCGTCGGCCTGGTTGGCGCCTCCTCCCAATACTTCATGACCCTCTTCCCGCGAGTTACGCGCCTCCAAATGGTCGTAATCCACACGCTCGTCTCGTTCGCGCTTGCAAACCTCGGCCTCGAAGCGATCCTCGGTATCGTCGCGCCCGTCAACCAGCTGATCTACCCGATCGTCATCTGCATCGTGTTCATCGCGATAATCGACATTTTCGTGCCCGGCGAACTTTACTGGACGTACCGAATCACCACGTGGATCGCCGCG
Organism: Actinomycetaceae bacterium; assembly: GCA_030532245.1. Taxonomy (GTDB): domain Bacteria; phylum Actinomycetota; class Actinomycetes; order Actinomycetales; family Actinomycetaceae; genus Gleimia. The sequence goes on from JAUNLN010000001.1 coordinate 153,510, forward strand.
TTCATCGCCGTCTTTGAGGCGCTACGCTCGATCGGCGAGTCGTTCAACTGGCTCAGCCCCTACCTCGATGCCCTCCCGCTCGGCTCGGTGCAAATGGCGTGGACCGCGCCTGCACTCGTCGGCTTCGTGATCGGCCTCGTACTCGACACGATTCTCGGAGACCAAATCTGGTCGAAGAAGCCAGAAAAGCACGAGGCGGCTGCGTAGGCGCTTTTCGCGCGGTTGACTAAGATTGGCCGTGTGGACCAAGCTCTATCCGAAACCTCAGCCCAAGGCGGCGCTGAGTCATGGTTTGTGAAAGCTAGGTCCACGCTTGCCGACCTAATGCCGGCCTGCGGCTTTGGAATCTTCCTCGCGGCCGTCATGTTCGTCATCTCAATGTCGCCCTCCCTCCTTCCTAGAACGTGGTGGTGGCAGGGCGTCGCCTCCGGCATCCTCATCGAAGTTGGCTACGGCGCAGGCATACTAATCCAGTGGGTCGTCTCGCACCTGTGGCGTGCCGCCGGCGTGAAGATCACCGCGAAAAAAGCGTGGGTCAAAGCCTCCAAATGGCTCTTCTTTGCAGGGGTCGCCGCCTGGGCTCTGTGGATGCTCGTGCGCAGCTACAGGTCGAACAACACCTCGGCCCACATCATGGGTTTTGCGCCCATGAGCTTCACCGACTACCTCGCCGCGAGCGCGGTCGCGTTCATTATCGCGGCAGCCATCGCGGGGCTCGCCATGCTGATCGTTGGCCTCTGGCGGCGCATAACCAAAGCAATCCGCCGCTTCATGCCCATCTGGGCGGCGGGCCTCATTGCCGCGGGCCTCGTCGTCGCCCTCGTCATCTTCGTAGTTTCAGACGTGCTCTTCGAGCGCGGCATGGAGTACGCCTACGGCGCCTTCGCCACGGCCGACCAATCGGACGAGCCGGGCATCGAGCAGCCGGTCGAGCCGGAGCGTTCGGGCTCTAACGCCTCATACGAGCCATGGGAGGCGATTGGTAAACAGGGCCGCCGCTTCGTCACGCAGGGGCCGCGAAAGGCCGACATTGAGCAGGTCACCGGCCGCGACGCCATGGAACCGATCCGCCTATATGCCAGCCTCGCCGAGGGGCGCTCGCTCGAAGAAGTTGCGCAAGTCGCCGTCACCGAACTTCGCCGCACTAACGCGCTCGACCGCTCCGTGCTCGTCATCGCAACCACTACCGGCACCGGCTGGGTCGAAGAATGGGCCGTGCAACCCGTCGAGTATCTAACCGGCGGAGACTGCGTCACCATTGCCACGCAATACTCGTACGTGCCCTCCGCGGTCGCATTCCTGCGCGAATTCAGCAAACCCGCCGAAGCCTCCCGCGTGCTGTTCGACGCCATCATGGAGGAGGTGAACAAGCTCCCCGAAGATGAGCGGCCCGCAGTGTACCTGCAGGGAGTGTCGCTCGGCGCATTCGGATCGCAGTCCCTGTTCGAAGATGAGGAGGACGTGCGCGAGCAGATAGACGGCGCAGTCTGGGCGGGCACGCCCGGAGCCACGCCGCTTTGGCAGAGCCTCACCGCCTCGCGACACCTTGGAAGCCCCGAAATCGCGCCCGTCGTAAACAGCGCCCGCAACACTCGCTTCGTGACCAAACCGGAAGACCTCGACTCCGACATTTACGGCCGCGAGTTCCCGGCCTGGCGGTTCCCGCGAATCGCGTACATGCAGCACGCCTCCGACCCCGTCGTCTGGTGGGATCCGGCGATCATCAGCAACGTTCCCGACTGGTTGCGCGAGCCGGCGCGCGCCGACCTCAACCCAGACATGCAGTGGACGCGCATGGCGACCTTCATCCAGCTTTCCGTCGACCTTCCCGTCGCCGGTCTTGCCTCCGACGGTCACGGCCACACCTACCACCGCGAGTTCATTCCCGTGTGGGCATCCGTGCTCGGCCTCATCCACGAAGACCCGTTGGCCGGCGAGAACCCGTACCGGAATGCGGACTCCTCCTGGATCAATGACGTCTCCTTAAGCCGGATTTCGACTGCTATCGCAGAAGACCTGTATCCTTAAGTTCGAACACCCGAACTTTTGGAGTCGCCGTGAAACGCTCGAGAATTCCCGCTGGAATAGCCCTTCTAGCCGCATTTGCGCTCGCGGCCTGCAGTCCTGCGGTCGATGCCCAGCCTGAGATTACCGAAGCACCCACACCCGCTCCGACGCCCGCCCCGACCGAGCCGCCCACACCTCCCGTCACGTTCACAGTGGTTGGAACGGGCGACGTGCTCTCGCACATGCCGGTCGTCGAACACTCCATTCAGGCCGACGGCTCCTACGATTACGCGCCACTTGTTGCCGACATCAAGCCGTTCATCGAGGGTGCTGATCTCGCGCTTTGCCATCAGGAAGTGCCTCTAACGTCCGATGAAGCGTCCGCTCACGGTTACCCGGTTTTCGCAGCCCCCGCGGGGTGGGCCGACTCGACGGTGGCGCTTGGTTACGACGGTTGTTCGACCGCCTCCAACCATTCGTGGGATAGGGGCGAGTTTGGGCTGATGGAGACCGTGGAGATTTTGCAGGCGAAGGGCCTGGGGGCTGTCGGCACGTCGGTTTCGGCGGAGCAGTCGCCGATCCAGTACTACGAGCTTGACCGCGAGGGACGCACGATTAGGGTTGCGCACCTGTCTTTCACCTACGGACTCAACTACGAGTATGTGCCCGAGGTTGAGGAAAACCCGTGGCTTGTGAACGTGAATAATCCGGATTACATGGTGGAGCTTGCAAGGCAGGCGCGCGATGAGGGTGCGAACGTGGTGATCGTGTCGGCGCACGGCGGTATTGAGTACCAGCCGGAGCCTTCGGATCAGCAGCGCGAGTGGGCGCGGATTTTCGCCGATTCGGGCGTGGTTGACCTCTACATTGGCCATCACGTGCACGTGCCTCAGCCGCTCGAGCATTTCGAGGGAGGAGTCGACGGCAGCGGAATGTGGGCGTTCTTCGGCACGGGCAACCTGGTGTCGAATATGGGCCCGGACATGGGTATTGATACGCAAAACGGCTACATTGCGTCGGCGACTATAACAGTCCCAAAGGAGGGGCCCGCGCACGTGGATTCGGTGGGTTACACGGGTTTGGTGCTGGATACGGATACGAACCGCGTGTATGTGGCTGCAACTTATGATCAGGCGGATCACCCGGGTGCTTACCTGTCGAATGATGCGCGCACGTACTACTACGACTACCTAAAAGAGGTCATGGGCGGCGCGCCAGAGATTTTGGAGGCGCCCGCAACCCCGGCTCCGCCGGTGCGCGTGATTCCGCGGGATTAGCGGCGTAGGAGGCCGGCCGTTTAGGTCAGTGCGAAGAAGGCGCTGATGAAGAGGAATTGGGTGATGATGGAGGCCCAAAGCACGGTGAACATGCGGCGTGCCACGTAGGTTAGGAACCCGAGGATGGGGCCGGAGAGCGTGATGATGACGGCGCCGGTTGGAGACGCGGCGATCACGGCGATGGGGATCATCCAGATGAGGGTGAGCACGAGCGAGCCGATCATGGGTTTCAGTCTGCCGCGCAGGAGGCGTTTAAGTTCGGTTAGTGCAAGGCCCCTGTGCAGGTATTCCTGCGTGAATGCCCACGCGAACGAGCCGAGGAGGCCGACGAAAACTCCGAGTGGGGAGATCTCGCTTTCGATGATGCCGGAGCCGATCACGATGAGGGCGGCCATTACTGCGAGGTAGCCTACGAGCCACCACAGCCTTGAGATGCGGGGTTGGAGTTCGAGGTTGTAGAGGGGTTCGGGTTCGGAGGAGAGCGCGGTGCCAAGGAGGAGGTCGTCGGAGGTGTCGAGGGGTGGCGCGTAGGTGGGTGCGCTGCCTCCGAGGCTTGGGGGTACGTATTCGGGTTCGCGCCAGATGACGTGCGACATTTTGCGGCGTCGCGCTATGAAGCGGATGAGGAGGGCGCCGAGCCCCATGGGGATGATGACTTCGATGAGCGCGAAGATGGGGTCTCTTAGCCGCCCGTAGGCGGAGAGGGGTTCGTAGCCTTGAAAGTAGAGGAGGTAGCGGTTCAGGTAGGAGGTGGAGAACACGAGGATGAACACGGCTATGTATTCGGCGGCGAACCGGAGCCATGCTCTTCGTGTTTTAGCGTCCACCCTTCTTCCTCTCCTTTATGGTGACGACGATTAGAGCCACGATTACGACCGCGAACGCGAGGAGGAGCCAGCTTGGCACTCCGGCAACGGCGGTCATGATCTTTGATTCTAGTTCGATTTGTTGTGTCGAGGTGAGGATGGAGGGAAGTCCGGTTTGGCCGCCGAAGAAGACGAGGATGATGCCAAGTAGCATGAAGATGACGCCGGAGACGATGTTCATGCGCGTGGTGTCGCGGCCGAGGAGTTTCGCGGGTTTCGGGCGTAGCCAGGACTTTTCGTAGAGTTTGAAGGCGTCCCAGAGTACGGCGAGGAGGGCGACTGGTAGCACCATGCCGAGGGCGAATGCGGTCATGAGGAGGGCGCCGGTCAGCACGGAGCCTCCGAGGGTTGCGAATGATAGGACGGCGCCGAGGATGGGGCCGGAGCAGCCGACGCCGGCGATGGCGTAGCCGATGCCGAGGGCGAAGACTGCGATGTTGGAGGGGGCGCCCGCTGCGTCACCGGAGGTTTTTGGTGTCATGAGGCGGGTGGCCCAGCCGGGTGTGGGGAAGGTGACGGCGAAGGCTTGGAGCAGGCCGAGCACGATCACGAGGATGCCGGCAGTGAGCGTAACGATGTGCGCGTACTGGCGGATTAGCGCGCCTAGGCTTCCCGCGAACGCTCCTAGCGGTACGAGCGCGACGATCACGCCGAGTGCGAAGAAGAGTGTGCGGGCGAAGAGCATCTTCTTTGAGGTGAACGCGTATGCGAAGAATGCGGGGAGGAGCATTGCCGCACACGGTGCGAAGATGAGTAGTGCTCCGCCGATGAAGGCGGCTAGGAACGAGATCTCCATATGCTGTTATTTCGCGAGTTCTAGCTGGTTTTCGATCGTTTTGATGAAGTAGTCGGCCGGGCGGGCACCGGAGATGACGGTGTCATTGATGATGAAGAAGGGCGTGCCCGTGATGCCGAGGGTGGCGAGGGCGTAGTGCGTTTCGTCTTGCACGGCGTTCGCGATTTCTTCGGAGTTGTAGTCGGCTTCGAACTTCGCCATGTCGGCGACGCTGATTTTTTCGGCGATTTCGAGTACGCGCGCGTCGTCGTAGGTGGGGTGGTTGCCGGCTCCTGCTTCGGAGTAGGCGGTTTCGGTGAATTCCCAGAACTTGCCCTGGTTGGCGGCGGCTCTAGCGCCGCGGGCTGCCTTGTCGGAGCCGTAGTTGGGGAAGATGGAGAGGTCGCGGAACTCGATGCGTAGCTCGCCTGCGGTTACGAAGCCTTGGAGTTCGGGGTAGACGTTTTCGAAGAAGACGGTACACATGGGGCACGAGAAGTCTTCGAACGCGACCATGACTACGGGCGCGTTCGGGTCGCCGAGGGCGCGCGTGTCGTTTTCGTCGCGTTTCGGTTCGGCGCGAACGACTTCGAGGAGTTGCGGGTCTTCGAGGGAGGGCGCGAATTCGGGGCCCGGCTGCTGGGGCGCGGCCTGCTGGGTTTGGCTTTCGCCGGCGGGCGCGCTTGGGTCTTCGGCGGGGGCGGCTGTGGGCGCGGTTGAGCGTCCGAGGAAGAATGAGATGGCCATGGCGAGGATGATTGCGATGGCGATTAGGGTTTTCTTGGCCGCCGAGGGCGAGTTTTGTACCGCTACGGGCGTTGCTGACATTTGCTCCATGGGCTAAAGACTCACATAATCGGATGGTTTTTTCATCTCCAGCCCGTCTTTTTATGCTGTTCGCGAGATTTTTGCCTATAGGAGGTCGCGTTTTTGCATGACGCGCAGGGCGATCCAGCCTAGGGGTGCGCGGGCGTAGAAGGTGACGAGGCGGTAGACGATGGCGGTGGAGATCGCGATGCCGGAGGGGATGCCCGCGACGGTGAGGCCTGCGGTGAGGGCGGCTTCGACGGGGCCGATGCCGCCGGGTGCGGGGATGACGGAGCCGAGTGAGGTGGAGACGAGGAAGGTGATGGCGAGGGTGGTGATGTCGAGGGTGTAGCCGAATGCGGCGAGGGAGGCGCCGAAGGCGGCTACGTAGGAGACGGTCATGATGAGGTTGCCGAGGATGCCGATGGCGAGGCGTTTGGGCCTACTTGCTACCCAGACGAGGCGTTCCCAGATTTGGTTCCACGTGGGTTCGAAGCGTGACCAGATCATGTTTCGCAGTTTGGGGATGGCGAGGAGGATTGCGGCGACGACAACGATGATGCCGATGGCGTAGAGGACCGTGCCGGAGGGGAGTTCGAGGGTGGTGGATCGTCCGGTTACGAGGACGACGAGGAGGAGTGTGGTGACGGTTGTTGCGAATTGGGTGAACTGTACGAGGGCGACGGTGGCGAGGCCGACGGGCGTGGAGACGCCCCGTTTGTTGAGGTAGCGCAGGTTGAGGGCTGCGGGGCCGATGCCGGCGGGGGCGACGAGTGATACGACGGAGGCGCCGATTTGTACGAGGGTGGTTTCGCGTAGTTTCAGGGTTTCGGGTACGAACCACGAAAGGGGCATGGCTGCGCCTACGTAGGTGACGAGGCCGAGCACGAATGCGGCGAGGATCCACCACGCGTTTGCGGAGCGCACCGCCTCATTGACGGCTGCGAAGTTGAGGGAACCGAGCACGACCCAGAGGGCGACGACGCCGATGATCGCGAGGATCACGGTTTTCATGGAGAAGCGCGTGAGGGGCGCTTCGGGCACTTGCTGTTGGGGGATTTCGCCGATCATGTCTTGGCGTAGTTCGCTGAGCAGGTCGGAGCGGCGAAGCTGTTGCCGGGTGCCGTGGGGGAGCGCGACTTTTTGGAGTACGGGTGCGGTGAGTTGCACGGTGCGTTGGCCGAAGACGCGGCGCGCGGAGGCGAGTGCCCGCTGCGGTGTTGTGGCGAGGGCGAGCACGGTGATCATTTGGGCGATGTCGATGTGCCGGTTCATGGTGGAGGTGGCGACTTGCCCTTCGTCCCAGTTGAGGATCCACGTGCGGTCGCCGTCGTCTACGGCGAGTGAGGTGGCGTCGATTGCGCGGTGTGAGATGCCGCGGTGGTGGGCGCGTTTGAGTTCGGTGTAGAAGCGGTCGAGGATTTCGTCGGTGAGGCGCTCGCCGGGCAGTTCGGGTAGGGGCGTGGCGTTGTAGACGGGTTCTTGGACGGTGAAGACGGAGCCGCCGGCGGAGGTGACGCCGATGGGGCGGGGGGTCATGACGCCGGCTTCGTAGGCGGAGATTTTGACGAGGAGGCTGCGTTCTGCGGTGGCTTGTAGGGAGGGTGCGACCCAGCGGCTGAGGTTTTTGAGCCGGAGGTTGGACCATAGGTCGCGGGCGAGGGAGGTGTATTCGGTGTCGGGGTCGAGGACGATGAGGTCGTATTGTTTGCCGGATTCGTCCCAGGCGACGTAGTGGCGGTCGGATTCGGCGGCGAGGGAGGAAAGGGTGCTGATTTCGAGTTTGGTGGGGCTGCTTTCGAGGGCGGCTTCCGGGTTTTCGGTTAGGGGGAGGTAGGTGGTGGTCCAGTTGCTGGAGCCGGAGGGTTTGCCTTCGGTGATGATGGTGGTTTCGAGGGGTTCGAGGGTGGTGTCGAGGTCGGCGCGCACGATTTTGGTGGGTGTGATGCCGAGGCGCAGGAGGCCGTCGACGAGGCCGATGGGGCCTCCTCGGTCTTCGGGGTATCCGGCGATGTAGCGGGAGGCGAGGCCTACCCCGCGTCCGATGAGTAGTGATACGAGTGCGGAGGGCAGGGTGAAGGTTCCGCGTAGCACGTATAGGAATGCCATGGCGAAGAGGAATGCCCACGTGTATCGCACGGTTTTGGAGTTGTTGGCTTCGCCGGCGCTGGTGAGGAATGCGGCGGCGACGGCGGTGAGGGGGTCGAGTGCGAGGTAGGTGCCGGCGGCGGTTGTGACGGTGAGGGACGCGGTGATTTCGATTGGTAGGTGCGGGCCGGCGGCGATGAGCGCGAACATGAGGAGCACGGTGATGATCGCGGTTATGAGCGTGTCGACGACTTGCCGTAGTCGGCCGTTTCTCGTGAGGTTGATGATGACGATGAGGGGTGCGGCGAGCACGACGATTGATTCGACGAGTGTGAGGGGCAGGAGGAGGGCTTGGCGCAGAACTCCGGAGAGGGCGCTGCGCACGTCTTCGGTGACGGCGGTGGTGGTGGAGGAGGCGTATGTGCCAAGGAGGAGGATGAGCGCGATTGCGAGGAGGGAGAAGATGAGGTCGAACAGGTCTCGGGTGCGCCTGATGCGCCGCTCGGCGCGGTCTGCTACGAGTACGGGCCCGCTTAGCCGCGATATCGGGGTTGGTTCGGCGTTGGGTGTGGCGGCGCTCATGGTTACAGCTTACGCAATGTGGGGTTTGTAGGCTGTGGGCTCTTCGGGTGAACCTGCCAACACTTGAGATTTGGGCTGAATACTCAACGGCGTGGGGCTATAGGCTGGGTTTTGAACTTTATGTATGGAGGCTTTGTGGCGCTTGTTTCTGCCTTGTTTGATGCGTTTTTGAGTGGGGGCATCCCCGGCTTGTTGCCGTTTGCTCCGGCGGATTCGCCGTCGATTCTTGAGACGATTATCGGCTGGTTTAAGGATCCGGAGACGCTGCTCATTGCGATGGGCCCGTGGGTTTTGGCCGGTGTCGCGCTGATTGTGTTTATTGAGTCGGGCGTGTTGTTCCCCGTGTTGCCGGGTGATTCGCTCGTGTTTTCGGCGGGTTTGCTGCACACGCAGCTGGGCCTATCTCTCGCGGTGCTCGTTATTACGATTACGGTGTGTGCGGTTGCGGGCTCGCAGGTGGGTTACTACATCGGCCACCATTGGGGTAGGCGCCTGTTTAAAGACGACGCGCGGTTCCTCAAGACCGAGTACCTGGTGCAGGCTGAGGCGTTTTTTGACCGTTACGGCGGCCGCTCCCTCGTGATTGGCCGTTTCGTGCCGTTCGTGCGCACGTTCGTTCCGATTGCGGCGGGTATTGCGCGCTACCAGCACACGAGGTTCACGCTGTGGAATCTGCTTGGTGCATTCTTGTGGGGCACGGGCCTCACGCTGATTGGCGCGGCGCTTGGCGGCGTGGCGTTTATTCACGACAACCTCACGGTCATCATTTTCGTGATCATTTTCGTCTCGCTACTTCCGATGCTGTTTGAGTTTGTGATGCACAAAATCCGTGGCAAGAACGAGTTCGATGTGGCTGAGGAGATCGCCGCGGCCGTAACCGACGAGCATGCCGAGAACATGGATGAGGCTGATTCTGCCGGTAAGTAGGCAAGCTTTCGCCTCCGGCGGCTACAGCGAGTGGCCGCTTGGAGGCGGCATTGAAACCCCGAAGTAACGCGGTGAAGTTAGGCTGAACTGGTGATCTGGATTCTGCAGCTGCCGATTTTGGTGGCGATGCTCGCGACTGTCTTGTTGCCGGGCTGGATGTGGCTGAGGGTGCTCAGTTACTGGCTGCCTGATAAGCACGTGGGTACGCTCGTTCAGATTGGGATTGCACCGGTCGTGTCTTTCGGCATGATCGCAATCTTGGCGAATGCGCTGCCCGCGATGGGTGTCACGTGGTCGGCAAGTTCGGGCGTAACTATCCTCATGCTGATTGCCGTGGCGGGCTGGCTTGCCGACATGTGGGTGAGGCGCGGGCGCCGCCGCGTGTGGCTCGGCATGGCTCCGTGGAACTGGGATTGGCCCCTCATCGGCACGCTCACCGGCGCATTCATGCTCGCGGCCCTGCCTCTGCTCGTGTTTGCAGATCCGCGCAATCCGCTCCAGCAGTGGGATCCGTCGTTCCACCTAAACGGCGTGTGGCAGATGGTTCAGCACGGCGACTCCTCTATCTATGGTGTTTCGGGCAACTTCTCGGTGATGGGTGAGGCACACTCGTACTACCCGGACGTGTGGCATGCCTTCGTCGCACTTTTCGCCACGCCCTCCACGATTGCGCAGACGGCTAATACCTCCTCGCTTGCAATAATCGTTTGGTGGATTGTTGGAATGGCGGCGTTCGCGCAGTACCTGTGGGTGAATCGCGCGATGACTTTGACCGCGGGAGTGCTTTCCTCGCTCCCCTTGAGCTTCCCCGCAGATTTCGTGTCGATGTACGCGCAGTGGCCGAACTCGACGTCGATGGCGCTGCTGCCCGCACTGCTTACCTTGTCGTGGGTGGTTGGAAACGCGTGGGTTCGCGCAATGTTTGGTGCGGGGCGCATCGGTATCGCCGTTGCCTGGACTTTCACGTTCGCCCTTGCCGCCCTTGGCGCGGTGGCCGTGCATCCGATTTCCTTCTTTAATGCGCTCGTGTTCGTGCTCGTGCCGCTCGGGGCGGCGATGTTCCGATTAATGAGGTCCGCGCGCCGCTCGAATCGTACGGGTCTGCTCGTCCTCCTCGGTGCCGCTACGGTGGTCGCGCTCGCCGTGGTCGCGTTTGCCTTCTTCAACCCGCGAACCCTTGGCGTCGCCAGCTTTGAGCGCACACGCTCCATCCTGGATGCTCTTACGCGCCCGTTCGTGCCCGTTCCGCCTTTCCCCCTCACGGTCGGTTTCGTGCTCGCCATCGCCGTGCTTTTGGCGCTGATTGGCCTGGGCTTGTGGCGCGCGTTTGGCACCTCCCTGTATAAGACGAAGTGGCTTGTGGGCACGTGGGCCCTGTTCGCGCTGCTTGTGTTTTTGGCGTATGCGCCTGATTTTGGCCTGCAAATCTTGACGGGCCCGTGGTATTCGGATCCGCGTCGCCTGATGGGCGCAATGCAGGTGGTTGTCGTGTTGCTTGCGACGCTTGCGACCGCGCAGGTCGCTACGTGGATTCGTAGTCGCAAGTTGGTTCATGAGGCGTTGCCCGTGCTGCTTGTGGTCGCACTTTCGGGCGTTGGCGCGATTGACGCTAGGGCGATGGCTGTGCGCGCGGGATATGATCCGGAGGCGCTTGGTCCGGCGGGTATGGCTTCGGCGGAGCAGCTGGATTTGTTCCGCAGCGCGGAGAGTATTTTGCCCGAGGACGCGCTCGTGGTTGGTGACCCGTCTGTTGGTACCGTGTATTTCCAGTCGCTTGGTAATCGCCGGGTGGTGTTCCCCGCGCTTTCAAACTCGGACGTTGATAAGGGCGTGCGGGAGTTGATGACGACTTTTAACAGCATTCATGAGGATCCCTCGGTGTGTGAGACCCTGAACCGCATTGGGGCTACGCACTTTTATGAGGGTACTGATTCGCCCTATTACAAGCGGATGCGCTCGGAGCTGCGTCCGGGTTTCTACGGCGTGGACACCTCAACGGATTTCACTAAGGTAGCGAGCGTGGAGGGCGGAACCCTCTACGAAATCACCGCTTGCCGCTAAGACTGGTCATGTGGAGCGCGGGGCTACAACTTCGCACGCCTGCACTATGAGGCAAATTTCTTCTGCCGTTTTTCCTTGCAATACCAGGCAAAAGCTGCAGAACGATCAATAAAACATGACCTATAAGACGCAAAAGAAAAGCGCGGCCAGTCGGCCGCGCTTTCCTTTATATTGGAGCCTCTACTTTCGACTCTTTAGAGCCTCCACTTCAGAGCCTCTACTTTCGACTCTTTAGAGCCTCTACTTCAGAGCCCCTACTTTTCGGCTCTGCGGAGCCTGAGTGAGTTGCTGACGACGATCACGGAGGAGGCGGCCATTGCGGCGCCTGCGATCATCGGGTTGAGTAGGCCGGCGATGGCGAGCGGAATGGCGGCAACGTTGTAGGCGAATGCCCAGAAGAGGTTCTGCTTGATGATGCGAAGGGTGTTACGCGAAATCTTGATAGCTTGCGCGGCGGAGCGTAGGTCGGAGCCAACGAGCGTGATGTCGGCGGCTTCGATCGCTACTTCGGTGCCAGAGCCCATCGCCATGCCGAGGCCCTGCACGCCCGCCTGGGCGAGGGCGGCGGCGTCGTTCACGCCGTCACCAACCATGGCAACAGTGCGGCCTTCGCTTTGCAGGCGGGCAATGATGTCGCGCTTTTCGTTTGGCAGAACGTTCGCGTAAACCTCGTCGATCCCAACCTGCTTTGCAACCACGTTCGCGGCGTTCTCGTTGTCGCCGGTGAGGAGCACCGGCTCGATCCCGAGTTCGCGTAGCTGCGCGATTGCGGCCGGCGAAGTCTCCTTGATCTCGTCGGCAACCGCAAGAACAGCAGCTGCTTCGCCGCCGGAGACGCGCGCCTCCTGCCAGCTGGTTGTGGTGAAGGTGCCGCGAGCGGTGGTTTCAACCTGTCCGCGCGAGGTGAGGGTTGCCGTGTAGCCCGCCTTCTCGATGGTTTCGATGAGTTTCTCGCTGGTGATCGCGGCGTCGTCGAGCACGACGTGCGCGGCTTCGGTCGCGAGGTTGACCTGCGCGGTTACGCCCGGAATCTTGCCGAGTTTACGCTCGACGCGGTTCACGCAAGACGCACACGTCATGCCGCCAACCGCAATGTCGACAACCCATTTGCCGGCGTCGGCGTCTTCCACCTCGATAGCTTCGGTGTGTTCTTCGCCGCGGATCACGTCGGAGGCGTTCGCTACGGCAACAACCGAAACGGTTGCGCCCATGTTGCGTGCGCGCTCGATCGCCTCCTGCACGGGGGCAAGCGAGAAGCCGACTTCTTCGATCCAGGAGGGGCTGCCGACGAACACGCGCTGGTCACCAACGGTTGCGGAGACGCCCGCGCCCGCGTGGTTTACGAAGTCGCGGGTTTCCTTGAGCTCTTCAAAGTTTCCTTCCACGTGGGAGGTGATGGCCTTGCCCACGGGGTGTGAGGAGCCGGCCTCCACGCTGCCTGCGAGGAGGATCGCGCCCTGGTCGCCGAACGTGTCGATGACTTCCATCTCGGCCTTCGTTACGGTTCCGGTTTTGTCGAGCACGATGGTGTCGATTTGGCGCGTGGATTCAAGGATTTCGGGGCCCTTGATTACGATGCCGAGCTGCGCGGCGCGCCCCGATCCGACGAGGAGGGCGGTAGGCGTGGCTAGGCCGAGGGCGCACGGGCAGGCGATGACGAGCACGGCGACCGCGGCGGTGAAGGCGGGTTGGATGCCGGGGCCGAAGATGAGCCACCCGATGAGGGTGAGTATCGCGACGGTGATGACGGCCGGCACGAACACGGCGCTGATGCGGTCGGCGAGGCGCTGCACGGGCGCTTTGCCGGCTTGCGCGGCGGTTACCATTTGGCCGATGCGCGAAAGGGTGGTGTCGGAGCCGACGCGCGTGGCTTTGACGGTGAGTTGGCCGTCGGTGTTTATGGTTGCGCCGGTTACGGCCATGCCGGGGCCGACTTGTACGGGGATGGATTCGCCGGTGAGCAGGGAGGTGTCGAGCGCGGCGTTGCCCGACTCGACGATGCCGTCGACGGGGATCTTTTCGCCGGGTTTCACGACGATTCGGTCGCCGACTTGAAGGTCGTCGACGGCTACAACCTCAATGCCGCCTTCGGGCTTTACGCGGTTGGCGGACTTGGCGCCGAGTTCGAGGAGGGAACGTAGGGCGTCGCCGGCGCGGTAGCGGGAGCGTGCTTCGGCGTAGCGGCCGGCGAGGAGGAAGGTCGTGACCATGGTCGCGCCTTCAAAGTAGATTTCGGCGTGTTCGGTGGAGGCGTGGCGGGGCATGAACGACATGTGCATGACCATGCCGATTTCGCCTGCGCCTCCGAAGAAGAGTGCCCACAGCGACCATAGGGTTGCGGCGATTACGCCCATGGATACGAGGGTGTCCATGGTGGAGGAGCCGTGGCGTAGCGCTCTGGCGGCGGCCGAGTGGAATGGCCAGGCTGCCCAGCCGACTACGGGCATGGAGAGGGCGGCGACCGCCCATTGCCAGCCGGCGAATTGGAGGGATGGGATCATGGAGAGAAGCATGACTGGAGTTGAGAAAATGACTGCGATGATGAGACGTTTTCGTAGTTCTTCTGCGCGTTCTCGCGTGGCTTCACCAACTTGGGGTGCTCGCGAGATTTTGGTTTCGCTTGTTTCCAGTTTGGGGGTGAGTGTTGTCTCCATGGTTTGTGACAGTTTTCCGATCTGCCCTGCCGGTGGCCGCGTGGCGGTTCGGTGGGCGGGTTTTGAAGAAAATTAAAGGCTGGCCAGCGGGTTTGCGAGGTTGCAAACCGGCGTTGGCTGACCAGCCTGGGGTTGTTTAGCGAGCGATGCTAACGAGTTCGAATCCGGCTTCGGCGATGGCGTCGCCTAGTTCGTCGTCGCTCACGTCGGCGGACGTGGTTACGAGTACCTTGGAGGGTTCTTCAGCGCTTCCTGCAAGTTCTACGTTTACGTTTTCAACGCCGCTGATTTCGGATAGCTCTTCGGTTACCGACATAACGCAGTGTCCGCAGGTCATGCCTTTAACTTCGAGGTTGATTTCTGCCATGAGTTCCTCCTGGCTTTATTTTGCGTATTAATTGCGCGTGGATACGCCTTTGGTGCCTTTAAATATAGCCCGCATATTTGGGGGTGTCGACAGATGTTAATGCGACTAAAGTTGGCAGTGTTATTCGTGCCTTTGAGGGGAGGGCGCCCGATGCGCGGCAGGTCGCAGTTTTTCTGTGAACGCGCGAAAAGTGTGCCCAGATCGAGGCGTTCTAGTTCGCTGAAAGCGGAGGATGTTACTCCGCGTAGGCACAGGTCGACGCCGAGGTATTACGCGGCGAGGCGCGTGCCGGAGACGATGTGGATTGGCGATGCGATGGACGTGCTCGCCCCTCTTGCCGCGCGCCTGGGCGTACACTTGGCGGTTCGCGCAGCTTCGCAAGCTCTGCCGCTCACGCCGGAGTTGAGCGCATTTTTGAAGGAGTTCTCCCGCAGGGAGGGCGAAAGCATTTTGGAAGAAGCGCAGCGCAGATTTTTCGACAATCCGGGCGTCGACACATTGCTGGTTCAGGCGATGGCGAGGGCGTGGCGCGTGCCGGTGGGGCTTGGAAAGACTTATTTGCGGGCAAAGATACTGCTCGGTGTCGAAAGTGAGCGTGCGCGAGAGACCTTGAGGCTCATTCCGAAGCGCGATTTTGAGGCGCTAATGGCGAGCTATCTGGCGATCGGCACGGCGCTCGGCTGGTTCCGCGGCGGCACGGTTGCGGTGAATCTTTGGTACAAGGACGGCGCCTTTTACGACCTACCGGGCGGCAGCGCGCAGACTAAGCCGCGCAGGGTGGAGGCGCCGCGAACGCTAACCGACATGGCGAGGGATATTGACGACCTGTACTGGGTGGAGGCGCCCGGCCAGCCGGTGAAGATCACGCGCGTGGGTGAGGGCCAGGTGCGCAGGTGGCTGATTTCGCTGCCCGGAACCGACCACATGGACCCCATCTCTACGATGAATCCGGCGGATGCGGAGACGAACACGCGAGAAGTGCTCGGCCTTAGCTCAGCCATGCAAAAGGGAGTGGTCGCAGCCCTGCATCACGCGATGGAAAGTGAGGGCGTGAGCCCGCGCAATATGGTTCGCGAACCCGTGATCATCATGGGCCACTCCCAGGGTGGAATGGTCGCCCTGTCGCTCGCCGAACGCCACCCGCGAGAGGTGAACGTGCGCGGAGTGGTCACGCTCGGCACGCCGGGGCGGCGCCTTAGGGTGTCGCGTGACGTGGCGGCGCTCGCGGTGGAGCACGATCAGGATGTGGTGCCGTCGATGGATGGGCGTCCGCGTCGCCGCACTGATGATCGCGTGGTGGTTGGCCGGCATTTGATTCGCCCCCGCACAGGCCCCCTGTTTTATGCGCACTCCTCCTCGACGTATACGGAGACGGTTCAGCTGATGGAGAGGCACGCGCGCGTGGCTCCGAATTCGAAGATTGGCCGCACGGTTGCGCGGATTCGGCCGTATTTGCCGGCGGAGGGTGAGAGTAGTTCGGTGTACGTGTACGAGGTGCGCCAAGACCTCCTAAGTGGGGTGGCTCCGGATATTCGTGAGGCGATTAGCGTGTTCGCGCGGCTGCCGGAGGGCGTGTATCCGGCGCCGGTTATCCGTGAGGTGGTCAGGGAAGCTGCGGTGCGCCCGGCTCTGGAAGAATGGAAGGAACGCAGGTCGCGCGGGATAAGGAGGGAAGATGTCTGACCCGAGACCGTTTTCTGGTGTTGATAGGTGGCGTAGGGTTGCGCGGAGTATGCGTGAGAGCCTGCCTGTGAATAAGTTTGATTCCGTGCAGCGTGTGGGTCGTAAGATGCCGGCGATTCACAATCCGGTGCTGATTGGTGGCCTGGGTGTTGCGGCTGTGGGCGCGGGTGCGGCGGTTAAGTATTTGAAGCCGATGGCGGCGTCGCGTCAGGATAAGCAGTTGCGCGAGATGCTGGCTGAGAAGTTGGCTCGCGTGCCGGGTTTGTCTGAGGTTGAGGTGGAGACTAAGCAGGCGTTTGGTAAGCCGCTGCTTGTGCGCACGCAGGTTAGTTTGTCGGAGATGCCGGTTTCGCCTACGGATTTGCTTGATCGTACGGCGCGTTACCTGTGGGATGGTGCGCCGAAGTCGCCGGTGGCGCTGCAGGTTTCTCTGTCGGGTCCGGGCGAGCGTTGGACGCTTGTCGATCTTGATTTTCCAGACGAGGTTGCGCGCCCGCACGAGTTGTTTGAGCGGTTTGGCGCGCCCGCGTCGGACCCGACTTGGAAGCCTTAGTCCACGTATTTGATGACGTCTGCGGCGAGTCCTACGTAGGTTGCGGGCGTGAGTTTAAGGAGGCGTTCTTCAACGTCTGCCGGCATGCCTAGGCCTTTGATGAACTCGCGCATTTGTTCGCCGGTTACGCGGTTGCCGCGCGTGAGTTCTTTGAGGCGTTCGTAGGGGTCTTCCATGCCCGAAGCGCCCGCGATGGAGGCTGCGCGCATGGCTTGCTGTACGGCTTCGCCGAGTACTTCCCAGTTTTGGTCGAGGTCGGCGGCCATCTTTTCGGCGTTGATGTCGATGCCGGCGAGGCCGCGCTGGAGGTTGTCGAGCGCGAGGAGGGAGTGGCCAACTGCGTTACCGATGTTGCGCTGCGTGGTGGAGTCGGTGAGGTCTCGCTGCATGCGCGAGGTGACGAGGGTTTGGCCGAGCGTGTCGAGCAGGGCGCAGGAGATTTCGAGGTTGGCTTCGGCGTTTTCGAAGCGGATGGGGTTCACCTTGTGCGGCATGGTGGAGGATCCGGTGGAGCCCTGCGCCGCGAGGTTTTGGTGGAAGTAGTCCAGCGAGATGTAGGTCCACGCGTCGGTTGCGAAGTTGTGGGCGATGCGGTTGAAGCGCGCGATGTCGGAGTACAGTTCGGCTTGCCAGTCGTGGCTTTCGATCTGCGTGGTGACGGGGTTCCAGGTGAGGCCGAGGTGTTCGACGAAGCCCTTGGAGATCGCGAACCAGTCTGCCTCGGGAACGGCGGTTACGTGTGCGCCGAGGGTGCCGGTCGCGCCGTTTAGTTTGCCGAGGTATTCGGTGCTTTCGATGCGTTTGATTTGGCGGCCGAGGCGGTAGGCGAAGACGGCGAGTTCTTTTCCGATAGTTGAGGGGGTTGCCGGCTGGCCGTGTGTGCGCGAGAGCATGGGGACGTCCGCGTTTTCGTGGGCGCGCGCGAGAAGGTCGGCGCGGAAGCTGCGGGCGGCGGGTAGCCAGACGTTTTCGATGCCGGCTTGGATTACGAGGGCGTAGGAGAGGTTGTTGATGTCTTCGGAGGTGCAGAAGATGTGTACGACTTCGTGCAGTTCAGGAAGGCTGGTTTCGCCGAGTACCGCGGGGGCGGCGTCGAGGCGGTCTTTGATGTAGTACTCGACGGCTTTCACATCGTGGCGGGTGACGGCCTCGGTTTTCGCGAGGGTGGCGATGGTGTCTGTGTCGAAGTTTTTGGTGAGGTCGCGCAGGTACTCGCGTTCGGCGTCGTTTAGTTCGGGTGCGCCGGGGAGCACGCGGTTGTCGAGTAGGTAGATGAGCCACTCAACTTCGACGAATACGCGGGCCCTGTTGAGGCCGGCTTCGGAGAAGTAGTTGATGAGTGGGGCGGCTTGTGCGCGGTAGCGTCCGTCGAGCGGGCCGAGAGCGATTAGCGGCTCGATTTGAGCCATGTCAACCATTTCAGTTTTAGCAAACACCATGTCTCAATCGTTTCATAGG
This sequence comes from Actinomycetaceae bacterium, assembly GCA_030532245.1. Taxonomy (GTDB): domain Bacteria; phylum Actinomycetota; class Actinomycetes; order Actinomycetales; family Actinomycetaceae; genus Gleimia. The sequence goes on from JAUNLN010000001.1 coordinate 171,615, forward strand.
TGGGGGTCAGAACGCGCGCGGTTCCGCCTTTTGGCCAGGTTTGCCCCGCTGTTTTGCGCGGGTTATTGCCGGGCACGCAGGTTATTAACGGCCTCGCTATCACCTCCTTTATCCACACCTTGACGGGCAGGGCGAAGGCTTTTTGCCGGGTGTTTTTACGTTTGGGGATATGAATGCGATTGAAGGTGCGACCGCGACCTTGCAGGCGCTGGATTTGGCGATTAGGTACGCGGCGGCGATAAGCCTTGATTGGGAGGGCGCGGCGGCTGATAGTGCTCGCGCGCGCCTGGAGCTAAAGGTTTCTGAGATGGTTTGGTTGCGCGCGCAGGTGCTGGAGGTTCGCGAGCAGGCGTTAGCCGTGCAAGCGGAGTACTACGCGCGCATGGGCGCGGCATTTGCGGGGTTGTGACGTGAGCGTGTTTATTGATTCGGGCCCCACGCGGGTTGATGTGCAGACGTTGCAAAGTGGCGCGCGGATGGCGGTTTTGGCCGCGGAGGCGCTAGATAGCTCGCGAGGGCATGCGAGTGTGGCCGGGTGGGCGGCGCCGCTTTCGGGTTTTGGGGAGCCGCCGTATGGCCCGGCTTTCATAGTGGCGGCGCTCAGTTCGGAGGCGGTGCAGATGGCGCAGGTTTCGGCGCGCTTGCAGGAGTTGGCCGGCAGTCTCGCGGCGCTGCGCGACGACATGGAGGTGTTTGCAAGCTCTTTGGAGTTTGGTGCAGAGGCGTATGAGAGGGCGGAGTTGTATGCGGTGGGTGCAGCGGCGGGCGCGGCTGCGGAGGCAATGCCGTGGAGGGCGGACCGTCTCCAGGTGAAGATAAATGAGGCGGGTGAGGCGATCTACTCGCAGCTTTCAAGGGCGGATTGGCGCAGGCGTTTCGTTTCGGCGGCGACGAGTGAGAGTCCCTTGGTTTTTAACTGGAGGCCTGCGTTTGTGTGGGCAAATCCGGATTATAAGCGCGATGTTGCGATGAATTACATGGTGCTTGCGAAGGATCGGTGGATGCTTGAGCGGAACGCTGATACTCCGATTGAGCGTTCGGCCGCGTTGCTTTCGGGCGTGTATCCGCGGATCGAACAGGTGTTGAGCATGTTTAAGGGGACGCTGAAAATGCAGCCGTCCGATGGGCGTGGGCCGGCGCTCGTGTGGAGTCGGGAGGCGTACAAGTACGGTTTGGAGGGGTTTGATATGCGCACTCACGCGAGCATAGACCTCGATTTGGAGCCGCGCGCGGAGCCTGAGGTTGTTGCCGCTGAGACGCCGATTCTTGCCTCAGCGCTTGTTGCGCGCGTGGATAGTTTGGCTAAGCATCCGACGGGTGGCGGAGTGCGCGGGCCTAAGTCGACGCACGGCGAGTTTGAGATTTTGCGTCACGAGAATGAGGGGGAGCGCCCCTCCTGGTCGGTGATTGTGCGCGGTACGCAGGAGTGGCTGCCGGGAACGGCGAATCCGAAAGACATGCAGGCGAATCTGCTTTTGATGGCTGGGCTGCCAACGGATGAGGAGGCGGCGATCATGACGGCGCTCGAGCTTGAGGGTGCGAAGCCGGGGGATTCGGTTGAGGTTGCGGGGCATTCTCAGGGGGGATTGGTTGCGGGTGCGCTCGCCTCAAAGCCCGTGTTTGCGGGCAAGTATGAGGTTGCGGCTGTTGTTACTGCGGGTTCTCCGATTGCGACGATGAATATTCCGGCTAATACGCCGGTGTTGTCGTTTGAGAATGCGGACGACATTGTGCCGGCTCTTGAGGGGGAGCCGGTAAGAACGTCGAAGTCGCATATTGCGGTGTATTCGCCGGGTCGGGGTGATGGTGCGCATTCGATTATTGACTATTCTAAGGACGCGTTGGAGGCGGAGGCGCTTTCGAATGCGGATTTGGAGGCGTGGAATCGCAGGCGGGTGGAGGCGCTTGGCATCACGGAGGGTACTGAAACGACGAGCCGGCGCTACACGATTACTCGCAGGTAGCGCCGGCCGAAGTTTCGGGGCTGGTTGCCGGTTATTTCTTGGAGCGGGATTCTTGGATTCCGCCGAAGATGGAGGCAATGATTGCGGTGACGAGGCCGCCGAGGAAGGCTGCCCAGAAGCCGGAGACTTCCATGCCGAAACCGATTTGGGCTGTCATCCAGCCGGTGAGTAGGAACATGAGGGCGTTCACGACGAGCGCGAAAAGGCCGAACGTGAGCACGTAGATCGGGAAGGAGAGGAGTTTTACGAGGGGACGCACTATCATGTTCACGAGGGTGAACACAACGGCGATTACCGCGAGAACTCCGAGGGCTTGAAGGATGCCTTCAGAGCTGGGCAGGGTGATGCCCGGAACGATGAGGCTGGCAAGCCAGATTCCGACCATGTTTGCAATGATTTTCCAAACTAACTTCATGCTTCAACTCTACTAAACGCGCGAAAAGATGGGCAGAGCTGGCAGATAGGCAGGGCGGGCGCGCCTCGAGCAGCACTGTGAAGTCGTAGGGATTCCACACAGCCGGGAGACTCGCTCTTCTCGCAACAACCGCCCGGTTCTAGAACCCCCAGGGCAGGGTCGCGAAAACGAAGATTGAGATCACGGTTTCGAGGATGCCGATCTTGGTGGGTTTAAAGGGTTTGCCGCGTTTGGAAGCCATGTAGGGTAGCGCGATTGCGCGCACGACAACCACGACCCAGGTGATGAGGTGCCAAACCGAGATCACGTCAAAGTAAAAGAGGGTGGCAACCGCGGCGAGGGCGACCACGTGGGCGACCCCGGAACCCACGATCCAAGCGGTTTGCCCGCGCTCGCGGATGAGGGTTTTAACGTAGGGGACGGTGAGCGCGAAGTAGACGCACAGTAGTGCGGCGAGGAGCCAGGCTCGCGGGTTTGAAAAAGGTGTCTCCGGTGTGGAGATGCTTTCGGCGACGGGCAGGATGAGGCTGGATGCGACGATTGTGGAGAGTCGTACGCTGAGGTTGCGTTCGTGGCGTTTGGTGACGCTCCATAGCCAGTAGCCCATGAGGGGCGCGTAGGCGAGTGCCCACCAAAGCAGGTGCGGGGCGAGCATGAGTGTGGCGAAGCCGAAGGCGCCGGTTGCGATCGCGTAGGTGCGGGTGGCTTTGTAGTAGCGCGCACGCCTCCTTGCTTTGATGTATTTTTCGGCGACGCTGAAGAGGAGGAAGCCGGAAATCCAGGCGAGGGCGAGGAAGAATAGCGTCCACTGTTTAGGCGAGATGATGATGCCTGCGAGGAGGGGCATGAGGGCCATGGGCCAGGATCCGTGTTGGTCGGGGATCCAGCCGTTGGTGATTAGTGGGGAACGCTTTTTCGCCATGTATTAAGTAAACCGCGCCCGCCCAAATAAGTAAACCCACAACGCGTGTAAAAATAGTTCCCGCCCGAGATTCCAGTGTTTCTGGAGCCTCGGGCGGGTGAGCGAATAGGGCATATTCTAATCGGGAGCATCGGGGCTACTGTCCCGCGGCCGCCGCTAAACCTGGGGGTTCAGTAGCGCCTGCGAGTGTGTAGCTGAAGGTGCTCGGGTGCCGGGTTGGCACCTAAGTGTCATCCTACTCGGGTTTGTGTTCGCGGGTGACGTCCCACTGCGGGTCGGATTCAACTCCCTTTTCGACGAGCTTCGGGTCGGCGCTGAGCGGTGTGCGCAGCTTGGGCCAGCGCTTGTCGGTCTTCCACCACGGCATGTTGCCGACGTAGCCGTCGATGGGCGGGGTGTCGGAGTCTGGTTCAAACCCGAGTTCGCGCGGCGTTTCGGGGATGAAGTCGGTGAGGAAGTACTTGTCTTTGTCGTCGCAGTGCTGCTTGACGAGGTTGCGGAACGCTCCCATTTCGAAGAAGAGGGCGTTCGTGAGGGGGTTGCGGCGGTGCTTCACGATCTTGTAGAGCCAGTAGATGAACAGGGCAACGTTGGCTGCGAGTGCGAGGGCTGCGCAGACGATGTTTGCGACCGGGTTCATGGTGGCGAAGTTGTGCATCGCGCCCGGAGGTGTGGATAGGTGTGGGAACCAGTTGTAGAAGCTGATCCAGAACACGAGTGTGAAGCAGCGGAACCAGATCCATTGGCCTTTCGCCCACGTGAATGCGGGGATTGTGCAGGCTAGTAGGAGTGCGAGCGTGCAGTACCACGTGTAGTCGGCGAGCGAGTTGTAGAGGAATGCGTGGTTCCAAAGGTCGTATGCGATGATCCACGGCCAGACTTGGTCTACCCAGAGGAGGCCCTGTACTTTTTGCTTGCCCTTGGAGGTGACGATGATCTTGCCGAGGCCGGTCACGGTGATGCAGTTGAGGAGGCCGGCGAGGGCGCTGAGGAGGTTCCAGTAGCCGCCGATGGTTCGGAAGCCGGTGGCGGGGTCGATGCCGATGTGCCGGGCTTCGAAGTTGGCGGCGAGTGCTTGGTACCACTCGGGGGAGTGGAGGGTGGCGGTGATGTCGCGGGCTTCGGGGAGGCCGGCGAGCATGTCTGCCGCGTGTGAGTCGTTGATTGATTTGAGGCACTGCCAGTCGGCTGCGCACGCGTAGTACGTGTCTGCTTGGAAGTAGATCGTGACGTCGCGAATGTTGGCTTCCATGATGTTGAAGACGAGGCCGATCCATAGGGCGATGCCGAACCAGATGGCCCAGCGGTGCGCGGCTTGGGGGTTTCGTTTTCCGATCACGAGGAGTGCGCCGGTCATGGTTGCGGTTAGAACCATGAGTACGTATTTGCCGAAGGGGAACCATCCGAAGACGGGTTCTCCGACGATTGCTGCGTACGGCATCATGATGATGCCGCCTACTGTCCAGAGTGCGAAGATGGTCCAGTTCCAGCGTCGGTTGATCTCTGCGATTGCGATTTGTGCAAAGAAGACGACGATCCAGATGACCCACACTCGAAGGGGTCCAACCTCCCATAAGAATAGGGAATCCATTTTGTTCCGGCTTTCTTTACGACTTTCTAAAATTCGTCAATTATCGACGTGCAAGGTAAAGCATTGGCTTTATAAATTTGCTCGCGTTGGGAATTATGCTAACTCAAACTTTATTCAAAGAAGCGGGATTGAAATGCACAAAGGTGCGCGTCATTCCGCGCTTTTTGAGCGTTTGACAGTGCTACCTTTAGTGCCACAACGATTATTTTTCTGGCGTTTATTTGCGCTGGATTTTACATAGATTTTGGTGGGTGATTGGTTTGGCTTCTTCGAAGGGGAAGGCCGTAGCTAAGGCGCTGGGTGTTCTGTCGGTTGCGGGTCTTGGCGGCATGGTCGCGTTCTCGCAGTTCAGTGGTAAGGGCACGAAGGAAGAGCAGGAGTGGGTGTACCCTGCGGACGACATTATTGACTTGAACTACAAGAATGGTCGCTCGTCTACGTACGCCATTGATATTGATGCGCCGGCTTACGCTGTGTACCGGATTTTCAAGCAGATTGGTGTGCAGAAGTCGGGTTCGTTCTCGTCTGAGTTCTTGGAGCGTGTGTTTGCTCGTTTGCCGTTCTTTAACCATTACGAGATTCAGGAGGAGTATCAGACTCCTGACGCGATCGCTCCGGGTGATATTGCGGCGTTTGACTATCACGGTATGTCGATGGAGTGGGCGGATGTTGTGCCGGGTAAGTATTTGGTGCAGTGGGTTGATACGAAGAATCCGCCGGCTGCTCCGGGTTCGTACGCGTTCCGTTTCCCGTTTATGAAGCATTATGCGGCTGCGTGGTGTTTCTACGTGGTTCCGCTGAAGGGTGAGCGTTGTCGTCTCATTAATCACTGGCGTGTTGGGTTTGAGCCGGATAACTGGTTCTTTAACGCGGTGAATTGGACGAATATTGAGTTGATTGGTGGCGTGATGGCGCACATGCAGAACATTTATGTGAAGCGTGTGGCGGAGTTCCGTAAGAAGGAGCAGTGGCATTCGAAGTTTATGAGGGGTGCGCTGGGTGGCCGCTTCTTTAATTCGGGTACGCCGGCTGGTCGTTGGGATGGTACGCCGTTGTTTGAGGATACGCAGACGCAGTGGTTTAGGTATGGGCGTCAGGCGCCGGCGGTGGCGGAGCTTCGTCCGCCGGTGACGGATAATCCGGATTGGCCGCCGCTTGGCCCGGATTCGCCGTGGCGTGACACGGTTGATCCTGATTATTTTGTGGGCTGGTCGGAGCCTGAGTTTAGTTGGGATGAGCAGATTCGCCAGAAGGTGGAGAAGACTTATCTTCCGGGTTGGGGAAAGGATAATTAGTCGTGTTACCGATGCAGTCCACTCTTTTCTTCTTTGAAGCAGGGGAGTGGTGGGATTACGCGATGCTTGCGGTTGTGATTGCGGTTTTGGCGACTTTGTCGTGGATTGCGATCCGTAGCAAGTGGGCTGCTATTGCCTTGTTTATCGTGATTCCTGTTCTCCTCACGATTTTCTGGTGGCCGTATTCGACGGAGGGTACGCAGAGTGCTGGCTGGTTTGCGATTGTGAAGCAGTATTCGGCGTTGCTTGGGTCTTTGTCGCTTGTGGCGTTGCAGTATTTCCCGAAGTTGCGGCGGAATAGGTATTACTTGTTGATTCCTCCGCTTATTCTTGCGGTGAATATTTTGGAGGCGGTGATCCGTGATTTCCAGTGCTATGGCATTCATGGTACGGATCCGGTGAATGGTCTTTGGACGTGGGGCGGCCCTTGGAACATTATGAACGCGGTTGCGGGCATTTTGAACTTGTTGATGATTGCGGGCTGGGTCGGTATTTACGTGTCGAAGAAGGATAAGCACATTATTTGGGCTGACCTTACGATCTGGTGGATTATTGCTTACGACTTGTGGAATGTTGCTTACGTGTACAACTGTTTGTCGGATCGCGCTTGGTATTCGGGCGTGGCGTTGCTTGCGGCTTGTACGATTCCGGCGTTTATGAAGATGGGTCGGGGTGCGTGGATTCAGTATCGTGCGTACACGCTCACGTTCTGGTCGGCGTTTGTGTTGACGTTCCCGAGGTTCACTTATGAGTCGCGTTTCGCGCATGATCATAGCCATAACACGACGGCGATGTTTGTGATTGCGTTTTTGGCGTTGGCGTTTAATGCGGGCTTGTTTGTGTATCACGTGTGGAGGATTTGGAAGACGAAGCGTAACCCGTTTAAGGCGGAGCTTTACGCGGATGCGTTTGATAATCCGAAGTTGATTAGTGAGACGGCGACGGACGAGGTGAAGAAGCGTATTGCTGATCGCATTGGTAAGACGCCGCAGGAGGCTGGCTTTACGCAGTAGTTGTGATTGCGGACGTGGAGGCGTTTGCTTGGTGGCTTTCCATTCGCGTTCCGCAGTGGCAGCTAGCTGAGATTGGTTGGTTTCCGGCTAGGGTACTCAGGTGATGAGGGTGGCTGGTCGCTCCAGGGGAGTGGCTGGCCACCCTCGTTCTGTCTGTTGCGGCGGATTGTTTGCTCAGGTTTCTCGCGACTGGCTGGATCGCGCCCACCTCGCCTGGGTTTGACCCGCCCGCCTCGGCCTCAATGCCAACCGAAGAGGATTTCGCCCAACTCGCATGGGTCTCGTTCGTGTTGAAGTCTGGGCGAAAATGCCCGCAAACGAGCCTCGCGCTAGGTTGTCCTTGGGTTGCGGGCGCTAGTCGGAGCTCTTGCTGCAAAATCTGCGTGTTTGCAGGGGAAACTGGCAAAAGAAATTGGTCCGGTCGCATTTCTTGGTTGGATCTTTGGCGGTGCGGACACTCTTTGTTGGGTTTTTCGACTCCGTGTCTGGTTTTCTTTGCTTCTCAGGCGCGGGTAGGGCCTCTTGGGGAGGGTTGTGGTCGCAAGACTAGAAGAGTTGTTTCATAGTTGTTTGAAACAACTCCCAAACAACTTTGCTA
>JAUNLN010000040.1 GCA_030532245.1 Actinomycetaceae bacterium
CTCTCTACTCAGGCCTATCGCGATTTCGTTCCCTTTTCGCCCGATTTGTGGCAACGGCATGCCGCGAGGCTCCCCTTTAACGCGTCGCTCGCCCGGTTGTCGATGGCAGAAGAGGGCTGTTCTCTGCAATTGGGTTTTCGGCCAAAGGCAGGAGGGACCTTTTCTGCAATTGGCGTTGGGGCAAAGGCGGAAGATGCCTATTCCCACCATGGGCGTTAGCGGCCAAAGGCGGATATGTCCCTCAGCCGTTATCGACGGCGGGCCCGCGCGTGACGAGGCATTGGCCCATGCCCACCCAATTGAGGTAGAGAATTCCTGCAGTGGCGGGTTTCATGCGACAATGGAGGGCGTTAACCCAGTTAGACCCCCAGAAATGGAGTCGTTCATGGCAGAGTTCATCTACCAGATGTATCAGGCGCGCAAAGCGCATGGCGACAAGGTCATTCTCGATGACGTCTCGCTGTCGTTCTATCCCGGAGCCAAGATCGGTGTCGTGGGCCCCAACGGCATGGGCAAGTCCACCCTGCTCAAAATCATGGCCGGCATCGAGGAGGTGTCCAACGGTGACGCTCGCCTGACCCCGGGGTACACGGTGGGCATCCTGCAGCAGGAGCCGCCGCTTGAGGAGGACAAGACGGTCATCGAGAACGTGCGCCTCGCCTACGCCGACCTGATCGCCAAGGTCGACCGCTTCAACCAGATCTCGGTTGAGATGTGCGACCCCGACTGCGACATGGATGCGCTGATGGCGGAGATGGGCCGCCTGCAAGACGAGATCGACACGGCCGATGGCTGGGATATCGACTCCAAGCTCGGCCAGGCCATGGACGCCCTGCAGCTGCCCGACTCCGACATGCCGGTGAACGTGCTCTCCGGTGGCGAGCGTCGCCGCGTGGCCCTGTGCAAGCTGCTGCTCGAGGCCCCCGACCTGCTGCTGCTCGACGAGCCCACCAACCACCTGGACGCCGAGTCCATCCTGTGGCTCGAGCACTTCCTCAAGAACTACCCCGGCGCCGTGCTCGCCGTCACGCACGACCGCTACTTCCTCGATCACGTCGCCGAGTGGATCTGCGAGGTCGACCGCGGTCACCTCTACCCGTACAAGGGCAACTACTCGACCTACCTCGAGACCAAGACGGCCCGTGTCGCCGCGCAGGGCCAGCGTGAGGAGCGCCTGGCCAAGCGCATCGCGGCGGAGCTCGACTGGGTGCGTTCGTCGCCAAAGGCCCGCCAAGCCAAAAACAAGGCCCGTCTGGCACGCTACGAGGAGATGGAGGCCGAGGCGCGCGCCAGCCAGAAGCTCGACTACACCGACATCCGCATCCCCGTCGGTCCTCGCCTGGGATCCAAGGTCCTCGTTGCCGAGCATCTGCACAAGGAGTTCGACGGCCGCGTGCTCATCGACGACCTGTCGTTCACGCTGCCGCGCAACGGTATCGTGGGCGTGATTGGCCCCAATGGCGTGGGCAAGACCACCCTGTTCAAGACCATCGTTGGCCTGGAGCCGCTCACGAGTGGCAACCTCGAGATCGGCGAGACGGTCAAGATCTCCTATGTCGACCAGATGCGCGGCGGCATCGATCCCGATAAGACCCTGTGGGAGGTCGTTTCCGACGGCCTGGACATCATGCAGGTCGCAGACAACGAGGTGCCCAGCCGCGCCTACGTGGCGAGCTTTGGCTTCAAGGGCTCCGACCAGCAGAAGCGCGCCGGCGTTTTGTCCGGCGGAGAGCGCAACCGCCTCAACCTGGCGCTCACCTTGAAGCAGGGCGGTAACCTGCTGCTCCTCGATGAGCCCACGAATGACCTCGACGTCGAGACGCTCTCCGCGCTCGAGTCCGCGCTGCTCGAGTTCCCCGGGTGCTCCGTGGTCATCAGCCATGACCGCATGTTCCTCGACCGCGTGGCAACCCACATTCTGGCGTGGGAGGGCACCGACGAGAACCCCGGCAATTGGTATTGGTTTGAGGGTAACTTCGAGCAGTATCAGGAGAACCGCATCGCTCGCCTGGGCGAGGACGCCGCTCAGCCCCATCGCGTGCATCGCAAGCTCACGCGCGATTAGGCTGCGGTACGTCGATTTCGCGCCCCTCGCTGCACTTGTTTTGCAGCGAGGGGCGCGGTGTTTTGGGGCTACTCGATTGAGGCGAGCTCCCACTGAAGGCCGGAGCCGGACCGTTTTTTGAGCGTGACGCGGATGGGTTCGGTGGAATCGAGGTGCTGTATGCGCAGGGGGAAGGTGGCGCGTGCGCGCGAGCCGCTTATCAGCTCGAGGGTGCGCGCGCGAGTGTAGTCCTCGGCGAGGAGCGTGAAGACGTCGGTCCCGTAGGGGAGCAGCTCGCACAGATCGCCGATGCGCTCGCTGGCGAGGTAGACGTCGGTCGAAAAGTCGACAGGATAGGTGGCGAGAATCTCCGCTGGAGGCATGCTCGATGCGGGGCGCGCGGGCTCCTGTGAAGGGGCCTGCGGGGCCGGCTGCGATGCGGATGGCTGAGTCGCCTGGGTCGGCTGGGGAGCTTGGTTCGGCTGGCTCTGGGCCTCCGAGGCCGAGGCTTGGGCCGGGCCCGCCTGGGCCGGCTGCGATGCGGGTGACTGAGTTGCCTGGGCCGGCTGCGTCGGCTTCTGCGTGGGCTTCGATTGCACGGGGTGTGCAGAGGGCTGTGCCGGCTGGGCAGGTTGCTCGTCCAAAGGTCGATTCGAAAGCTTCTTGTTCTCAGGATGCGCGGCCTGAGAGCGCTCGGCGCCGGATGCCTTCGAGTCGCCTGCAATGGGCTTCCGAGTGGCCTCGGGGGTTGGAGTGACGGGATGGGACTGAATCGTCGTTTCGCGGTCGACGCCGCTGTAGGGGTCGTAGACCACCGTGAGCGATATGGCGGGTTCGGGCGTGGAGACGGCCGAAGGCGTCGCCTCGGCCACCGCCTCGGCACCTGCGACGGCCTCGCCGAAGGGCGCTTCGTCGGGTTGGGGTGCGCCGCAGGCGGGCGCGGCGTCCACAGCCCCTTCGTCTTTGGCCTCACCTGCGGGCGTGACCTTCACAGCCTGTGCTGCATCCGTTGCGGGCGCAGACGCCACTGGGCCCCCGGCCTCCTCGGCGACTGCGGTCTCAGCAGGAGAGGTGGCCTTCGGGGTGGCCGCGGCCTCGGCGACAGATTCCGCATCCTTCGTGCGAGGCGGCTGCTCGGAGGGCGCGGCTTCGGGCTCGGGCTCGGGGCGCTTCACGCGCTTCGGGCGTACCGGCTTGAGAGCCTTGTCGGCCTTCTTGCGCTTCCAGGGCTTGTTGGTAGGTCCTCCGCCCGCCGAGCCCTTCGACCCTGCGGCCTCGAACGCCGCGAGGGCGTCGTCCCAGGCGGGCTGGGCGATGACAGTCGCGTAGATGCGCCCGCCCTTGAAAACCGTGAGCTTGATGAACTCGTCGAGTGCCTCGAGCAGCGCTCGTGTCGATTCGAAGCCGAGGTCGTCTGCAGTCATGCGGTCGCTCGCGAGCGCCTCCTCGACTGCGGGCAAGAAGGTCTGCTTGCCGCATCCGAGTTCGCGGGAGAGCAGTTGATACAGGTAAATGCGATTGTTCGCAGTCAGCGTTGTGGTGGTGATGCGTGCCATGGCGGCCTCTTTCGTGTCGTTGCGTGCTGTCCATGGTAGCATCACGCACGCGAAATCGAACGGGGCGGCCTAACGGCGCGTTTGGCGGTCCTAGGCGGAGGCGGGTGAAGTGCCCTGCCCGCCGTTGCCGGGCTTCGTGGTGTTGCCCTGCCCCTGAGCAGACGCGCTGGCATCGCCGCTGCCGGCGGATGCGTCGCCGTTGGCGTCGGATGACGAGTCACCGCCCTGCGTGCTGTCGGGCGACTGAGGAGCTTCCGGTGCGGTCGCGCCGGCGTTCTCGTCCGTCGACCCTTGGGTGTCACCGGAATCTGAGGGTTCCGTCGCGCCCGTGCCGTTGGCGTCCGGGCTGTTTTGGGGAGTCGACTCGTCGGATTGGTCGGTGGGGGCAAGCTCGTCGGCGGGGTTGGTCACTTGCTCGGGCGCAGGGGCCGCGGAGCGGAAGATCGGCGAAGTCTTGGTGCCCAGGCCCTCGCCGGCGGTGCTCAACATGATGGCGCCCGCGCTGAGGGCGACAGCGAGCATGGCGATGAGCGCCGAGGCGACGGCGACCTTGCGCTTGGCTGCGCTGCGTTCCGCCGCCGCGCGCGCCTGGAGTTTCGTGGGCGCGATGCGCGCCGTGAGCACGGTGTTGGGGCGCGCGGAACCCTGCGCGTCGGCTGAGGTAGGGTCCTGCTGGCTGGACGCATCGTGCGCGATTCCGTGGACATAGGCGTTATATGCCTGCTTGGCTTTGAGTTTTTGCGCGCTTGCGTCGAGGGCGTTGCGATACATCTGCGAGCAGACGACCGTGACCATGGAGCTCACGGCGGCGCCGATCACCGAGCCCGCGATGCCGATTTTTGATGCGAGGAGCATAGATGTCGCGGCAGCGGCGGACGCGGCGATGACCTGCGCTACGGATATGCCGTCAAAGAGGCCCTTGCGAATGGCGATGGGTTGGGTCGCGCCGATATGCGTGTCGGGTGAGCCCAAGGCAGCGGCGTAGGGGCTTTGACGGGGCTGCGCATCCTCGCTCACCGCGCCATACGCCTTGCCGCGCGCGTCGTTTCGATGGGGAAGGGCAGCGGGTACGTCCTTTGCACCCTGCGAGTCGGGTTGTTGCGCCTGGCTGTTCATGTGGGTGGTTGCATCGATATCGTTAGGAGTCATGGAATCCGCCTCTCGTGATTGCTCACGAGATTCTCGTACCCAAGCCTCGCGTAATCCACCCCTAAATGCGAAGGAACGCAAACTCCTAACACACGAGGAGGGTCTGTGGAGAAGGGGGTCGGTGAGAGGGCGTGTGCACGTGCGCACCTGCCGACCCGATTGCCAGCAGGGCGCGTTAGCCCTTGAGCGGGGGCATTGGCTTCCAAGAGGTGTCGCGGTAGATCTTGCGCGCATCGCGCATGCCGCGGAACAGGGCGGGGATGCCCGTCTTGAGCGTGTGGTCCACGGCGATGAGGCGGATGAGCTCCTTGGCGAAGGTCGCCGCCGTGCCGAGGCCAAACATGAACCGGTTATAGTCCCCGTGCAGGCGGAAGTACTGCATCATGTAGCCGCGATTGCGCATGATGTGGTAGCGGTTCATGTCCGAGGTGCCGTTGAGCTGGCGCACGCCGGCGATGTCCCAGTTGGGGATATCGCGGCTGCGCTGCAGGATGAGGTCGGCGATGACGATGGAGTCGGTGACCTTGGATGCGAGGTAGCCGTAGATGGTGTCGTCCCAGTAGATGAAGAAGCGGGGGTCGGGGAAGCCGATCTCGTCGATGATGCTGCGGGCGAACAGGCCGCCCTCGAAGCACAGGGTGTTCATGGAGCGATAGCCCTCTTCGCCAAACGCCGCGGGGGCGATGGGGTTGGGGATGCCGAGCGGCACGATGAAATCGTACTGCCAGTAGAAGGGGCCACCGTCGTAGTCGAGGCGCGAACCCTGGATGACGCGATGGGTGTGCGTCCAGGGCTCGAGCAGCTCGAGGGCGTCGGGGCGGACCGTCACATCGTCGTCCATGACCCAAAACCACTCGGCGCCCAGATGGTAAGCGCGCTGCACACCCGCGGAGAAGCCGCCGGCGCCGCCGAGGTTCTCGGTTTGCGGGGCGTACACGACGCGCTGCGTGCCACCCTCGGAGTCGGTCTCGGCGTTGCCCCAACGCGCGACGCAGCGCTCGTTGAGGTCGGAGACCATCCGCTCGGTCTCGGGGGAATTCTCGTTGTCGACGATGACGATGCGCCACGGCGCGCGCGTCAGCTCGCAGAAGGAGTCGAACAGCTTGGTAAGGAGGTTTTGACGCTTGAACGTCACGACGACGATTGCAAGGTTTTGGATATCTGCCACGTGATTGGCCTTTCTGCACGGGCTCATGAGCTCAGATGCTCACATTATATGCCAAGGGCGGGCAACCATGCGGTGCCCGCCCTCATGTGGCGATTTCAGGTGGAGAGCCTGTTATGCGCGCGTGATGAACGCCTTGTAGCCCTTGTACGCCTCGAAGATGTCGGCCTTATTGGTGGCCTCCCACAGCGCGTGCATGGACAGCACGGCAACGCCGGAGTCGATGACGTCCATGCCGTACTCGGCGAGGATGTAGGCGATGGTGCCGCCGCCGCCCGCGC